>NZ_JBDJNU010000007.1:0-127359 GCF_039674585.1 Stenotrophomonas lacuserhaii | reverse complement strand
CGGTGGGGCTGGGCGGGGGCGTTGAGCGCCATGGATGGCGCGAAACGAGGCCTGCATGGACGCAGTTTTTGCCGTCCCCCGACCAGCCCCACCGCCCGGCCCACCCCCAGATGCCGCTAGAAATCAGCCACCCGCGAGGGGGTCTCACCCGTTCGACCCACTCACAGCGCCAGCGCCATCTCCACCGGAGCAGCAACCGGCACCGCCAGGCACTCCCGCACGGGCGCGAAACTGCGTCGGTGCTCCACGCACGGACCATGCGCGCGCAACGCGGCAAGATGCGCCGGTGTGCCATACCCCTTGTGCTGGTCGAAACCAAAATGCGGGTACTGCACGTGCACCTGCTGCATGTACCGGTCGCGGCTGACCTTGGCCAGGATCGACGCCGCCATGATCGCGCGGTCGATGGCATCGCCACCGATCAGCGCTTCGCCCGGCAGCACCAGGCCCTTGGGCACCACGTTGCCATCTATGCGGGCGAGGTCGGCCACGTGGGCGACCGCGGCCACCACCTCGCGCATGCCCTGCAGCGTGGCCTGGTAGATGTTCAGCCGGTCCACGGTGGGCGCGTCCACCAGCACCACATGGAAGGCCAGGGCGCGGTCGATGATGCGGTCGTACAACTGCTCGCGGCGGGCGGCGGTCAGCTGTTTGGAATCATCCAGCCCGTTGATCCGCGGCCGTGCCGGGTCGAAGACCACGGCCGCCACCGCGACCGGACCGGCCAACGGACCGCGACCGGCTTCGTCCACGCCGGCAATGCGTCGTACCACCGCCGTGGCCGGGCCACCGGCGCCGAACAGCGCCAGCGTGGCAGCGGCCGCACCACGGCGGCTCACGATGCCACCGCTCCGCGCGCGACCAGTTCGGCTACCGCGTCGGCCGCGCGTGCCGACGCATCGCGGCGCAACGCTCCGTGCAGCTGCTCGTAGGTCGCTTGCAGGTCGATGATCTTCTGCGGATGGTCGAACCACTGCTGGATCGCCGCGGCCAGCTTTTCCGGCACGCAGTCGTGCTGCATCAGTTCCGGTGCAAGATCCTTGTTGGCCAGGATGTTGGGCAGTGCATAGCGGTCCACCTTGAGCAGGCCCAGCGCCTTGACGAGGCGGTAGGTCAGCTCGTTGACCCGGTAACCCACCACCATCGGCCGCTTCACCAGCATCGCTTCCAGGGTGGCGGTACCGGAAGCGAGCACCACCACGTCGGCGGCGATCATCGCAGTACGTGCCTGGCCGTCCAGCACATGCGAGTGCACCACCGGCAATGCCGAGCGCGACAATTGTTCATCGATGAGCGCGCGGCAGGCCGGGTTGGCCGCCGGTACCACCACGTGCAGCCCGGGGATGCGCTCGCATACCTGCCATGCCGCCTCGAAAAACGGTTCGCCGAGCCGGCTGATCTCGCCCAGCCGGCTGCCGGGCAGCACCGCCAGTACCTTGGCATTGGATGGCAGGCCCAGCGTAGCGCGCGCCTGCTCGCGGTCCACGTGCAGGGGAATGTCATCGGCCATCGGGTGGCCGACGAAACGGGCGTCGATGCCGTGCCGGGCATAGATCGGCGGTTCCATCGGGAACAGACACAGCACCAGGTCGGCGCTGGCGCCGATCTTCTCGGCACGCTTCTCGCGCCAGGCCCAGACCGACGGACTGACGTAGTGCACCGTGCGGATGCCCCGCTGCTTCAACCAGCGCTCCACGGGCAGGTTGAAATCGGGTGCGTCGATCCCGATGAACACATCCGGCTGCCACTCCAGCACGCGCTGGCGGAACTGCGCGCGCAGTTTCAGCAGGCGCGGCAGGTGGCGTAGTACTTCGGTCAGGCCCATCACCGCCAGCTCGCTGGCATCGAACCAGGTCTGGCAGCCGGCACCGCGCATGCTGTCACCGCCGATGCCGGCGAACTCGGCATTCGGGAAGCGCGCCTTGAGCTCGCTCACCAGGCCTGCGCCGAGCAGGTCGCCGGACGCTTCGCCGGCCACCAGCGCAACGCGCAGCGGCCTGGGATCGACGCGCCCCGGCAGCGGGGCGTTCTGCACGCGCAGCAGCGGGATGACCGCAGCGGTCGGCGGCAGCGGCGCAGGACTCATCGCAGCAGCGGCCGCTCGGCCTGTTCGATGAACGCCAGCAGCTCGGCCACGTCTTCGCTGCTGCGGGCCTGTTCGGCCAGCTGCACCTTGGCTTCGGCCAAGGGCAGGCCGGCCACGTACAGCGTGCGGTAGGCGCGCTTGATGCTGGCGATACGCTCGGCATCGAAGCCGCGGCGCTTGAGGCCTTCACTGTTGATGCCGCGCGGGCGGCCCAGCGAATCGCTGCCGACCATGGTGAACGGCGGCACGTCGCCATTGGTCAGCGCGCCCATGCCCAGGAAGGCATGCGCGCCGATGCGGCAGAACTGGTGCGCACCGGCAAAGCCGCTGATGATCACGTGGTCGCCCACGGTCACATGGCCAGCCAACGTGGTGTTGTTGGAAAACACGCAGTGGTTGCCGACGTGGCAGTCATGCGCCACGTGCGTATAGGCCAGCATCCAGTTGTCATTGCCCACGGTGGTGATGCCACCGCCGCCGCCGGTGCCGCGGTTGAGGGTGACGAACTCACGGAACACATTGCGGTCGCCGATCACCAGTTCGGTGCGTTCGCCGGCGTACTTCTTGTCCTGCGGTTCGCCGCCCACCGCCACATGGCCGATGAAACGGTTGTCACGCCCGATCCGGGTGGGGCCGTGCACGCTGCAATGCGGTCCGATCTCGGTGTTCTCGCCGATTTCAACATCGGCACCGATCAGGGTGAACGCGCCCACGCGGACGCCATCGGCGAGTTTCGCCGATGGATCGATCACGGCCGTGGGGTGGATCAACGGAGCGTGTCCGCTCATCGGTGGTCCTCCTGTTGGGTTATTCGCGGGTGCCGGCACACATGACTTCGGCGCACGCGACGATCCTGCCGTCGACGAAGGCCTTGCAGTCGTACACCGCCATGTTGCGGATCACGCGCTTGATCTCCACGTGCATCTCCAGCACATCGCCGGGGACGACCTTGTCACTGAAGCGGACGTTGTCGACCTTCACCATGTAGAACAGCTTGGACTGTGCATCGCGGCCGAGGGTGAGCTGGGTCAGCACGCCGCCGGCCTGCGCCATGGCTTCGATGATCAGCACGCCGGGCATGATCGGCTGTTCCGGGAAATGCCCCAGGAAAAAAGGCTCGTTGATGCTGACGTTCTTGCGCGCGACGATCCTGCGGTTCTCGAAGTCGATCGATACGACCTTGTCCACCAGCAGGAAGGGGTAGCGGTGCGGGATCAATGCCCGGATCTGGGCGATGTCCGGCAGGGTCTGTTCCTGGCTCATTCCTTCTCCTTGCTCACAGACAGGATGCGACGGGCCAGCGCATCGAGCTGTTTGAAGCGCGCGGCGTTCTTGCGCCACGTGCGATTGTCGGTCAACGGGGTGCCGGACGAGTACTCGCCTGGCTCGGTAATGGAGTTGCGCACCACGGACTTGCCGGTGATCACGACCTTGTCGCAGATTTCCAGGTGGCCGACCACGCCCACCGCACCGCCCAGCAGGCAGTAGCGGCCGATCTTGGCGCTGCCGGCGATGCCGGTGCAGCCGGCGATCGCCGAATGGGCGCCGATCTGCACGTTGTGGGCGACCTGCACCAGGTTGTCCAGGCGCACGTCTTCGGCCAGCACGGTGTCTTCCAGCGCGCCGCGGTCCACGCAGGTATTGGCGCCGATTTCGCAGTCATCGCCGATACGCACGCCGCCCAGCTGCGGCACCTTGATCCACTTGCCGGCGTCCATCGCCAGGCCGAAGCCATCGGCGCCCAACACCGCGCCGGGATGGATCCGCACGCGCTTGCCCAGCTTCACCCGGGTGACCAGGGTGACCCGGGCGATCAGTTCGCAGCCGCTGTCCAGCGTGCAGTCTTCGCCGATCACGCTGCCGGCGCCGATGATGCAGTTCTCGCCGACCACGCTGCGCTCGCCGATGGTGACGAATGGCCCGACGTGGGCACTGGCGGCCACCTGCGCGCTGGGGTCGATGACCGCGCTGGGGTGGATGCCCGGCGCGCGCGTGGGCGCCACGTCGAACAGGGCGGCGATGCGGGCGAAGGTGTTGTAGGGATCCTTGGCGACCAGCGCGGTGCCGGGGGCGGCCTCGGCGTCGTCGGCGCGCAGCACCACGATGCCGGCCTGGCTGTCGGCCAGCTGCGCGCGGTAGCGCGGGTTGGCCAGGAAGGTGAGCTGGCCGGGTCCGGCATGGGCCAGCGTCGCCACGCCACCGATCAAGGTGGAGGCATCGCCATGGACCTGCAGGCCGAACTGCTCGGCGAGTTGCTGGGCGGTGTAGGTAGGAGTGTTCACGCGGGGAGTTTACCGCGTGGCGGGACGGTGGTCATGTTACCGGGGATCCGGCGGGCCGCGCCCCTGGTGGGTCCCCATTCTGGTCGGCACGCTTTCAGCGCAGTCGACCCTGAGTCGACCCGACCAAGGCGGTGATCGCTGGCGGTAGGTGCCGGCCGCTGGCCGGCACGCTGTATCGCATTAGGCCGTGGTCCTGAGCACGCTGGGGCGCAGCATCCGCTTACCATCGCTCACACGAAAATGATTCGCGGCCAATTCCAATGGTAGATCGCAATCCAATTTCGAGGAATCAGAGGAAGACGTAACCAAGCGGCCCGTTGTTAACGGCTCCGGGGACCCCCTCGCAATTGGCTTGGAGTGTATCGAAATGGCGGAAGTGCTTCCCGTTCCAGCGAAAGACGCAGCGAAACAGCGGCATCGTGCCTGGGAGCTGTGAGGTCGCGATGTATCCTTTTCGGCCGTAGGGCTCTACAACTTGGCCTTCGCAGTTCTCATCTACTGATGAAAAATAGTTCCAGTTGCCAGGCCCGCCACAACCATAGATAGCAGTTCCTCCAGCAAATGGGGTCGATGAAATGAACCCCAATGAACCTTCTAGTATGAAGCCAATTTTTTCCCAGTTCTCTGGCCAGTAAAACTCTGTTGAATGAGTGTTGGATACCTTGCGATATGCTCTAAAAATCTCACGAAGATTGACTTGGCTTGGTAAGGAAAATGAGCTCGCTTCGTCGAATGATGTTGCAGTGGTTGGTGCTCGTCCTTGCGCAGCTGCGCTGCCGCTTGCGACGAGTGCCGAAATCCCAAGACCTATTGCAAATATTTGAGGCTTCATGACTTTCCTTGAGTGCGGACAATTGTCCGTCAAGGATTCTCAGGCGGACCTTGGCTGCGATGAAATGGGTGATAGCGACGAGGCGTTGGGAATGACGAATAAATGCAAGCTTAAGTGCGAACGTGTACTAATAATAAATCCCATCAAACGGCCGCGTTGAGGGCGCGGGTGGCATAAAAAAACGCCGGGCTATGCCCGGCGTTTTCGTTTTTCAGCACTTCGATGTTTTTAGAACTGCCCACCAAAGGTGAACTGCAGGCGTTCGACTTCGTCGCCGTCTTCCTTCTTCAGCGGGAAGGCGTAGCTGATCGAGATCGGGCCCACCGGAGCGCGCCACAGCAGGGCCACACCAGTGGAAACGCGCAGTTCGTTGGCCTTGAAGTTGTCCACGCCGCTATACACGTTGCCGAAGTCCAGGAACGCCGACACGCGCGCCGACGGGCTGTCGAAGAGTCGCGGGAAGTAGGCTTCCACCGAGCCCACCGTCTTCAGCGAGCCGCCGAGCGGCTGGCCGTTGCGGTAGCCATTGGTGATCTCCGAACGCGGGCCGAGCGTATTGTCTTCAAAGCCGCGTACCGAGTTGGTACCACCAGCATAGAAGTTCTCATAGAACGGCAAGCCGGAGGCAGTAACGGTACGCCCGTCAGGCAGAACGACCGTGCTGTCGTTGCCATAGCTGTCGCCATAGCCGACTTCTGCGCGGGTGTTGATCACCAGCGAAGGGATGATCGGCCAGTACTTGCTGATCTGGTAATTCAGCTTGTAGTACTCGACGGTCGAGCCCGGCAGGGTAGCCTCCAGGCCGACGCGCTGGTACGTACCGCGCGTGGGCATGAAGTAGTCGTTGCGCGAATCGCGCGCCCAGCCTAGTTCCGAACGCCACGCGTGGAAGGTCCTGCGGCCAACGGCGTTGATGTAATCGATGATCGACTGCGGCGTCGAGCCCGGGTACGTCGTGATCTGGTTGCTGTCAATACCAAACATCAGCGAAACCGTGTCGGTCTCGGTGATCGGCACGCCGAACACCATCTGCGCGGCACCGTTGGTGCTGTTGTACTGCGCGGTGTTGAAGTCGGAGTAGTCCAGTTCGCGCCAGGACAGGTTGTAGCCCAGCGACACGCCGTCATCGGTGAAGTACGGGTTGGTGTAGCTGAAGCCGTAACGCTGCAGGTAGCTGCTGCGCGATGCTTCCACCGACACGCGGTTGCCGCCGCCGAGGAAGTTGTTCTGCGACAGCTGCACCGAGGTGGTCATGCCGTAGGACTGGGAATAGCCCAGGCCGAACACGAAGCTGCCCGAAGTGGTTTCCTTGACGTTGTACACAACGTCGACCTGGTCGTTGCTGCCGGTGACCGCCGGGGTTTCCACTTCCACCGCCTCGAAGTAACCCAGGCGCTGCAGGCGGATCTTGGAACGGTCGATCGCGGCCTGCGAATACCAGCTGTTCTCGAACTGGCGCATTTCACGGCGCAGCACTTCGTCGGACGTGCGGGTATTGCCGCGGAACACGATCTGGCGGACCGAAACGCGCGGGCCGGGGACGACCTGCATGTTGATCGCTACGGTACGGTCGGCACGGTTGCTGGTCGGGATCGGGTTCACCTTGGCGAACGCATAACCGATGTTGGACAGCGAATTGGTGATGCTGTTGCTGCTGAACTCCAGCAGCGCGCGCGAGAACGTGTCGCCAGCCTTCTGGATGACCATGCGCTCGACATCTTCCTGCGGCAGCACCGTATCGCCGCTGACCTTGATCTCGGAAATCTTGTACTGCTCGCCTTCGGTGACGCCGGCGCTGATGAACATGTCGCGCTTGTCGGGGCTGATCGACACCTGGGTGGAATCGATGCTGAAGTCCACGTAGCCGCGGTCCAGGTACCAGGAATTGAGCTTTTCCAGGTCGCCGGACATCTTTTCCTTGGAGTACTGGTCGTCGCGGCGGTACCACGAGGCCCAGTTGTGTTCCTTCGACTCCCAGGTATCCAGGATGTCTTCGGCTTCGAACTTCTCGGTGCCGATCAGGTTGACGTGGCGGATCTTGGCCGCCTTGCCTTCCTTGATGGTGATCGCGATGTCCACCCGGTTGCGGTCCAGCGGGCTCACCACCGGGGTGATTTCCACGTTGTACTTGCCACGGTCGTTGTACTGGCGGCGAAGTTCCTGGGTCACCCGGTCCAGGCTCAGGCGATCGAAGGTGCCGCCTTCGCTCAGGCCGATATCGCTCAGGCCCTTCAGCAGCTGGTCGGACTTGATGTCCTTGTTGCCGGTGACGGTGAGCTTGTTGATGGCCGGACGTTCCTTGACCGTGACCACCAGGATGTCGCCCTGCCGGTCCAGCTGCACGTCTTCGAAGAAGCCGGTCTTGTACAGGGCGCGGATCGTTTCACTGATCTTGGCGTCGGTCAGTGCCTGGCCGCGTTCCACCGGAAGATAGGTGAAAACGGTACCGGAGCTGATGCGCTGCAGGCCGTCAACGCGGATGTCGCTGACCGTGAAGGGGGCGGCAGCCTGGGCCAGTGCGGGGGCGCCGATGCCAACAGCGAGGGCGAGGGCCAGCAGGCGGCGGTTCGGGAGTCGCGTCATGTCACGTCCGGTTGAGGTCGATTGCGTGTTGCGGGATGCGGGATGCCGACGTGTAGACGGCGACAGCAGGGAAAAGTTCATCAAGGAGCCCAGGTTCATCGGGTAACCAGGCCAAGGATGTCGTTGTAGAACGCCAATCCCATCAGCCCTGCCAGCAGCGCCAGGCCAACAAACTGCCCGGCGGCCATGGCGCGCTCACTGAGCGGGCTGCCCTTGACCAACTCGATAAGGTAATACAGCAGGTGCCCGCCGTCCAAGACGGGGATGGGCAACAGGTTGATGATGCACAGGCTGAGCGACAGCAGGGCCAGGAACTGGAGGAACCAATCCAGGCCCCGCTGCGCGGAAACATTGGCCACCCGGGCGATGGTGACCGGCCCGGAAACGTTCTGCAGCGAGGCGCTGCCGGTGACGATCCGGCGCATCATGCCCAGCGAGTCCGCGGCCATGCGGCCGGTTTCGCCGATGGCGACGGGCACCGCGGCGAAGACACCGTACTTCAGCACGGTGTCGTAGGCGGGGGCGTGCGACTCGGAAAAACCGATGCCTAGCTGCCAGACGGCCTGCCGGTTGCCATCCAGGCCCTGCCGGGGGGTGACTTCCAGCGCCAGCCGCTCGCCGCCGCGCAGCACGTCGATCATGCCGGGCCCGCCGCGCTTGCCCAGTGCCTGCACGGCCGGGTAGACCTGGTCGGCCGCATCGATGCGCTCGCCGTCCACCGCCACGATCAGGTCGCCGGGTTGCAGCACGCCGCGCACGGCGGAGTCGTCCACCAGCCGGTCGACCAGCGCCGGCTGCAACCAGAACTGCCAGTTGATCCCGGCCAGCGGGGCGACCCGGCGTTCGTCGAAGCCGGCCGGCAGCTGGGACAGCGGCAGCACGCGCTGGTGCTGGCGTTCCTGGGCGTCGACCACCTGCAGGGTGACGTCGTGGCGGTCCATCGCCGCCGCTGTGAGTGCCATGCTGGCCTCGCCCACGGTGGCCACGCTGCGGCCATCCACCGACAGGATGCGCTCGCCGCCCTGCAGGCCGGCGGCCTGGGCCATGCCCGTGGCGCGGCCGACGGTAGCCGAATAATCCTGCTTGCCGATCACGAACATCGCCCACAGCAGCAGCATGCACAGCAGCAGGTTGGCCAGCGGGCCGGCCGCCACCACCGCGATGCGCTGCCAGACGGTCTTGTGGTTGAAGGCCTGGCCGCGTTCGTGGGGATGCACCTCCACCTCGCGCTCATCCAGCATCTTCACGTAGCCGCCGAGCGGAATGGCGGCGATGGCGAACTCGGTGCCATGGCGGTCGCGGCGCGACCACAGCGGCTTGCCGAAGCCCACCGAGAAGCGCAGCACCTTGATCCCGCACCGGCGCGCCACCCAGTAGTGCCCGAACTCGTGGATGGTCACGAGCAGGCCCAGGCTGACGATCATCCACCATACCGATCCGAGGAACTCAGTCATGGCAGCGCACGGTGGTGGTGGCAGGGCAGGGCATTCAGAGGGCTTCGATGGCGGTCCGGGTGAGCAGGCGGGCACGCTGGTCGGCGGCGAGCAGGCCGCCCAGTGTATCGGCAGGCTCGACCGGCAGTGTCGACAGCGCGTTATCCACAAGCGCGGGAATGGTCAGGAAGCCTATCCTTCCCTGAAGAAACGCTGAAACGGCCTCCTCGTTGGCGGCATTGAGGACCGCCGCGGCGGTGCCGCCCGCCTCCATGGCCTGCCAGGCCAGCGCCAGGCAGGGGAAGGCATCGGTATCGGGGGCTTCGAAATCCAGCCGGCCCTGCAGCAGCAGGTCCAGCCCGCCGACCCCGGCGTCGATCCGCTGTGGCCAGCCCAGGCCCACGGCCAGGGTGGTGCGCATGTCCGGCAGGCCCATCTGGGCCAGGGTGGAGCCATCGATGAACTCGACCAGCGAATGGACCAGGCTCTGTGGATGCACCAGCACCTCGATCCGCGGCGCGGGCACATTGAACAGGTGGTGGGCTTCGATGACTTCCAGCCCCTTGTTCATCAGGGTGGCTGAATCCACCGAGATCTTGGGGCCCATCGACCATTTGGGATGCGCCACGGCCTGTGCCGGGGTGACCCGTTCCAGTTCGGCGCGGCTGCGGCCACGGAACGGGCCGCCGGAAGCGGTCAGCAGGATGCGGCGCACGCCGGCGCCCTCCAGGCTGGCATCGCGCGAGCGCAGGCACTGGAAGATGGCGCTGTGTTCGCTGTCGATCGGAATGATTTCCGCCCCCGCCTGCTGCGCGGTGCGCATCAGCAGTTCCCCGGCCAGCACCAGCGATTCCTTGTTGGCCAGCAGGATCCGCTTGCCGGCCGCAGCGGCGGCGAGCGTGGACGACAGCCCGGCGGCACCGACGATCGCGGCGATCACCGTATCGCAGTCATCGCCGGCGGCCAGTGCGTCCAGCGCGGCACTGCCGGCATGGGCGGCGGTATCCAGGCCGGCGTCGCGCAGTCCGTCGCGCAGGCGCGGGTACAGCGCCTCGTCGGCGATCACCGCGTGCAGCGGGCGATGGGCAAGGCACAGCGCGATGAGTGCATCGACCTGGGTGCCGGCGGCCAGCACGGTCGGCTGGAAGCGGTCCGGGTGGCGTGCGATGACATCCAGCGCCGATGCGCCGATCGAGCCGGTGGCGCCGAACACGGCGACACGGCACAGGGCAGGGGCAGCATGCATGGTCAGAGTCCGAAGATTTCCTTGCCGATGGCAAACACCGGCAATGCGGCCAATACGCCGTCGACACGGTCCAGCACGCCACCATGGCCGGGGATGATGCTGCCGGAGTCCTTGGCGCCGGCATGGCGCTTGAGCAGGCTCTCGAACAGGTCACCGAGCACCGAGGCAAATACTGCCACTACGGTGACCAGCAGCAGCCAGGGCAGCTGTGCCGGGCTGACCAGCTGCCAGGCGTCCACGCCGAAACCGAGGCCGAACACGGTGGCCACCAGCAGGCCGGCGAGCAGCCCACCGAACAGGCCTTCCCAGGTCTTGTTGGGGCTGATGCGCGGGGCCAGCTTGTGGCGGCCGAAGGTGCGGCCGGCGAAATAGGCGCCCGAATCGGCGGCCCAGACCACGGCCAGCGCGGTCAGCAGCCACAGGTGGCCCTGGTCGCCGGAGGCATGCAGCAGCACCAGCGAGGCCCACGCCGGCAGGATCGCCAAGGTGCCGGCAAGCAGCTTGAGCGCGCGCGCCGGGCTGTCCGGCTGCGCACCGAAATTGAAGAAGCGCAGCCACAGCAGGGCCAGCAGCCACCAGCCGACGCCGACCAGCGCGGCCACGCGGAACAGGAACAGCGAGGCATCGCGGTCCCAGACCACCAGCACCATCAGCACCAGGTTGAGCAGCAGCAGGGTGGTGCGGGCCAGCGTGTCTTCCACGCCCGCCAGCTTCAGCCATTCCCACAGGCCGATCAGGAACACCGCGGCGGCGGCGGCGGCGAGCCATTGGCTGGGCAGCAGCAGGATCGCGGCGATGGCCGCCGGCGCCATGATCAGCGCGGCGAGGACTCGGGTCTTGGTCATGGGCTGGACGTCTCGGTGGCCAGGGCAGCGATCTGGGCACTGGTCAGGCCGAAACGGCGCTCCCGCCCGGCGTAGGTGTCCAGCGCGCGCTGCAGCTGGTCGGTATCGAAATCCGGCCACAGCACATCGGTGAACCAGAGTTCGGTGTAGGCCAGCTGCCACAGCAGGAAGTTGCTGATGCGGGTGTCGCCACCGGTGCGGATGAACAGGTCCGGGGCGGGCATGTCGGCCAGCGCCACGTGGCTGCCCAGCAGGGTTTCGTCGATCTGTTCGGGCAACAGGCGGCCGGCGGCCACTTCCCGGGCCAGCGTACGCGCGGCACGGGCGATGTCCTGGCGGCCGCCGTAGCTGGCGGCGATGGACAGGGTCATGGCGGTGTTGTCCGCGGTGCGCTGTTCGGCCAGCTGCATGCGGCTGACCAGCGACGCGCCGAAGCGCTCGCGTTCGCCGATGAAACGCACGCGCACGCCACGGCGGTGCAGCTCGTCCACTTCGCGATCCAGCGCGTGCAGGAACAGCTTCATCAGCGCCTGCACCTCGTCATCCGGGCGGCCCCAGTTTTCGCTGGAAAACGCGAACAGGGTCAGCGCCGGGATGCCCAGTTCCAGGCAGCGGTCGATGGTGCGGTTGACGGCGCGGGCGCCGGCCCGGTGGCCGATCATGCGCGGGCGCCGGCGCTGCTGTGCCCAACGCCCGTTGCCATCCATGATGATGGCAACGTGGCGCGGCAGCGCAGCGGGCAACGGGGGCGGGGCTGAAGGCATCGGCTTCAGACCGCCATCAGTTCCTTCTCTTTTTCCGCCACGACCTTATCGACGTCCTTGATGCTGTTGTCGGTCAGCTTCTGGATATCGTCCTCGGCGCGCTTCTTGTCGTCCTCGGTGATTTCCTTGTCCTTGAGCAGCTTGGCCACTTCCTGGTTGGCGTCGCGGCGGATGTTGCGGATGGCGACCTTGGTTTCCTCGCCTTCCTTGCCCACGGTCTTGGCCAGTTCCTTGCGGCGCTCTTCGGTGAGCGGCGGCAGGTTCAGGCGGATGACGGTGCCGACCACGGTCGGGGTCAGGCCCAGGTCGGAGGCGTAGATCGACTTCTCGACCGCTGCGACCAGCGACTTGTCGAACACCGAGATCACCAGCGAGCGGCCTTCGGACACGCTGATGGTGGCCACGTTGGCCAGCGGCGACTGCGAGCCATAGGCCAGCACGGAAATGCCGTCCAGCAGCGCCGGCGAGGCGCGGCCGGTGCGGATGGTGGTCAGGGTGTGGCGCAGAGCGTCGATGCTCTTGGCCATGCGCGTCTGCGCGTTCTGCTTGATGTCGTTGAGCATCGCCCGGTCCTGGGTATTACTGGAATCGGGCGATTATAGGCGAATAGGCGCCCAGCCGGGACCGCAGGGCCCCGGTCGTGCATCCGGCGCTCAGGCGGCGGGATTGCGGCCGCTGACCAGGGTGCCGATGTTCTCGCCGTGCAGGATCTTCAGCAGTTCACCCGGCTGGCCCATGTCGAACACGCGCATCGGCAGGTCGCTGTCGCGCGCCAGGGCGAAGGCCGCGGTATCCATCACTTCCAGGCCGCGGATGATCACTTCGTCGTAGGTCAGGCTGTCGAAGCGCACCGCATCGCTGTACTTGTTCGGATCCTTGTCGTACACGCCATCGACCTTGGTGGCCTTCAGCAGCAGGTCCGCGCCGATCTCGATGGCGCGCAGGGCGGCGCCCGAATCGGTGGTGAAGAACGGGCTGCCGACGCCGGCGGCGAAGATCACCAGGCGGCCCTTTTCCAGGTGCCGGATGGCGCGGCGGCGGATGTAGTCCTCGCACACGTCGTTTATCTTGATGGCACTCATCACGCGGGCCTTGGCACCGACTTTTTCCAATGCGTCCTGCATGGCCAGCGCATTGATCACCGTGGCCAGCATGCCCATCTGGTCGCCGGTGACACGGTCCATGCCGCCTGCGGCCAGCCCGGCGCCGCGGAAGATGTTGCCGCCCCCGATCACCAGCGCCACTTCCGCGCCGGCCTGCTGGGCTTCGACCACTTCACGCGCGAGGCGGTTGATGATCTTGGGGTCGATGCCGTAGTCCTCGTCCCCCATCAGCGCCTCCCCGGAAAGTTTCAACAGGATGCGGCGATAGGCGAGCTTGGACATGGGGGACCTCAGGGTGCGTGAATTCCCGGCAGATTCTACTGGCAAGCGCGGCGCTGCTGTAGTTATTTCGCGCGCGGGCCCTGGTTCAGGCGGCGGACGGGGCTTCGGCCGGCCGGACCAGGGCCGCTCCATCGCCCGGCGAACGCGCGATCACCCGGTTGCGGCCAAGGTTCTTGGAGCGGTACAGCACATCATCGGCCGCACGCAGCAGGTCCTGCACGTCGGCGAATCGCTCGTAACCACCCTGGGTCGCCACGCCGGCGGAGAAGGTGATGAACAGCGGACCGCCTTCCAGCATCGCCATCGGCGTGGACACGATGCGTGCCAGCACCCGCCGGATCACGTCCAGCGCGACCGCTTCGGTGGTGTTGGGCAGCAGCGCGACGAACTCTTCGCCGCCAAAGCGCGCCACCGTGTCGCTGGTGCGCAGATGGCCCTGCAGCGTGCCGGCGAACTCGCGCAGCACCTCGTCGCCGGTCAGGTGCCCGTGCGCATCGTTGATCTTCTTGAAGTCGTCCAGGTCGATGAAGGCCACCGACAGGGGCCAGCCATGCCGGGTCGCACGCAGGAACTCCTGCTCCAGCACGGTTTCCAGCTGGCGGCGGTTGAGCACGCCGGTCAGGGCATCGCGGTGGGCCTGTTCGGTGAGCCGGTTGGCCCGCGCTTCGAACTCGTCTGCGCGCCGCCGGGCCTGCTCGGCGTCCTGCATCTGGCGCAGGTTGCGCAGGGTCGCCAGTTCCTGTGCGTGGTCGATCAGCAGCTGCACGCGCTCCGGGGTGGCAGGGGAGGCATCGAACAGGCTGGCGATGGTGGGCAGCGCCTCGCTGATCTTCGCCAGCACCAGGTCGAACTGGGCGCTGTCCAGCTGCAGGCGCGCATGGACCTGCTCCAGTGCCCGTTCGCGAGCCGCATCCGGGTCGCTGTCCAGCCAGATGTCGGCCACCGTGCCGGACAGCTGGACGCAGGCCTGGAAGGTGTCCCCGGACAGGGTGCTGTCTTCACTGCGCGCGATCGCTTCGCTGAGGTAGCGGGGCAGGTCCCACTGCGCGGCCATGTAGGCCCCGACCTCGGCGTGGGTGCACTGCAGCTGCGCACGTTCGGCGTCCAGCAGGGTCGCGTTGCTGTCGGCGTCGCGCAGCAAGGGCAGGTAGGTGTCGGGGTGCGACTGGGCCAGCGCAAGCACGCCGATGTCCTGCAGCAGGCCGGCCAGCATCAGCTCTTCCAGCCGGCGCAGCCCGCGCGCCTGGCCGAGTTGGCTGGCGGCCAGCGCGCTGAGGATGCTGCGCCGCCACGCGCGTTCGCGCACGTCCTGTCCGGGGCTGCCGGCACTACCCGCCACGCCCTGGGTGATGGTGAAGCCCAGGGCCAGGCTGAGGGTGGCGTTGAGCCCGAGCATGGTCAGCGCCTGGCCCAGGTTGTCGATCCGGCGGCGGCTGGCATACAGCGGGGAATTGGCGATGCGCAGCATGCGCGCGCTGAGCGCCATGTCGATGGCGATGATGTCGGCGGCGGTGCTGAGGTCCGCTTCGGGATCCTGGGCCAGTTCGATGATGCGCAGCGCGATGCCGGGAGGCGACGGGAGATTGCGGCAGAGCGCCAGGACGGCTGTCAGCTCGGGAGGCATATCGAGTCGTTCGTTCAAGGGTGCGGGATGAGGGTTCCGTCACAGATCTGCATAGTGGCCCTTGCACTCAACGAACTCCCCCGGAAGAAGTATCGGTCCGAACGCCACATAACGCAAAGGCAGCACGGCGCTGTCCCGGGGCCCCTGCGCCGCACGCACAAAAAAGCCGCGCAGGGCGCGGCTTCTTCGTGAATCAGGTCAACCCGGCAATCAAGCCAGGCCGGCCTGCTTCATCACTTCGGCGGCGTAGTCTTCCACCACCTTCTCGATGCCTTCGCCCACGGCCAGGCGCTTGAAGCCCACCACGTCGGCGCCGGCAGCCTTCAGCACCTGCTCGACGGTCTGGTCGGTGTTCAGAACATACGGCTGGCCGTACAGGGTGACTTCGTTGACGATCTTGGCGATCTTGCCGCTGATGATCTTCTCCAGGATGTCGGCCGGCTTGGCCTTGTCCTTGTCGGTCATCTTGGCCAGCTCGATTTCCTTCTCCTTGGCAACGAAGTCGGCCGGAACGTCGGACGCCTTGTTGTGCGGGGGGTTCATCGCGGCCACGTGCATGGCCAGGCCACGGGCCAGCTCGGCATCGCCACCGGCCAGCTCCACCAGCACGCCGATGCGGCCGCCGTGGACGTAGGCAGCCACGTTGTTGCTGCTTTCCAGGCGCACGATGCGACGCACGTCGACCTTCTCGCCGACCTTGGCGATGACCGCGGCGCGGGTCTCGTCGACGGTGTCGCCCGAAGCCAGCTTGGCGGCCTTCAGCGAATCGATGTCGGCAGCGCCGGAGGACAGCGCAATGTCGACGACCGACTTGGCGAAGTTGGTGAAGTTCTCATCCTTGGCGACGAAGTCGGTTTCGGAGTTGATCTCGACCAGCACGGCCTTGCCGGCTTCCTGGGCGGCCACGATGACGCCTTCGGCGGCAACGCGGTCGGACTTCTTGTCAGCCTTGGCCAGGCCGGACTTGCGCAGCGCTTCGATGGATGCCTCGATGTCGCCGTTGTTCTCAACGAGCGCCTTCTTGCATTCCATCATGCCGGCGCCGGTGCGCTCGCGCAGTTCCTTGACCAGGGAAGCAGTGATTTCCATGGGATTTCCTCACAAAAGAAAGGGGTTGGGCCGGCATGCTGGCCGGCCCGTATGACAGGGTGCTGTCAGCCGCCGAAGCGGCCGGCAGGGCGGGTGGACGCAGCGCATCCACCCGGGGCCTGGATCAGGCCTGTGCGTCGTCGGACTTCTTCGGCGCCGCCTTCTTGGCCGGAGCGCGACGGGCCGGCTTGGCCTCTTCGCCTTCAGCGGCTTCGGCGAACTCTTCTTCGCGCACGGTGGCGGCGTGCGGCGCAGCGGCCTTGCCTTCCAGCACGGAGTCAGCGGCGGCGCGGGCGTACAGCTGCACGGCACGGATGGCGTCGTCGTTGCCCGGGATGGCGTAGTCCACCAGTTCCGGGTTGTAGTTGGTGTCGACCACGGCGATCACCGGGATGCCGAGCTTCTTGGCTTCCTTGATGGCGATGTCTTCATGGCCGATATCGATCACGAAGATCGCGTCCGGCAGGCGGTTCATGTCCTTGATGCCGCCCAGCGAAGCTTCCAGCTTGTCGCGCTCGCGACGCAGGCCCAGCACTTCGTGCTTGACCAGCTTCTCGAAGCTGCCGTCGTTCTCGCCGGCTTCCAGTTCCTTCAGGCGGGCAACCGACTGCTTGACGGTACGGAAGTTGGTCAGGGTGCCGCCCAGCCAACGCTGGTTCATGAACGGCATGCCGCAACGCTCGGCTTCTTCGCGGATCGACTCACGCGCGCTGCGCTTGGTGCCCAGGAACAGGATGGTGCCGCGCTTCTGGGCCACCGAGGAGATGAAGTTCATCGCATCGTTGAACAGCGGGACGGTCTTTTCCAGGTTGATGATGTGGATCTTGCCGCGGGCACCGAAGATGTACGGAGCCATCTTCGGGTTCCAGTAACGGGTCTGGTGACCGAAGTGGACGCCGGCTTCGAGCATCTGGCGCATGGTGATCTGGGGCATTGCAAAACTCCTGGCAGGGAACCGGCGTGCTCCGTTGTCCCTTGCGGGACGCCCGCGGAAAGTGTGCGGGACTGCGCGGGCGCGCATTGATGGTTCCGGGGTTGGGCTTCCCCATCGTCTCCGTGGCCGAACCCCTTGCGGGGCACCCCGGCACGGATCGGGACGATGGGTGTGGATTCACCGGTGACGTCCGGTGTGGACGATGTCCCGCGCAGGGATGCGGCAGGCAATCCACCAATTATAGGCCAGCAGGGGGCTGCGCTGCAATCAGCCCCAGGTGAGCGCCGGCGGCGGCGTCGCGACAGGCCTGGAGCGGCCGTCCGCCACGGCTCGGAGCCCGGCGAGAGCGGGTGCCGGCGCGTATTCAGCTTCCTTTATGGTCCCGTGCCCTCGGTCAGCCCCGGCTGTCGCTGTGTCACGAACCCGTTCAGCATCGGGCCCGGATCGGCGATAATGGCAGGCATGAGCGTAAATCTGAAAACCCCCCAGGAAATCGAGTTGATGCGCGAGGCCGGGCGACTGGCCAGCGAAGTGCTGGACATCGTCACGCCCTTCGTCAAGCCCGGTGTCACCACCGAAGAGCTGGACCGCATCTGCCATGACCACATCGTCAACGTGCAGAAGACGATCCCGGCCAACGTCGGCTACCGCGGCTTCCCCAAGAGCGTGTGCACCTCGGTCAACAACGTGATCTGCCATGGCATCCCCAGCGAGGCCAAGGTGCTCAAGGACGGTGACATCGTCAACATTGATGTCACCGTGATCAAGGACGGCTGGCACGGCGACACCAGCCGCATGTACTACGTGGGCACGCCGTCGGTCATGGCCAAGCGCCTGGTCGATGCGACCTATGAAGCGATGTGGCGCGGCATCCGCGCGGTCAAGCCCGGCGCCACCCTGGGCGATATCGGCCATGCCATCCAGAGCTACGCCGAAAGCGAGCGCTTCAGCGTGGTGCGCGAGTACTGCGGCCATGGCATCGGCAAGGTCTACCACGATGAGCCGCAGGTGGTGCATTACGGCCGCCCGGGGCAGGGCCTCGTACTGCAGCCGGGCATGACCTTCACCATCGAGCCGATGATCAACGAAGGCACCCGTTACAACAAGGTACTGCCTGACGGCTGGACCGTAGTCACCAAGGACCGCAAGTTGTCGGCGCAGTGGGAGCACATGATCGCGGTCACCGAGACCGGCGTGGATGTGTTGACGCTGGCGCCGGGCGAATCGCAGGTCGCTTGACGATGCTGCCGGCGGGGTCGTTGCTGGACACGCCGGCGTCGTCGGTGCCCGATGTCGAATGGGCTGCTGCGGCGCGCCAGGCGCTGCAGCAGACCGACGCGCGCCTGCACCGCCGCTTCGACCAGGGCGACCGGATCGAGCGCCTGCTGGCGTTGCGTGCACGGGCGGCCGACCACCTGATCCGCCTGGCCTGGCAGCGTTGCCTGCCGGCCGGGCAAGGCCTTTCGCTGTTTGCCGTGGGCGGCTACGGGCGCGGCGAACTGTTCCCGCACTCGGATATCGACGTGCTGGTACTGGGCGAGACACAGGCGCAGCACGCCGTCGAAGCCGGGCTGTCGCGCTTCTTCGCGCTGCTGTGGGATTGTGGCCTGCCGGTCAGCCATGCGGTGCGATCACTGCAGCAGTGCCGGGAGGCGGCCGCTGACCAGACCGTGATGACCGCGCTGATCGAGGCACGCCCGCTGGTCGCCACCGAGGGCGAGCGGCGCGGCCTGCGGCAGGCCACCGATGCGCAATCGCTGTGGCCGCCACGGGCCTTTTTCCTGGCCAAGCTCGATGAGCTGCGCACCCGCCATGCCCGCTTCGGTGATACCGCCGACAACCTCGAGCCGGACCTGAAGGACGGACCCGGCGGGCTGCGCGATCTCAATACGCTGGGCTGGATGGCGTTGCGTGCCTTCGGCGTGCGTGAACTGGAGGCGCTGGTCGGCCTGGGCCACCTCGGCGCCGATGAAGCGGTGGCCCTGCAGCGCGAACGCGCGGTGCTGGCCGGGCTGCGCTACGGGCTGCACCTGGTCGCCGGACGCCCCGAAGAACGGCTGCGCTTCGACTACCAGAAAACCCTGGCCGCGCGCCTGGGGTTCGAGGACGACCTGGAAAGCCTGGGTGTCGAGAAAATGATGCAGGGCTTCTACCGCGCTGCTTCGGTGGTGCGGCGGATCAGCGACCGGTTGCTGCAGCGGTTTGAAGAACAGTTCGATGGCGAGGCGGTGCCCGAACCGTTGACGGTCGGCTTCTCGCTGCGCCGGGGGTATCTGGCAGCCAATGACGCGGACTGGCCACGCGGGGAGATCGGCGAGGTCTTCGCCCTGTTTTCCAGCTGGGCCAACAATCCGCAGGTCCGCGGGCTGCATTCGCTCACCGCGCGCGCGCTGGCCGAAGCACTGCCGCAGCTGCCCGGGTACGAACAGGCCTCTCCCCACACGCGCCAGCAGTTCCTGTCGCTGCTGCGCCAGCCGCGGCCGGTCGACACGCTGTCGCGCATGGCGCGGCTGGGCGTGCTCGGCCAGTGGGTCCCGGCCTTCGCCCAGGTCAGCGGTCGCATGCAGTTCGACCTGTTCCATGTGTACACCGTGGACCAGCACACCCTGATGGTGCTGCGGAACATGGGTGAGTTTTCCAGCAGCAGGGCCGCCGAACGCTTCTCCATCGCCCATGAGGTATGGCCGCGCCTGCGCAAGCCCGAACTGCTGCTGCTTGCCGGGCTGTTCCATGACATCGCCAAGGGCCGCGGTGGCGATCATTCCGAGCTCGGCGCGGTCGACGCGCGTGCCTTCTGCCAGACCCTGGAGATGAGTACCGCCGATACCGACCTGGTGGCCTGGCTGGTGGAACAGCACCTGCGCATGTCGGTGACTGCGCAGAAGCAGGACATCTCCGATCCGGCGGTGATCCACCGCTTCGCGACCCTGGTTGCCAGCCGCGAGCGGCTGGATTACCTGTACCTGCTGACCTGCGCCGACATCGCCGGCACCAGTCCGAAGTTGTGGAATGCGTGGAAAGACCGTCTGCTGGCCGACCTGTATTTCGCTACCCGTCGTGCACTACGCGAGGGCCTGGAGCCGCCGCTGCCGGCCGCCGAGCGGGTGATCGAGGCGCGCGAATACGTGCGCCAGCTGGTGCGCGAGCAGGGCTATGACGATGCCACGATCAGCCGCCAGTTCGCGGTGATGCCGGATGAAGGGTTCATCCGCCTGCGCCCGGAGCAGCTGGCGTGGCAGGCGGGTGCGCTGGTGCCGATCCGCCAGGGGCATACCCTGGTGAAGGTGCGCCCGATCAGCCCGGATGACCCGGCGCTGGAAGTGTTCGTGCATTCGCCCGACCGCGACGGCCTGTTCGCCGCGATCGTGATGACGCTGGACCGCAAGGGCTACGGCATCCACCGGGCGCGCGTGCTGGACGGTCCTTCGGATACGATTTTCGATACCTTCGAAGTGAACCCGGCCGACAGCTTCGCCGATGGCGACCCGCTGCGGCTTGAGGCCGCCCTGCGCGAGGCCCTGTCCGGCGACCTGTCGCGGCTGCGTCCTTCGCGACGCGCGATCCCGCGCCAGCTGCGGCACTTCCGCTTCGCCCCGCGCATCGAATTCCGCGATGAAGCGGGCGATGCCACCGGCACCCGCTTCAGCCTGGTCGCCCCCGACCGCCCCGGCCTGCTGGCCGACGTGGCTCACGTGCTGCGCAACCAGCGACTGCGCGTGCACGATGCACGCATCGCCACGTTCGGCGAACGCGCCGAAGATACTTTCGTGATCACTGACGAACACGACCTCCCCCTGGATGAAACCGCCAGGCAACAGCTGCAGGACGCCATGCTGTGCTGCCTGGACCCAGACCGAAACGCCGGAGATACCCACTGATGGCCACCAAGCCGACCAAGAAAGCTTCACAACAGCCGACGGCTGGTCAAACCGCCGCTGCCAAGACCGTGGCAACCAGGAAGCGCACCGCTGGCAAGGCCGTGGCGGTCAAGCCGGCCGTGAAAAAGGCAGCGGCCAAGTCGACCATCGCGAAGAAATCGGCCGCCAGCAAGGCCGTCGCGAAGAAGGTGCCGGCGGAGAACGCCCGCGCGGAAAACATCGCCCGCAAGTCGCTGCGCAAGCCGCCTGCAGTGGGCGTGGAAGAATTGAAGTTCGGCATCGAGAGCGCCTTCGAGCGCCGTGCCACCTTGACCCTGCATGAGCTGGAGGGCTCCACCAAGCCGCTGGTCGGCCGGGTCATCGATGGCCTGGAAAGCGGCGAGTTCCGCGTCGCCGAGCCGGACGGGCACGGCGGCTGGAAGGTCAACGAGTGGTTGAAGAAGGCGGTGCTGCTGTACTTCCGCGTCAACGACATGGCGGTGGTCGATGCGCGCCCGGCACCGTTCTGGGACAAGGTCGAATCGCGCTTCGCCGGCCATGACGAAGCGAAGTTCCGCCGCGCTGGCGTACGCGTGGTGCCGGGTGCGATCGCGCGCCGCGGCACGTACTTCGGCAAGGACGTGGTGTTGATGCCGAGCTTCACCAACATCGGTGCGTACGTCGGCGAAGGCACCATGGTCGACACCTGGGCCACCGTTGGTTCCTGCGCGCAGATCGGCCAGCACTGCCACCTGTCCGGCGGTGCCGGCATCGGTGGCGTGCTGGAACCGCTGCAGGCCAGCCCGACCATCATCGAAGACCATTGCTTCATCGGTGCGCGTTCGGAAGTGGTGGAGGGCGTTGTCGTCGGCCATCACAGCGTGATCGGCATGGGCGTGTTCCTCAGCCAGAGCACCCGCATCTACAACCGCGCCACCGGCGAAATCAGCTACGGCTACATCCCGCCCTACAGCGTGGTGGTGTCCGGCTCGCTGCCTTCGGCCGACGGCACCCATTCGCTGTACTGCGCGGTGATCGTCAAGCAGGTGGACGCGCGTACCCGCAGCAAGACCAGCGTCAACGACCTGCTGCGCGGCCTGGCTGACTGACTACGATGACCACCACCGTGCACGGGTTGAAGAACTGCGACACCTGCAGGAAGGCCACCAGGTGGCTGGACCGTTTCGAGGTGCCGTACACCTTCGTTGATTATCGAGAGAACACGCCTTCGCCCGAGACGCTGATCAACTGGGCCAGCCAGGCCGGTGGCTTCCCCGCGCTGGTCAATAAATCCTCCACCACGTGGCGGCAACTGCCGGACAACCGCAAGGCGGCCGATTCGGACGCCGAGTGGAAGCTGCTGCTGCGCGAATACCCGCAGTTGATCAAGCGGCCGGTGCTGGTGACCGCCGATGGCAAGGTCAGCCAGGGCTTCTCGGACAACGGCTTCAAGCAGCGCTTCGGAGTGGGCGCGTGAGTGCGGTGCTCGACCTGGCCTGCGACCTGATCGCACGGCCGTCGGTCACCCCCGATGATGCGGGCTGCCAGCAGTTGCTGGCCACGCGGCTGCAGGCCGTCGGCTTCCAGTGCGAGCACCTGCGGCTGGGCGAGGTCGACAATCTGTGGGCCACCCACGGCAGCGGTGGGCCAGTGCTGGTACTGCTCGGCCACACCGATGTGGTGCCCACCGGGCCGGTGGCGGACTGGACCAGCGATCCGTTCGTGCCGACCGTGCGCGATGGCGTGCTGTACGGGCGCGGCGCGGCCGACATGAAGGGCAGCGTGGCCGCCTTCGTGGTCGCAGCCGAACAGTTCGTTGCCGCGCACCCTGATCACCCGGGCACGCTGGCGGTACTGCTGACCAGCGACGAAGAAGGCGATGCGATCGATGGCGTGCGCCATGTCGCGCGGCTGTTCGCCGAGCGCGGCGAGCGTATCGACTGGTGCATCACCGGTGAGCCGTCGTCGACCGCACGCCTGGGGGACCTGCTGCGGGTCGGTCGTCGCGGCAGCCTGTCGGCGCGCCTTCTGGTGCAGGGCGTGCAGGGCCATGTCGCGTATCCGGACAAGGCGCGCAACCCGATCCACCAGGCCGCGCCTGCGCTGGCCGAACTGGTTGCCCGGCGCTGGGACGAGGGCTTTGAAAGCTTCCCGCCGACCAGCCTGCAGGTGTCCAACGTGCAGGCCGGCACCGGTGCCAACAACGTGATTCCCGGCCAGTTGCAGGTCGATTTCAACCTGCGTTACAACCCGCATTGGAACGCGGACGGGCTGGAAACGGAGATCGCTGCGCTGCTGGACCGGCACGGGCTGGAGTACACCGTGAAGTGGCATCGCAGTGGCGAGCCGTTCCATACCCCGGAAGGCACGCTGCGACGCGTGGCACGCGAGGTGCTCGGCGAATTCGCCGGCGCGCCGCCGGAAGAAAGCACCGGTGGCGGAACGTCGGACGCGCGTTTCATTGCCCCGTTGGGCGCGCAGTGCATCGAAGTGGGGCCGGTCAATGCGAGCATCCACCAGGTGGACGAGAACGTGCGCGTGGACGACCTGGAGCGGCTGCCGGCGCTGTACCAGCGCTTGGTCGAACGCCTGCTGGGGTGAAAGCGGATCGCGGCTAGGCCACCACCAGGCCGAACGCGGCCAGCGCGGCGGCGGCCTGGCGCTGCGAAATCACCGCTTTCCGGAACAGCTTGGCCTCCATCACGTTGAGCCCGGTGATGTCGGTCCCGCGCAGGTCCGCGCCTTCGAAGCGGGTCAGCCGCGTCTGCGCGTGGCGCAGGCTGCCGCCATTGAACACCGCCTCGCGGAAGTCGCAGCCGGAAAGATCCGCATCGGAGAAATCCATGCCCTGCAACTGGGCCTTGCGGAACGACAGGCCGCGCAGGTCGGCACTGACCATCAGGCAGTCGCGGAACTCCAGTGCCCATCCGCTTGCCTCCTGCAGGTGCGCGCCGGTCAGCTTGCAATCCAGGAACTGCACCGAAGACAACGTAGCGCGCCGCCAGTGGCTGTTGTTGAGATCGCAGTGCGAAAAGCGCGCGTCGCTGAGCAGGGCCGAACTGAAGTCGCAGGCCGCGCCGCGGCACTTGTTCCACTGGCTTTCCTCCAGCGAAGCCGCCAACCAGTTCGCACCCGCCAGCGAACACTGGTTGAACTGGAAGCCGTCCATGTCCAGCCGCGAAAAGTCGCCATGATCGAAGCTGCAGCCTTCGAATATCGCCGCGCGGGGGTGCGCGGCGATGATCGCCTGCATGCGTTCGCGGGTGAGGGTTTCAGCGCGGAAAATGGCGGTCGTCATCCCGCCATTCTGGGCGATGTACACCGCTCACAATAGACTTGAGCATCGCATTGGAGTGTGTACAAAGCCAGCGTGGAGCCGTTACTCGAACGTCCAGAAGGGCGGTGCGATCGCCTCGCGCCAATACGATTCGGCCGCCATGTAGAAGCCCTGTGCTTCGGCCAGGGCGAACCATGCCGCCGCCGCATCCACGTCCTTGGCCAGTCCGTCGCCGCCGCGGCCCACGGCCAGCCCGGCCAGGTACTGGCCATACACGTTGCCCTGCCTGCCGGCACGTTCATACCAGCGCAATGCTTCGGCCTTGTCCTGCACCACGCCGATGCCGGCCTCATGCAGCGCGCCGAGGTCGACCTGTGCCTCGGCATCGCCGCGCGCCGCGCGGCGCTGGATGCCGGCGATGACCGGGTTCGGCGCCGGGCCGGGATCGATCGGCTGGCCGTGCGGTGCCGAGCCGCTGGTTGCCTCGCGCAGCGGCTTCAGCTTGTACAGCTCGCGCAGGTACACCGCCGAAC
Source organism: Stenotrophomonas lacuserhaii (assembly GCF_039674585.1). GTDB lineage: Bacteria > Pseudomonadota > Gammaproteobacteria > Xanthomonadales > Xanthomonadaceae > Stenotrophomonas > Stenotrophomonas pennii_A. The sequence goes on along the minus strand of NZ_JBDJNU010000007.1, from coordinate 102,589 downwards.
GCAGCCGCCAGCGCAGCGCGCCGGTCATGTCGCCGCGACCTTCGTACCAGCGCTCCAGGTCGTGCATCGCATAGGGCGAGCCGTGGTAGGCCGCACTCTGGAACCAGCGGAACGCCTTGCGCGGTGACGCCTTCATGACCACGTCGGCGGGCTTCTGTGGGCCCTCGCCGCTGTCCAGGCGGCCGCGCGCATACAGCGTCCCGAGCGTTTCCTCGGCGCTGGTGCTGTGGTGCGTGCGCGGGGTCGTCGCGGCCGCGCGTGCGTACCAGTCCAGCGCGCGCGGATCATTCCAGGCCTGGTACATCCGGGCCACGCGCAGCGCCGAGTCGAAACGGCCATCGGCGGCCGCGGCGAGGGCATCGCGCTCGGTGTCGCTGGGCGGGCGGGTGGGCGTGCTGGCGCAACCGGCCAGGGCAAGCAGTGCCAGCGCATGCAACAGTGCGCGGCGGGGGAAGGGAATCATCCGTGAAGTCCTGAAGGGGGCGGGAGATTATCCGGGACGTCGACCGCGTGGCGGCTGAACGCCGGCGCAGGAACGGTTGCCATCGCAACAGTTGCGCCGCCGCCGGAACCCGGTTACGGTCGATCCATGTCCTGGATCCCCGCCACCGCCGTCCGCAATACCAACCGCAATAACCTGCGCGCGAATAATCGTGCGCGGCCGATGCGGGACTGCGCCCTGGGTAGATAAGACACTACACACCCGGACACCAGAAAACCCGCATCGACCGATGCGGGTTTTTTTTGTGCCCGGGAAACCTTCCGGGCCAGGCTGGCCGGTCGAACACCCCTACCGCGTATAGACACCAAACAGGAGCTTCCCCCATGTGTTCGATCTTCGGAATATTCGGCCTGCAGGCCGGCGATGACCTCCCCGCGCTGCGCCGGCACGCATTGGAATCCTCACAGCGCCAGCGCCACCGCGGCCCGGACTGGAGCGGTGTCTACCTGGACGACGGCGCGCTGCTGGTGCACGAGCGGTTGGCCATCGTCGATCCCGCCGGTGGCTCGCAGCCGTTGCTGTCCGACGATGGCAGCCTGGCGCTGGCGGTCAACGGCGAGATCTACAACCACCAGCAGCTGAAGGCCGTATTGAGCCAGCCGTACGCGTTCCAGACCGGGTCGGATTGCGAGGTGATCAACGCGCTGTACCGCCAGGGTGAACCGTCGCAGTGGCTGGAACGGCTCAACGGCATCTTCGCTTTCGCGTTGTGGGACAAGGCGGCCGCGCGGGTGTTGGTGGCGCGTGACCCGATCGGGGTGGTGCCGCTGTACTGGGGCCACGACGCGCAGGGGCGCCTGCGCGTGGCATCCGAATTGAAGGCGCTGGTGGATAGCTGCGCCGACGCCGCGCAGTTCCCGCCGGGTCACTACTACGACAGCGCAACCGGCGAACTGGTGCGTTACTACCAGCAGTCCTGGCGCGACTACGACGCTGTGCAGGGCAAGCCGGTGGACCTGGCCGAACTGCGTGAAGCGTTCGAGCGCGCGGTGGAGCGCCAGCTGATGAGCGACGTGCCTTACGGCGTGCTGCTCTCCGGTGGGCTGGACTCCTCGCTGGTGGCCGCGGTGGCCGCACGCTATGCGCGGCGGCGCATCGAAGACGGTGGAGAGAGTGAAGCGTGGTGGCCGCGCCTGCATTCCTTCGCCATCGGGCTCAAGGGCTCGCCCGATCTTGCCGCCGCCGCCATTGCCGCCGAGGCGCTGGGCACCGTGCACCACGGATTCGAATACACCTTCGAAGAAGGCCTGGACGTACTGCCGGAGGTGATCCGCCATATCGAAACCTACGACGTCACCACCATCCGCGCCTCCACGCCGATGTTCCTGCTGGCGCGGCGGATCAAGGCGATGGGGGTGAAGATGGTGCTGTCCGGCGAGGGCAGCGACGAGATCTTCGGGGGCTACCTGTACTTTCACAAGGCGCCGGATGCGCGTGAGTTCCACAACGAACTGGTGCGCAAGCTGGACGCCCTGCACAACTACGATTGCCTGCGCGCCAACAAGTCGATGATGGCGTGGGGCGTGGAGCCGCGCGTGCCGTTCCTGGACCGTGAGTTCCTGGACGTGGCGATGCGTTTCGATGCCGCGCACAAGATGGTCGGCAGCGAAGCCTCCGGTGGCCGCCGGGTGGAGAAGGGCGTGCTGCGTGCGGCGTTCGAAGGCTATCTGCCGGACAGCATCCTGTGGCGCCAGAAGGAACAGTTCAGCGACGGCGTGGGCTACGGCTGGATCGACGGGCTGAAGGCGCATGCCGAAGCGCAGGTCAGCGACCGTGTGCTGGCTGCCGCCGACAAGCGCTTCCCGCACAACCCGCCGCAGACCAAAGAGGCGTACTACTACCGCCACGTGTTCGAGCAGTACTTCCCCAGCCATGCGGCGGCGGAAACCGTGCCCGGTGGCAAGTCGATCGCCTGTTCGTCACCGGCGGCGATCGCGTGGGATGCCAGTTTCGCCGCCGCCGCGGACCCGTCCGGCCGGGCGATCGCCGGCGTGCACGAAGCGGCGTTGGCCTGACATGCGGCCGCTGCCTGCGGCGCTACCGCCGGACGGTCGACGGCCATGGATGAATCAGGCGCGTCGGGACGTCAGCGGGCGGGCCGCAGGGTCAGCGTGTGCCGGCTGGGACCGGGCAGGAACGGGGTCGGCCGCCCGTGCACGTAATCCTCGTGGCCGGCCGCCCAGAACGGTGACAACGGGTGGCCGCTCTGGCCGCCCGGCATGTGGATGATGCCCTCGGCCTCGTGGCCGGGGGACACCACCATCCGCTGCGAAGCGCCGAAGCCCGGCCCCTGCACGCGTGGCATGTTGTTGTCACCGGGCAGCGGCTCGGCCGGCATGCACAGCCAGCGTTCTGCGAAGGTGGGCAGGGCACGGCTGATCGGGTGGCAGATCGCAGCGGTATTGCGCTCACCCCAGCTGCGCTCGGCCAGCGGCCCCTGCGCGGTCAGGTCCGCTTCCAGGCGCTTGGCGGTGTCGGCCAGCAGCGCGTCCCAGCTTGCGTGGCCAGGCGGCAGCAGGTGCGGCGGGCGCTGGTCGACCAGCGGCCACAGCACGCCTTCGAACTGTGCCAGCCGCGGTTCCAGCCAGTCGTCGCCCAGCGCTTGTTTCGCCGGTGCCAGCATCGCACCGGACACTTCGTCCAGCAGCATCCCGCGGAAACCACGCACCACCCGATAGCTCACCGAGTCCACCGACGCATGGCCCTCCCAGCTGCGCGTGACGGCCTCCAGCCGCTGCAGTTGCGGGTCACTGGAGCCCACCACCACCTGGCGCAGCAGGTGCCACCAGCGTTGCAGGAACAGCGCGCGGTCATCCAGCTGGATCGCCAGCAGGTCCGCTTCGCTGAAGCGTTCGTTGGCCTGCAGTGCATCCCGGATCTGCGCCCCGCGCGCGCCGAGGTCGTAACCGCCGTCACCGGCGACAGCCAGTGCTTCGCCGTCCATCACACGTCCGTTGGCGGTCCACAGGCGGTGGCTTGGCGGGTCGATCAGCGAGGGCGCCGCGTCACTGCGGATGCCCCATGCCGGGCAGCCATCGGCCGCGGTGGTGCGCATGTCGGTGGGCGCGCAGCCGGCACTACGGTCCGGGCGCGCACCGAGCACACGCCAGCCGATGCGCCCGTTGCTGTCGGCCAGCAGCAGGTTCTGCGCCGGGATGCGGGTGCGGTCGGCGACCTGCAATGCCTGGTCTAGATCGGCGACGCGCGCCAGCTCGGTCAGTGCCAGGCTGACCGCACCGGGCTGGTGGGCAACCCAGCGCAGCGCGTCGCCGCTGCCATCGGCGCGCTGGTGCAGCAGCGGCCCCCATGCGCTCTCGCGCACGGTGAAATCCACCGGCGGGGCACCGGCCACCTCGATCTTTTCGTGGTACTCGGTAAGCTTCGTGCCGGCCGGCACCGGCTGGAAATCGGCGGTGTCGATGTAGCTGTTGGTGAAGCCCCACGCCACGTGTCCGTTGCTGCCGACGATGACCGCCGGCAGGCCAGGCAGCGAAAATCCACTCACGTCGACCTGCCCACCGGGCGCCTGCGGATCGGGGTAGCGCAGGCGCACGCGGAACCAGATGTTCGGTGCGCGCAGGCCCAGGTGCATGTCGTCGGCGAGGATCGCGCGGCCATCGGCGGTCAGCGCCGCGCCGACGGCGAAGTTGTTGCTGCCTTTGACATCCGCATCCGCCACGGCAGCGGCAGGTGCGGCAGGCTGGCCACGCAGGTCCAGCACATCGGCGCCGGGCAGCACCGCATCGCCACGCGGCCCGCCCATCAACGGCGCGTCCCAACTGCTGCCATCGTGGCTCAGCAGCGCATACAGCGCCGGCGGCACCACCGCACGCAGGCGGCTGTACGCCAACTCGCTCTGGTTGGATGGATCCTGCAGGTCGGCATACATCGCATAGCCGGTCAGCAGGCTGTCGGCGGCCTGCCACGGCGCGGGCTGCTGGCGCAGCAGCAGGTAAGGCCAGGGCCGCACGCGCAGGCTGGCGATTCCTGCATTCACGCCTTCCACGTAAGCCTGCAGTTCGGCACTTACCGGTTCTTTCGATGCGCGATGGCGCAGGCGATGCACGCGCATGCGTTTGTCAACCTCCAGCGCAGCTGGGCCGAACAGCGCGGACAGCTCGCCAGCGGCACTGCGGCGCATCAGGTCCATCTCGAAACCGCGTTCCTGTGCGTGCACCTGGCCCAGGGCGCGCATCACATCGCGCTGGCTGGCGCCTTCGATGGTGACCACGCCCAGGCCGTCGCGGCTGACGGTCACCGGGGCCTGCAGGCCACCGAGGACCTGCTCGCCGTCCAGCGGCGCAAGGCTGCCGCGCAGCAACCACCAGGCCATCAGGCCGAGTCCCAGGGCCAGTACCAGCAGCAGCCAGAACAGCCGCAACAACCATCGACGCATGGGACGCTTCCTTGCAGGGTGGAGGGTGGGGCCGAGTGTAGCCAGCCGGTGTGGCAGATCGCAGACGTGACGCGACTGCGATTGATTCCGATTAGATCACGGGATTTCCGGATAGGGCACCATGGCGCCATCGAGTCAAAGGAGCATCCCCCATGAAAGGCAATCCGGACGTCATCGCCTGCCTGAAAGAACTGCTGCGCGGCGAGCTTGCTGCCCGCGACCAGTACTTCATCCATTCCCGCCGTTACGAGGACCAGGGCCTGTTCGCGCTGTATGAACGCCTGAACCACGAAATGGAAGAAGAAACCCAGCACGCCGATGCGCTGCTGCGCCGGATCCTGTTCCTGGGCGGCGACCCGGACATGCGCGCGCACGCCTTCGAACCCGGCAAGACCGTGGAAGAGATGCTGCGCAAGGACCTGGACACCGAATATGCGGTGCGCAACAGCCTGGCCGCCGGCATGAAGCTGTGCGAAGCCAACGGCGACTATGTCAGCCGTGACATGTTGCTGGTGCAGTTGAAGGACACCGAAGAAGACCACGCCTGGTGGCTTGAGCAGCAGCTCGGTTTGATCCAGCGCATCGGCCTGGAGCTGTACCAGCTGAGCAAGATCGACGGAAAGGGCGCTGCCGCGCACTGACCTCGCAGCCAGCCACCCTCGCGCCAGCCAGCAACCAAAATGCGGGGGAGGCCCCGGGCTTTTTATTGTTCGATCCCTGGTGTTGTGGGGCGCCGGGCTGGGCCCGGCGCTACCGCCCTCATTCCACCGACAGCCCTTCCACCTTCTGCCAACCGCGCGGCAGCAGGTGGCCACGCGTGGCGCGCGAACCCAGGTAGGTGTCCAGCTCGCTGAACTTCAGGCCCATGGTGCGCTGGCCGCTGCGGACCTGCAGGGTCTGGCCGGGGCTGATCGCCACCACCGCCACCACCCGTTCGGTGGCCAGCTTGGCCTTGGGGATTTCGATGATCTTGTTGCCCTTGCCCTTGTCCAGTTCCGGCAGGTCGCTGGCGGCGATCGCCAGCAGGTTGCCCGAACTGGTCACCGCCACGATGCGGTCGGTATCCACGTTGGCCACCAGCGCCGGCTGCAGCACCGACGAGCCCGATGCCAGGTTGAGCATCGCCTTGCCGGCCTTGTTGCGGCCGATCAGGTTCTCGAAGCGGGTGACGAAGCCATAACCATGGGTGGAGGCCAGCACGAAGCGGCCGTTCGGCTCGGCACTGGCCAGGGTGACGAAGCTGGTGCCCGGGGCCGGCGAGAAGCGGCCGGTAAGCGGTTCACCGTTGCCGCGTGCCGACGGCAGCGTGTGCACCGGCGTGGAATACGCGCGGCCCTCGCTGTCCAGGAAGGCGACCTGCTGGGTACTGCGCGCGCGCACCGAAGCCAGCATGCTGTCGCCATCGCGGTAATTCAGCGACGACGCATCCACGTCGTGGCCCTTGGCCGCGCGGATCCAGCCCTTCTCCGACAGCACCACGGTCATCGGCTCGCTGGGCACCAGCTCGGTTTCGTCGATGGCCTGGGCGGCAGTGCGCTGCACCAGCGGCGAACGACGCGCGTCGCCGAATTTCTTCGCATCGGCGGTCAGTTCGTCCTTGATCAGCTTCTTCAGCTTGGCCTTGCTGTCCAGGATGCCGAGGATCCTGTCGCGTTCATTGGCCAGCTCATCCTGCTCGCCGCGGATCTTCATTTCTTCCAGGCGGGCCAGCTGCTTCAGCTTGGTTTCCAGGATGTACTCGGCCTGGTCGTCGGACAGGCCGAAGCGCGCGATCAACGCGGCCTTCGGCTCGTCTTCGGTACGGATGATGTGGATCACCTCGTCCAGGTTGAGGAAGGCGACCAGCAGGCCTTCCAACAGGTGCAGGCGACGCTCCACCTTCTGCAGGCGATGCTGCAGGCGGCGGGTCACGGTGCTGCTGCGGAACGCCAGCCATTCGCTCAGCAGGGTCTTGAGGTTCTTGACCTGCGGGCGGCCATCCAGGCCGATCACGTTGAGGTTGACCCGGTAGCTGCGTTCCATGTCCGTGGTGGCGAACAGGTGCCCCATCAGCTGGTCGGCGTCGACCCGGTTGGAGCGCGGCACCAGCACCACCCGCACCGGGTTGGCATGGTCGGATTCATCGCGCACGTCCTCGATCCACGGCAGCTTCTTGGCGCGCATCTGCGCGGCGATCTGCTCGATCACCTTCGACGGCGATACCTGGAAGGGCAGGGCGTTGACCACCACGTTGCCGTTTTCCTTGAAGAACGTCGCACGCGCGCGGACGCTGCCATGGCCGGTCTCGTACATGTGCAGCAGGTCGGCGGCCGGGGTGATGATCTCCGCGTTGGACGGATAGTCCGGGCCCTTCACGTGTTCGCACAGGTCGCGCACGCTGGCATCGGGATCTTCCAGCAGGTGCAGCAGGGCGCTGACGATCTCGTTGAGGTTGTGCGGCGGCACGTCGGTGGCCATGCCCACGGCGATGCCGGTGGTGCCGTTGAGCAGCAGGTGCGGCAACCGCGCCGGCATCCAGGTCGGCTCCTGCATCGTGCCGTCGAAGTTCGGCGTCCAGTCGGTGGTGCCGTGGCCCAGTTCGCCCAGCAGCACTTCGGCGATCGGGGTCAGCTTGGATTCGGTGTAGCGCATCGCCGCGAAGGATTTCGGGTCGTCGCTGGAACCGAAGTTGCCCTGGCCTTCGATCAGCGGATAGCGGTACGAAAACGGCTGCGCCATCAGCACCAGTGCTTCGTAGCAGGCGCTGTCACCATGCGGGTGGTACTTACCGATGACGTCGCCGACGGTGCGGGCGGACTTCTTCGGCTTGGAGGCAGCGTTGAGCCCCAGCTCGCTCATCGCATAGATGATGCGGCGCTGCACCGGCTTGAGGCCGTCGCCGAGGAAAGGCAGCGCACGGTCCAGCACGACGTACATCGAGTAGTCGAGGTAGGCGCGCTCGGCATACTCGCGCAGCGGCAGTTGTTCGAAGCCGTGGAAGACGGGGCGGGCAAGATCGGTCATGCGGGGTTGTTACCTGTGTTCGGAGGCGGCGACGGCCGTCGCCCTCGCAATGCGTTGATTATCCGGATGCGGCCGGAGAAGCCAAGCCGCGCGGTGGATCCAGTCCGTGCGCGGCCCGGGCCAGATAGCGTCCCGGTGGCACCCCGAAGTGGCGGCGGAACACGGTGACGAAGGCGCTGGAGCTGCTGAAGCCCAGTGCGTGGGCGATATCGGCCACCGCGCGGCCCTCGCTGAGCTGGCGCAGCGCCTCGGCCAGGCGCGCCTGCTGGCGCCAGTGGGCGAAGCTGAGCGTGGTTTCTTCGCGGAAATGGCGGGTCAGCGAACGGGTCGACAGGCCAGCCCAGGCCGCCCACTGCGCCAGGCTGCGGTCGTCGGCCGGTTCGGCCAGCAGCTGCGAGGCGATCTTCAGCAGGCGCCGGTCGCGCGGCATCGGCAGGTGCATGCGCTGGCGCGGGGCGGCGCGGATCTCGTCCAGCAGTACCTCGATCAGGTGCTGCTGGCGCGCGCTGGCGGCGTTGGCGGCCGGCCAGTCGCAGACCCGCAGCGCCACCGCGTGCAGCAACGGGGAAATGCCGATCACGCAGGGGTCGGTGGGCAGGTCATGGCACAGCGCCGGCGCCAGCACCATGCCCCAGCCGCGCAGCGGTCCATCGATGGCCACCGTGTGCGGTTCGGCGGCGGGCATCCAGCCGGCCGATCCAGGCGCCAGCGACCAGGTCCCGTGGCGGGTGCGGGTGGTCAGCAGGCCACTTTCCACGCAGATCAGCTGGGCACGGCCGTGGGTGTGCCAGTCCACCTCGTTGGCCAGGCCGGTCGGGCTGTCGATGCGGAAGCCCACCACCGGCAGCCCATCCTCGCGTTCGAACCATTCCAGCGCACTCTCGCGCAGGACCTGCCGGCCCGCCTCGAGGTCGGGGCCTTGGCGGATAAGGGTGGGCGACATTGGCTGAAAAGTGTCATTCATTGGCTGGATTGTACTACCGGGCCAACGGCGCCTGCTATTAACGTGGCGGCCTGCCGATCACGCCATTGCTGCAACACAGCATTCCCAGCCAGATCGAAATATTTCCATTGAGAAATATATTTTCTGGAAGAGAATGCTACCCCATGATCTGTCCCTCCGACTCACCCCCCAGCTTCGGGCTGCTGTTGCGCCAGGTGCGCGACGGCCTGGTCCGCCAGCTTGATGCGTCGATGGCCGAAGAAGACCTTGGCCTCAACTTCACCCATTACATCGGCCTGAAAGTGCTCGCGCGGATGGCGCCGTGCACCGCCAACGAACTGGCCAAGGCCATCGACCAGGTGCCCAGCGCGGTGACCCGCCTGCTGGACAAGCTTGAGGCGCTGGGCTGTGTTCGCCGCGAAGCGCATGCGCAGGACCGGCGCGCGCTGCAGATCGTACTGACCGAAGAAGGCCGCGCGCTGTGGCTGCGGCTGCAGAAACGTGGCGAGGACGTGATCGATTATGCCTCCCGTGAGCTCAGCGCCGACGAACGCGCGCAGCTGCTCTCCTTGTTGACCCGAATCCGCGACTCCCTGGCGACCCCATGACTCCCATCACTTTCTCTTCCAAATGGCGGCACGGCCGGCCGTTGCTGCTTGCCGGCCTCGCGCTGGCCCTGGCAGCGTGCGCCAGCAGCCGTGGCCTGCAGCCGCACGGCGCGCTGCGCGATGTCGATTCCCTGCACAGCGAGCGCACGCTGGCCGATGCCTCGCTGGGTGCGGCCGGTTTCCCCGCGCGCGACTGGTGGACCGCGCTGGGCGACCCGCAGCTGGATGCCCTGATCAGCGAAGGCCTGGCCAGCCACCCCAGCCTGGAAGCGGCTGACGCACGCCTGCGCCAGGCCCGTTCGCAGGTTGGCGGTGCACGCGCCGACCAGTTGCCGAACCTGTCTGTTTCCGGTGGTTACACCGGCCTGCGCCTGCCCGAGTCGATGCTCGGCGAGGAGACCGGTGGCCATTACGCCGGCAGCGGGCAGGTCGCGTTCAATTTCAGCTACGGCGTGGACCTGTGGGGCGGCAAGCGCGCGACCTGGGAAGCGGCGGTGGACAGCGCCCACGCGGCGGCCATCGATGCGCAGGCCGCTCGACTGAACCTGTCGGCCAACATCACCCAGGCCTATGCCGGGCTGGCCTATGCGTGGCAACTGCACGACGTGGCGGCCGAAGAGCTGGCGCGCTCGCAGAAGGCATTGCAGCTGACCCGCCAGCGTCGCGCGGCCGGCATCGACAGCGACCTGCAGGTGCGCCAGGCGGAATCCCGCGTGCCGGCGGCGCAGCAGCAGTTGCAGGCCGCCCAGCAGCAGATCGACGAAGGCCGTACCGCTTTGGCTGCGCTGGTCGGGCAGGGGCCGGATCGTGGCCTGCGGATCGAACGGCCCCATGCGCTTGATCCGATGGCGCTGCAGCTGCCGGGCGTGCTGCCCAGCGCGCTGCTGGGCCGTCGTCCGGACATCGTGGCGGCGCGCTGGCGGGTGGAAGCGGCCGGCAAGCAGATCGATGCAGCCAAGGCGAAGTTCTACCCCAGCCTCAACCTCACCGCGCTGGCCGGGGTGGTCGCCCCGAACGTTGGCGACCTGCTGCAGAGCAGCTCCACCTTCGCCTACATCGGCCCTGCGCTGAGCCTGCCGATCTTCGACGGCGGCCGCCTGCGCGCGGGACTGGACAGCAAGGACGCCGACTACGATCTGGCGGTGGCCACCTACAACCAGCGGCTGGTGGACGCGCTGCACGAGGTCGCCGACCAGGTCAACGCCATGCGCTCGCTGCAACAGCAGTCGCAGTCGCAGCAGCAGGCGGTGGATACCGCGCGCGCCGCGCATGGCCTGGCCGAACAACGCTACCGCGCCGGCATCGGCGGCTATCTCGACGTGCTGACCGCGCAGTCCACCTTGTTGCAGGCACAGCAGCGGTTGGCTGGGCTGCAGTCGCAGCAGGTGCTGTCCTCGGTGCGCCTCAGCCAGGCGCTGGGCGGGGGCTTCGAGCCCTCCGCCGACGACGGCCGCCGCGCCGCCTCCCTTTCCGATTCCTCGCATTCCTGAAGAAGCCTCCCATGAGCCAGACTCCCAACTCCGCGGCCCCCGCCGCTCCCAGCCGCCGCGGCAAGCTGCTGCGCGGACTGCTTGTCATCGTGCTGCTGCTGATCGCCGCGGCCGCGCTGTGGTACTTCATGTTCGGCCGCTGGTTCGAAGAAACCGACGATGCCTATGTCGGTGGCAACCAGGTGCAGATCACCTCGATGATCACCGGCACGGTGGTTGGCATCGCGGCCGACGACGGCATGCGCGTGGAGCGTGGCCAGGTGCTGGTGCAGCTGGATCCGTCCGATACCGAAGTCGCCCTGCAGCAGGCCGAAGCCAAGCTGGCCGGTACCGTGCGCCAGGTACGCGGTCTGTACCGCAGCGTGGAAGGTGCGCAGGCCGAGCTCAACGCCCGCCAGGTCACCCTGAAACGCGCCCGTGATGACTTCGCACGCCGCAAGGACCTGGCTGCCACCGGCGCCATTTCCAATGAAGAGCTGGCGCATGCGCGCGATGAACTGGCCGCTGCCGAAGCAGCCGTGGCCGGTTCGCGCGAGACCTTCGAGCGCAGCCGGGCATTGGTGGATGACACCGTGATCGCCACCCAGCCGGACGTGCAGGCCGCCGCGGCGCAGCTGCGCCAGGCGTGGCTCAACAATGCGCGTGCCGGCATCGTTTCGCCGGTCAGCGGCTACGTTGCGCGTCGTTCGGTGCAGGTGGGCCAGCGCGTGCAGCCGGGCAATGCGCTGATGGCGGTGGTGCCGACCGAGCAGATGTGGGTGGAAGCCAACTTCAAGGAAACCCAGTTGCGGCACATGCGCCTGGGCCAGGAAGTGGAGCTGCGTTCGGACCTGTACGGCGGCGACGTGCGCTATACCGGCCACCTGACCAGCTTGGGGATGGGCACCGGTTCGGCGTTCTCGCTGCTGCCGGCGCAGAATGCCAGCGGCAACTGGATCAAGATCGTCCAGCGCGTGCCGGTGCGCATCGCCATCGATGCCAGGCAACTGGCCGAACACCCGCTGCGCATCGGCCTGTCGATGAAGGCCGAAGTGAGCCTGCGCGACCAGAAGGGCGAAGTGCTGCCCAGCCAGGTCGCCACCGGTTCGGTGTTCGACACCGATGTGTATTCCAAGCAGATGCACGATGCCGATGATGCGATCCACAGCATCATCCAGGGCAACCTGCCGCAACGCGCCGACGCGGCCGCAGCGGCCGGCCCGAAGGCGACCGCCGCGGTGGGCCAGCAGCCGACCACGCCGCCCCACGTCTCCAAGGCAGGCTGAGTTTCCATGTCCTCCCAAGCCCCTGCCGTGCCCGGTACGCCGGGACCGCCGGCCGCCCCGGCGACCGGTTTCCTGCCGCCCAACATCGCCCTGTGCACCGCCGGCCTGGCGATGGCCTCGTTCATGCAGGTGCTGGACACCACCATCGCCAACGTGTCCCTGCCGACCATCGCCGGCAACCTGGGCGCCAGCTCGCAGCAGGCGACCTGGGTGATCACCTCGTTCGCGGTCAGCACCGCCATCGCGCTGCCGCTGACCGGCTGGCTCAGCCGCCGGGTCGGCGAGACCAAGCTGTTCGTGTGGGCCACGCTGGCCTTCACCATCGCCTCGCTGCTGTGCGGGCTGGCCCAGAGCATGGGCATGCTGGTGGTATCGCGCGCGTTGCAGGGCTTCGTCGCCGGCCCGATGTATCCCATCACCCAGTCGCTGCTGGTGTCGATCTACCCGCGTGAGAAGCGCGGACAGGCGCTCGCGCTGCTGGCGATGATCACCGTGGTGGCGCCGATCTGCGGGCCGATCCTTGGGGGTTGGATCACCGACAACTACAGTTGGGAATGGATCTTCCTGATCAACGTGCCGCTGGGCATCTTCGCCGCATTGGTGGTGGGCAGCCAGATGAAGGGCCGCCCGGAGCAGATCGAAAAGCCGAAGATGGATTACGTCGGCCTGGTCACCCTGGTGATCGGGGTCGGCGCGCTGCAGCTGGTGCTCGATCTGGGCAACGACGAAGACTGGTTCAGTTCGCCGATGATCGTCGCGCTGTCCTGCGTTTCGGTGGTCGCGCTGGCGGTGTTCCTGATCTGGGAACTGACCGACAAGGACCCCATCGTCGACCTGCGCCTGTTCCGCCATCGCAACTTCCGTGCAGGCACGATGGCGATGGTGGTGGCCTACGCGGCGTTCTTCAGCGTGTCGCTGCTGATCCCGCAATGGCTGCAGCGTGACATGGGCTATACGGCGATCTGGGCCGGCCTGGCCACCGCGCCGATCGGCATCCTGCCGGTCATCATGACCCCCTTCGTGGGCAAGTACGCGTCGCGCTTCGACATGCGCATGCTGGCCTCGGTGGCGTTCGTGTTCCTGTCCTTCACCAGCTTCCTGCGTTCCGGGTTCAACCTGCAGGTGGACTTCCAGCACGTGGCCGGCGTGCAGTTGTTGATGGGCGTCGGCGTGGCGCTGTTCTTCATGCCGGTGCTGCAGATCCTGTTGTCCGACCTGGACGGGCGCGAGATCGCCGCCGGCTCCGGCCTGGCCACCTTCCTGCGCACGCTGGGCGGCAGCTTCGCGGCTTCGTTGACCACCTGGCTGTGGTCACGGCGCACCCAGGTGCACCACGCCGACATCACCGAGCACATATCGGTGTACCAGCCGGGCATCCAGGAGCAGGTGACCGCGATGGGGCAGGGCGACCTGCAGCATGGCGCGGCGGCGCTCAATACGATGATCAACCATCAGGCATCGCAGATGGGGTTCAACGACATCTTCTTCCTGCTGGGCTGGATCTTCCTGGCCATCATCGCGTTCCTGTGGTTGGCCAAGCCGCCGTTCGGCGCAGGCGCGGGAAGTGCGGCGGCCGCCGGCGGGCACTGATCCGCAATCGAAAACGCCGAGCGTTGCTCGGCGTTTTTTTTTTTTGCATGGGGGGCGCCATCAATGCCGAACGCCAGGCATGAAAAAACCCGCTTGCGCGGGTTTGATCATTTCCGAGTCGTGGTGCCCAGGAGAGGACTCGAACCTCCACGAAGTTGCCCCCGCTAGCACCTGAAGCTAGTGCGTCTACCAATTCCGCCACCTGGGCGACTCAGGAGGAGAATTATGGGCAACGAATTAATTCGTGTCAACACTATTCCTGCATTCCGATGACGCCACCTCGTCAGTCCTCCACGGCGTGCCCGCCGAGGTGCAGCAGCAGGCTCTGCATCGAGCGTGAAAGGCCGTTCCAGCGGACGAAGCACAGGCTCAGCTGGCGGCGCGCCCAGGCATCTTCCAGCGCGATGGCGTGGAAGCCGTAGCGGCGCCGATGCTGCCGGCAGATCGAGCGCGGCACGATGCCGATGCCGATACCGTGGCCGACCATCTCGCACACGCCTTCGAAGGTCTTCATGCGGATGCGCGGTGACAGGCTGCGGCCGAGCGTGCGCGCGTTGTCTTCGATGTGTTGCTGCAGCGCGTTGCCATCGGCGAGGGCGACGAAGGTATCGCCCAGTACCTCGGCGAAGCGGATCGAGGTGCGGGCCGCGAGGCGGTGGTCGGGCGGCACGATCAGCAGCAGCGGATCATCGGCCACCGGCTGCAGCTGCAGCGGGGCGCTGTCCACCGCATTGGAGGTGATACCGGCCTCGGCCTGTCCGCCGCGTACCGCGCGGACGATCTCCTTGCTGGTGCGTTCCTTCAGGTCCACGTGCAGGCGCGGTCGCGCGGCCATCCAGGGCGCCAGCCGGCCCGGCAGGAAGGTGGTGAGTGCGCCGGTGTTGGCATACAGGTGCAGGGTGCCACGCGCACCGCTGGCGAACTCCTGCAGTTCTTCGCGCAGCAGCGACTGCTGGCGCAGCATCAGCCGTGCATGGTGGGCAAGGGTCTCGCCGGCCTCGGTGGTGGTGACCCCGCGCGGGTGGCGGGTCAGCAGGGCGATGCCCGCTTCGGCCTCCATCGTGCGCAGCCGTTCGCTGGTCGAGGCCAGTGCAAGGTGCGCGCGTTCGGCGCCTGCCGTGATGCTGCCGGCTTCAACCACCATCAGGAACAGGCGCAGGTCGGCCAGGTCCATTCGCATATCCGCTGCTCCCTGCCTTCGGCCCAGCCGAAGGCTCGCTCATCCAGGCCGCATTGTGCCGCAGGCGGGTGGCAGGTCCTAATGAGGGAATGAACGATTCGCTCTACTTCTATTTCCTGTTGGTGGTGGTGTTCGTGTTGGCCGGCGTGGTCAAGGGCGTGACCGGGATGGGCCTGCCGACTGTCGCGATGGGCCTGCTCGGCAGCGCGCTTTCACCGGTGGCCGCCGCCTCGATGCTGTTCGTGCCGACGCTGGTCACCAACGCGTGGCAGATCCTGGCCGGGCCGTCGATCGGGCGCATCGTGCGCCGGCTGTGGCCGATGATGCTGGGCGTGGTGGTCGCCACCGTGGCCGGCGCGGCGCTGCTGGTGCAGGTGCAGGCGCGCTGGTCCGGCCTGGCACTGGGCGTGGCGCTGATCGTGTATGCCCTGTACTCGGCGTTCGCGCCGGCCTTCCGCGTGCCGCCGCGAAAGGAGCGCTGGCTGTCGCCGCTGGTCGGTGCGATATCCGGCCTGGTCACCGGCGCCACCGGGGTGTTCGTGATGCCGGCGGTGCCGTACCTGCAATCGCTCGGGCTGGATCGCGATGAGCTGGTGCAGGCGCTGGGCCTGGCGTTCACCGTATCCACGATCTCGCTGACCACCGGGCTGCTGGTGCACGGCGCGTTCGGTGTGCAGCAGCTGGGGCTGAGCGCACTGGCGATCATGCCAGCGCTGGCGGGAATGTGGCTGGGGCAGAAGATCCGCGGGCGGATCAGCGCGCGCGCGTTCCGGCTGTGCTTCCTCGGTTTCCTGCTGCTGCTGGGAATCGAGCTGGTGGTGCGTCCGTGGATCGGATGAGACGGCAAAAAAAAACCCCGCATCAGCGGGGTTTTTTTTATCGATGGTGCCCAGGAGAGGACTCGAACCTCCACGAAGTTGCCCCCGCTAGCACCTGAAGCTAGTGCGTCTACCAATTCCGCCACCTGGGCATCGAGGGAGCGAATTATGCAGAGGCGTGAAGAGGCTGTCAACCCTGTTTTCAGGCGTTTTATCGCGCCCAACAAAAAACCCCCGCTTGCGCGAGGGTTGTTTGTTTTGGTGCCCAGAAGAGGACTCGAACCTCCACGAAGTTGCCCCCGCTAGCACCTGAAGCTAGTGCGTCTACCAATTCCGCCATCTGGGCTTGCAGAGCGGGCGATTGTGAACAGGTGAGCGGAACTTGTCAACGACTTTGTTGAAAATGCCTGCGCCATTCATTTACGCCGGGCCATGACCCGTTCTGCACGCCCGCAGCGGCTACCATGGAGGGCGATGAACACCAAAAAACCAAGCAAGGGCGGGAAGAGCTCCCGCACATCGCCGCCCCAGGGCGCCCCCGCCGGATCGCCGAAGGGCCCGAAGAAGAAGAGCCTGCCGCCGTGGATGCCGGAAACCCTGACCGGTGGAAACGCCGGTGCGGCTGCCGCGCCACGTGGCGCAGGCCGCCGCGGCCCGGCCCCGTCCGGCCCGCGCGGGCGCCGTCCGCTGCCGCCTTTGGGCGCACCGGTGGATGATCCGCATGCCGCGCGCGAAGCGGAAAAATATGAGCAGCCCATCGCCAGCCGCGAGGCCATCCTGGCCTTGCTGGAACGTTGCGAAGGGCCGCAGACCGCCGAGGAAGTCGGTGCCCGCCTGGGCCTGACCGCACCGGATCGCGCCGAAGCGCTGTCGCGCCGGCTGGGTGCGATGGTCCGAGACGGCCAGCTGGTGCAGAACCGCCGCGGTGGCTTCGCCCCGATCCAGGCGCTGAACCTGGTGACCGGCGTGGTGATCGCCAATCCGGAAGGCTTCGGCTTCCTGCGCCCGGTGGAAGGCGGCGACGACCTGTTCCTGCCACCGTATGAAATGCGCAAGGTCATGCACGGTGACAAGGTGCTGGCCAACGTGACCGGCATCGACCACCGCGGTCGCCGCGAGGGCAGCATCGCCCGCGTGCTCGAGCGCGGCATGACCCGCCTGATCGGCCGCTTCAGCGTGGAGATGGGCATCAATTACGTGGTGCCCGATGACAAGCGCATCCAGCGCAACGTCCAGGTACCGCCGGACCACACCGGCGGCGCGCGCGATGGCCAGCTGGTGGTGTGCGAACTGACCCAGGCCCCGGACAGCCGCCGTCCGCCGATCGGCCGCATCATCGCGGTGCTCGGTGACAAGCTGACCGCTTCGCTGGTGGTG
Source organism: Stenotrophomonas lacuserhaii (assembly GCF_039674585.1). GTDB lineage: Bacteria > Pseudomonadota > Gammaproteobacteria > Xanthomonadales > Xanthomonadaceae > Stenotrophomonas > Stenotrophomonas pennii_A. The sequence continues at coordinate 85,417 of NZ_JBDJNU010000007.1, read as the reverse complement.
GAAACGGCCATCCACGGCCACGAACTGCCGTTCGAGTTCCCGCAGGAAGTGTTGGATGAAGCCGCCTCGGTGCCGCTGGTGGTTGAACCGGCGATGATCGGCAACCGCGTGGACCTGCGCAGCACCCCGCTGGTCACCATCGATGGCGAGGATGCCAAGGACTTCGATGACGCGGTCTACTGCGAACCCAATGCCAACGGCTTCCGGCTGGTGGTGGCGATCGCCGATGTGTCCAACTACGTGCGCCCCGGCACCCCGCTGGATGACGAAGCGCAGAAGCGCGCCACCTCGGTGTATTTCCCGGGCTTCGTGGTGCCGATGCTGCCGGAGACGCTGTCCAACGGCATCTGCTCGCTGATGCCCAAGGTCGACCGCATGTGCTTCGTCTGCGATATGCAGGTGGACCGCGATGGCCAGGTCAGCAGCTCGAAATTCTACGAAGCGGTGATGAACTCGCACGCGCGCCTGACCTACACCCAGGTGTGGCAGGCGGTCGGCGAGGACGATGCCGGCGCCAAGGCGGTGATCGGTCCGCTGCTGCCGCAGGTGGAACGCCTGTACCAGCTGTACCACGTGCTGGCCAAGGCGCGCAGCAAGCGCGGTGCGATCGAGTTCGAATCCAGCGAAGTGCGCTTCGTGCTGGACAACACCGGCGAGGTCACCCAGGCCGGCATGCTGGTGCGCAACGACGCGCACAAGCTGATCGAAGAATGCATGATCGCCGCCAACGTGGAGGCCGCGCGCTACCTGCTCGGCCATGGCGTGCCGGCACCGTATCGCGTGCATGAAAAGCCGCCGGAGACCAAGTTCGCCGACCTGCTGGAGTTCCTGAAGGAGTTCAAGCTGAGCCTGCCGCCGTGGTCGAAGGTGGTGCCGGGCGACTACACCAGGCTGCTGAAGAAGATCCGCGATCGCCCCGATGCCGCGCTGCTGGAATCGGTGCTGCTGCGCAGCCAGAGCCTGGCGGTGTACAGCCCGGACAACAACGGTCACTTCGGCCTGGCGCTGGAGGCGTACGCGCACTTCACCTCGCCGATCCGTCGTTACCCCGACCTGCTGGTGCACCGTGCCATCAAGCACGCGCTGACCGGTGCACGCGTGGACAAGTACATCTACACCGCGCGCGAAATGGCCGCGCTGGCGCTGCAGTGTTCCGAACGCGAGCGCCGTGCCGATGAAGCCGAGCGCGAAGTGGACGAACGTTACCGCGCCGCGTGGATGGAAAAGCACGTCGGCGGCCAGTTCGAAGGCGTGATCAGCGGCGTCACCAGCTTCGGCCTGTTCGTCGAACTGACCGATTCCAAGGTGCAGGGCCTGGTGCATGTCACCCAGCTGCCGCATGACTATTACAAGTTCGACGCGGTGCGCAAGACACTCGGTGGCGAGCGTCGTGGCACCAGCTACCGCTTGGGTGACAGCGTGCGCGTGCTGGTGCTGAAGGCGAGCATGGAAGAGCGCAAGATCGACTTCCGCCTGGTCGAGCACAAGGGCGAGGAAGAAGAAGCGCCGCGCGCGGCACCCTTGCCCGAGCACGGCAAGCCGGCCAAGCGCAGCAAGAAGAAGTACTGAGAAGACGCGGTAGCGCCGGGTCCTGCCCGGCGTCCGCTGCAGAGGGAGGCGAACACCATGCAGGGCCAACCCGAACACAGCGGCGGCTGCCAGTGCGGCGCCGTCCGCTTCGAAGTCCGCGGTGAGCTGAAGGACAGCTCGATATGCCATTGCCGGATGTGCCAGAAAGCGTTCGGTGCGTACTACGCGCCGTTGGTTTCAGTGCGCGGCGCGCAGTTCAGCTGGACCCGCGGCCAGCCCAGCCACTTCCAGTCGTCCAACCTGGTGCGGCGCGGCTTCTGCAACCAGTGCGGAACCCCGCTCACCTACGAAGCGCCGGATGGAATGGCCATCGCGGCCGGCGCCTTCGACCAGCCTGCGCGGCTGCCGCCGGTGCGCCAGTACGGCATGGAAGCGCGGCTGCCGTTCATCGATGCGCTGGGCGCGTTGCCGTCCTCGCGTACCGAACAGGACGTGGAGGCGCTGGAGTTCCTGGCCCGGCTGGTCTCCCACCAGCATCCGGACCACGACACCCCGCACTGGCCCCCGCAGAGTCGCTGAGGTGCCTGCGCCGGCGCGGCCGATGCTCTACCATACCCACCCCCCTTACCGGTCACGCCGAGCATGAGCAGCAAGAGCAGCCAGTGGATTGTCGGCGTCAACGCCGTCGCTTCCTCCATCGAAAACGATGCCGAGAACGTCCGCGAGGTGCTGGTCGAAGCAGGCGCGAAGAACCCGCGGCTGGTCGAGATCGAGGAAAACGCCCGCCGCAAGGGCATCGATGTGCGCAAGGTGAACAGCCAGGCGCTGGACGGTGTCGGTGGGTCGGTGCGCCACCAGGGCGTTGCCGCGCGCTATGCCGCTGCGCGCACCTACAACGAAAACGAGCTGGAAGCGCTGGTGGAAGCTGCCGAGGGCAAGGCGCTGCTGCTGGTGCTGGATGAAGTGCAGGATCCGCACAACCTCGGTGCCTGCCTGCGCAGTGCGGCGGCTGCCGGTGCCACGGCGGTGATCATTCCGAAGGACAAATCGGCGACGGTGAACGCCACCGTGCGCAAGACTTCGGCCGGCGCCGCCGACCGCATCCCGGTGGTCGCGGTGACCAACCTGTCGCGCTGCCTGAAGGACCTGCAGAAGCAGGGCGTGTGGATCTACGGCCTGGCCGGTGAAGCGACCGCCTCGCTGTACGACCTGGACCTGAAGGGCAACATCGCGCTGGTGCTGGGCGGCGAGGCGGACGGCCTGCGCCGGCTGACCCGTGAGAACTGCGATGGGCTGGTCAAGATTCCGATGCCGGGCGAGATTGAAAGCCTGAACGTGTCGGTCGCCACCGGCGTGAGCCTGTTTGAAGTGGTGCGCCAGCGCGGCTGAGCCGCCGCGCACGGTAGCGCCGAGCCATGCTCGGCGAGCGCAGCGGTGATGGAGCAACAGCGTGACGATCAACGGTCGTCACCCACCAGGGCGGGTCGTCACCCATCAGGGCGGAAAGCCTGACGGCCAGCGGCCGTCACTACCGGCATCAGGAGGGTAGCGCCGAGCCATGCTCGGCGAGCGCAGCGGTGATGGAGCAACAGCGTGACGACCAACGGTCGTCACCCACCAGGGCGGGTCGTCACCCACGAAGGCGGAAAGCCTGACGGCCAGCGGCCGTCACTACCGGCGTCAGGAGGACGGCCAGCGGCCGTCATTACCGGGCTGCGCTGCCCCCCAGCGCCTTGAACAGCGTCACGTCGTTGGCCAGCTGGGTCTGCCGCACGCGCGCCAGGGACAGCTCGGCCTGGCGCCGGGTCTGCTGCGCCAGCAGCCAATCGCGCAGGTCGGTCGCACCGACCCGGTAACGCACTTCTTCGGCCCGCTCCACTGCCACCGCCTCGTTGAACGAGGCTTGCGATGCGGCCACCTGGATGGCCAGCTGGTCACGTGCGGACAGCGCGTTGTCCACTTCGGAAAGCGCGGTATACAGCGTCTTGCGGAACGTGGTGGCGGCGATCTGGTAGTCCGTGCCGGCCACATCGGTGTCCAGCTGCGCACGCTGCAGGTTGAGGAAGGGCAGGGCAAGTCCGGCGCCCAGTGTAGCCACCGGGTTGCGCAGCACATCGCCCAGGCTCGGACCGCTGGTGCCGATGCCGCCGTTCAGGCTCAGCGTCGGGTAGTAGCTGGTGGCCGTCACGTGGATCTGCTTGAGGCTGTTGCGCAGGCGCAGTTCGGCCGCGCGCAGGTCCGGCCGGCGCGCCAGCAGCTCGGCTGGCAGGCCGGCCTGCAGCGACGGGCTGCTGGCACCAGCCAGGCGCTGCGGTTCCTCCGCCTGCGGCCACGGCTGGCCATCCAGCAGCACGGTCAGCGCGTTGCGCGCCTCCACCCGCTGCTGTTCCAGCGCGGATTGCCCCGCACGTTGGGCTTCAAGGCTCTGCCGGGCCTGGCGCACTTCCATGCCCGATGCCGCGCCGGCGTCCAGCCTTGCCTGCACCAGCTCCAGGGTGCGCTGCAGGCGCGCGAGGTCTTCCGCACCGGCGGCGATGGACTGGTTCAGATAAGCGAGGTTCCAGTAGTAGTTGACCGCATCGCCGATGGCGATCAGCGCGGTGTTCTGCCGGTCTTCCTCGCTGGCCTGCGCCGACCACACCGCGATGTCACGCTGGGTGCGCAGCCTGCCCCACAGGTCCACTTCCCACTGCAGCGAAACGCCGGTGCTGTAATCGCCCGTACGCTGCCAGTCCGCACTGCGGTCGATCGGCCGCGCCGTGCTGGTGCTGATGCCGGACAGGGACGGATCCGGCCACAGCGCATTGCGCGCGAGGCCAGCCTGCAGGCGGGCCCGTTGCACGTTCAGCCCGGCCACGGCGAGGTCGTTGTTCGCGTCCAGTACGCGGCTGACCAGACGGTCCAGCCCGGCATCACCGAAGCCGGTCCACCAGGCATCGGCGCGTACATCCGGACGAGGCTGGTCCAGTCCGCTCTGCGGTGCTGCATGGGCCGCGCCCAGGCCGGCGCTGTGGCTGCCATAGCGGGCGGGAACGGCGGCGTCCTGCACCGGGTAGCGGCCTGCCGTGGCGCAGCCGGCCAGCGCGGCGAGCAGCGATCCGGCCAGCAGCAGGCGCGAAGGCATCGAGTAGGAACGGGTCATGGGGATCCTCATTCGCGGGCCAGCGCGTCGACCGGATCCAGCTGCGCGGCACTGCGCGCGGGCAGGAAGCCGAAAGCCACGCCGATCAGGGTGGAACAAGCAAAGGCAGCAATGATGGACCCGGTGGAGAACACCATCTGGAAGTCGTTGGAGAACCGCCCGAACGCCCAGCCCAGCGCCAGCGCGAGGCTGACGCCGATCAGCCCGCCCAGCAGGCAGACCAGCACCGCTTCGATCAGGAACTGCTGGCGGATGTCACTTTGGCGCGCCCCCACGGCCATGCGCACGCCGATCTCGCGGGTGCGTTCGGTCACCGACACCAGCATGATGTTCATCACTCCGATGCCGCCGACCAGCAGCGCAATGGCGGCAATCGCCCCGATCAGCAGGGTCATCGTGCGGGTGGTCTGCTCGATGGTCTCGCGGATTTCCGCGCTGTTGCTCAGGAAGAAGTCCTCGGTGCCGTGGCGCATCGTCAGCACGTTGGTGATCGCCGCCTGGGCGGCATCCATCGGCGTATCGTCCTTCACCCGTACGGTGATGCTGGACACATGGTTCTGGCCCAGCATGCGCGACATCGCCGTGGTGTGCGGCACCCAGACACCCAGGCTGGTGCTGCCGCCAAAGCCGAAGCTCTGCCGCTTCGCCACGCCGACCACGCGTGCCGGCACGTTGCCGAGCAGGATCACCTGGCCGATCGGGTCGCTGTCCGGGAAGAACTGGGCCTTGGTGTTTTCGTCGATCATCGCGACCTGTGCCAGTGACTTCACCGCGTCGGTATCAAAGAAGCTGCCACTGACCAGGCTGACCCCTTTCACCCGGAAGAACTGCTCGCCCACGCCGCTCACCGACGCGGTGGCCGACAGGTTGCGGTAGCGTGCGGTCACCGAAGTGGAAACACTGGGCGTAGCACTGTCCACGTAGCTCTGCCGGGACAACGCATCGGCGTCACTGGCCTTGAGCGTCTGCACCCGCGCCGAACGCATGTCACCGAAGCCACGACCCGGATAGACATCGATGGTGTTGGTGCCGAGCGAACTGATGTTCTGCAGGATCTGCTGCTGCGAGCCGTTGCCCAGCGCCACCACCGACACCACCGAGGCGATGCCGATGATGATGCCGAGCATGGTCAGGAAGGTGCGCAGGCGGTGCGCGTTCATCGCCAGCAGGGCCATGCGGAAGGCTTCGGTGAAGCGGTCGCGGGCTGCACGCCAGCTGTTGCCCTTGCCGGCATCGATGCTCGGCGCGCGCTGCGCACGGTAGGCCGGCGCCCTCTCGTTGATGCGGTCGGCGATGATCTCGCCGTCGCGGATTTCGATGATGCGCTGGGCGTGCTCGGCCACGCTCATGTCGTGGGTCACGATGATGATGGTGTGGCCTTCGGCATGCAGTTCGCCCAGGATCCCCATCACCTCTTCGCCGGAACGCGTATCCAGGGCGCCGGTGGGTTCGTCGGCCAGGATCACCTCGCCGCCGTTCATCAGCGCACGCGCGATGGACACGCGCTGCTGCTGGCCACCGGACAACTGTCCCGGCTTGTGCTGCATGCGATCACCCAGCCCCAGGCGTTGCAGCAGCTGCACCGCACGCGCGCTGCGCTGTTCGCTCGGGTTGCCGGCATAGATGGCCGGCACTTCCACGTTGCCACGCGCGTCCAGGTCGCCGAGCAGGTGGTAGCGCTGGAAGATGAAGCCGAAATGTTCGCGGCGCAGTTCCGCCAGTTCATCCGGGCCCATGCGACCGGTCTCGCGGCCGGCCACCTGGTAACTGCCGCGGGTAGGGCGGTCCAGGCAGCCCAGGATGTTCATCAGCGTCGACTTGCCGGAGCCGGACTGGCCGACGATGGCGACCATCTCACCGGCATGGATGTCCAGGTTGACGTCGCGCAGCACGGCGATGGTGTCTTCGCCGGCCGGGAATTCGCGGCGCAGGTCGCGCAGCCGCAGCAGCACGGTGGAAGCGGCCGGCGTGCTCATCGGCGTGGCCCGCCGCCGCCCATGCCCGGGCCCATGCGCATGCCGGGGGCACGGTTGGACGAGGCCGAGGCGCTGGCCGTGCCGCCTTCGCCGACCACCACGCGCTCGCCTTCGACCAGCCCGGACAGGATCTCCACGTTGGCGCCGTTGTTGATGCCGACCTTGACCCGGCGCGGCTGCGGCTGGCCGTCTTCGCCGACCACGCGCACCATCTGCTGGCCATCACGGGTCTTCGGTCCCAGCGCGACCGATGGCACCGTCAACGCGTCCTTGGCCTGCTTCAGCAGCACCGATACCTGGGCGGTCATGTCGATGCGAAGGGTGCCATCGGGGTTTTCAACGTCGAACAGCGCGTTGTAGTAGACCGCCGTGCTGGAGCTCGAACTGGATGAACTGCTTGAACTGGACGAGCTTTCGCTGGCGATCGACGCCGGCGCCGGATTCACCTGGCGCAGCGTGGCATGGTACCTGCGGTCCGGTTCGCCCAGCGTGGTGAAGTAGACCGGCATGCCCGGCTTGATCTTCACCACGTCGGCTTCGGAGATCTCCGCATTGACCGTCACCAGGTCCAGCCGCGCCAGCATCACGATGGTCGGTGCGGTCTGGTTGGCATTCACGGTGCGGCCTTCTTCGGTGACCACCGCCACCACCGTGCCATCCATCGGCGCGGTGATGCGGGTGTAGGCCAGGTCGGCCCGTGCGGTGGCGACTTCGGTTTCGCTGCCCTTGATCTGCGCCTGGTTGGCCTGGATCTGCGCGCGGGCGGTCTTCAGCGCGGCTTCGGCGGCGTCGTATTCCTGCCGCGAAGTGGCTTCGGCGGCGAGCATCTGCTGCTGGCGGGCGAAGTCCAGTTCGGCCTGGCGCAGGCTGGCCTGCTGCACCGCCAACTGCGCGCGCTGCTGCTGCAGGGTGGCTTCGGCCTTGAGCACGGTGTTCTGCTGGGTGGTGGCGTCGATCTCGGCGATCAGGTCGCCTTCCTTCACCGTGTCACCGAGCTGGACCTTCAGCGAGCGCACCTGGCCGGAGGCCTGCGCGCCGACGCTGACCAGCCGGTAGGCATCGATGACCCCGGTGGCGTCCACGGTCTGCTCCACGTCGGCGCGGGTCACCGGGGAGGTGGCCAGCGCCGGCGCGGCGGGCTTGCGCAGCGACCACCAGGCAATGGCCGCCAGCAGCACGATGACCAGCAGTGACAGCAACAGGCGACCGCGGCGGGTCCTGGGCAGCAGACGGAAATTCACGATGGGGTGTACTCGGCAGGCCGGCCAGCGGCGTCGCGTTCATTGTGCGAACCGTTTACCTGCAGGCTCAATCCTCAACGTGTGTCTGTGTGTAACATTGCGGCCTCCTGTCTGTTTCACCGTGTATCGCGATTGCCGCTGGATACACTGCAACGCATTGGCCCGCGTGCGGTTCAGCTGCCGACAGGGGATGATGCCGCCATGGAGACCGCCCACCCGATGCACCGCCTGCTCATCGTCGATGACGACACCGACATCCGCAGCCTGCTCGCCGAACAGCTCGGTCGCGCCGGCTACCAGGTCAGCACTGCCGCCGATGGCGCGGCCATGCGCCAGGTGCTGGAACGCGAGCACGTCGACCTGATCGTGCTGGACCTGAACCTGCCGCGCGAAGATGGGCTGACCCTGTGCCGCGACCTGCGCGCACGCTCGGCCACGCCGGTGATCATGCTCACTGCACGCGCCGAACCCATCGATCGCGTGCTGGGGCTGGAAATGGGGGCCGACGATTACCTGGCCAAGCCGTTCGAACCGCGCGAGCTGCTGGCGCGCATCCGCAACGTGCTGCGCAGGACCGAAGCGTTGCCGGCCAACCTGGAGCCGCTGGCGATCCGCCGCGCGCGTTTCTCGCGCTGGGTCTTCGACCTTGAACACCGCCACCTGGTCGACCCGGACGGGCGGGTGGTGGTGCTGTCCGGCGCCGAATTCCGTCTGCTGCGGGTGTTCGTCGGGCATGCCAACAAAGTGCTTTCGCGCGAACAGCTGGTGGCGCTCAGCACGGGGCGCAACTACGAATCGCAGGACCGCGCGATCGATCTGCAGGTCAGCCGGCTGCGCAACAAGCTGGCCGATGATGGCGGTCCCGACGGCCTGATCAAGACCGTGCGCAACGAAGGCTATGTACTGGCCACGGCGGTGACGCTGGAATGAGTCGCCTGCGCCGCTTCCTGTCTTCGATGGTGGGACGCCTGTTCGTGATCCTGCTGCTGGGCATGAGCGTGGCGGCGATCGGCGCGACCCTGCTGGCCGGCGCCAAACGCCAGCAGGAGTTCGAACGGCAGAACCTGACCCGCATCGCCGACCGCCTGCAGGGCTACGTGAACCTGCTGGACGGCAATCCGGAACTGCGCGAGCGACTGCTGGCGGCGGGCGGCCCCAGCGTGCGCGTGCTGCTGCCCGGCGCCCGCACCGGCAGGCAGGACACTGCGTTGATGGGGGTGCTGGCGGCGCGCCCCGGGCCGGTGGCAGGCGCATCGGTGCATTTCACGTCCTTCCGGGCCTGCCTGCCACGCATGGAAGACCTGCTGCCGCCGCAGCAGGACAAGGACAAGCACCGCAACCGACCGCCACGCGATCGCGATCCAGCGTTCATCCCGCCGCGTTGCCGCGCGGTGCAGCTGACCCTGTCCGATGGCACCGCGCTGGCGCTGGCGCTGGAATCGCCTGCAGTGGCGCACAACGGCGTGCTGGCAGTGGATCCGCTGTTCCTCAGCCTGCTGGTGCTGGCCATCGCGGTGCTGGCGTATGCCGTCGCGCGGATGGCCAGTGCGCCGCTGCAGCGGTTGGCCAGCGCTGCGCAGGAGCTGGGACAGGACCTGCACCGCGAGCCGATGCCGGTCACCGGCCCGCTGGAAGTCCAGCGTGCCGCCGAGGCCTTCAATGCCATGCAGCAGCAACTGCAGCGGCACCTGGCCGAGCGCACCCATATGCTGGCGGCGATCACCCACGACCTGCAGACGCCGGTCACGCGCCTGCGCCTGCGGCTTGAAAACGTGGAAGATGAAGCCCTGCGCGAGCGCCTGGTCGCTGACCTGGCGGCCATGCAGGCGCTGATCCGTGAGGGGCTGGAGCTGGCGCGCAGTGCCGAAAGCGCGGAACAGCGCGCCCCGCTGGACCTGGATTCGCTGCTGGAAAGCCTGGTGGAAGATGCCGTGGAAGCGGGCGCCGAGGCCCGCTTCGATGGCGGCTGTGGCGCGGTGCTGATGCTGCGGCCGCTGGCCATGCGCCGTCTTTTCAGCAACCTGCTGGACAACGCGCTGATGTACGGGCAGTCGGCCAGCGTGCGGGCCGAACGGGAGGGCAAGGGCGTGCGGGTACGCATCAGCGACCAGGGCCCCGGGCTGGCCGAAGACGAGCTGCGCAGCGTGTTCGATCCCTTCGTGCGGTTGGAAACCTCGCGTTCGCGCGCGACCGGCGGGGCCGGACTGGGCCTGACCATCGCCCGCGCCCTGGCCGACAAGGACGGTGCCCGGGTGAGCCTGGAGAACCGCGCAGGCGGCGGTCTGGACGCGGTCGTTTACTGGCCGGCGCCCGTGGTGGCCGCCTCGCGCGGCGGGGCTTGACACGGGCGGGCGCGGATTTGCCTATGATGCGCATCTCTTCCCAGCGTCAACCCGATGAACCAGATCGATCCCGCCCCTGCCCGCAAGGGCGCATGGCGCACTTGCGTGCGCGTGCGCCGCTGCCATCGTATGCCGGGAGCTGACGCGCTGCGATGAGGCACCGGGGGATTCAAGCCACCGCGCGGCGGCGCGATGGAGGCGTGGCCGGCTTCCGGCGCCTGGCGCTGTGCGTGCTGCTGGGGCTGCTGATGCTGGCGGTCTGGCGGCCGGCGTCCGCACACGGCGGCGGCGCGCCGCCGCTGCGCGACTATGCCATCGATGTATGGACCTCGCGCAATGGCCTGCCGCACAACTCGCTGCGCGATATCGCCCAGACCCCCGAAGGCCACCTGTGGTTTGCCACCTGGGAAGGCCTGGTGCGTTACAACGGCCTGGATTTCACCGTCTTCGACCGCAGCACGCGCCCCGGCCTGCGTGACAACGGCGTGGGCTCGCTGCTGGTGGACCGGCAGGGCGGGCTGTGGATCAGCGATTCGCGCGGCAACATCACCCGGCGTTCGACCGATGGCCAGTGGGACGTGTGGCAGCGCCAGCAACACACCCCACAGGTGCTGATCCAGGCGATGCAGATGGACAGCCATGGCCGCCTGTGGCTGTTGTTCGAAGGCAAGGGGATCGGCTATCTGGGGCCGGACGGGAAGATGGTCTACGAGGCGCCACCGAAGGACCTGCCGTTCGCGCTGAACTTCACCAAGCTGGTGGTCGATGCGCAGGACCGGGTCTGGATCGGCACCCTGGACGGCCTGTTGCTGCGCGATACCGATGGCACGCTGAAGCGGGCGCCGGCCGCCTGGGGCGTGGGTAGCGGACTGGTATGGCCCTACCGCGCCCCCGATGGCGTGGTGTGGATCGTCGGCGGGGAGAGCCTGTACCGGTTGCAGGACGACACGCCGCACCTGGTCCATCGCCTGCCCGGGCAGATCCACCTGACCGCGATGCTGCAGGATCGCCACGGCGACCTGTGGCTGGGTACGGAGAACCAGGGCCTGCTGCGTATTTCACAGCACGGACTGGAACGCCTGCCGGCGGGGCTGAACCTGCCCGGTGGGCGGGTGGTGAGCCTGCGCGAGGATGCCGAAGGCAGCATCTGGGTCGGCGCCAATGGCGGACTGTACCGGCTGCGCGAAACCCTGTTCGCCAGCTATACCGAGCGTGACGGCCTGAGCGGCGACTATGTGCGCACGGTGCTGGAAGATGCCCGGCGCACGCTGTGGGTCGGCAGCGCCAGTGGCCTGGACCGGCGCGGCGCGGACGGTCGTTTCGCACCGGTCATCCTGCATAACCGGGGGGGCAAGGCCCCATCGGTGCTGAGCCTGGCGCAGGGCCGGGACCGCGATGTATGGGTGGGGACCTTCGGTGACGGGGTGATGCGGTTGGACGAAAACGGGCATCCCGAACGCACCTATGACAGCGTCGATGGGGTGCCTATCGGCAACATCCGCGCGATCAGCATCGATGCCCAGGGCGTGGTGTGGGCCGGTACCCAGAGGGGCGTGGCGCGCATCGATGACAAAGGGGCGAGCCTGCCGCGCATCGAAGGCATGCCGACCGCATTGATCACCGCACTGGCCCACGATGCCGCCGGCAACCTGTGGATCGGCACCATCGAAGGCATCCGCGTGCTGCGCGGCGACACCGTACAGCACATCGACCTGGCCGGACTGGGCGGGGGGCGCAGTGTGTTCGGCTTCCAGCAGATCGGCGATGCGATGTGGATCAGCAGCGACCGCGGTCTCTACCGCTACCAGAAGGGCGTGCTTGCGCGCGTGGGGCTGGAGCAGGGCATGCCGGTGGACACGGTGTTCCAGCTGGTGCCGGACAAAGTGGGCAACGTGTGGATCAGCAGCAACCGGGGCGTGCTGCGCACCGACATGGGCATGCTCAACGAAGTGGCCGACGGCCGCGCCGCGCGCCTGGACGTGGAGCGTTACAACGAAATCGACGGGATGGCGAACTCGCAGGCCAACGGCAGTTCCGGGCCGGCGGCGCTGTTGCGCCAGGACGGCACCTACTGGGTGGTGACCGCCGGTGGCTTGAGCATGGTCGATCCGCTGCGGCTGCAGCGCTTCCGCGAGCGGCTGGCGCCGCCGGCGGCGATCGAGAACGTGCAGGTGGATGGCGCACCGATCCATTGGGAGGGCAGCGATCGCAATCGCATCGAAGGCGGGCGACGGCTGGCGGTGAGCTTTGTCGGGCTGAGCTACCTGATGTCCGAACGGATCCGCTACCGCACCCGGCTGGACGGACTGGACAGTGGCTGGGTGGAGCGCGGGCAGCAGCGCAGCGTGGAGTTCATCGGCCTGCCGCCGGGCGATTACACCCTGCATGTATCCGCGGCGCATCCCGGTGGTGCCTGGAGTGACAGTGAAGCGGTGTGGTCGTTCACCATCGAGCCGTTCTGGTGGCAGCGGCACAGCGTGCAGGCGGTGGCGGCGCTGCTGCTGCTGGCCGGCCTGGTCGCCCTGTACCGTTTCCTGATCAACCGCTACAAGACCTCCAATATCCGCCTGGCGCGCATGGTGGACGAGGCCACGCGCGACCTGCAGGCGCAGACCGTGCACCTGCAGGCGTTGAATTCAGAGAAGAGCGACCTGGTGGACCGGTTGGCACTGCAGTCCGAGGCGTTCGAACGCCAGGCCCGCGAAGATGCACTGACCGGCCTGCCGAACCGCCGCGCCTTCGACGAAACGATGGCGCGTGACTTCGCCCGTTCGCAGCGCAGTGGGCATCCGCTGTGCCTGGTGGTGCTCGACGTGGATCACTTCAAGAACGTCAACGACCGCCATTCGCACAGCGTGGGCGACGCGGTGCTGGTCGAGGTGGCGCAGGTGCTGGCCTCTGCCTGCCGCGATTCGGACCTGCCCGCGCGCACCGGAGGCGAAGAGTTCGCCCTGCTGCTCAACGACACCCGGCTGGAGGAAGCGGCGCAGGTCTGCGCGCGCCTGCACGGGCTGTTCCACGACCATCCGGACTGGGCCGGGATCCCGGATCTGCGGGTCACCTTCAGCGCCGGCCTGGTGGAGCTGGACCCGGCCGACCGCACGCCCAAGCTGCTGTACCAGCGCGCCGACCGGGCGCTCTACCGCGCAAAGAGCGATGGCCGCGACAGGACCAGCATCGGCTGACCTTCGGTCAGCCGATGCTGGTCCACGCATTCCACCTTATCCCCGCGCCTGTCGGCGCGCCCCCTTGAACAACAAGGGGGCTGTTCTGCAGACACATGGCGTGCGGAAAGCCCGGAGGCTGTCGGACTGCAAGCCCCCGTTGTCAGGTGGCCGCCTCGGTGGGTGACGACCGTTGGTCGTCACGCTCCTGATGCAGCTCAGCGCGGCCAGGCGTTCGCGATCGTGCAGAACAGCTTTGCGGTCTGCTCGGTGTCATACACCGCGCTGTGCGCCTCTTCGGCATCCCAGCCGAGCCCTGCCGCCGTGGCGGCGCGGGCCAGTACGGTCTGGCCGTAGGCGATCCCGGCCATGGTCACCGTGTCGAACACGCTGAAGGGATGGAACGGGTTGCGCTTGTGGCCCACGCGCTCGACGGCGGCGTTGACGAAGCCCAGGTCGAAATGCGCGTTGTGGCCGACCAGGATCGCGCGCTGGCAGCCGTATTTCTTCATCGCCGCACGTACCGGGGTGAAGATGTGGTCCAGCGCGTGCTTCTCTTCCTTGGCCAGCCGGAACGGGTGGTCCAGGATGATGCCGGTGATTTCCAGCGACTTCGGATCGATCTCCAGGCCTTCGGCCGGCACCACGTGCGCGCTGGCCGTCTGGCCCGGGTACAGCAGGCCGTTCTCGTCCATTTCAATGGGCACCGCGGCGATTTCCAGCAGCGCATTGCGTCGACAGTCGAAGCCGCCGGTTTCCACGTCCACCACCACCGGCAGGAAGCCGCGGAAGCGCTGCGACATCGCGCGATGCGTGGCAGGAGGCGGGGCAGGGGCGTCGACGGGCGGGGGCAGCGGGGTGTCAGTCATGCCCGAATTCTAACAGAGGCCGCCGGTCGCCCCCTCCAGGGGCCATGAACGAGGAAAGCCGAGCAGGGCTCGGCTTCCGGGCACGGCCACGCCGGGGATCACTCCGCGGCGCTGGAGGTCTCGTCGCGCTTCTCGCGCGGCGGCAGCGGCTGTTCGCCATGCACCAGGAACCAGACGTTCTCGGCGATGTTGGTGGCGTGGTCGCCAACCCGTTCCAGGTTCTTGGCCATGAACAGCAGGTGGGTGCAGGGGGTGATGTTGCGCGGATCTTCCATCATGTAGGTCAGCAGCTCGCGGAACAGCGCGGTGTACTGCGCATCCAGGCGGGCGTCGTCCTCGCGCAGCGCCAGCGCCGCTTCCACGTCGTTGTCCCGGTAGGCTTCGATGGCCCGGCGCACCTGCACCGCGGCCAGCCGGCCGAGTGCCCGCAGGCCCTGGATCTGCGGCAGCGGCGGCACCTTGCCCAGCGCGATGGAGCGCTTGGCCACGTTGGCGGCATAGTCGCCGATGCGTTCGATGTCGGCCGGGATGCGCAGGCCGGCGAGGATCTCGCGCAGGTCGCGCGCCATCGGGCCACGCAGCGACAGGCGCATGACGTCGTGGCTGATCTGCTGTTCCAGCGCGTCGATGGCTTCGTCGTTGGCGATGATGCGGCGGGCGGCATTCTCGTCGCGCTTCTCGATGACGTCCATCGACGCCTCCAGCTGCGCCACGGCCATCTCGCCCATGCGCACGATTTCGGCGACCAGGCGCTGCTGCTCTTCGTCGTAACTCTTGACGATGTGGTCGTTGGGAAGGTTCATGTCTGTGCTCTCGGAAGGGGGCGTGCGCGGATCAGCCGAAACGGCCGGTGATGTAGTCTTCGGTCTGCTGCTTGCTGGGCTGCGAGAAGATCACCTCGGTCCGGTCATGCTCGATCAGGTCGCCCAGGTACATGAAGGCGGTGTAGTCCGAAACACGCGCGGCCTGCTGCATGTTGTGGGTCACGATGACGATGGTGTAATCGTGCTTGAGCTCTTCCACCAGCTGCTCGATGCGGCTGGTGGAGATCGGATCCAGCGCGGAAGTCGGTTCGTCCAGCAGCAGCACGTCCGGGCGCAGGGCGACGGCGCGTGCGATGCACAGGCGCTGCTGCTGGCCACCGGACAGGCCCAGCGCGCTCTGGCCCAGCTTGTCCTTCACTTCGTCCCACAGCGCGCCCTGGCGCAGCGCATGTTCGACGCGGTCGTTCATGTCCGCCTTGGACAGTTTTTCGTGGTGGCGGATGCCGTAGGCCACGTTCTCGAAGATGGTCATCGGGAACGGCACCGGCTTCTGGAACACCATGCCGACCTTGCTGCGCAGGCGGTTCATCGGGTACTTCGGCGACAGGATGTTCTCGCCGTCCAGCAGCACCTCACCACGCGCTTCCAGCTTCGGGTACAGCGCGTAGATGCGGTTGAAGATGCGCAGCAGGGTCGACTTGCCGCAGCCGGAAGGGCCGATCAGCGCGGTGACGCGCTTCTCCGGCACTTCGATGTCGATGCTCTTCAGGGCATGGAACTTGTCGTAGTAGAAGTCCAGTCCACGCGCGGCCAGCTTGACCGGCGCCGGGGTGGCAAGCGATTCATGCGAGGCCGGGACCACGATGCGCTGCATCGGCACGGCGTTGGAAAGATCGTTCATGGCAGTGTCCGCGGAAAGGTCAGTCATGGGAGATACGGTTGCGCAGCAGGATGCCGCGTGCGCTCAGGCTGATAAGGAGCACGAAGACGGTCAGCACCAGCGCGCCGGCCCAGGCCAGCACCTGCCAGGATTCGTACGGGCTGCCGGCGAACTGGTTCATCACCACCGGCACCGAAGCCATCGGCTGGAACACGTTGCTGCTCCAGTACTGGTTGCCGAAGGCGGTGAACAGCAGCGGGGCGGTCTCGCCGGAAATGCGCGCCAGGGCAAGCAGGATGCCGGTGACGATGCCGGCCGAGGCGCTGCGGTACAGCACCTGCACGGTGACCTTCCACTGCGGGATGCCCAGCGACAGCGCGGCTTCGCGCATCTGCGACGGCACCAGGCGCAGCATCTCGTCGGTGGTGCGAACCACCACCGGCAGCACGATGAAGGCCAGTGCCAAGGCACCGGCGAAGGCGGAGAAACTGCCACCGGTCTGCATCACGAACAGCGTGTAGACGAACAGGCCGAGCACGATCGACGGGGCCGACAGCAGGATGTCGTTGACGAAACGGACCACGGTGCCGGCCTTGCGGAAGTTGCCGTACTCGGCCAGCCAGGTGCCGGCCAGCACGCCCAGCGGGGTACCGATGCCGATCGCCATGGCGCACATCACCGCACTGCCGTAGAAGGCATTGGCCAGGCCGCCTTCCTGCATCGGCGGCGGGGTCATCTGGGTGAACAGCGCCCAGTTGATGCCCGGCAACCCCTTGGAAAACAACGTCCACAGGATCCAGCCGAGGAAGAACAGGCCGAACAGCGCGGTGACGACGGACAGCAGGATCGCAACGACGTTGCCGATGCGGCGGCGCAGGTACAGCGATTCGGTGGCAGTGGACATCAGTTGCCCTCCTTGCGGGACAGGCGCATCAGCATCAGGCGGGCGATGGCGAGCACCACGAAGGTGACGATGAACAGGACGAAGCCGAGCAGCAGCAGGGCCGAACGGTAGGTCTCGGTGGCTTCGCCGAAGTCATTGGCGATCAGCGCGGCGATGGTGGTGCCCGGTTCCAGCAGCGAAGGCGACAGGCGCACGCTGTTGCCGATCACGAAGGCCACCGCCATGGTCTCGCCGAGGGCGCGCCCCAGGCCGAGGAAGATGCCGCCGATCACCGCCGAGCGGGTGTAGGGCAGCACGATGTCCCAGCTGACTTCCCACTTGGTCGAACCCAGCGCATACGCCGATTCCTTCAGGCGGGTCGGCACGGTCAGGAACACTTCGCGCATCACCGAAGAGATGAACGGAATGACCATGATGGCCAGCACGAAGCCGGCGGTGAGCATGCCGATGCCCAGCGGCGGACCCTGGAACATCGGGCCGATGATCGGCCATTCGCCCAGGGTTTCATTGAGGAAGGGAGTCACGTACTCGGTCATCACCGGCACCAGCACGAACAGGCCCCACATGCCGTAGATGATCGAAGGAATGCCGGCCAGCAGTTCGATGGCGGTGCCGACCGGGCCACGCATCCAGCGCGGGGCGACTTCGGTCAGGAAGAAGGCGATGCCGAAGCTCACCGGCACGGCGATGACCATCGCGATCAGCGCGGTGACCAGGGTGCCGTAGATCGGCGCCAGCGCGCCGAATTTGTTCTCCACCGGATTCCATTCGGAGGAGTAGAAGAAGCTCAGGCCCTGGGCTTCCAGGGCGTGGCGACCGCCCCACAGCATCGACAGCGCGGCGCAGGCCAGCGCAGCCAGGACGAAGATGACGGTGCCGACCAGCACCCATCGGAACAGGCGGTCATTGCGGGCGTCACGCGCATCACGCGTGGAAGGTACGGCGGCAGGCTGTGCGATGGCATTCATGGGATAGGCGGCGCGGCCAGTTGGGGGCGGGGTGACGCGGTACTCGAAAGGACGGTGCCCGCGCAGGGCGGGCACCGTGCCGGCATCACTTCAGTTCAGTACCCCAGTAGGCTTCGATCTGGGTGACCAGCTCGGCCGGCAGCGGCACGTAGTGCAACTCGTTGGCCTGCGCCTGGCCGTTTTCGAAGGCCCATTTGAAGAACGCCAGCGCGTCCTGGTTGCGCTTGGCATCCTTGGGCTGCTTCTGCATCAGCATGAAGTTGGTGGCGGTGATCGGCCAGGCCTGCTCACCCGGTGCATTGGTGATGACCAGGTTGAAGTCCTTGGCGCTGGCCCAGTCGGCGCTGGCGGCAGCGGCGGCGAAGGTTTCAGCATTCGGCTGCACCCAGGTGCCGGCCGCGTTCTGCATGGAGGTGTACGGCATGCTGTTCTGCAGGGCGTAGGCCAGTTCGACATAGCCGATCGAGCCCTTGATCTGCTTCACGTACGAAGCCACGCCTTCGTTGCCCTTGCCACCCACGCCGTCCGGCCACTGCACCGAAGTTCCTTCGCCGACCTTGCCCTTCCAGTCCGCGCTGACCTTGGACAGGTAGTTGGTGAAGTTGAAGGTGGTGCCCGAACCATCGGAGCGGTGCACCAGGGTGATCTTGCCTTCCGGCAGGGTCACGCCCGGGTTGGCGGCGACGATGGCCGGGTCGTTCCAGGTCTTGATCTTGCCCAGGAAGATGTCGGCCAGCAGGGCGCCGCTCAGGCGCAGCTTGCCCGGCTCCAGGCCTTCGATGTTGACCACCGGCACCACGCCGCCGATCGCCGACGGGAACTGTGCCAGGCCGGACTGGGCCAGCTCTTCGCTGCTGAGCGGCTTGTCCGACGAACCGAAATCAACGGTGCCGGCCTTGATCTGGGCGATGCCGCCGCCGGAGCCGATCGACTGGTAGTTGATCTTGGCGCCGCTGGCGGCGTTGTAATCGGCCGACCACTTGGACACCAGCGGGAAGATGAAGGAAGCGCCGGCGCCGGAGACTTCGGCGCTGACCTTGTCACCGGCGGCCGGGGCCGCGGCGGTGGAACCGTCGGCCGGCTGCTGGGCGGTCGGCGCTTCGTTGCCGCCGCAGGCCGACAGGCCGAGGGCAATGGCCAGGGAAAGGGTGGCCAGGCCGGCCTTCTGCAGTTTCATGCGTCACTCCATAGCGGTAGGTTGCCGGTCTGTCCGGCGGTTGCGGCTATGAAATGATGTTTTTGTTACAGCCTGATGACGCAGGTCACGGACACCCGCCACGTCACCACATGACGGGCCTTTCACACCCCAGGCCAGCGCCCGCCTCCCCCCGCGAGGACCAGAACTGCGCGGCTTCTGCTCCCCGCTTTCAACCCGCACCGCGCCCGCAGTCTGTCAGCAGCGGTGCCGGGTGGGGTCGTGCAGGACGCTGAGCCGCATGGATGCGGCGACGCAGCCTACAAGGACGTACTTGCGGCGTGTCCTGCACGACCCCACCCGGGACCGCATGCACGCGAGCAAGACCGGGCGCAAAAAAAAACGCGCAACCCTGGAAAGGTCACGCGCCCCGGAAAGGGGCCGGCGGAGGGAGAGAGTCCCCGCCGGCCCCATGCCTTGATGGATCAGTACTTCAGGTTCTGCGTCCAGTACGTTTCGATCTGCTGCACCAGGCTGTCCGGCAGCGGCACGTAGTCCAGCTGCTTGGCCTGGTTGTCGCCGCTCCTGTAGATCCAGCGGAAGAAGTCCTGGGTCGCCTTGGCGTTGGCCACGTTGCGCGGCTGCTTGCGCACCAGGATGAAGTTGGTGGCGGTGATCGGCCACGCCTGGGCGCCCGGCGCGTTGGTCATCACCAGGTAGAAGTCCTTGGCGTTGGCCCAATCGGCGCTGGCGGCCGCGGCGGCGAAGGTGGTGTCAGACGGCTGCACGACATTGCCGGCGGCGTTCTTCATCGAAGCGTAGGACATGCGGTTCTGCAGGGCGTAGGACAGTTCGACATAGCCGATGCCGCCCTTGATCTGCTTCACGTAAGCGGCGACGCCTTCGTTGCCCTTGCCGCCGATGCCGGCCGGCCACTGGACCGAGGTGCCTTCGCCGACCTTGGTCTTCCACTCCGGGCTGACCTTGGACAGGTAGTTGACGAAGTTGAAGGTGGTGCCCGAACCGTCCGAACGGTGGACGATGGTGACCTTCGCGGCCGGCAGGGTCAGGCCCGGGTTCAGCGCGGCGATGGCCGGGTCGTTCCAGGTCTTGATCTTGCCGAGGAAGATGTTGGCCAGGGTGGCGCCGTCCAGCTTCAGCGCGCCCGGGGCGATGCCGGCCACGTTGATCACCGGCACCACGCCGCCGATCACCGACGGGAACTGGGCCAGGCCCGCAGCAGCCAGTTCTTCCGGCTTCAGCGGAGCATCGGAGGAACCGAAGTCGACCGTAGCGGCCTTGATCTGCGCGATGCCACCGCCGGAACCGATGGACTGGTAATTGACCTTCTTGCCGGTGGCGACGGTGTAGTCGGCCGACCACTTGGACATCACGGGGAAGATGAAGGACGCGCCGGCGCCGGTCACATCAGCGGCGTTGGCGGCGAAGACGGACGACGCGGCCAGGATGGCGACGGCGGCGCGCGACTTGAAGGCGTGGATCACGGGGATGGCTCCTGGGTGGTGGACGGGCGAGTACCCGTCGTGTCGCTGCACATTCCATAACGATTGCGTGACATCAACGCGACTGTCACATGACGCATCCATGACAGCGCCCGGGTGACCGATTTCCAACAGTTGCCCGGGCGGTGCAGGCGTATACCTGCACTGGCGCCCATCCGGCGCATGACAGCAAGGAGACGATGATGGACGTACTGGTCCTGCATGACCTTGAAGAGCGCATCTCCGCCATCAGCGAAGAGGACGCGATGTACGTGGCAGGGGAAGAGATCGACCTGGACTGATCCGGCCGGGGGGCAGGGCATGTCCTGTTCCCCTTCTTCATGTGGAGGATCCGATGGTTCCGATCAAACCCCTGCTCAAGCGCTCGCACCATGTACTCGTTTCCGAACAAGGTGACGTGTGCATCGGAGAGATTCCCGGTACGGCGAAAATACTCACCGCACCACCGGAGTGGGCCACGGTGGTGCTGTCGCTGCTGGATGGCCAGCACACCGTTCCACGCATCCAGAAGGAACTGGCTGCGCGCCAGATCACCTTCGTCCCCCACGATGTTCAGGCGTTGATCGAGCAGCTCGGGAGCCACCGGCTGCTGGAAGAGGGCGCTTACGCGTCCGTGGTGCTCAGCGCAGCGGAGATGGAGTGCTACGACCGGCAGATACTGCAGTTCGCACTGCTCGACCAGGCGCGGCAGCCGCATGGCACCTGCTACCAGGAGCGGCTGAAGCAGAAGCGTGTGCTGGTGCTGGGCCTGGGCGGCTGGGGCACGTGGTGCTGCCTCAACCTGGCGCGGTTGGGAATCGGCACCCTGCGCATCGTGGACGGCGACTGCGTGGAGCTTTCAAACCTCAACAGACAGGTTCTCTACGACGCAGACGATGTGGGCGCCAGCAAGGCCGTGGCTGCGGCCGCGTCGCTGCGCCGGCACAACCCCCATCTGAACGTGGAAGCGGTGGCCGAATTCGCCAGTACCGGCGAGGAGCACCTGCGCGCGCTGCTCGAGGGGGTCGACCTGGTGGTGCTGGCCTGGGCCAGCCTGGGCTACTACCGCATGCGCAGCGTGGAGCGTCGCCTGCACCGGCTCGCCGGGACGCTGGCCATACCCGTGATCGAGCTGGGTGGCGACCCGCTGCAGATATCGGTGGGACCTGTCTACCTCAACGATGGGTCGCATCCGGGATTCGAACAGTTGCGTGAAGCGGCGCAGCGGTCGTTCTACGGCAGTAGTCCGCAGATCCGTGCGTTCCAGCGTGCGCGCATGCGCAATGCCTTCAACGACGGCGGGCGCCTGGTCAACGCCTGGCAGAGCGCGCCCTCGCTGAGCATCATGGGCGGGCTGGTCGCTGACCAGGTGATCAAGCTGCTCAACGGCTACGACGCCTGCATCCTGGTGGGCAAGCGGCTGCACTTCTCGTTGCAGACCTATCAAAGTCACCAGGAGGTGGTCTTTGAGCATGCCTGACGCGCTTGCGCACACCTTCCGCGATCACGGCCATGTGCATTTCAACGTGCTGCCTTGGCTGCCGGAGCTGGACGGCATCAGCGGCGGGCTGGAGCACCTTCCGGAGCAGGCGTGGAGCTACATCATCAGGAACCGTGACGGCGAGTTCGAGTTTCCTGCCAGGCAACGTAGCCTTGCGCGGGTACAGCAGCGCAAGGCAATGCGTGATCGCACTGCCGGAACGTTCGCATTCTCATTCCGGCGCATCGATGGCGCGTCGCAGAATCTTCATGTTCCCGCACTTGCCGGCGCGCGGCGCCTGATGGATGGGCCCGCCCTGCGATCGCTCCTGCACACAGTCACCGGCCGCGTACCGTTGGCGATCCGGCAATTCTACGTAAGCCGCTTCGATGAGGGAGACTTCCTGTCCACGCATTGCGATCCTGGCCAGAGCTTCGGTGTAGTGATCAACCTGACCCGCGAATGGGACCCCAACCACGGCGGTCTGACGATGCTGTTGAGCGAGGACCGCAGCCGGGTGCGCTCGTGCCTGTTGCCGGTCAGATTCCAGTTGCTGGTGTTTGACACCAGCAAGCGCCTCATTCCACATTTCGTTTCCACCGTTGGTGCCCACGGGCCGTGCAAGCGCTTGGCTCTGGTGGTCCGTTACGACGCAGCGTTCGTCGATGGCAATTCCCCGGACTGACCTGCGCGGCGCCGCTGCTGCGCTTGCCGTGGTAGTGATATGGGCTGCGAGCTTTTCCTTCGCGCGGCAGGCCATCGAGCATCTTGGGCCCTGGATGTTCCGCTTCTACAGCGGCTCGCTCGGCCTGTTGCCGCTGCTGGGCGGCCTGGCCGCCAGCCTTGCGGAACTACGGCGGCTTGACCGGCGGTCACGCTGGCAGATCCTCGTTGCGGTGACGGTGAACGGCAGCCTTGTGGCGACAATGAACATCGTGGCGCTGTCCTGGTTTCCCGCGTCCACGGTGCTTGCCTTGATCTACACCATGCCGGCGTTCACCAGCCTGATCGACGCTGCGCACTCCCGCCGCTGGACGCTGTTGGGTGCCGCAGCGCCTGCAGCCGCGTTGGCCGGCGTGCTGCTCTTCGCAGGAGCGAGTGCAACGCCACTGGGCGCCGGCGGGCTGCTGGTGGTGGCCAACGCGCTGGCGTGGGCATTCGGTACGTGGTTGGCAGGCCAGCCGACCCAGCGCCTGCCAGCGCGGTCGATGGTGACCCTGCAGATGCTGTTGGCACTGCTGACCTCCCTGCCGATGGCGGGCTGGGTACTGCTGCAGCCGGGCGCACTTGCGCAGCCCGGCGCGGCGGACCTGCTGGGGATCGGCTGGGCGGGCCTGCTCAATGGCAGCGTGGTGTTCGGTCTGTGGTACTACGCAATCAACCTGCTCGGTGCAGTCCGCGCATCATGGTTCACCTTGCTGGTGCCTGTGCTGGGCAGTGCGGTGGCAGTGCTGTTCTTCGCCGAAACGCTGGCGACGTGGCAGCGGATCGGCATTGGGCTGGTCAGCGTGGGGATCGCGCTGCATTCCCTGTCCCGGCGTCGCCAGCAGGTCCCGCGCGCCCTGTAAGGACAGTGTTCCGCAACAACGCAGAAGGGCACGGCGCAATGCCGTGCCCTCCATCATCAGCGTGTTGCAACTGCGGGGCTTACCAGAAGAACTGCAGGCGCGCTTCCAGGATGTTCGGATCATCGTTGACGAAGCCGCGCACGCTGGAGCTGTACTTCTGGCTGTCCACCATCACGTAGTTCAGGGCGAACTTGGTGTTGGAGCGCCAGTAGTAGTTCACGCCCACGGTCCAGATATCCATCTTGCCGCCGAGCACGCCGTCCACGATCGGCGGACGACCGGCGACCGGGTTGGCGCTCAGGTTGCCGTCGTTGAGGTCCATGTGGTCGTAGCGGGCGCCAAGCTGCCACATGCCGCTGCCCGGGTTGTCCGGCAGGCCGGTGCCCGGCACGCCGCCCTTGTAGCCCCAGGTCTCGCCGGTGATGTTCCACAGGCCGCTGACATAGAAACCATCGCTGGTGTAGTTGTCGTTGGCCATGCGCTTGGCCTTGCTGCTGTAGTACTCACCCTGCGCCTTGAACGGACCGCCGATGTACATCGCTTCCACGCCCAGCGTGGTGACGTTGTCGGTGTCGACCATGTTGCCGCTGTCGACCAGGCGCACAGTGGCCAGGTCGGCATTCGGACGGGCCCGCACGCGCAGGGTGTCCGCATCGGTGTCATAGGCCACGTAGCTCAGGCCGAAATGCAGCACCTGGCCCTTTTCGTTGATCGGGGCGAAGGTACCGCGCGCGCCATAGCCGCTGCCGTGGGCCAGGTTGCGGGTCAGTTCGCGGCCGAAGGCGCTGGCGGTCACCGACCAGTTGTCCTGGCCGTAGCCCCAGGCGCCGCCGAGGCGACGGGCCACCGCGTAGGTGTTGGTGACCGCGGCCTTGGAGATGAAGTCGTTGTTCTTGGTGCTGGACAGTTCTTCCAGGCTGTTGGGCTGCTTGTACTGGCCCAGCTGGATGAAGTGGTTGCTGTTGCCGCCCAGCTTGTACTTGATGTTGGTGTCGAGGAACTTGTCGGCCTTGGCGTCATAGCCGACCACCCATTCCACGTTGCCCGGGCCCTTGCCCTTGAGCACCAGTTCGGCGCGGCGCAGCTCGAACTCGCTGTCCTTGCCGTTGGCTGCATCGCCGCCGTTGAGGTCGGCTACATCGTTGTCGAACCAGTTGCCATCGGCCTGGACCAGGCCTTCGAAGGTGATCTCCGAACCGCCGATCACATCGATGGCCACTTCAGCGTGGGCGGCCGGGACGAACAGCGCAGCCGCAACGGCCGCAGTGAGAAGTTGGCGATGCAGTTTCATGGAGAAAGTAGCCTTGCAGGCAGGTGGGAAGATGCGCGCAGGCTAGATCGTGAAGATTGCGTAAATATGACAGTTCGCGAACGGCCGCCGTCCGCGAGGAGCGCTGCCCATGCAGAAAGTGCCTATCAGGCCCGACCCATATGACGGCAGGATTGCGTCCCGATGGCAGCGCGTGCGGCCGGCTCAGGTGGCCGGCGTCTTGTCCTTGAAGCGGCACAGATCGCGGATGACGCACTGCGGGCAGTCAGGTCTGCGCGCCTTGCACACATAGCGCCCGTGCAGGATCAACCAGTGGTGCGCATCGAGCAGGAACTCCCCTGGAATCGCCTTCATCAGCCCGTCCTCAACAGCGCGCACATCCTTGCCCGGTGCCAGCCCGGTACGGTTGGACACCCGGAAAATATGCGTGTCCACCGCCATGGTCGGCTGCCCGAAGGCGGTGTTGAGCACCACGTTGGCGGTCTTGCGGCCCACGCCGGGCAGGGCTTCCAGCGCGGCGCGGTCTTCCGGCACCACGCTGCCGTGCTGCTCGACCAGCAGGCGGCAGGCGGCGACCACGTTCTTCGCCTTGGCGTTGAACAGGCCGATGGTGGAGATGTAGCGCTTCAGGTCTTCCTCGCCCAGGTCCAGGATCGCCTGCGGCGTGTTGGCCACCGGAAACAACTTGCGCGTGGCCTTGTTGACGCCCACGTCGGTGGCCTGCGCGGACAGCGCCACGGCCACCAGCAGCTCGAACGGCGAGCTGTATTCCAGTTCGGTCTTCGGATGTGGATTGAGCTCGCGCAAGCGGGTGAACATTTCCACCACGTCGGCGCGCGGCATCTTCGCGGTACGCCGCGCGGGTGCGCGCGCGTTCTTGCTGGCGTTGGCCATCAGTTTCCTTTGGGGACGGCCGCCCGCGCCTTGGCGCGCGCCAGGATCGCTGCGGCGGCAGAGGGCAGGGCGGGCTTCTGGTCGGGTGCCGGCGGCGGTGCACGGCGCGCATCGCGCTCGGCATCGCGGCGCGCCAGGCGTACCGCGCGTGCCCGGTAGCGCTCGCGGGCCGCCCAGGCCCGGCGCAGCTGGTGCTGGGCCTGCAGCAACCGCTGCGGCAGATCCGGATGCCCGGGCACGCGGCCGCCATCGGCATCACCAGCTGCGTATTCCATCAAGCCAGCCTGCACGGCGGCATCCAGGTCGTCTGCCAGCACCAGCTGCAACAGCACGGCGGGATCGGGCGAACGTGCCATGGCTCAGCGGTTCCGGAAGACAGCGGCCCGCCGTTCGAGGAAGGCATGGGTGCCTTCCCGCATGTCCTGCGTGGCAAACAGCAGGCCGAACTGCGCACTTTCATACTCCAGCCCGGATTCCAGGCTGCATTCTCCGCCCACGTGCACCGCATCGAGCAGCGCCCGCAGGGCCAGCGGTGCGGCGCTGGCCAGCCGTTCGGCATGGGCGGCCACCCGTGCATCCAGCTGGTCGGCGCTGGCCACCTCGTTGACCAGGCCCAGCTGCAGCGCACGCGCGGCGTCGATGGGGGTGCCCAGCAGGCACAGTTCCAGCGTCGCGGCGCGGCCGCACAGGCGCAGCAGGCGCTGGCTGCCGCCGAACCCGGGAATCAGCCCCAGGGTGATCTCCGGCTGGCCGAGCCTGGCGGAATCGGCGGCAATGCGCAGGTGGCAGGCCATCGCCAGTTCCAGCCCGCCACCCAACGCGAACCCGTTCAGCCGGGCGATGACCGGCTTGGGCATGCGCTCGATCTGACGCATAAGGCGCTGTCCCAGCAGGGAAAAATCCCGCCCGTCCACGGCAGAAAGGGTATTCATCTCACCGATGTCGGCCCCTGCGACGAAGGCTTTCGGCCCGGCACCGGTCAGCACCACGACGCGAACGGCCGGTTCCCGGGCGGCATCTTCGAAGGCCGCAGCCAGCGCACGCAGGGTTTCCCGGTTCAGGGCGTTGAGTTTCTCCGGCCGCTGCACCGTCACGGTGCGGATGGCACCGTGGTCCATTACGGCGACGGGGACGGCAATCGGGGCGTCGGCCACGCGGAATCTCCAGGAACGTTAAAAAACGGTGATGTTGAACTCTTGAAACGTAATCAGGTCAAAGCCTGCGTTGTCAGTAGCGGAACCCCCCTCGCGGCCGCTATCCTAACCCGTCGCCTCAGGGCGGCGAAAACGCCCCCTGAGTTACCACCCCTGGAGAATTGTTTGATGAAGTTGCGTTCTATCGCGGTCGCCGTCGCGGCCCTGGCCCTGACGGGCAATGCCTTCGCCCAGGACGTTGCGTCCGAAAAGGGCAAGCTCAGCTATTACTTCGGTTATGACTACGGCAACAACCTTGCCGAGCTGACCGGTCGCGGTGAGCAGCTGGACATCAACTCGGTGGTGAAGGGCCTGCAGGACGCCTACGCCAAGAAGCAGCCGGCCATTACCGCCGACCAGCTGAAGCCGGCCGTTGAAGCGTTCCAGAAGCGCGAGCAGGGCCGTGCCCAGGCCGCCAAGGCCGAGTACGACAAGGCTGCAGCCGAAAACAAGACCAAGAGCACCCAGTTCCTGGCCACCAACAAGGCCAAGTCGGGCGTGCAGACCCTGGCCAGCGGCGTGCAGTATCGCGTGATCGAAGCCGGCAACGGCGCCAAGCCGACCCAGGCCAGCACCGTGCAGCTGGAAGTGGCCGGTCCGTTCCCGTACGGCACCCGTCCGGCTGAAGCACGCCCCGCCCAGCAGATTCCTGCGATGAAGCTGAGCGAAGTGGAAATGAAGGCCATGCGCGAGACCCTGCTGCAGATGCCGGCCGGTTCGAAGTGGGAAGTGACCCTGCCGCCGGAACAGGCCTATGGTGCCGACCCGCGTACCCCGTTCCCGCCGAACGTGGCCGTGCAGTTCGAAATCAAGCTGGTCAGCGTCAAGTAATCAGCAACACCGTTCAACCCGACGCGCCGGTGGCTTCCACCGGCGCGTTTTTGTTTGCGCCGGGTGCCGGCCGCGGTCCATTCGCGGTAATGTACGGCGGTGCAAACCACGGAAAAACCAGCACGTGCCGTGCCCAGTCCCTGCATTGGAAAATGCGAACTCGACCCGCATCGGTCGTGCACCGGCTGCCTGCGCAGCATCGATGAAATCGCGCGGTGGTCGTCGATGAGCGAGCGCGAACGGCATCACGTCATGCACCACCGCCTGCCGCTGCGGGAACAGCTCCGATCTTCATTGGAAGGCTCGCTGGCCGATCATCAACGCCTGATGCGCGCGCTGCACCCGCTGGACGTGCCGCCGTTGGGGGATGGCTGGAACCGCAGCGAGCTGGAGGATCTGCTGCCGCCCGGACCGCTTGTCGAAGCGGCGGTGCTGGCCGGTATCGTGCCGCGTGCCACCGGCGCGCAGGTGATCCTGACCCGTCGCACCGAAGCGCTGCGCCAGCATGGGGGGCAGGTGGGTTTCCCCGGTGGCCGCACCGAAGCCGACGACGCCGATGCGGTTGCCGCGGCACTGCGCGAAAGCAACGAAGAGATCGCGCTGGCGGCCGGCCAGGTGCAGGCCCTCGGTTACCTGGACCCGTTCGTGACCATTACCGGGTACCGCGTGACGCCGGTGGTGGCGGTGGTCGATCCCGGCTTCAAGCCCATTCCATCACCTGATGAAGTGGCCGACGTGTTCGAGGTGCCGCTGGATTTCCTGATGTCACCGGACAACCTGCACCACGTCGAGATCATCCATCGTGGACGCGTGCGCCATGTCCTGGAATACAGCTGGCCGGGCCAGCGTATATGGGGCGCCACCGCGGCCATCCTGTACAACCTGCGCCGCCGCCTGGAGCAAGTGCAATGAACCATCTTGAAGCACGTTGGAACCCCCTTGTGGATGCCGCATCATTGGCCGCGATGCTCGATGCCGATGCCGATGCGCTGCGCGTGGTGGACGTGCGCGCCACGGCCAGCACCGCAGTGCGCGTGGTCGATGCGCGTTTTTCGCTGGCCGATGCGCAGGCCGGGGCAGCGCAGTATGCCGCCGGGCATATTCCCGGTGCGGTGTATGCCGACCTGGATCAGGATCTGTCGGACAAGCGCAAGGTCGGCCACGGCCGGCATCCGCTGCCGGACAGCGCGACCTTCGCGGCCACCGTCGGTCACTGGGGCATCGGCCCGGACACGCAGGTCGTGGTCTATGACGCGGCCGAAGGCAGCATGGCCGCCGCACGCTTGTGGTGGCTGCTGCGTCTGATGGGGCACACCCGCGTGGCCGTGCTGGATGGCGGCTTCGCAGCATGGCAGCAGGCGGGTCTGCCGGTGAGCACGGAGCTCGCCCGGCCTGCCGCCCTGCCACCGTATCCCGGCCAGCTGGAGGGTCGCCAGGTGGCCACCGCGGACGAGGTTTCGATGCGGCTGAAACATGCGCCCGGCTGGCTGGTCGATGCGCGCGCCAACGAACGTTTCCGCGGTGAAGTGGAGCCGCTGGATCCCGTGGCGGGCCACGTACCCGGCGCGGTCAACCGTCCGTTCGCGTTGAACGTGGTGGACGGCAGGATGCGCCCGGCCGATGAGCTGCGCGCCGAACTGCAGCAGGTGATCGGCGCGCACGACCCTGCGCAGGTGGTGCTGATGTGCGGATCGGGCGTGACCGCCTGCCATCTGTTGCTGGCGATGGAATCTGCCGGCCTGCATGGCGCACGCGTTTATGCCGATTCGTGGAGCGGCTGGATCAGCGACCCGGGCCGGCCGGTGGCGAGCGGCGCATAGCTCCCTGACCCGTAGTAGCGAGCTTGCTCGCTACGCGGTGACCTTGCTCGCTACGCGGTGGCGAGCAAGCTCGCCACTACGGCACGGCGTGCTGCAGCGGCACGGCGGCCAGCACCTGCTGCCAGGGAAACAGCGGGCCCGGATCGCGTTTGCGCGGCACCGTGATCGCGGGATCGTCGCTGGCCGGGACCCGCTCCAGGTCCAGCTCGTCGTGGCCCACGATGTGGCGCAACGACGGGTGGCGCGCTGCCAACGCGCGCACCAGGACCAGCAGCGCAGCGATCTGTGCCTCGGGGTAGGTTTCCTGCATAGACTGGCACCGGCTGTCGAACCAGTCCGGATAGCGGCCGATGTTGACCAGCTCGATGCCGATCGACGTCTCGTTCATGCCCCGCACGTGGTGGGCGATGCGGTCCGTGGCCACGTACTGGTACACGCTGCCATCGCGGTCGATGTAGAAGTGGCCGCTGTTGCCGGTCCCGCTTTCATACAGCGGCTTCTCACCGTACTGGCGTGCCGTGGCCAGGTCGGGCAGTTCGGTGCAATGCACCACCACCGTCTGCAGGGCGTGCGTTGCACGCAGTGGCAGCAGGTCGTGGTACGGCAGCGGCTGGATCTGCAGCCCGGGAATCAGCGGTTTCGGCATGTGCCGATGCTAGCATTGCGCGATGAACTGCATTCCCGAAATCATCCCTGCGCGCCACCGGCCGGTGCCCGCATGAGCCGTGGCCACTGCATCCTGTCGCATGGCTTCGAAAGCGGTCCGGAGGCCATCAAGGTGACCGCGCTTGCCGACGTGGCCGCGCGCCTTGGCTGGACCCACGAACGGCCCGACTTCATGGACCTGGATGCCAAAGCGGACGTAAGCCGGCTCGGCGATGTGCCGGCTCGGCTGCAGCGGCTGATCGTGCTGGCCACGGCCGCCGTGGCACGCGGCCCGGTGGTGCTGGCCGGTTCCAGCCTGGGCGCCTACATCTCCGCCATTGCCTCGCTGCAGGTACCGGTGGCCGGCCTGTTCCTGATGGTGCCGCCGACCACCATGGGCCCCATGCCGGCCCTGGATGCGGCGGCCGTTCCGACCAGCGTGGTGCATGCCTGGCATGACGAACTGATCCCCGCGGCGGGTGTCATCGAGTGGGCGCGCAAGCGCTCCGCTTCGCTGCTGCTGGTCAACGACGGCCATCGCCTGAACGACCACGTGGCCGAATCCGCGGCCGCCTTCGAAGCGCTGCTGCGCCGCCTGTAAAGCGTGGCGACCAACGGTCGCCACCCACCAAGGCCTGAAGGTGGGTGACGACCGTTCCCCACGGTGGGTGACGACCGTTGGTCGTCACGCTCTTTCCGGCCCCCTGACACCCTTCAGGGCGGGCCGGCCCACCAGCGATTACAATGGGGCCCCCGTGCCGCCGGCATGGGCGCGGGCCCGTTGCCAGGGCCTGCCCGATCCTGCGCCGCGCAAGCGGCCGCCCCACCTGCGAAACCGATCCCGTGAATTTCTTCGTCTCCTGCGCCAAGGGCCTGGAATACCTGCTTGCCGACGAGCTGTCGGCCCTGGGCCTTGCCAAGGCGACCGCCACCATTGCCGGCGCCAACGCCGAAGGCGACCTGGCCCAGGCGCAGCGCGTGGTGCTGTGGTCGCGCCTGGCCAGCCGCGTGCTGTGGCCGCTGGCCGAGTTCGACTGCCCCGACGAACAGGCCCTGTATGACGGCGTGCACATGATGCCGTGGCAGGACCACATGAAGCCGGAGATGACCCTGGCCGTGGATGCCCACGTGTCCGGCGACAAGATCACCCATGCGCGGTTTGCCGCGCAGCGGATCAAGGACGCGGTGGTCGACCGCATGCGCAGCGAGGGGCTGGAGCGCCCGTCGGTGAATACCGATCTGCCCGACATCCGCATCAACCTGTCGCTGCGCAAGGGCCGGGCCACGATCTCCATCGACCTCGGTGGCGGCCCGCTGCACCGCCGCGGCTGGCGTGGCGCCGCCCATGATGCGCCGCTGCGCGAGAATCTGGCCGCCGCCGTGCTGCTGCGTGGCCAGTGGCCGCGCCTGCACGCTGCCGGGGGTGGCCTGCTGGACCCGATGTGCGGCAGCGGCACGCTGCTGATCGAAGGCGCCTTGATGGCTGCCGACGTGGCGCCCGGCCTGATGCGCCATGGCAGCCTGCCGCCGAGCCGTTGGCTGGGCTTCGACAAGGACAGCTGGAAAGCCCTGTTGGCCGAGGCGCGCGAGCGCGAGACCGCCGGCCTGGCCGCGCTGAAGCCGGTGGTGTTCGGCAGCGATATCGATCCGCTGGCGATTGCCGCGGCGCGCGAAAATGCCGAAGTGGCCGGCGTCGCGCATGCGATCACCTTCACCCGCGCCGATATCGATGACCTGCCGGCGCCGCCGCTGGAGATCGGCACGGTGGTCTGCAACCCGCCCTATGACGAACGGCTGGCGGCCGATCCGGCGCTGTACCGCCGGCTCGGCGATGCGCTGCAGAAGGCGGTACCGCAGTGGCGCGCCAGCCTGCTGTGTGGCGATGACGAACTGTCCTTCGCCACCGGCCTGCGTGCCGGCAAGAAGTACCAGATGTTCAACGGTGCACTGGAGTGCGCGCTGATCGTGTGTGATCCGGTTGCCGTGCCCAAGCGCGACCCGGCCGTGCCACGCGAATTGAGCGAAGGCGCGCAGATGGTGGCCAACCGCATCCGCAAGAACCTGAAGAAGTTCAAGACCTGGCGTGCGCGCGAGCAGGTGACCTGCTTCCGTGCCTACGATGCCGACCTGCCCGAATACGCGGCGGCCATCGACGTGTACCAGGAAGACGGCGGCAAGGGCCGCACCTTCCTGCACGTGCAGGAATACGCCCCGCCGGCGACCATCCCCGAGAACGACGTGCGCCGCCGCCGCAACGAACTGCTGTCGGCTGCGCGCGAGGTGTTCCAGGTGCCGCCGGAGCAGGTGGCGCTGAAGTCGCGCGAGCGCGGCAAGGGCGGCAGCAAGTACGGTCGCTTCGAGCGGCGCGATGAGTTCCTCGTCGTGCGCGAGAACAACGCGCTGCTGCGGGTGAACCTGTTCGACTACCTGGATACCGGCCTGTTCCTGGACCACCGTCCGCTGCGCCGGACGATGGCCGAACAGATACGAGGCAAGCATTTCCTCAACCTGTTCTGCTACACCGGTGTGGCCAGTGTGCAGGCGGCGGTGGCGGGGGCGGCCAGCACCACCAGCGTGGACCTGTCGGCGACCTACCTGCAGTGGTGCTATGACAACCTGGCCTTGAACGGGCAGGGCGGCAACCAGCACCTGCTGGTGCAGGCCGATGCGATGGCCTGGCTGGAGGCCGATGAAGGCCTGTACGACGTGATCTTCTGCGATCCGCCGACCTTCTCCAACTCCGCGCGTGCCGAGGATTTCGACGTGCAGCGCGAGCAGCTGCGGCTGTTGCGTGCGGCCGTGGCGCGGCTTGCACCGGGCGGCGTGCTGTACTTCTCCAACAACTTCCGCCGCTTCAAGCTGGAAGAAAACGCGATCGCCGGGTTCGCCACGTGCCGCGAGATCAGCCCACGCACCATCGGGCCGGATTTCGAACGCAACGCGCGCATCCATCGCGCGTGGGAACTGCGCGCGCTGTGATCGCATCAGATGGGTCGCGCCCCGCGCGACCCCGGTAGTGACGGCCGCTGGCCGTCCTGCTTTGCGCACCCCGCCGAGCTTGGCTCGGCGCTCCCCCCGCGCCCGCCGTTCCCCGGTCGCGCCGAGCCAGGCTCGGCGAGCGCAGCGGTAGAAGCGTGACGACCAACGGTCGTCACCCCCCAAACGCGGTTCACACCAACGCGGCAACCAGCCCCAGCACCGAGAACGCCAGCGCCAGCGGCGCGATCCAGCGCGGCTTCCACGGATACAGCCCGAAGGCCAGCAGCAGCCCGGCGATGGTCATCGTGCCCAGCCACAGCACCGGCCCCATCGCCCAGCCGTGGTCCACCACGCTCAGGCCGAATGCCACACCCAGCAGCGCCCAGCCCAGCACCGACCATTGCCGGCGCCGCGACAGCGGCGCGGCCTGCTTGCCATGCAGCTCCAGCTGGTGCTTTTCCATCGCCAGCGACAGTGCGGTGAATGCGCTGAAGGACAGGCCCAAGGCCAACAGCATCATGCCTTCGCCTCCATCGGCACCGCACTGCCCCCGGTTGCCGCGGCCGCGCGCTTTTTCTTCTCTGCCGCGCTCAACGGTGGCGTCCAGCGCTGCATCCGCCAGCCGCACATCGCCAGCATCGCGCCGAAGGCCAGCATCACCAGGTCGAAGCCGGCCAGCACCCAGTCGCCGGCCGGAATGGTCACGCCAAGATGGGCGTGGGTGGTCAGCGCATTGAGCAGCGGCAACAGCGCGAACAGGGCGGCGCCGAGGTACAGCTGCCAGGTCCACATCATCCGCTTCGGCCAGATGAACGCTGCCAGCAGCGCCGCCCCCCAGGCGTAGAAGAACACGCTTACCTCCGCATCGGCGCGATCGGGCAGCTGCAACGGCAGCAGCCGGTTGGCCCAGAAGTACGATGCGAAGGCGATCGGCAGGCCGGCCACCGCGCCGATGTTCAGCGCGTCCACCAAGCGCAGGCCGAAGCCGATCCGGCCACTTCTGGCGTGCTTGGGCCGTTCCTTCACTGCCCACAGCACCACGCCGCTGGCAACCATCAGGCAGCCGGTCAGGCCGGACAGGAAGAACAACGCACGCAGTCCCCAGTCGGCGAAGCGGGCCAGGTGCAGCCCGTACATCACCCCGCGGGTCGCGGTGGCTGCGCCGGAGGCCGGTGATTCCATCAGCAGCGTGCCGGTCACCATGTCGTAGCGCAGCGCCGGCGTATCGACGGACAGGCGGCGGCCATCGCGCTGGCGGATGTCGATCACCGCATTGGCCGCGCCCGGGTGGGCGACGGTGAAGCCGGACACATCCACGCCTTTCCAGTGCGTGCGCGCGCTGTCCAGCAACTGCTGGATCGGCAGCGGTGCAACGCGCCCTTCGGCCGGTGCACTGACCTCGGGCATGCCGCCGAACGCCTCGCTGAAGAACGCATCTTCATCGGTCGGGTAGGCCGCCTTGATGCCCCACGGCAGGTACATCACCATCAGGGTGACGATGCCGGTGTAGGTGATCATCGCGTGGTACGGCAGCGCCATCACCGCGCTGACGTTGTGGAAATCCAGCCAGGAACGCAGGCCCTTGTCCTTGCGGAAGGTGAAGAAGTCCTTGAAGATCTTCTTGTGGGTGATCACCCCGGTGATGATCGCCACCAGCATGAACATCGCGCAGAAGCCCACCAGGTAACGCGCCCACAGCACCGGGATGTAGTGCAGGTCGAAGTGCAGGCGGTAGAAGAATTCGCCGCCCCGGGTGTCGCGGGCTTCCAGCTTTTCGCCGGTGTTCGGATCTACCGTGGCATCGCCGAAGCGTCCGCCACCGCGGCGGCGCCGCTCGCCTTCCACCGGCGGTTTGACCATCGATTCCGGATTGCGCCAGAACATCCGCATGGCCGGGTTGCGCGGGTCGGGCAGGGTGACAAACCAGGTCTCGGCGTGGCCGGCATGTTGCTGCAGGTAGTGCACCGCGCGCTCGGCGGCGACATCGGTACTGACCGTGGTGGCCGGCAGCTCCGGGCGCATCCAGCGGCTGATTTCCTCGCGGTAATAGCTGGCGGTGCCGGCCATGAAGATCAGCAGCAGCAGCCAGCCCACCAGCAGGCCGGTCCAGGTATGCAGCCAGGCCATCGACTGGCGGAATCCGTTCTTCATGCCCACGCTCCCAGCGCCCGCGCAACCGCAGCCATCACCACGGTGGGCAGCAGAATGCCGATCCACGCGCGCAACGCCGTGCGCGTGGCAAAGGCCCACAGCGCCGCGCAGGCACACACCACGATCGCCAGCAGCATGCCGGTCAGCACGCTCTGGCCGCGCGCGCCGGGCAACGCCAGCGCGCAGAACACGCTGGTCACCGCGGCCAGCGCGTAGCCACCGAGGATGGCGGCCATGCTGCGCGAAAACACCCCCCAGCCGGGGCGGGCGAAGAACGTGGCCAGGCGGGTGCTGGCGGTCGTGCTGGCAGTAGTAGGCGAGCGGTCCACGGTGATCCTGCGGTTGCGTTTGATGGCATCGCTGCCAGTGGAAAAGGGGGCCATCCGTGGCCGGCCACCGGCACATCGCCGGCGGCATCCGTCAGATCGTCAGAGCTTCCAGCGCAGCGTCATGGTCACGTTGCGCGGTTCGCCCCAGTACACGCCCTGGTAGAAGCCGACATTGTTGTAGTACGCCTTGTCCAGCACGTTGTTGATGTTGAGCTGCGCACTGAAGTTCTGATTGAAGCGGTAACCGGCCGACAGGTTCACCAGGTAGAACGCATCCTGTTGGATGCGCGCACTTTCGGTGCGGCCGCTGCTCAGGTAGTCCGCGCGCGGCCTGGTGCTGTTGTTCCAGATGCCGCTCTGCCACGTCGCGCCACCGCCCAGCCAGAACCGGCCGTCGATGCCGCCCGGGCGCCAGCTGGCGTTGAGCCGGAAGGTGTCCTGCGGGTTGGTGGTCTTCTGCAGCACGCCGGCACGGTTGCGGATGGTGGTGTGGGCAAAGCCGGCAGAGAGGTTCCAGTGCTCGCCGATGCTGCCCTGGGTTTCCAGCTCCCAGCCTTTCACCTTGTTGCCCTTGCCGGTGGAACGGTAGGCCTGGCTGCCATCGGGCAGCGACGACGGCGGGACCGAATCATCGATCTCGGCCACGTTGTCCTGCTCGCCTTCGAAGATCGCCGCGGAGGCATTGAGCAGGCCGCCGAAGAACTCGGCCTTCAGGCCGCCTTCCCACATCGTGCCGACCACCGGTTCCAGATGATCGCCATTGCGGTCGCGGTAGTTCTGCGGCTGGAAGATATCGGCGTAGCTGACGTAGCCGCTGAAGATCGCGTTGAAGTCGTACACCAGACCCAGGTACGGGGTCAGCGAATCGTCGGGCTTGTAGCCGGTGCGGGTGGTGGCGGTCAGGTTGCCGGCGGTGTCATGGGTATGACGCCAGGTCTTGGTTTCCCAGCTGCCATAACGGGCACCGACCACGGCCAGCAGCGGATCAGCCAGCTGCAACCGTGCGGCCACGTAGGCGGCGCGCTGCTTCAGCTCGTTTTCCGACGCCAGGTAGCCCAGCCGGGTGACCGGCAAGCGCGGCACATCGCCGCTCCAGTTGCGCCAGTCCGGCACCACCGCATAGGCGGCGGTGTAGTCGAAGTCGAGCGCATCGGATTCGCCCTTGCGCACCGACTGGCCCAGCCCGAACACCAGTTCGTGGTTGCGCCCGAACAGCTTGAACGGACCGCTGACGTTGAGGTCGACCACCTCCATCGTGCTCTGTTCGTTGAAGTGCGACACATAGGCCGACACGCCGGTGCCATCCGCGCGCGGATAGCCCTGGGCGCCGTACCAGACGCTGCCATCGGTATCGCGGTCGGCGTGGGTCAGGTTGGCCTTGGCCGACCAGCCGTTGCCGAGCTGCTGCTCCAGCCGCACGAAGCTGGTCTTTTCAATGATCGGCCAGGCACTCCACGATGCCGACAGGTTGGTCGAGCGCGGCAGGTTCGCCGGCTTGCCATCGGCGCCCCAGTACGGCACCACGCCCCAGGTCACCCCGGAGGTGTGCGGCGACTGGTATTCATAGCCCAGTTCCAGCAGGGTGCTGTCGGTGACGTCGGCCTGCACGATGCCGTAGAACACGTCCTTGTCCAGTTGGTACACATCGCGGAAGGAATCGCTCTGCTGCTTGGCCGCCACCACGCGCGCCCGGATGCGCCCGTCCAGCGCCACCGGACCGCCGAGGTCGGCTTCCAGTCGCTGGTTGCCCCAGCGGCCCACGGTCAGGTTGGCACCGGCCTGGAAGGTATCGGTCGGGCGCTTGCGAACGAAGCTGATGGTGCCCGATGGATCGCCGGCGCCGGTGGTCAGGCCGGTGGCCCCGCGGATCACTTCGATACGCTCGTAGATCACGCTGTCGGTGTTGGTCTTGATCGACCCGCCGAAGGTATTGAGCATGCCATCGACCTGGAAATTGGTGATGTTGTAGCCGCGCGACACATAGTTGATGCGCTCGCTGTCGGTGACCGAAACGTGCACGCCGGTGACCTGGCCCATGACATCGGACAACGCGAACAGGCCCATGTCGTCCAGCCGCTGGCGGGTGATCACGGTGACCGACTGCGGCGTTTCGCGCAGCGACAGGTCCAGCCTGGTGGCGGTGTTGGCGTGCTTCACCGTGTAGCCGTTCCTGATCTCCCCATCGGCGGTGACCTGCACTGCATCCAGGGTGCGCGCAGAGGCATCGGCCGGGGTGTCGGCGTGGGCGGTGGAAGCGAGCAACAAGCTGGTGATGGCAAGTGCGAGCAGCGAACGGGAGGGGAAGTTGAACAGCGACGACATGAGGGATGCGATTCCATGCAGGTAAAAAAGCCGGCGATGGAAGCGGCCGCGCAGGCGCGCAGGCTCAGCGAGGATGCAGCGCCCGCTCCCATCGTCGCCGCACCGGCTGGGGCGGCGAACGTTGCTGGTACACGGGGCGGCAACGGCGGAACGGGTCCGCGACTGACTGGCTGGGCGTACGTCGATGACTAAATGATAAGTATTCGCATTTAGTTAAGCAAGCGTTTTCAGTACGGTCATGCGCGTGTCCGCACGGGAGTTCAGCGGATGGCGCAGGCCCGGTGGATTTCCTGGTCAACCCGCTGTGGTGCGCTGCGGCCGGTGAACACTTCGGCCATTTCCTTGCGCAGGCGAGCGTCTTCACAGGCTTCGGGATCAACCACGTTGTCGATGACCGTGCCGCGCACGTCCGGCTGGTCGTAGCCAGCCCCCTCGCGGACCCAGCGACGCGCCTGCGACGACTCCTGCGCCACGCGCACGCGATCGGCGCTGGTCAGGTTCGGATCGCGCACCACCGGCCGGCTGACGCCGGTGTCCTGCTCCTTCGGGCAGGGCACCGACTGATAGGCCACCTGCTTGCCATCGCTGCATTTGTACACGCGTTGCGCGTGCGCCTGCGTTGCCAGCGCACACAGCGCCAGCGTCATCAACATCCTGGTCATTGATCCCCCCGGCGCACCGCCTTGGCGCGCGATGCGCGGGAGAATACCGTATTCAGGGAGCGTCGACACCTATGTTGGTGTAGAACCCGGAACAGTAGCGCTGCCCCTTGCGGCTCAGATTGAATCGCTGGCAGTTGGTGTCGTAGCTGGTACCTGTCGCGGTGATCAGGTAGCTGGACAACGTAACGCCGTTCAGGTGGTGCTGGCTGCCGTTGGATTTCAGCGACCAATGCTCATGCGGACCGGTCGAGGCGCCGCCATTGCACAACGCCTGGCCGCGGGTACTGGCCGGATTGGCAATCGGTTCATTGGCGGCCACCGTGGCGCCGGTGGCCTGGCGGATGTTCATCAGGTGGTAATAGGTCGTGGACCAGCCGCCTTCATGCACGACTTCGGCCATGCACGACGAATGGCGCTTGAACGTGCCCGCTGCGGATGACGAGACCCAGTTGTTGTTCTGGTTGCTGCCCCATCCTCCCCCTACCGACATGTCCAGCGATGACATCGGGAAGCGTCCGCTGCCGGAATTGGTATGGGCCCCGCCGACGTGCCATCGCGCGTTGAGGGGATACGGGAACTGCAGCAGATTGGTCGGAGGGGTATCGGCGCGAGGCTGAGGGAGGATCGTGCGCGAGCGCAGCGCCACCTGCCGGGGGCTTGTGAACAGCCGCCGGTAGACATCGTTGAATCCGACGTCGGCCAGCGCGGTCGCGCGCGTATCGTCCATGCCTGACAAGGCGTACAGGGTACGCAGCGGGTTGTCCGCGGACAGCGCCACCGGTCCCATGGTGCTGGTGTCATCGGCGTCGTACATCGCATCGCGCAGGGACTCGGCCACTTCACGCAGTTGCGGCCCGAAACCCGTGGTGGCGACCAGCGCCCCGAACGGCCGTTCCAGGCTGGCAGGCGACGCATCCAGATTGCCCACCACGCCGGTCTGCAATTCCATCAGGGCAAGCAGCACGCGCGGACTGATGCCGCTGTAGCCTGCCCAGTGCGAAAGTGTTTCGGCCTGGGGGCTGAGCTGGGGCGCGTGCCCGGCCAGCCACGTGGCGATATCGAAATCAAACATTTCGTCGTACTGGTACACCAGGTCCCGGCTTTGCAGGGAATGTGCGTCGGCGTATGCCGTGGACACTGTCGATGCCGCGCAGAGCACCGCGAGAAGCACCGGTTTCATCAATCGACGTGCAGGAGAGATCATGATTCGGATTCCAGGAGGGAGCTGAGCGGCAGGGGGATTTCAGGCCGCAACCTTCCCTGGACCCATGCACAAGGGACCATGTCGGGATGTCAGGGACGCTGGCTCGCTGCTGCCGCTATCGGCGGGCGGGCAAGGCCAATGCTAGGCAGGTGCGCCGCCGCCGGGTTTGTCGGCAATCACATAGTTGCCGGCGTTGGAAAGATCCATCGGTGCGCTTGGCCAGCGCTGCGCCATCAATGGGTTACCTCGCGACCACGCCTGCGCTCACGCCGGTAGCAACGTCGTGGCCGCATGCAGCAACAGCCCGATCAGCCCGCCGACCAGCGTGCCGTTGAAGCGGATGAACTGCAGGTCGCGGCCGACGCTCAGTTCCAGCTGTTCCACCAGATGGCGTTCGTCCCAGCCCTTCACCGTCTGCGCGATATGCGCGGTGACGCCATCGCGCAGGCGCGAGGTCAGCCGCTGCGCGCCCTCCAGCAGATGCTGGTTCAGCGCATCGCGCAGCGCCGGGTCCGACGACAGGCTGCGACCCAGCGCGGCCATGCTGCGTTCCAGGTGCCCGGCCAGTGCGGAATCTTCGCTCTGCAGGTCCGCACGCAGGCTGGCGTGGATGCGCGACCACAGGCCCTGCACGTACTCCTGCAGGGCCGGGTGGTCGATCATTTCCTGCTTCAGCTGTTCAATGCGGGTGGCCAGCGCCGGGTCTTCGCGCAGGCGCTGCACATAGCTGCCCAGCCACTGTTCGTAATCCTGCCGCAGCGGGTGCATCGGGTCGGCCAGCACCTGCTGCATTTCCTCCAGCACCGCACCGGCCAAGCGCTCGGCCAGGCTGTCGCCGATCTCGTCGATCGGCTTGATCCAGTTGACCGTGCTGGACAGGGTGGGCCACTCGCGCTGGATGTAGCGCACGATCAGCTGCGATGCCCGTTCCTTGACCTCCGGCTGTTCCAGCCAGCGCGCCAGCCGCTGCAGGCCTTCGTCCAGCACGCGCTGGTGGCGGCCATCGGCGGTCAGCAGGGCCAGCAGTTCACCGGCGGTGGAGGCCGCGTTCCACTGTCGCAGCTGCTGCACCACGAAGCCGTGCAGCTGCCTGCGCACGGCCGCTTCGTCGAAGAAATCCAGCGCCCGCAAGGCCCAGCTGCGCGCCATGTCGGCCAGCATGCGCACCTGCTCGGGCGCGGACAGCCAGCTGCCCAGGCGGGCGGCCGGATCGAACACTTTCAATCGCGCCAGCAGCATGTCCGGCGCCAGGAACTGGTCGCGCACGAAGACCGCCAGGCTGTCGCCGATGCGTTCTTTGCTGCGCGGGATGATCGCCGTATGCGGGATGGGCAGGCCCATCGGCCGGCGGAACAGCGCCACCACCGCGAACCAGTCGGCCATGGCACCCACCGCGGCGGCTTCGCAGAACGCGGCGACCCAGGCCCACACGCCGCGCTCGCCCTGCCAGTGGCTGACCGCGAAACCGGCCAGCATCACCAGCAGCATGCCGAAGGCGATGGCTTTCAGGCGCCGCAGCTGGGCGCGGCGTGGATCATCGGGAGTCGTGGTCATGCGGGCAGTCTACCGGGGCCGGTGTTGGGCCCCGTTGACGGGCAAGTGCATGCGGTAGCGCCGAGCCGTCCTCGGCGAGCGCAGCGGCAGCGTGATGCACGCCGCCCCACGTCCGCATTACGCGCTGAGCTGCGCGCGCAGCG
The DNA here is from genome assembly GCF_039674585.1 of Stenotrophomonas lacuserhaii. Classification (GTDB taxonomy): domain Bacteria; phylum Pseudomonadota; class Gammaproteobacteria; order Xanthomonadales; family Xanthomonadaceae; genus Stenotrophomonas; species Stenotrophomonas pennii_A. Next base: position 43,955 of record NZ_JBDJNU010000007.1, on the reverse strand, counting down.
CCGCCAGCTGCTGGCGCAGCGCATCGTTTTCGCGGGTCAGGCTGACGATGCGGGCGCGCAGCGCCGGGGCACCTTCGCCCAGCTGTTCCAGGGCGTGCATCACCTCGGCATCGCGCAGCGCCTGCTCGTCCTCGCTGACCGCTTCAGCCTGCACCGCCACGTCCGGCTTGGCCGCACGCGGCTTGCGGTTGGCTTCGCGGGCACGCTTGGCGGCCTGCTTCAGTTCGTCCTTGCCACCGGTGGCGGCCGCGCGCTGCTCGTCTTCCGGCAGCGATGCCACGGCTGCCGCCGCGCTGATCGACAGCTGGCCGTTCTTCACCGCCTCCACCACTTCCGGCGCCGCCTGCGCACGGATGCGTTCGATCATGCTGATCTGGTTGCTGCTCAGCTTCGCCTCACGGGCCAGTTCGGCGCGGCTGAAGCTCGGTGCCGGATCCCACGGCGGGCTGTCCTGGTCCTCGTCCTGGCCGTCGGCGGTGCCGTCGCTTTCGCGCTGCAGCTTTTCCTGCTCGATGCGCTTGCGCTGGGCCAGGATCTCGCGCTTGCGCAGCGCCAGTTCGCCCCGCTGGAAGTCCGACACGCTGCGCCGGCCAAGGTGCTGTTCGATCATCCACAGGTGGACATCGTCCATGCTCTGGAAGCGGGTGTTCTGCACCGTGTTGAACGGCAGATCATGCTTCTGGCAGATGCCATGCCGGTTGTGTCCGTCCACCAGCACATCGCCCCACAGCACCAGCGCATCGCGGCAGCCTTCGGCCAGGATGCTGCGCTCCAGCGCTTCGTACTCGTCCGCGGTGAGCGGGTCGATGTAGGCCTTCAGTTCTTCTTTGACGACGATGTTCATGGGCAACGGGCAGTCGTGGAGCGGAACCGCCCATTGTACCGGCTCGGGCTGGCGCGTCCCGGCTCAGGCGGTGGCGCGGATCATCGCGCCGAGAACGTCGGCGATCTGGTCGATCTGCGCCGGTTCCACGATCAGCGGCGGCGACAACGCGATGGTATCGCCGGTCTGCCGCACCAGCAGGTTGCCGTCGTGGAAGCAGCGCCGGAACACCTCGTAACCGCGGCTGCCCGGGGCATCGCGGCGCGGGGCCAGCTCCACCGCGCCGACCAGCCCGAAGTTGCGGATGTCCACCACGTTGGGCAGGCCCTGCAGGCCGTGCAGGGCACGCTGCCAGTGCTCGCCCAGTTCGATGGCGCGCTCGAACAGGCGCTCTTCGGCATACACATCCAAGGTAGCCAGCGCGGCGGCGCAGGCCAGCGGATGGCCGGAATACGTATAACCGTGGAAGAGGTCGATGGCCTGCGCCGGCCCCTGCTGCAGGCTGGAATGGATGGCATCAGCCACCAGTACGCCGCCCAGCGGCACCGCGCCGTTGCTGGCGCCCTTGGCAAACGTGATCAGGTCCGGGGTGACGCCGAAACGCTGCGCGGCGAAGGGCATGCCGACGCGGCCGAAGCCGGTGATGACCTCATCGAACACCAGCACGATGCCGTGGTGGTCGCAGATTTCGCGCAGGCGCTGCAGGTAGCCCGGCGCCGGCAGGATGACCCCGGCCGATCCGGCGATGGGTTCCACGAACACCGCCGCGATGGTGGACGCATCGTGCAGCGCGATCAGCCGCTCCAGCGCATCGGCCAACTCCGCCCCGTGCCGCGGCAGGCCCTGGCTGAAGGCATTGCGCTGCAGGTCCAGCGTATGCGGAAGATGCGCACTGCCGCCCAACTGCAGGCCGAACTGACGCCGGTTGTTGGGCAGGCCGCCGATCGCCATGCCACCGAAGCCGACGCCGTGGTAGGCCTTCTCGCGCCCGATGAAGCGGGTGCGCTGGCCTTCGCCGCGGGCACGATGGTGGGCCAGCACGATCTTCATCGCCGTATCCACCGCCTCGGAACCGGAGTTGGTGAAGAACACATGGTTCAGTCCGGCCGGGGCCAGCGCGGCCAGGCGCTGCGCCAGCACGAACGGCAGCGGCGAGCCCATCTGGAAGGTGGGCGCGAAATCCAGCGTGCCCGCCTGTTCGGCGATGGCCTGCACGATCTTTTTGCGGCCATGACCGGCATTGCAGCACCACAGCCCGGCGGTGCCATCGAGGACCTGCCGGCCCTCCACGTCCTCGTAGTACATGCCCTGTGCACGGACCAAAAGGCGCGGTGCGCCCTTGAACTGCGCGTTGGCAGTGAAGGGCATCCAGAAGGCGTCGAGGGTGTCCGGCTGCGTGGTGGCCAGGACGTGGAGCGGCGGGGTCGGGGAGGGCATGGCGGGCTCCGGAACGGCGGCGGTTTTTCTGACTGTAGCGTAGGGCTAAATCGCGCTGGCGTGACTTTAGGCGGGGAATGAGCGGTACGTGCAAGTGACACTCTGCGGTCCGCGCAAGCATCGGCACACCGAGCCCAACGTCGGACTTGACTCAGTCTGAACCAGCGATGACTATCAGCTGGCCGATAACAGGGGTGCAAGGATGCAGATCGTGAAGCAGGGCCGCTTACATGCGGCCGTGGCATGTGCGCGCGCAGGCGCGTGGGCAGGGACAGCGATGGTGTGGGCCGGCATGGCGGCAACGGCGTCTGCCCAGCCCATGCAGCCCTATCAGGAGTACGACAAGCGACTACGGACTGCAGAACAGGTGGGGGCCTTGACCTCGGATCTGTTCGGTGACGCCGTCAACGTCTACGACCAGAGCACCACCTTCAACCAGACCGATATCGATCTGCCGGGAACCAACGCGCTGCCGGTGCGGCTGAGCCGGTCGCTCAACATCCGCCCCATCCCGGCTGTCGGCCTTGCACCCAAGACTTATGCGGGTGCGGCAGACTGGAATATCGATGTTCCCTATATCTCCGGCGTATTCGACTCGGCGTTCCGCTGGAACGTGACCGTCACTGGCGACACGCCTCGCTGCAGTACGAATTTCTACCCCCGCACGGACGTCCCCAACAAGCTCGAAGACGTCTGGTCAGGCTACAACGTCAATCTTCCGGGCCAAGGTGCGCGCTCCTTGGTGGCCATGCCGCCGGACGAGTTCAAGCGCCCCGACGGGCAGGCCCATGCCTGGACCACCACCTCGTTGGATTCAATTACCTGTACCGCAATGGCAGGTGGATACCCCGGCGAAGGGTTTGTGCTGCAGACCACCGATGGCATCACCTATACCTTCAACGTGGCTACCGAGCGCGCGATGGGGCTCATGGCGCGGGATTCCGGAGGCGCCGGTCGCCAGCGTGTGGAGATCTTCCTGATGGCAAGCCGCATCCAGGATCGTTTCGGCAACTTCGTCGACATCAGCTACAACGGTAACGGGCATCCAACGGCCTTCAGCGCCAGCGATGGGCGCCAGATAACCCTCCAGTATTCGGGTGATCGGCTGGTCAGCGCCTCCGCCCATGGGCGCACCTGGACCTACGCCTACAGCGGCGAAACTCTGCAACGGGTAACCCAGCCTGACCAGGCCGCGTGGGAGTTCACGCATCTGGAAGATCGCCGGATCAACTATGAAATCTGGCGCGAAGATATCGGGCCGGGCTGCGGCAACGTCGCACCGATGGCCGACAAGCTTTACCGCCTGCAGATGCGCCACCCATCGGGTGCCTTGGCCACTTTCCGCTTCGACCATCAGCGGCTTGCGCGCTCCGGCGTGCCTGGCATCCTGTGCCAAGGCGAGGCGCAAGGAGGCAGTATCGGCACGGGGTTCCCGATCGTGCATTACACCCCGGTACCGACCTGGTTCGACGTGCTGGGCCTGACCGAGAAAACCATCGAAGGCCCAGGTTTGTCCTCCCCGCTGCGCTGGTACTACACCGACCTTGGTCAAAACTACGGCTCCTGGAGTGGCAACGTTCCGCCGTGCACCACCTGCGTGCAGTCCAAGGTGGTACGCATCACCCAGCCGGATGGCAGCAGTGTCGAGGAGACCTACGGTGTGGTGTATTCGAACAACGAAGGCAAGATGCTGGCGCGCAGTACCGTAGCCGCCAGCGGGACGACTCTGGAAAGCGAAACGCTGAGCTACGTCAGCAGCGTGCAGGTTCCGTCCATGCCATTCCCTGCGCGTTATGGCTCACGCTGGGGCGGTAGCGACGAGTCCTCGGTGCTGGTGCGTCCGCTTGCCAAGAAGGTCATCGTCCGCGACGGCACCACGCTGACCTGGGAGGCTACCGTCTTTGATGCCAAGGCGCGGCCGGTGAAGGTCACCCGCAGCAGCACGCTGGGCCACAGCCGGACTGATACCACTACCTACCACGACAACACTTCTGCCTGGCTGCTGGGCCAGACCGCCAGCGTGACCAACAACGATACCGGCCTGGTGGAATCCCAGACCAGTTTCAACGGGATGGCGCTTCCCGTGGAGCAGCGTCAATTCGGCAAGCTGGTGCAGACGCTGAACTATCATGCCGATGGCGCGGTGGCCAGTTTTGCCGATGGTCGTGGCAACACCACCACGCTCAACAACTGGAAACGCGGCACGCCGCAGACCATCGGCTTTGCCGACGGCAACGGGATGAGTGCAACGGTCGATGACAACGGATGGATCCGTTCGGTCACCAACGAACTGGGTTACCAGACCAGCTATGACTACGATGGGATGGGGCGCATCAACGCCACAGTGTTCGCCAGCGGTGATTCGGTCGCGTGGAATGCCAGTACCCAGGTGTTCGAGCGCGTGGATGCCGATGAACATGGCATTGCACCGGGCCACTGGCGCCTGAGCAGCAGCACCGGCAACCGTCGCAAGACCACCTGGTTCGATGCCATGTGGCGCCCGCTCATCACCCGTGAGTTCGACGCCGGCAATGTGACCGACACCGACCGCTACCAACGCTTCAGCTATGACCATGCTGGCCGCACGACGTTCCAGTCCTATCCCGGCGCAACCACCAACCTGACCAGTGGCCAGTGGAGTGAATACGACGCGTTGGGCCGTCCGACGTCCACTTCGGCCGACAGTGAACTGGGCCTGCTGACCACGATCACCGAATACCTCTCCGGCTTGCGTACGCGTACGACCAACCCGCGCGGGCAGAAAACGATCACCAGCCATCAGGCTTTCGATACGCCGAACTACGACGCACCGACGCGGATAGAGCACCCCGCTGGCGCCTTTACCGAGATCGCCCGCGACCGCTTCGGCAAGCCGACATCGATCAAGCGTCGTAACGCAGACAGCAGCGTCGCCATCACCCGCGCATACGTGTATGACGGGCAGCAGCAACTGTGCAAATCGGTCGAGCCCGAGTCCGGTGCGACGGTGATGGCCTATGATGCAGCGGGTAATCTGGCCTGGAGCGCAGCAGGGCTGGCCCTTACAGCAGCGAATGGCTGCGAGACCGCCACGGCACAGGCCTCCGGTCGCCGCGTGGACCGCAGCTACGACAGTCGCAACCGACTGAATCAACTGAGCTTCCCGGATGGCAATGGCAACCAGACCTGGAGCTACACTGCGGCGGGCAAACCGTCCCAGGTGGTGACCGAAAATGCGGGCAGCCGCCAGGTCATCAATACCTACGCTTACAACAAGCGCGGGCTGATCACCGGTGAAACCATGCAGCAACAGGGCGTGGGTATCTGGACGATGGGCTACGGCTACGATGCCAACGCGGCCATGGCCAGCCTGCAGTACCCCAGCGGATTGCAGGTAACGCTGGCGCCCAACGCACTCGGCCAGCCGACACAGGTAGGCAACTACGCATCGGCGGTGCGCTACTACCCGAACGGTGGGCTGCGTTCGGTCACCTATGGCAATGGTGTCACCCACAGCATGACCCAGAATGCGCGTGCGCTGCCCGCACGCGCCATCGATGCGGGCGTGCTGGACAACACGATCACCTACGATGCCAATGGCAACGTGGCAACCGTGACCGATGCGGTGGAAACCAGCAAGTCGCGTCAGATGCAGTACGACGCGCTTGATCGCCTGACCCAGGCTACCTCGGCTGCGTTCGGTGGAGGCGGCGTATTCCGCTATACCTACGACGTGCTGGACAACATCCGCAGCGCCAAGCTGGGCACCATCAAGCAGCACAATTATTACTACGACGCGCGCAACCGCATGACCACGGTGAACCGCGACGACGGCAGCGCGTTCATGGGCTTGGACTACGATGTCCAAGGCAACCTGGCCAAGAAGAACGGCGAGGTGTTCCGCTTCGACTACGGCAATCGGTTGCGCGATGGCGCGGGCAAGGAGCTGTACGCCTATGACGCCCACGGGCGCCGGGTCGGCAACTACAGCATCTCGCTGGGTGACATCCTGTCGTTCTACGGCAACGATGGGGTCCTGCGCCGGCAGCACAACAAGCGCACCGGCAAGGAGCTGGAGTACGTCAGCCTGGGCACCAGTCTGGTCGCAGAGCTGGAGAGCACGGTAGCAGTCGCTGTCCCGGCGTTGAGCGGGCCGGCCAACGTGGCTACCGGCAGCTACAGCGTCAGCTGGACATCGGTTGGCAACGCAAACCGCTATGAGCTGCGCTATTCCAGCAACGCCGGTACCAGCTGGTCTTCGGCCTATGCCGGCACCGCCACGTCGCATGCGGTAAGCGGCGCACCCACCGGGTCGCGCTCCTACCAGGTGCGTGCCTGCCAAGGTTCCAACTGCGGCGGCTGGAGTACCACGCTGGTGGTGCAGGTCGTACCGGTTCCTGCCTCGACGCCTGCCCTGGTGGTGCCGGCTGCCGGTTTGAATGGCAGCTACAGCATCAGCTGGCCAGCCGTGACAGGGGCCACGCGCTATGTCATCGAGGAGCGCGCCGGGGCGGGTGCGTGGGCATCCGTCCATAATGCCGCTGGGCTGAGTGTGGCCCTGAGTGGTCGAGCCGCTGGTGCGTACAGCTACCGCGGCCAGGCCTGCAATGTGTCTGGCTGCAGCGGCTGGTCTGCCGAACAGGCGATGACCGTCATCTATCCGTCAGAGTCCGCGCCCACCATCACCGCACCGACGAGCAACAACAGCGGCAGCTTCATCGTGAGCTGGACCGCCGTTACCGGAAGCAGCCGTTACGAGCCGCAAGAGCGGCTGGGGACCGGTGCATGGACCAACCTGGCGAACACAACGGCGACCTCGTTGAGCATCGCCGGCAAGCCCACTGGCAGCCATGGCTACCAGGTGCGGGCCTGCAACGTTGCCGGTTGCGGCCCGTGGTCGAACATCGTTACCACGGCCGTGCTGTTGCCGCCTTCCGCAGCGCCTGCAATTACCCTGGCGGCAAGCAATACCAGCGGCAGCTACAACGTCAGCTGGAATGCAGTGGGCGGTGCGGTGGAATACCGCCTGGAAGAGCGCACAGGTACCGGCAGTTGGGGCGCGCTGCAGGCCGAAGCGGCCACGCTGCGCGCGATCAGCGGCAAGGGAAACGGCACCTACGGTTACCGCGTACAGGCCTGCAACGCCGGTGGGTGCAGCGGTTGGTCGGCGGAGAAAACCACCACGGTGCTGCGTGTGCCGGGTGCCGCGGCAGTGACCACGCCAGCCACCAATAGCAGTGGTGCGTGGACGGTGAGTTGGGCGGCTGTGGCTACGGCAACCTCTTACCAGCTGGAAGAGCGGGTCAACGCCGGCGCTTGGGGGCTTGCATACACTGGTACGGCAGTGAACTGGGCAACCAGCGCTCGCGGCACGGGAAGTCATGGGTATCGCGGCCGGGCATGCAACGCCAGCGGTTGCGGTGCGTATTCTGCAATTGTCACCACGGTAGTAACGAGGCCGCCCGGTGCTGCACCGGCCTTGAGTCTGCCCGCATCGAACGGAAACGGCAGCTTCAGCGTGTCATGGGCCGCGGTGACCACCTCCACGCGTTACGAACTGGAAGAGCAGGTCGGAAGTGCGTGGACGCAGCAGCAGAACACTTCCGCGCTGAGCAAGGCATTCACCGGACGGGCCACCGGCAGCTATCGCTTCCGGGTACGTGCCTGCAACGCAGGTGGCTGCGGCGCATATTCGGGTACGGGTACCGTGGCAGTGCTGCTGGTGCCGCAGAGTGCGCCTACGTTGACGGTACCTGCATCGGCTCCCGGTGCTTACACCATCAGTTGGTCCGCTGTTTCCACCGCGACCAGCTACAACGTGCAGCAGAACATCAACGGTGGGGGCTGGGGCGCGCTTGGCAGCTATGGCAGCACCAGTGTCGGGCTGAATCCGGGCAGCTCCGGGAGCTACGCGTATCGCGTGCAGGCCTGCAATGCGACGGGTTGCGGTGGGTGGTCGGCCACCAAGACGGTGGCGGTGCAGCGCCCTCCAGCCACACCCAGCATTACCCATGCGCACCAGCACAACTACTATGCCGGTCCTCACAATGGGGAGTTCTCCTTGTGCAAAGTGACTTGGACGCCCGCGTCATATGCGAGCCATTATGACCTCCAGGCTCACGGCGGAGCGCTCCTCTACAGCGGAGCGGCCACGACTGTAGAAGGCCAGTACCTGACCATTCAATTCTGTGCGACGGTTTATGTTGTGCGCGCATGCAATGCGGCGGGCTGTTCGGATTGGTCCGCGCCAGTCCACCAGACATTGGAGCAGGACCCGTATCCGGGCGATGGGGAGGTGATCCCGTGAGCATTGGGACGATGATGATGACGAAGCTGCTCAAGGCATTCGGATTGCTGGTGGTCACGGCGGCCGTCACATGTATGGCGCCAGCCCAGGCGCAGACGACGGTGCGCTACCTGCACACCGATGCGCTGGGTACGGTGGTGGCGAAGACCGATGCCAATGGGAACGTGGTCGAGCGGACTACGTTCGAGCCGTATGGGGCTGTGGTGGGCGGTGCGGTGGCTGACGGCCCGGGGTATACGGGGCATGTGAGTGATGCGGCTACCGGGCTGAATTATATGCAGCAGCGGTATATGGACCCGCAATTAGGCGCATTTCTATCCGTGGATCCAGTGGGCGCATACGGAAGCCCTGTAGTTCAGTTCAATCGTTACAGATATGCCAATAGCAATCCATACGGCTTCACCGATCCCGACGGCCGGGAAAGTGGCGCCGCGTTTCGATTAGTCAACAACATTACGAACGGAGGGGCGGTGATGCCGCCTCCGCGTAACCCGGACGATTGGCTTGGACCGGCCATCGGGTACTCACTCGCAGGCGTGCTTGCTACTCCAGCTGTGGGATACGCCGGGGCTTGGGGTCTGGCCAACCCTGGTACCGCGGGCTCACTGGGGTCAAGCTTGGCGGACGTAGCTATGGGCGATGCGATGGGTGGCGCGTCGCTCTCTTTGGGTAGCGTAGCCTTATACAGAGCAGTGGATATGGCTGAGATGTCGAGCTTAAGGAAGCTCGGTCACTTCATTGCATCTCCCAATGGCGATAGCGTCAAGCGATTTGTAGACAATGCGGCCGATGCAGATGCACTAGCTCATGCTTACACTAGGGGATTCGGCTCTAAACACACTGTAGTTGAGGGGAGAGCCCCTGCAGGTCTGGTGAATTCGGCAACCAGGACGCCATTTAACGATACGGGTAAATCGATGCAGAGCATTCCAATTCCGAGCTCCCAAGTTCACAAAGTTACTTGTACTGGAACCCGAATAAAACAGAGCAGCTGCTGAGATGACAATCCCCTATCCAAATTTGAAACCGGTGCGCGCGGAGCTGCGACTGGACCTCGTGGATTCACGCGGCAACGCTGTTGCCGAAATGGCTGCATCCACCGCTCGCCCAATGGCGCTCTCTTTGATGGGGGATCCCATGTGGTACGGGTTCGTCTTGAACGACGATTCAATAGAGCGCCTGCTACCTGGTACTTCAAATTTATGTACCATTTCCTTCATTAGTCACGATAGCGCGAAGGAGGCACTCGTTATCGGCTCATCAGCTTTGTTTGGAGATGGCACTTCGACAAAGGGTGTGATTCGAATAGTTTCGTTCGACTGACTCAGCTTGACCCTTCGTGCGGAGATCGCGGAGAGCGGCTGGAAATTTCTGTGCGGATCGATTGTTGAGGATATCAACGGTGTGTAGCTATGGAGTGTCCATGAGGTCTTGGACGGAGGGGGCTTGGGCCTTGATCCTGAGACGGTCGTGGTAGGGGGAAGATTGGAAGCGATGGCGGAGGCTGCTTCACGATTGGGCGGCATGAATGGAGCGGTCTCTCGTGCGGTCGCGGAATTTGGAGTTTCTGCTAATGAACCATTATCCGACGTCGCAGCTTTTATCAGGAATATGGCTCATATTTCCCTGTGATAAATTATTGTTTGATTGCGTGCAGGTCGCGCGCTGCTCTAGAGTCCGCAAGGAAGGATATTAGGAGACTAGGTGAAATGTCTAGAATGTGAATGATATGAGAACAAACTATGATCCAATTGAAGATATGCCCGACTTTCGAGGGTGGGTGGCTGCAAACGGGTCTTCATTTGACTTTTCGGATTACATTCATGCGCAGGTTCTGCGGGGCGCATTGACGGCTGATGCGCTGATGTCTACTCCGAAGATCCTGACTTCTTTGAGCCGCTGCATGTGGACCATGCCGTATCGGGTGCCATGGTGTTCGCGCGCTACTTGGCGCTGCCCCCGGGGTGGCGATTCGTGATTGGCGCGGATGGCTATGAAGACGTGTGGTACGACGCGTCGTTGCTCGCGACTGAATCACTCTGAGGTGCGGTGACCTGCTTCAGGCCGTGCCCACGTGCTGCCAATTTCGCCGTTCAGTTAGCTGCTCATTTGGAGGGAGCACTACGCAGTAGGCCATGGAAGCTTGTTTGGGAGTCATGCCCAGCACGGGTTCCACATCGTGGTCTGTTTTACAGCACAGCAAGACCGTGACGTGGAAGGCGAGTAGCAAGTGACGAGGGATCGCCCTTTCAGGCTTCGCGGATCAGCTCCCGCGCCGCGATGATCAGCCCTTCCACCAGTTCTTCGTTCATCACCATCACATCATTGCCGCTGGTGTGGCTGACATGCACTGCATGCAGGATGTCCAGGATGACGATCACGCACTGTTGCCTGCTGTAGACGGGGGAACTGCCGGTGTCAGGCTGCTGCTTGGCCTGTGCTTTTGCGGCGGCAGGCGGAGGGTCGGCAAGCGGCTGCACCAGCCGCAGGCGGGGCGTGTCCTGGAACACGGGATGCGGCACGCCATTGGCGCGCAGGATCCGCTCCAGTTTGTCGATGAAGGGCGGCGGCAGGTCATGCATGGCATCGCCCAACAGGGAATACAGGCGCATACCGCTTAGGGTGTGATCGGACATGGGGCAACCTCGTAGCCGGATGGGCCCCCTGCGCCAAAGGCGCAGGGTGGCGGGCGGTGCGGGTTGGCATACCGGCCGTGTGATCAAAAAAAAACCGGCGGATCAAATCCCCACGCATCGCCCGCCGTATTTCCGGCGAGGTGATGCATTCTCCGCCGGGCCCAAGAGGGGCAGCAAGAGAGAGCAAGTGACCACACGTTTCAGGATGCCAATCCCGGCTGGCGCTTCTACGTCGCCAGCATCACCATCGTGCGTAACGCGACCCGGCGACGTACATGGGCAAAGCTGCAAAACGCGTCCGCCGCGACAAACCGGTCGCCTCAACGGCAGCTCGCGCTGACCTGATGTATCGCATCGCGCAGCGCCTGCCGATCCCGCTCGTCCACCGCATCCTGGAAGTACTGCAGGTCCTGCTTGCCCAGTCCGCAGGGGTCGTCGGTATAGCCTGGCGGCCACAGTCCTAGGAACTGCGCCACGCCGGCGATGATCTGCTGCGGACTCATCTGCGGACGCATGCGGAAGTAGCGCGGTCGCTCCTGGAAGGCCGCATGCACGGCGCGGCGTCCGATCAGTTTCGGGGCGAGGGTGGCAGCGTCGATGCCGTCACCGCCGCTGACCGCATCGCCGCGCAGGCGAAGGTCCAGTGGCGCGCTTGCGACCGGGTCAGCGATGTCCACCAGGCTCGCTGCATCGGGCGCGGAAATGACGGGCTGTCGCGGGCTGACCACGCGGCGGCTGCGTTGCGGGGGCGAAACGTCAGCGCTGCTGGGCTGCGCTGTGGGCGGTGGCGGCGGCAACCAGCGCACGCTCGTGCGGTGGGCATCGCTGGGCGCCAGGGTGGCGCGGGTGGTGGTCAGCAGCCACCAGCCGATAAGGGCATGCACGGCGATCACCAGCGCCCAGGCGATGACGTGGGGGGCAGCGGGGGAGAGTGACGGGCGGGACAGGGCCAGGGTCGACATCGGCAGTGCATCCTTGCGGTTACCTGATGAAGTGAGAGTAGGGGGAGGGGCGGAAAGTTTCGTTGGGGGGTTCAAGGGCTGCCGCTTCGCTCGCCGAGCATGGCTCGGCGCTACCAAAATCGAGCATGGCTGGGTGCTACCAGAAGCGGGCGTGGCCCGGCGCTACCGGGCGGTGTCGGCTGAAACCAATCTGCCCCCCGTCGGGAGGGGCGTGGCAGAATCCGGAACGCTCTCTGCTTGTTGATCCTGCCCATGTCGTCCACTGCTGCACCCGCCTCGATCCCGTCCACGCCGGCCAATTCGCCGCAGCGCGTGCTGCTGGCCAGCCTGATCGGCACCACCATCGAGTTCTTCGACTTCTACATCTACGCCACCGCGGCGGTGTTGGTGTTTCCGCATCTGTTCTTCCCGGAGAGCAGCGACAAGGCGGCCATGCTGCAGTCGCTGGCGACCTTCGCGGTGGCGTTCATCGCCCGGCCGGTGGGGTCGGCGGTGTTCGGGCACTTCGGCGACCGCATCGGGCGCAAGGCGACGCTGGTGGCGGCGCTGCTGACGATGGGCCTGTCCACGGTGTTGATCGGCCTGCTGCCCACGCATGCGCAGATCGGCCTGTGGGCGCCGGCACTGCTGGCGCTGTGTCGTTTCGGGCAGGGCCTGGGGCTGGGCGGGGAATGGGGCGGTGCCGTGCTGCTCGCCACTGAGAACGCACCGCCGGGCAAGCGTGCCTGGTACGGCATGTTCCCGCAATTGGGCGCGCCACTGGGCTTCCTGCTGTCGGCCGGCATCTTCCTGATCCTCGGCCGCCTGCTCAGCGCCGATGACTTCCTGCAGTGGGGCTGGCGCATTCCGTTCGTGGCCAGTGCGCTGCTGGTCGGCCTGGGCCTGTGGGTGCGCTTGAACATCCATGAGACGCCTGCCTTCCAGAAGGCGCTGGATGCGCATGCGCGGGTCAAGCTGCCGATGCTGACGGTGCTGCGTGACCACGCCGTGCCGATGCTGCTGGGCACGTTGGGCGCGTTCGCCACCTTCGTGCTGTTCTACCTGATGACCGTGTTCGCGCTCGGCCATGGCACGGCGGTGCTGGGCTACAGCCGCGAGCAGTTCCTGCTGCTGCAGATGGTCGGCATCCTGTTCTTCGCCGCCGGTATTCCCATTTCGGCGCGCTACGGTGATCGCTGGGGCACGCGCCGCACGATGATCATCGCCAGTGGCCTGATCGTCGCTTTTGGCGTGCTGCTGGCGCCGATGTTCCAGGCCGGCAGCCCGTGGATGGTGCTGGGTTTCCTGTCGCTGGGGTTGTTCCTGATGGGCCTCACCTACGGTCCGTGTGGCACCTTCCTGGCGGAGATCTACCCGGTGGAGGTGCGCTACACCGGCGCTTCGCTGTCGTTCAACCTGGCCGGCATCCTGGGCGCGGCGCCGGCACCGTACCTGGCGACATGGCTGGCCGAACGCTTCGGGCTGGTGGCGGTCGGTTATTACTTGTGCATCGCCGCGCTGGTGACCATCTGCGCGCTGCTGGCGTTGCAGCGCCGGGTGCGTTGATCAGCCGAAGAAGCGCTTCAGCGTGCGTCCCAGCCAGCTGCCGCCCTGGTGTTCGCGGGTGAACTGGTTGAGGTGGTGCTTGACCGTTTCCGCGTAGGCCTTGTCATCGCCGCGGATGTGGTTGAACAGCCAGCGCGAGAGCATGGTGCGTAGTTCATCGGTCACGTCTTCGCCGGCCTGGAAGCGCAGGCGGTAGTCGGATACGCGCTTGCCGAAGATTTCGTGCACGCGCTTGTGCGCGGCGCAGAACGGGTAGCCGGCTTCTTCCATCAGCTCTTCTTCGAAGGCGAAGTGGGACATGGTGTAGTCCACCAGTTCGTCGATCACCTCGGCCACGGCCAGCCGTTGCAGGCCCTGCTGGGCGACGTGCAGATGGTTGAGCATCTCCACGATCCGCCTGTGCTGGTTGTCGATGACATCGATGCCGATGTTGAGATCGTCCTGCCAGACCAGTAAGGCCATCTGCGTGCTCCCTGTATGCGATGGGAGCGAGTCTGGGCGGGCGTGCTGATTGCGACACTGATCTGGATCAAAGCGGGTGAAAGCGTGACCGGTAGCGCCGAGCCATGCTCGGCGGATGCCATCAACGTTCGCGGCAATGCACCCCGCGCACCCTCACTGCTTGACCGTGGTCACCCGCGTCGGCAGGTCCCACGCACCGCCCGCAGCGACCAGTCGACACAGGCCCGTGGTGGTGGCAGAGGTCGCCACGAAGCGTTTACCGTCCCAGCCCCAGGTGTTCATCGACCAGCAGTCACCCAGGCCTCGCCCCTTGTGCGATCCACTGATGCTGCGGCCGTCATCATCAGTGCCGAAGTGGGTGACCAGCTGCGGCTCGTAGGGTGCCTGCGCGTTGACTACCCAGTAGCCGCTGCCCGCGTTGTAGGCGCCACGCCAGCACAGGGCCGATACCAGCAGCTTGTCCGCGCTCAGGCGCTGCACCTTCAACGGCACGACAGGCTCATCCATCGACTCGGTCTGGTCGGGCTGCAGGGCCGCGCAGTCATCGGGCGGAGTGGCGGCCACCAGGGCGGCGCGCAGCGCACCGGAACCGGCCAGTGCGGCGTCGGACGGGCGCGCCGCGGCCAATTTCGCCAGCGCCACCACCGGCATCGGCAACGCTGCAGGCACCGATGATTCCGCGCGCTTGCCCTTGCGCATCACCGCGCCGGGCGTGCCCAGCCGACCCTGGAACTCATCCATTTTCAGCAAGACTGCCGAAGCGCCCCGCGCCGACAGCGTCCATTGCCGCTGATCGTCGCCGGTAAAGACGACATGGCCTGCGCCGGGACCGCTCACCGACGCCAGCAGGGCAGCTACCTGTGGCGCGCTCAACGTTGCCGTGCCCGCGCTGGCTGCGTAATCCAGTGGACCCTGGTCGCGTCCGTCGACCTGCATCCGCAGCTTCGCGGGCAGCACGGTTTCTTCGTACTGGCCCAGCATCAGCCTGGCGCTGATCGGCTGCTCCGGCCCGCCGTGGCGCGTCAGCAGCACCGATACCGGCAGCGGGTCGGCGGCTTCTTCGTTCTGGTAGCCCGCCGCGCGGCAGGTCCGCGTGTTGTCGCAGGCCAGGGTCCAGTCGTGATGGCTGAAGTCGATGCCTACCAGATCAGGCGGCGAAGCACACAGGGCGGACAGCGGGGCCAGCAGCAGAAGCAGCAACGAGGATAGGCGCATGGACAGCGAGCACGATGGAAGAGACCCGGGCATGGTGGCTGATGCGAGGGCGCAGGCCAAGATGGCAACAAGGCAAACCCCGATGGGCGCCCCCGTCCGTTCAACCGGACGTCACCCACGCAGGAGCGTCACATGGAAGGTCTGTCTCGCGGTCTGGTCATGCTGTGCATCGCGGTGCTGGGCATGGCAGCCGGTACCGCCGCCGACGCACAGCGCCCGCTGCCACCCACGCCACCCGCGCCACCCCCGTTGGCCGTGGCCGCGCCATTGCTGCAGGTGAAGGGCGCGGAAATGCCGGTGCAGCTGCAACGCGCCATGCTGGATGGGACGGTGGCCGCCGGCCTGGCCGAGATCCGCATCGAACTGGAGTTCCACAACCCCAATGGCCGCATGCTGGAGGGACAGCTGGAGTTTCCGCTGGCCGATGGCCAGCAGGTGGCGGGGTTCGCACTCGATATCGATGGCGTGCTGCGCGATGCGGTGCCGGTGCCGAAGGCACAGGGCCGGCAGGTGTTCGAAGCCATCGAGCGGCGGCGGGTCGATCCGGGTCTGCTGGAACAGACCGCCGGGAACCAGTTCCGCCTGCGCATCTACCCGATTCCGGCACACGGCAGCCGACGCGTGGCGTTGACCATCCGCCAGACCTTGCCAGTGGACACGCAGGGCCTGCGCTGGACGTTGCCGCTGCAGTTCGCGCGGGGCGCGCAGCAGGCCAGCGTGCAGCTGCAGGCCAGTGGCATCGGCGCTCCGCGGGCCTCGAACGGACTGCCATGGGCGTTCGCGCTGCGCGATGGCCGCTACCAGCTGCAATGGCAGGGCCGCGGCGCGGAGCTGCCGGCGCAGGCGCAGTGGTCGCTGCCGCAGGTGCGCCAACGCGACGTGGTGGCCGGGCTGCACGAGGGCCAGCGCTACCTGATGGCGCAGATCCCGGTGCCGGTGCAGGCCGTGGCGCGTGCCATGCCCACCCGCATCGGACTGCTCTGGGATGCTTCCGGATCGGCGGGCCAGCGCGACCGGGAGGCCGAGTTTGCCGTGCTGGATCGCTACTTCAAGGCCATCGGCGATGGCCAGGTAGAACTGACGGTGTTGCGCGACCAGCCCGAAGCAACACGCCGATTCGGCATCCGCGGCGGCGACTGGTCCGCACTGCGCGCCCACCTGCAGGCGCTGCCGCTGGACGGCGCCAGCGCGCTGGGTGCATGGACCCCGCAGCCGGCGGTGCAGGAATACCTGCTGGTCAGTGACGGGCTTTCCAACTACGGCAACCGCAGCCAGCCGGCACTCGCCGCAGGCCAGCGCCTGTATGCCCTGAGCGGTGCCGGCGCGCGCACCGACGTGGCGCGCCTGCGGGCTTGGACCGCTGCCCACCAGGGCGAGCTGCTGGTGCTGTCCACGAGCGCTGATGCGGCGTCGGCGGCAGTACGGTTGCTGCAGCAGGGGGCGGTGGTGCTGTCGCTGGAAGGCGAGGGGATCAGCGGCCTGGTGGCCGATGCCGGTGCGGCCGTGCAGGGCTGGTTGCGGGTGATGGGCAGGATCGAAAAGCCGGGCGGCAGCGTGCAGCTGCGCGTGCGGCTGCCGGATGGGCGCATCGACACCCAACGGGTGGGTGCTGGTGAAGCGCGGCTGCTGCCTGGCGGCCTGGTGGCACATGCCTGGGCGAACGGCCAGCTGGCCGACTGGGCGGGCGATCCGCTGGCCCACGCCGCAGCGCGACGCACGCTGTCCCAGGCGTTCGGGCTGGTTGGTGCGGACACTTCGCTGTTGGTGCTGGAATCGATCGAGGACTACCTGCAGCATGGCATCCGGCCGCCGTCGCCGCTGCGCGCCGAGTACGACCGTCGGCACGCGCTGGCCAGCGTCGACGTGGCGCGCGAGCGCAGCGAGCGCCTCGATGACATCGCACGGCAGTTCGCTGATCGTCAGCGCTGGTGGGAAACCCGCTGGCCCAAGGGCACCCCGCCGCAGGCGAAGCAGGAAAAGTCCAGTCCCGCCGCGGTCGCGATGGCAGCGCCTTCGGCAGCAGTGGAGGCCTTCGAGGCCCGGCCGGACGCCAGCGTCACCGCACCTGCGCCGCCGGCGCCCCCGGCGCCGCAGGCGATGCGGGCGCGCCCGGCCCCACGCGCCGAGCGCGATGCGATCGACGAGACAGCCAGCCGCGCCGCCAACCGTGGCGACATCACCATCGCGCTTGCACCCTGGGCCCCCGATGCGCCCTATGCCATGCGGCTGCGCGCTGCCTCGGCCGATGCGCTGTATCCGCTGTACCTGTCCGAGCGCGCACAGCATGCGGACAGCAGCGCCTTCTATCTGGACGTGGCCGACCTGCTGCTGTCCAAGGGCCAGCGTGCGCTGGCGTTGCGGGTGCTGTCCAACCTGGCCGAGATGCAGATCGAAAACCGCCACGTACTGCGCGTGCTGGGGTATCGGCTGATGCAGGCCGGTGCACCCACATTGGCGGTGCCCGTGTTCCGTGACGTCCTGGCGATGGGTGAGGAAGAGCCGCAGAGCTTCCGCGATCTCGGCCTGGCGCTGGAAGCCAGCGGCCAGTACCCGCAGGCACTCGCGGCGCTGTACGAAGTGGTGCTGCGCCCGTGGGACAGCCGCTTCAACGGCATCTCGCTGATCGCACTGGATGAGGCCACCAACCTGATGGCACGCGAAGGACTGGACGCCCGTGCCATCGACCCGCGCCTGCGCCGCGCCCTGCCACTGGACCTGCGCGTTGTGCTGGGCTGGGACAGCGACAACAGCGACATGGACCTGTGGGTGACCGACCCCAACGGTGAGCGCGCGTACTACGGCAACCGGCTGACCTACCAGGGCGGCCAGATGTCGCAAGACTTCACCGGCGGCTACGGGCCGGAGCAGTTCTCGCTGCGTGATGCCAAGCCGGGCACCTACAGGGTGGAGGCCAACTTCTTCGGCAGCCGCGAGCAGCTGGTGACCGGCGCGACCACGTTGAGCCTGCGCCTGAGCACGCACTGGGGCACGCGCCAGCAACGCGACCAGACGGTCACGCTGCGCCTGAAGGACCAGGCCGAGAGCGTGCTGGTCGGGGAGTTCACGGTGAAGTAAGACGCGCTATCGACGCGCCGGCGGCGGTCGGCGCGTCACCTGCCCGCGTGGCGCGCCGCGGCGGCCGCACCCCGAACAGCGGCCGAAGCAGGGCACTGCGCCGTATCAGTCGTTCGTGCAGCAGCGCGCACAGCGCGAAGGTGCCGGCGAGCACCAGCAGCTGCTCAAGCCACGGGCCCAGCGCCAGCGGGCGCAAGGCATACAGCAGCAGGATCAGCACCGTCTGGTGCAGGATGTAGATGCAGAACACCGCCTCGCGGGCATACGGCAGCCAACGGAACGGGCGGTCCAGCCAGGCGCGCGCCCAGCCGAACAGCGCCAGCAGTGCGGTCCAGGTGTACAGCGCACGTGCGAGCCGTTCGCTGGTTGCCCACGGCAGTGCCAGTACACACGGGTCCAGCCCTTCCACGCCGGGAAGGCGCCCCAAGGCGCGGATACCCAGTTCGACGCTCATCGCAAGCAGCGCCAGCGCAAGCGTGATCCGGCGCCAGCGCAGCAGGAGCTCCCAGCCCCGCTGCCAGTGTGCGGCGATGAAGCCGAGGGCGAACAGCGGCAGCGACTCGGCATGCACGAAGGCGTCATGCACCAGCGCGTGGGTGGGCGGATGCCGCGGCAGCAGATAGAGCACGGTCCAGGCCAGCCACATGACCGGAAGCAGCAGGCCGATCACCGCGACGGTGCGATCGGAGGGACTCCAGCGCGGCAGCGCCGATCGCAGGGGACGGAGCAAGGTGGCCAGCGCGATCAGCAGCAGCGAGTAGGGAATCAGGTAAGCCAGGTACCACAGGTGGTTCCAGGTGAAGCCGAACTCGGCGCCCGCGAAGCCCGCGCCGGGCCAAGGACGGAACTGCCAGTAGCGCAGCAGGAACGCCCACAGCCCGGGCGCGACTCCGCCGTTCTCCACCGCCTCGCAATACGCCTGCAGGCTGACGACCGCCACGATCCCGAACAGCAGGGGCAGCAACAGGGTCCCGCTGCGGCGCAGGGCAAACCGCCAGCGCCCGTGCACGGGCAGCGCCAACCCCAGCGCGATCCCGGAAATGACGAACAGCAACGGCATGCGCCAACGGTTGAGCGCGATCATCGGCCACTGCAGCCACTCGAAGGTATGGCTGCTCTTGAGGTGGAAGTCCCACTCGGCCACATAGGCCATCGCCACGTGGTACGGGATCAGCAGCAGCAGGGCGAAAACCCGCAGGGCGTCCAGGTCGTTGCGTCGTTGCATGGGCAGGTACTGTGCGGGACAGGAGCGGCCAGCGTGCGCGCGGTACCGTTCGCCACCAGCGCCGAAGGGCCGTGCTGCGCGCGTCCAGGGACCAATGGCGGCCGTGGGGGGACCAACGGCGCGGGCAAAACGGCACCGCCACGCCATAATGCGCGTCATGGAATCCACACCTGCCGCGCCGGATGGCGCGATGCCCGTCGACCGGCCCGAGCGCCGGGAGCGCCGTCGGGTCGCCGGCTTCTGGCTGGCCTTGTTCAGCGGCACGGCGACCGCCAACGTGCTGGTGCGTTACATGCGCGCTGCACGCGACCACGAAGCCTTCGACTGGTTTGCCGGCATCGTCGATGAGGGCAGTAGCGCGCTGGTGTCGCTGTTGCTGTTGGCCGTACTGATCCGGCTGGCGGCACGCTGGCCCCTGCATGCCGACACTTGGCGCCGGCTGCTGCCGGCCTACCTGATCGGGGCGCTGTCGTGGTGGCTGCTGCATGTGGGCGGCATGGTGGCGCTGCGCCAGCTCGCCCATAGCGTGGTGGGTGGACAGTACCGCTACGGGCCGTGGCCGACCCAATGGCTGTACGAGTTGTTCAAGGACCTGCAGACCTACGCCATCCTGGTCAGCGCGGTGCATGCGCTGGCCTGGTTCGGGCGCCGGCGGCAGGGCGAAGCGACCCTGCTTGCGGCGCCCGATGAAGGCGCGCCGGTGGAGCCGGTGGAGCGACCAGCCCACTTCCTGGTGCGCACGCTGGGCAAAGAGTTCCTGTTGGCCACGGCCGACATCGAGTACGCCCAGGCCGCCAGCAACTACGTCAACCTTCATGTGAGCGGGCACGACTACCCACTGCGCATCACCCTGGCCGCGCTGGAGTCCCGGCTGGATCCGGCGGTATTCCTGCGCTGCCACCGCAGCTGGCTGGTGAACCGGGCCTGCCTGCGCTCGATCGAGCCGCTGGACGGCGGTGAAGCGCTGCTGCACATGGCCGACGGAGCGCGAGTGCCGTGCAGCCGGCGCCAGCTGCCGCTGTTGCGGCAGGCGTTGGGTGGCGGCTGAAAACCGCGCAGGGGGCCCCGCGAGCGGACTCGCCAGCAGCAGCGGCTGCTGTGCTGGTATCATTACTGGTCATATTTCGAACACGAAACCGCCGACATGCTCGAGCTGAATCCTGTCCGCCAGCGAATCACCGATCTCACCGATCGCGTGGTCTCGCTCAGGGGGTATCTTTGACTACGACGTCAAGAAAGAACGCCTGGAAGAAGTAACCCGGGAGCTGGAAAACCCGGATATCTGGAACAAGCCGGAGTACGCCCAGAACCTGGGGCGTGAACGCTCGCTGCTTGAAAAGACCGTGGGCGGCATCGCCAGCATCCTCGATGGCCTGGTGGAATCCACCGACCTGCTGGAACTGGCCGAGAGCGAACAGGACCAGGAAACCGCCGATGCGGTGGTCGCCGACCTGGACAAGTATCTCAAGCACGTGGAGCAGCTGGAGTTCCAGCGCATGTTCTCCGGCGAGATGGACAGCTGCAACGCCTTCGTCGACATCCAGGCCGGCGCCGGTGGCACCGAAGCCCAGGACTGGGCCGAAATGATGCTGCGCATGTACCTGCGCTGGTGCGAAGCGCGCGGCTGGAAGACCGAACTGATGGAAGTGTCCGGCGGCGATGTGGCCGGCATCAAATCGGCCACCTTCCGCGTGGAAGGTGAGTTCGCCTACGGCTGGCTGAAGACCGAGATCGGCGTGCACCGCCTGGTGCGCAAGTCGCCGTT
This sequence comes from Stenotrophomonas lacuserhaii, assembly GCF_039674585.1. Taxonomy (GTDB): domain Bacteria; phylum Pseudomonadota; class Gammaproteobacteria; order Xanthomonadales; family Xanthomonadaceae; genus Stenotrophomonas; species Stenotrophomonas pennii_A. Next base: position 22,524 of record NZ_JBDJNU010000007.1, on the reverse strand, counting down.
CGATTCGGACAACCGCCGGCACACCAGCTTCACCTCGGTGTTCGTGTCCCCGGAGGTCGATGACAACATTGAAATCGACATCAACCCGGCCGACCTGCGCACCGACGTGTACCGCTCCTCCGGTGCCGGTGGCCAGCACGTCAACAAGACCGAGTCGGCGGTGCGCATCACGCACATCCCGACCAATACCGTGGTTGCCTGCCAGACCGGCCGCAGCCAGCACCAGAACCGCGACACCGCGATGAAGATGCTGGCCGCCAAGCTGTACGAGCTGGAAGTGCAGAAGCGCAACACCGAGCGCGATGCCCTGGAAGCGACCAAGTCCGATATCGGCTGGGGCAGCCAGATCCGCAACTACGTGCTCGACCAGAGCCGTATCAAGGACCTGCGCACCGGCATCGAGCGTACCGACACGCAGAAGGTGCTGGACGGCGACCTGGATGAGTTCATCGAGGCCAGCCTGAAATCCGGCCTGGAAGCGGGCGCCAAACGCAGCGACGCCTGAGCCTGCGGGTCGCCTGCATGGTGACCCGCCCGGTGGCTGCAGCCGCAGCCACCCCCGGTCCGTCGTATCCTCGGCGGGCGCGAATCCCTGAAGACCCCCCCACAGACAACGACCGACCAAGCCCATGAACGAGCAGACCGCCGCGCCGCAGCCCCCCGTCGACGAAAACAGCCTGATCGCCGAGCGTCGCGCCAAACTGACCGCGCTGCGGGCCCAGGGCATCGCCTACCCGAACGATTTCCGTCGCGAAGACTTCGCCGGCAGCCTGCAGGCGGATTTCGCCGACGCCGAAAGCTGGACCGCCGAAGCCCTGGAGGCCAACGAGCGCCGGGTCAGGATGGCCGGCCGGCTGATGGCCAAGCGGGTCATGGGCAAGGCCAGCTTCGCCCAGATCCAGGACGAATCCGGCCGCATCCAGGTATTCCTGCAGGGCAACGTGCTGGGCGATGCCTACACCGCCTTCAAGGGCTGGGACGTGGGTGACATCATCGCGGTGGAAGGCGGCCTGACCCGCACCCGTACCGGCGAGCTGTCGGTGAAGGCCGAAAGCATCCGCCTGCTGACCAAGTCGCTGCGTCCGCTGCCGGACAAGTGGCATGGCCTGGCCGACGTGGAGCAGCGCTACCGCCAGCGCTATGTGGACCTGATCGTGACGCCGGAGTCGCGCGAGGTGTTCATCAAGCGCTCCCGGATCATCCGCGCCATGCGCGCCTGGCTGGACAACCGCGACTTCCTGGAAGTCGAAACGCCGATGATGCATTACATCCCCGGCGGTGCCACGGCCAAGCCGTTCACCACCCACCACAACGCGCTGGACCTGGACCTGTACCTGCGCGTGGCGCCGGAGCTCTACCTGAAGCGCCTGGTCGTGGGCGGGCTGGAGCGCGTCTACGAGATCAACCGCAACTTCCGCAACGAAGGCGTCAGCACCCGCCACAACCCCGAATTCACCATGATGGAGCTGTACGAGGCCTACGCCACGTACACCGAAGTAATGGACCTGACCGAAGGGGTCATCCGGGATGTCGCCCGCCAGGTGCTGGGCACCACCGAAGTGGAGTGGGACGGTGCCCGCATCGACCTGGCCCCGGCCTTCCGCCGCTGGCGCATGGACGAAGCAGTGCGCCACCACAACCCGGAAATCAGCCTGGCCGACTGCACCGACCGCGATGCGCTGGTCGCCCATTGCGAGCGCCTGAAGATCCGCATCAAGCCGTCCTACGGCTGGGGCAAGCTGTTGCTGGAGATCTTCGAAGCCACCGTCGAGCACACCCTGATCCAGCCGACCTTCATCACCGACCATCCGGTGGAAGTGTCGCCGTTGGCCCGGGCCAACGACGACGCGCCGGGTTACACCGACCGCTTCGAGCTGTTCATCAACGGCAAGGAACTGGCCAACGGCTTCTCCGAGCTGAATGACCCCGAAGACCAGGCGGCGCGCTTCCAGGCGCAGGTCGCCGCCAAGGACGGGGGCGACGACGAGGCGATGCATTACGACGCCGACTACATCCGCGCGCTGGAGTACGGCATGGCGCCGACCGGCGGCCTGGGCATCGGCATCGACCGCCTGGTCATGCTGCTGACCGGCAGCAGCTCGATCCGTGACGTGCTGCTGTTCCCCTACATGCGTCCGGAAGCCTGACCCGGACAGCCGGCGCTGCCTGCACGGGCGGCCCGGCGCTACCGTGCGGGCGGGCGCTGGAGTATGGTATCGGCGAGGCCGCTGAGTGGCCGGAATGACCCGATTGCCGGGGGGGAGGCGATGGGTCGCGTCCTTTACGCCTTCACAATGTGACGGCGATCAAGATCCGGGGAGCGCATGGCAGGTATCGGACAGGTGCAGGGTGCGGGCGTACAGAATGGCGGGTTATCCTCGCCGACCCTGATCCCGGGGTGGTCGAACAAGCAGGCGGAAGCAGCGTTGAATATTGTGATCGTCGACGACCAGACGTCCGCGCGGACGATGCTGCGCCATGTCATCGAAGACATCGCGCCGGAACTGAGCGTGCACGATTTCGGCGATCCGCTGGCCGCGCTCAACTGGTGCGAATCGCAGCCGGTCGACCTGCTGCTGCTGGATTACCGCATGCCGGAGATGGACGGGCTGGAGTTCGCCCGGCGTTTCCGTCGCCTGCCCAAGCACCGCGACATCCCGGTCATCCTGATCACCGTGGTCGGCGACGAGCCGATCCGGCAGGCCGCGCTGGAGGCCGGGGTGATCGATTTCCTGGTCAAGCCGATCCGTCCGCGCGAACTGCGCGCGCGCTGCTACAACCTGCTGCAGCTGCGCCAGCAATCGGAAAACGTGAAGCAGCGGGCGCTGTCGCTGGAGCAGCGGCTGCTTGCCAGCATGCACGAAGTGGAAGAGCGCGAACGCGAAACGCTGTCGCGGCTCGCACGTGCCATCGAATACCGTGATGCGGGCACCAGCGCCTACCTGGAACGCATGTCCCGCGTGGCCGGGCTGATCGCCGAGCAGCTGGGGCTTCCCGAAGAGGAGGTCAAGCTGATCGAGATGGCGGCGCCGCTGCACGACATGGGCAAGATCGCCATTCCCGATGCAGTCCTGCTGAAGCCGGGCAAGCTGACCGACGAAGAGCTGGTGATCATGCGTCGCCACCCGCGCATCGGCCATGAACTGTTGAGCGGCAGCCAGAACCGTTTCATCCAGATCGGCGCGCTGATCGCGCTGCGCCACCACGAGCGCTACGACGGCAGCGGGTATCCAGACGGCCTGGTCGGCGATGCGATCCCGCTGGAAGCGCGGATCGTGGCGGTGGCCGACGTGTTCGACGCGCTGATTTCGCCGCGTCCGTACAAAGAAGCGTGGACCTTCGACGCGACCCTGGCCTACCTGTACGCGCAGCGTGGCCGGCTGTTCGATCCGCGCGTGGTCGATGCGCTGCTGCGCGGTCGCGAGCAGCTGGCGCAGATCTGCGCCGAACACTCCACCGCGTCGGCGCGACCCGGGTTGTGAGCATGCACGCGCTGCTGCCCCGGCTGCGCAATCGCCTGGCCCAGCGCCAGGATTCCGAGCACGGGCAGCAGATCGTCCGCATCGTGCTGATCAGCCTGATCCTGGCCTATGTGCTGATGCCGGGCGTGCGCAACGACCTGCCGCATGACCAGTACGTGGGCGTGCTGGCGATCGTGCTGGGCGGACTGGGGCTGTCCCTGCTGGCCTTCGGCTGGCTGCTGTGGCGTCCGCAACGCTCCGACCCGCGGCGCATCCTGGGCATGCTGGCGGACTATGGCCTGATTGCCGCCGGCATGATCCAGATGGGCGAGCCGCTGTCGTGGGTCTACATCGTGGTGATGTGGGTCACGGTGGGCAACGGCATGCGCTTCGGCAACAACTACCTCTACCTCGCCGTTGCGATGGCGATGATCAGCTTCGGCTGTACCGCGCTGTACACCGACTACTGGGTCGACAACGCGCGGCTGGCGTTCGGGCTGTGGCTGGGCCTGGCTGCGGTGCCGCTGTACTTTTCCACGCTGCTGCGCCAGCTCACCGAAGCGATGGCCGAAGCACGCCGCGCCAGCGAGGCCAAGAGCCGCTTCCTGGCCAACATGAGCCACGAATTCCGCACGCCCTTGAACGGGCTGGCGGGCATGACCGAAGTGCTGGCCACTACCGAACTGGATGAAGAGCAGCGCGAGTGCCTCAACACCATCCAGGCCTCTTCGCGCAGCCTGCTGGCGCTGGTGGAGGAAGTCCTCGATATTTCGGCCATCGAAGCGGGCAAGCTGCGCGTGGTCGCCGAAGATTTCGCCCTGGGTGACGTGGTGCAGGCCATCGGCCTGATCCTGCTGCCGCAGGCCAAGGCCAAGCGGCTGGACTACCGCGTGCGGGTGGATGAAGCCGTGCCGCCCCGGCTGCGTGGCGATACCGGGCACCTGCGCCAGGTGCTGCTGAACCTGGCCGGCAATGCGGTGAAGTTCACCGACCACGGCAGGGTGGAGATCCGCATCGACGTGGTCAGTGCCGCGGCCGATGGCGGTGTCCGCCTGCGCTTTGAAATCATCGACACCGGTATCGGCGTGGCCGTGCCGATGCGTCCGCGGCTGTTCGAAGCGTTCGAGCAGGCCGATGTCAGCATGGCCCGGCGGCATGAAGGCACCGGCCTGGGAACCACCATCGCCAAGGGCCTGGTGGAAGCGATGGGCGGCGAGATCGGCTACCAGGAGAACCTGCCACAGGGCAGCCGCTTCTGGTTCGAAGTGCCGTTCGCCCCGCCGCTGCCGGAGCGCGTGGGGATCACCCCGGCGCTGGTCGGCAACCCGCTGGACAGCAGCAACGGCAACGTCATCGCCTTCGCCGATCCGTTCCTGCGGCACCGCGCGCGGGTGCGCAGCATGAGCATCCTGGTGGCCGACGACCACGAGGCCAACCGCATGGTGCTGCAGCGCCTGCTGCAGAAGGCCGGGCACCGCGTGCTGTGCGTCAACGGGGGCGAAGCGGTGCTGGATGCCATGGCCGAAAGTGATTTCGATGCGGCCATCGTCGACCTGCACATGCCGGGCATGAGCGGGCTGGACATGCTGAAGGAGCTGCGGGTGATGCAGGCCGGTGGCGCGCCGCGCACGCCGGTGCTGGTGCTCAGCGCCGACGTCACCCCGGACGCCATCCAGCGCTGCCAGCAGGCCGGTGCGCATACCTTCCTGGCCAAGCCGGTGGTGGCGGTGCGGCTGCTGGATACGCTGGCGGAGATCGCCTCCAACCGCGACCTCAAACCTTCCGCGCCGATCGTGCGCACCCTGACCGGCGGCACCGACGGCGTGCTGGATTCCGGCGTGCTGGATGAACTGGCTTCCCTGGGCATGGGCGACGGCTTTGAAAGAGAGTTCGTCCGCCAGTGCCTGGGCGATGCGGAGAGCTGCATGCGCAAGGCCCATGCGGAAGGCGAGGGGATGGACTGGGTGCAGTTCCGCGAGCAGGCCCACGCGATCAAGGGCGTGGCCAGCAACCTGGGACTGGTGCGGGTGTCCAACCGCGCCGGTGAGCTGATGCGGATGGCGGACTGGCAGCTCAAGGCCGAGTGGCGCCAGCGCCTGTCGGTGCTGGCGGGCGCGCTCAAGGAAGGTCGGCTGGCGCTGGCGGCGCGTGCCGCGCACCGCAACCAGCCCGGCGTGGACGAGGCCGACCCGCGCTGAAGACGGCGAGGAGGGCCCGGGCAGGGTGCGGCCGGTTGCGGAACGTGCCGGCCGGTCGCCGGCACGTGTCGGTTCAACCTGGGGGGGAGGGGGTGCTCAGGCCGCGTCAAGGCCTGCACGGCGGGTCTGGGCCTTGATCAGCCGGTCCATCGTGCGCAGCGAGCGATCGCCCAGGGCCAATGCCGAATCCACCCAGACCTTGGTGATTTCCAGCAACTCGTCATAGCTGACGGCCTGGGCCAGGTTGCGGGCGGCATTCATCGCCAGGTAGGACTGCGGGATGCGCTGGTGCTGGCGGATCAGGTCCTCCACTGCCTGGCGGCCTTCGCCCTTCCTGACCAGCACGTCGACCACGCCCATCGCATGCATTTCCTCGGCGCTGTAGATGCGTCCATCCAGGATGATCTTTTCGGCCAGCTGCGGCGCCACGCGGCGGCACAGGAACGAGTAGGCGCCCATGCCTGGGAACAGGCCGAACAGCACTTCGGGAAGGCCCATGCCGGCGCCTTCCTCGGCGACGATGGTGTGGCAGGCCAGCGCCATTTCCAGTCCGCCGCCCAGCGCATCGCCCTGGATCAGCGCGATCGAACGCACGTCACCGCCAAACCCGGTATGCAGGTGGTGCACGCCTTCCACGCAGCGCTGTGCATAGGCCAGCAGGCGGTCGCGATTGCCTTCGCGGATCAGCCGGGTGAACAGGTCCAGGTCGCCGCCCAGGTTGTAGGCGGTGGCGTCGGAAGCCAGCACGAAATGGCGCAGGCGCCCATCATGGCGACTGGCAGGCCCCCGGGTGACGGCGCTCATGTAGCTCCACATCTCATCGAGCATGTCCTTGCGGCAGCAGGGGCGGATACCGGTGGCGGCATCTGCGTGCATGAACAGCCAATGGGCGGCGCCAGCGGCGCTGTCCTCGGTGCGGATGGTGGTGTAAGGGCGGTTGACGGGCAGCTTTTCGATGGTGCTCATGGCAGGTTCCTCGGCATGGCGGGCCCGCGGGAAAATCGGTGGTCGGCGGGCCGAACGGGTCCACTCGCGGGGATGCTACACCGGCCCAGTCGCACCAAATGCAAAAGCCCGGGACGTTTACGCCCCGGGCTTTTCACTTTTCGCTCATCGTTGTGTCAACGGGGCTGGCGGAGGCCACCTGCCTTGCGGTGGGTGACGACCGTTGGTCGTCACGCTTGTGGCCTTTGCCGCTGCGCTCGCCGAGCATGGCTCGGCGCTACCCGATTGGATCAGGCCGGCGGCGCGTCGCGCAGCTCGCGGCGCAGGATCTTGCCGACGTTGGTCTTCGGCAGCTCCTTGCGGAACTCGACGATCTTCGGGTGCTTGTAGCCGGTCAGGTTGGCCCGGGCGTGCTCCTTCACCTGCTCGGCGGTGAGGCTCGGATCCTTCTTGACGATCACCACCTTGACGATCTCGCCGGACTTCTCGTCCGGCACGCCGACCGCCGCCACTTCCAGCACGCCGGGCATCATCGCGATGACGTCCTCGACCTCGTTCGGATAGACGTTGAAGCCGGACACCAGGATCATGTCCTTCTTGCGGTCGACGATGTAGCAGAAGCCCTGCGCGTCCATCTTCGCCATGTCGCCGGTGTGCAGCCAGCCGTCGGCATCGATCGCCGCGGCGGTATCTTCCGGGCGCTGCCAGTAGCCCTTCATGACCTGCGGGCCCTTGATGCACAGCTCGCCGACTTCATCCAGGCCCAGCACAGTGCCGTTGTCGTCCTTGATGCACGCATCGGTGGACGGAATCGGCAGGCCGATCGACCCGTTGTACTCGGCCAGGGTCAGCGGGTTGATGCAGGCCGCCGGCGAGGTTTCGGTCAGGCCGTAAGCCTCCACCAGGGTGACGCCGGTGGTCTTCTTCCAGCGCTCGGCGACCGCTCGCTGTACCGCCATGCCGCCGCCCAGGGTGACCTTCAACGTGGAGAAATCCACCTCATCGAAACCGGGCGTGTTGAGCAGGCCATTGAACAGCGTGTTGACGCCGGTGATGGCGGTGAAACGCACGCCCTTGAGCTCCTTTACGAAGCCCTTCATGTCGCGCGGGTTGGTGATCAGGTGGTTGCAGCCGCCGAACTTCATGAAGACCAGGCCGTTCGCGGTCAACGCGAAGATGTGGTACAGCGGCAGGGCGGTGATGATCCATTCCTTGCCCGGCTCGACGCCCGACGCGCCGATCCATGCCGACGCCTGCTGCATGTTCGCGACCAGGTTGCGGTTGGTCAGCATCGCGCCCTTGGCCACGCCGGTGGTGCCGCCGGTGTACTGCAGGAAGGCGATGTCGTCGTGGTCGATCTCGACCTTCGGCAGGTCGTGACGGCTGCCCAGCTTCAGCGCCTGGGTGAAGCGCACCGCACCCTTGAGGGTGTAGTTGGGGACCATCTTCTTGATGTACTTCAGTACGAAGTTGACGATCACGCCCTTCGCACCGAGCAGGTCGCCGAGGCCGGTGGTGATGACGTGCTTGACCTGCGTGTCGGCGATGACGGCCTGCACGGTGTCACCGAAGTTGTCCACCACCACCAGCGCGGTGACTCCGGCGTCGACCAGCTGGTGCTTCAGCTCGCGCGCGGTGTACAGCGGGTTGACGTTGACCACGGTGAGGCCGGCGCGCAGCACGCCGAAGGTGGCGATCGGGTACTGCAGGCAGTTGGGCATCATCAGGGCGACGCGGTCACCCTTCTTCAGCTGCAGTTCGCCGAGCAGGTAGGCGGCGAACTGCTCCACCAGTGCGTCGGTCTCGCCATAGGTGAGCACCTTGCCGAAGCTGGAGTAGGCGGGACGATCCCGGTACTTGGCCACCGAGGCGTCGAAGACGGAGGAGACCGAGTGGAACTCGTTGATGTCGATCTCGGCGGGCACGCCTTGCGGGTAACTCTGCAACCAGGGACGTTCCAGGCTCATCTTTCCCCCTCCAGGAAACTGTGATGTTTGGGTTGGTTCTGTAGCCAGTATCGGTCAGATCCAGCCTTGGCAGCATACCGTCCCGGATGAAAAACGCGAAGAGGCCCGCCAATGGCGGGCCTCTGCACTGATGATCGGTAGCGCCGAGCCATGCTCGGCGAGCGCAGCGGCATGCCTTTGGAGCGTGACGACCAACGGTCGTCACCCACCAAGGCAGGTCGTCACCCACCAAGCCAGGTCGTCACCCAGCAGGCCAGGTCGTCACCCACCAACGGTCGTCACCCACCAGGCCAGGGCGTCACCCACCAGGCCAGGCCATCACTACCTTATTTCCTGCGCGCCGGGGCGCCGTTGGCCTGGAAGTACGGGGCGGTGCTGCGCGGCAGCGGCGCCCGCCCGCGCAGCACGTCGGCCAGCTTCTCGGCCATCATGATGGTCGGGGCGTTGAGGTTGCCGGTGACCACCTGCGGCATGATCGAGGCGTCGATGATGCGCAGGCCTTCCATCCCGTGCACGCGGCCGTGGCCATCGACCACTGCCATCGGATCGGCGGCACTGCCCATCTTGTTCGAGCACGACGGATGGTAGGCGGTTTCGGCATGTTCGCGGACGAATGCGTCAATCTCCGCATCGGTGCGCAGCTGGCTTCCCGGTGAGATCTCGCGGCCGGTGTACGGTGACAGCGCCGGCTGGCCGAAGATCTCGCGGGTGATGCGGATACCGTCGCGGAACTCGCGCCAATCCTGCTCATGGGACATGTAATTGAACAGGATGCTCGGATGCACGCGCGGATCGGTCGAACGCACGTGGATGCGGCCCCGGCTGGGCGAGCGCATCGAACCGACGTGCATCTGGAAGCTGTGTTCCTTGATCGGGTTGGAGCCGTTGTAATTGATCGCCACCGGCAGGAAGTGGTACTGCAGGTTGGGCCAGGCGAATTCTTCGTTGCTGCGGATGAAACCGCCGCCTTCGAACTGGTTGCTGGCGCCGGTGCCGGTGCCGTTGAACAGCCACTCCGCGCCGATCGCCGGCTGGTTGTACAGCTTCAGTGCCGGGGCCAGCGAAACCGGCTTCTTGCATTCGTACTGCAGGTACATTTCCAGATGGTCCTGCAGGTTGGCGCCGACGCCGGGCAGGTCATGCAGCACCTCGATGCCGAGCCCGCGCAGCAGGTCGGCCGGGCCCACGCCGGACCGCTGCAGCACCTGCGGGGAGGCGATGGCACCGCCGCACAGCAGGACTTCGCGACGCGCACGCGCCTTCTGCGGTTCGTCGTTGCGCAGCCATGCCACGCCCACCGCACGCTTGCCGGAGAACAGGATGCGATCGGTCAGTGCATGGGTGACGATGGTCAGGTTCGGTCGCGCGCGCGCCTGGTCCAGGTAGCCGCGCGCGGTGCTTGAACGACGGCCGCGCGGGGTCACGGTGCGGTCCATCGGACCGAAGCCTTCCTGCTGGTAGCCGTTGAGGTCATCGGTGCGCGGGTAGCCGGCCTGGACGCCGGCTTCGATCATCGCCGCGAACAGTTCGTTGTTGCCGGCCTTCGGCGTGGTGACCTGCAGCGGGCCATCGCTGCCGTGGTAATCGTTGCCGCCGATGTCGCGGGTTTCGGCCTTGCGGAAGTACGGCAGGCAGTCGGCGTAGGTCCAGTCTTCCAGGCCCGGCATGCTGGCCCAGTTGTCATAGTCCATCGCGTTGCCGCGGATGTAGCACATGCCGTTGATCAGCGAGGAACCGCCCAGGCCCTTGCCGCGTCCGCAGTCCATCCGCCGGTTGTTCATATGCGGCTCGGGATCGGTTTTATACGCCCAGTTGTAGCGTTTGCCCTGCAGCGGGAAGGCCAGCGCGGCCGGCATCTGGGTGCGGAAGTCCAGGCGGTAATCCGGTCCGCCGGCCTCCAGCAGCAGCACGCTGACGTCGGCATCTTCGGTGAGGCGGGTGGCCAGCACGTTGCCGGCCGAACCGGCACCGATGATGATGTAGTCGTACTCGTTGGGGGTGCTCATGGTGTTGTCTCCTGCAGGCCGGGCAGCGCGCGGTCGCGCCAGCTGGCGGGGTAGGGTGGCCGGGCGTGGGGGGAGGGGCACGCCCGGCCGCAGCGACGGCCGCCCGGCCGCAGCGCTCGGATCAGAAAATGCTGGCGTAGTCGCCCAGTTCCACCTGCACCGACTTGATGCGGGTGTAGTGGGCCAGCGTGGAGATGCCGTTCTCGCGGCCCACGCCGGACTGCTTGTAACCGCCCACCGGCATTTCCGCCGGCGATTCGCCCCAGGTGTTGATCCAGCAGATGCCGGCTTCCAGGCGGTGGATGACGCGGTGCGCACGGGCGATGTCATTGCTGACCACGCCGGCGGCGAGGCCGAAGTGGGTATCGTTGGCGCGGGCGATGACTTCTTCCTCGTCGTCGTAGGCGAGGATGCTCATCACCGGCCCGAAGATCTCTTCGCGCACGATGGTCATGTCATCGCGGCAGTCGGAGAACACGGTCGGCAGGACGTAGGCGCCCTTGGCCAACGCACCGTCGGTGGCCCGCCCGCCGCCGACCAGCAGGCGGGCACCTTCGCGCTTGCCGGTCTCGATCAGGCGCAGCACGTTGTCCATGTGCGCAAAGCTGGTCATCGGGCCGAAGTTGGTCTGCGCATCCTGCGGATCACCGATGCGGATGCGCTTGACGCGCTCCACGACGGCCGCTTCGAACGCTGCCAGCATGGCGCGCGGCACGAACACGCGGGTGCCGTTGGTGCAGACCTGGCCGGAGCTGAAGAAGTTGGCCATCACCGCGATGTCGGCGGCGCGTTCCAGCGCGGCGTCGTCACAGATCACCAGCGGCGACTTGCCGCCCAGTTCCATGGTGACTTCCTTCAGCGAGGACGAGGCCGCCGATGCCATCACTTTCTTGCCGGTTTCCACGCCGCCGGTGAAGGAGATCTTCTCGATCACCGGATGTTCGGTCAGCCACTGGCCCACGTCGCGGCCCGGGCCCTGCACCACGTTGAACACACCGTCCGGCACGCCGGCTTCGGTGTAGATCTTCGCCAGTTCAATCACGGTCAGCGGGGTCACTTCGGACGGCTTGAACACCATCGCATTGCCAGCCGCCAGCGCCGGGGCGGACTTCCACAGCGCGATCTGCACCGGGTAGTTCCATGCGCCGATACCGGCGACCACGCCCAGCGGTTCACGGCGGGTGTAGAAGAAGCTGGATTCGCGCAGCGGCACCTGGTTGCCTTCGATGGCGGTGGCCAGGCCGGCGTAGTACTCCAGCACGTCGGCACCGGTGACGATGTCCACCGTGGTGGTTTCGCTGAGTGCCTTGCCGGTGTCCAGGGTTTCCAGTTGCGCCAGCGCGTCATTGCGTTCGCGCAGGATGTCCACCGCGCGGCGCAGGATGCGCGAACGTTCCATCGCGGTCATCGCCGCCCACACCTTCTGCCCTTCGGCGGCGCTGGCCACGGCGCGCTCGACGTCGGCCTGGCTGGCGATCTGCACTTCGGCGATCACCTCGCCGGTGGCCGGGTTGATGCTCTGGAAGGTCTGGCCGCTGGTGGCGTCGACCAGCTTGCCGTGGATATAGAGCTGCTGCAGGGGCAGGGTGGACATGGGAACTCCTGGAAGGGGAAGGGGAAGGGGAAGGGGAGAGGGGGGAGGGGGGAGCGGGCGTTCAAGCGCTTATAGCGCGTTTGCCTGTAACTGGAAGTCGATGTACGCGTAGGCGATGCGGCGTGCGTTGTCGGCGTTGAAGTCACCGCCGACCAGGCTGCCGCGCAGCCACAGGCCATCGACCATGGCGGCCAGCCCGCGGGCGGCCAGGGTGGCCTGTTCGCCAGGCAGCATGCGTTTGAACTGGTGGCACAGGTTCGAATACAGGCGCTGGTCGTTGGCGCGCTGCAGGCGGGCCAGTTCCGGCTGGTGCATGCTCGCTGCCCAGAAGGTCAGCCACACGCGCATCGCGGTGCCGTTGGTCTGGCTGTCGTCGAAATTGCCATCGACGATGGCCCGCAGCTGCGCGCGGGGATCGTCGGCACAGGTGTCGCGGAAGCGCGCCACCGCGGTCTTCAGCTCACGCAGGATCTGCCGCATGGCGGCGTTCAGCAGGCCGTCCTTGTCGCCGAAGTAGTGCGCCACGATGCCCGTGGACAGTCCGGCCTTGCGCGCGATGGTGGCCACCGTCGCGTCGGCCAGGCCGATCTCGTGGATGGTCTGGAAGGTGGCCCGGATCAGCTGTTCGCGCCGGACCGGTTCGATGCCTTTCTTGGGCATTGTCTCTCCATGCACTGCGACCGGGGGGTCCGGTGATGGGGACCACTATACTTTTTATTGATTGAACGTTCAATCAAGAAAGGCGTAGGATGCGCTCGCGTCCCCACGCCCTGGTCCCGGTCCCTTCGATCCGGCCGGACCCTGCGCCCCTCGGATCGGTGAGACAACACGATGTCTTCCAAGGCTTCCTCCGCGCCGTCGCCGCTGCGACTGAACGGTTTCGTCTTCTTCAGTTCGGCGCTGTCCATCGGCGTGCTGGGCCTGCTCACCGTGCTCAACCCGCAGGCCAGCGAGCACTGGTTGCAGGTCGCGCAGGCGCAGGTCTCCGCTGCGTTCGGCTGGTGGTACATGCTGCTGATCGTGGCCTGCCTGGGCTTCGTGCTGTGGCTGGCGTTTTCCCGCTACGGCAGCATCCGGCTCGGCCACAACGAAGAATCGCCTGCCTTCGCCTACGTGCCCTGGGTGTCGATGCTGTTTTCGGCCGGTATCGGCATCGCGTTGTTGTATTACGGCGCCTATGAGCCGCTGGACCACTTCCTGACCCCGCCGGGACAGCAGGGCGGCACGGTCGCGGCCAGTCGCGAGGCGATGGTGCTGACCTTCCTGCATTGGGGCCTGCACGGCTGGGCGTTGTACGCGCTGGTGGGTGTCGCTTTGGGCTACTTCGCCTACCGTCGCAACCTTCCGCTGGCATTGCGCTCGGCGTTGTACCCGATCTTCGGCGAACGCATCCATGGCCGGATCGGCGACATGGTGGACGGCTTCGGCATCCTGGCGACGCTGGTGTCGATGGTCACCAACCTGGGCATCGGGGCGCTGGTGGTGCAGTCCGGGTTGAGCTACCTGTTCAACGTGCCCGATACGCCGCAGACCCTGGTGATGATCGTGCTGGTGATGATGGTGGTGGCCACCATCGGCGTGGTGGCCGGGGTGGAGAAGGGCATCGCCTGGTTGTCCAACCTCAACGTTCGCCTGCTGTGCCTGCTTCTGTTGTTCGTGCTGGTGACCGGGCCGACCCTGCACCTGCTTGATGGGCTGGTGCAGAACACCGGTGATTACCTGGCCTCGTTCGTGCGCAAGAGTTTCGACGTCTACCTCAACCAGCCGGACGGCCGTGACTGGCTGGGCAGCTGGACGCTGTTCTACTGGGCCTGGTGGATCGCCTGGGCGCCGTTCGTGGGGCTTTTCGTGGCGCGCATCTCGCGCGGGCGCACCATCCGCGAGGTGATCCTGGGCGTGCTGCTGATCCCGCTGGGCTTCACCCTGGCGTGGCTGTCGATCTTCGGCAACACCGCCATCGACCTGGTGCTGAACCATGGCCAGGCGGTGCTCGGGGAGGTCGCCAAGGCCGACGCGGCGATGACCCTGTTCAAGCTGCTGGAGTACCTGCCGTGGGCCCCGTACGTGGCCGGTGCAGCGGTGGTGATCGGCTTCGTGCTGTTCCTGACCCCGGTGGATTCGGGCACGTTGATGATCGCCAACCTGTGCACGCGGCGCGTGGACGGTGGCGTGGAAGATGGCCATGACGCGCCGATCTGGCTGCGGGTGTTCTGGGCGGTGGTGATCACCGTGGTCAGCATCGGCCTGCTGCTGGCCGGCAATTTCGGGGCCATGCAGACCGCCGTGGTGCTGTGCGGCCTCCCGTTCTCGTTCACCCTGGCGTTCTACATGGTGGGCCTGCTGCGCGCCCTGCGCACCGACCCGGACGCGCCACACCGGCGCTGAAGCGGGACGACCATGGGTCCGGTGGACGACGACGGATAGCCCGGTGGGTGACGACCGTTGGTCGTCACGCTCTGGTAGCGCCGAGCCATGCTCGGCGGCTCCTGGGGTCCGGGGTCAGAGTCAGGACTCTGACCCCTTTTCAGGAAGCTGTTCGCAACGCCGCTTCCACCAGCGGCACGGCCCAGTCCGGTGTCTGCCGCAGCTGTGCCAGGTCTTCGGCGGACGGCCATTCCAGCTGTCCGCCGTCCATCTGCAACACAAGCCGTGGATCCGGCACCGCTTCGCCGGGCGCGGCCTCTGCGCTGTTGTCATACACCTGCAGCGCGGCCAGCACCGGCATCAGGCCGATCAGGTTCTGCTGCGCCAATGGCCAGCGGCGCCGGATGTCGGCTTCGTTGATCGGGTGGCCGCCGGCCTGCACGCGCGCCTTCACCCGCGCGATGTGCTGCTCCGGACTGGACAGCCCGCAGAACCACATGAGCACATCGTGCGTGCGGGTGGCCTCGTGCAGCATCGCGGTGATGGAATTGCCGCCCAGGGTGGTTTCGAAGGCATGGTTGCTGCCGTCTGCCAAGGCGGCCTGCAGGCGGCTGACGCCTTCCTGCCAGGCCTGTCCATTGGCCTCGGCCTGGCCGACGCCCAACTGGCGCACCAGCGCACGGGCGTAGGTGTCCGGATTGAACCAGTCCAGTCCCGCCTCACGCAGCAGGTGGCCACCGATGGAGCTCTTGCCGGCGCCGTTGACCCCGGCCAGCACGTACAGGAACGGACGCGTCATCAGTAGCCGGAACCGGCCTTGACCTTGCCGCCCAGGCGGGCAGGGTGACGCAGCAGGTCGCGTGCGCGCTGGCCGGCCTCGGCCTGCTGCAGCACGGCCAGGCGTTCGTCGAAGCCCTTGCGCAGTTCGGCCAGGGCGGGGGTCTGGCTGCGCAGTTCGTCCAGCGACTGTTCCAGTGCTTCGACCTTGGCCTGGAGGGCACGGTACTGGTCGGCGGAGATGATTACCGCTTGCGGTTCATTGTGGTTGGTGACCACGACCATGCGCTGTTCGCGGACTTCCTGCATGACCTTGCGCCAGTGTTCCTTCACCGAGGAGGCGGTGGTGCGGGTGAGTTCGGTGATCGGTTCGAAGGTGATCGGGGCGTGCAGCATGGCGGACTCCACAGGATGTGCCTTGGGGTCGAGATTACTCCTGTTTCGTCCTTTTTATATGAATTGTCTAAAATAAGAATTAATCATTTTTCCGGTGGCGCCTCGTTGCTGCGAGGGAGGGGGAGGGGCAAAGCAAAGCAGAGGCAGGTGCTGGAAGCACCTGCCTTTTCTATTTTTCATACGAGGCTGATGGCCCCCGGAAACCGTCCGGGCGACGGGTGGGGGGAGGGTGCGGGGGCGTTGAGCGCCATGGATGGCGCGAAACGAGGCCCGCAGGAGCGGTTTCTGCCGTCCCCCGGACCCTCCACCCACCCGTCGCCACCCCCGGAAACGAGCCCACCAGCCGCGAGGGGGCCCAGCCCGTTCGACCAGACCCGACCCCTCAGCGCCCCGCCAACTGACGCAACACGTACTGCAGCAACCCACCGTGGCGGAAGTACTCCACTTCCTTCGGCGTCAACAACATCACCGAAGCCTCGAAGGTCACCACCGTGCCATCGGCCTTCTTCGCGCTGACCGTCGCACGCTTGCTGGCGCCATCCTTCAGCCCGGTGATGTCGAACACTTCCGACCCGTCCAGGCCCAGCGACTGCGCGTTCTCACCATTGCGGAACTGCAGCGGCAGCACGCCCATGCCGACCAGGTTGGAACGATGGATGCGCTCGAAGCTTTCCGCGATGACCGCCTTGACCCCCAGCAGCAGGGTGCCCTTGGCGGCCCAGTCACGCGAAGAACCGGTGCCGTACTCCTTGCCGGCCAGCACCACCAGCGGCACGCCGTCGGCCTTGTACTTGATCGCCGCGTCATAGATCGCCAGCTTCTCCGGCTCGCCACCGCTGGCCGGGTAATACAGCGTGTTGCCGCCTTCTTCGCCGCCGAACATCAGGTTCTTGATGCGGATGTTGGCGAAGGTGCCGCGGACCATCACGTCATCGTTGCCACGACGGCTGCCGTAGCTGTTGAAGTCGGCCGGCTGCACGCCGCGTTCCTGCAGGAAGCGGCCCGCAGGCGATTCCTTCTTGATGTTGCCGGCCGGGGAGATGTGGTCGGTGGTGATCGAATCGCCAAACAGCCCCATCACCCGCGCGCCATGTACATCGTCGATGGTGCCGACCTGCATGGTCATGCCCTCGAAGTAGGGCGGGTTCTTGATGTAGGTGGACCCATCGTCCCACTCGTACAGATCGCCGTCGGGCGAGGCGATGGTGTTCCAGCGCGAATCACCCTTGAACACGTCGGCGTAGTTCTGCTTGAACATCTCCGGCCCCAGGGTCGCGGCGATCACATCGCCGATCTCCTTGTTGCTCGGCCAGATGTCACGCAGGAACACCGGCTGACCATCGCTGCCGGTGCCCAACGGTTCGGTGGTCAGGTCGATGTCGGTGGTGCCGGCGATCGCGTAGGCCACCACCAGTGGCGGGCTGGCCAGGTAGTTCATCTTTACTTCGGGGTGCACGCGGCCTTCGAAATTGCGGTTGCCCGACAACACCGAGGTCACCACCAGGTCGCCCAGCGCGATGCCCGCGCTGACTTCGGCCGGCAGCGGGCCGGAGTTGCCGATGCAGGTGGTGCAGCCATAGCCCACCACGTAGAAGCCGAGCTTCTCCAGTTCGGTCAGCACGCCGGCCTTGGACAGGTAATCGGTGACCACGCGCGAACCTGGTCCGAGCGAGGTCTTCACCCACGGCTGGCGGTTGAGTCCGCGCGCGGCCGCATTGCGGGCCAGCAGGCCGGCACCGATCATCACCGCCGGATTGGAGGTGTTGGTGCACGAGGTGATCGCTGCGATCACCACCGCGCCATCCTTCAGCCGGAACGCCTTGCCATCCAGTTCCACGTCAACCTGGCCCTTCGCCAGTTGTTCGTTGCCCACCGCGGTGCCGCCGCCTTCGTTTACGAAGGTTGAGACATCCACGTCCTTCTTGTCGCGGTTGGTGGTCAGCCCGACCAGCGCTTCACGGTAGTTGGCCTGCACGTCTTCCAGCAGCACGCGGTCCTGCGGGCGCTTCGGCCCGGCCAGCGACGGCTTGACCGTGCCCATGTCCAGTTCCAGCGTGGCGCTGTACTGGGCGTGCGCGGTATCGGCGTCGTGCCACAGGCCCTGCGCCTTCGCATAGGCTTCAACCAGCGCGATCTGCTCTTCCGGGCGGCCGGACAGGCGCAGGTAGTTCAGTGATTCGTGATCGATCGGGAAGATGCCGCAGGTCGCGCCGTACTCCGGTGCCATGTTGCCGATCGTCGCGCGGTCGGCCAGCGGCAGGTGCTGCAGGCCTTCGCCGAAGAACTCGACGAACTTGCCGACCACCCCGTGCTTGCGCAGCATCTGGGTGACGGTCAGCACCAGATCGGTCGCGGTCGCGCCTTCGGGCATCTGGCCGGTCAACTTGAAGCCGACGACCTGCGGGATCAGCATCGAAGAAGGCTGGCCCAGCATCGCCGCCTCGGCCTCGATACCGCCCACGCCCCAGCCCAGCACGCCGATGCCATTGATCATGGTGGTGTGGCTGTCGGTGCCGAACACGGTATCCGGATAGGCAACCTGGGTGCCGTCCTTGTCGACGGCCATCACCACGCGGGCCAGGTTTTCCAGGTTCACCTGGTGGACGATGCCGGTATTGGGCGGCACCACCTTGAAGTTGTCGAACGCCTTCTGGCCCCAGCGCAGGAAGCCGTAGCGTTCCTGGTTGCGCTGGAATTCGATCTTGCCGTTGAGGTCCAGCGCATCGGGCTTGCCGAACACATCCACCTGCACCGAATGGTCGATGACCAGCTCGGAGGGAATCTGCGGATTGATCTGCTCCGGGCTGCCGCCGAGCTTGACCACCGCATCGCGCATCGCCGCCAGGTCGACCACGCAGGGCACGCCGGTGAAGTCCTGCAGCACCACGCGCGCGGGCATGAAGGCAATCTCGATTTCCGGCTCGGCCTTCGGGTCCCACGTGGCGACCGCTTCGATGTGGTCCTCGCCCACGGTGACCCCGCCATCCTCATGCCGGAGCAGGTTCTCCAGCAGGATCTTCATCGAATAGGGCAGGTGGGAAATATCGAAGCGCTGGCCCAGCTTGGGCAGGCTGAAGTAATCGTAGCGCTTGCCGCCTACGTCCAGCTGGCTGCGCGTGGAGAACGAATCACTCATTGCAGATGACTCCTTTGCGAATTGGCTTGCAACGGCCGCGCACCAGGCGCGCCTGCTTGCTCAGCGTGAAATCTTACACATTCAGATGTAGCGCCGATGTCATCACGCCCCAAAAAGGGGACGGAGGGGATTAAGGCGTTTTCGGCCCCTTGAAGCCGGAAACGCCTTAATCCCCTCCGTCCCCTTTCTGAAAAGTATGTATAATTCGTACATACCGAAGAGGGCCTACCCATGGAAGCCACCGTAGCTGAACGCGGCCAGATCACCTTGCCCAAGGCGGTCCGCGATGCGCTGGGTCTGACCAAGGGCACCCAGCTGACCGTGGAGCTGGAAGGCGGCCGGATCATCCTGCGCAAGAGCGTGGACGACGCCATCTCGCGCGCCCGCGGCAAGTTCGCACTGGATGGCTTCGACTCGACCGATGCGGCTGTGAAGGCTGTCCGTGACGACCAGTAAGCCGGCCATGATCGCTGTTGATTCCCCGGTCCTGATCGAGCTGCTCAGCAACGGCCCGCAGGCCGATGCGGTGGAAGCCTGCCTGCGGCAGAGCCTGGTCGGCGGCCGCGTGGTGGTCTGCGGGGCGACCCTGGCCGAAGTCTGCGCTGCGCTGCGCGGCGGGGCCGAGGTGCTGGAAGCGCTGGAGGAAATGGGCGTGCATTTCAACGCGATGGAAGCCAAATCGGCCCTGCGCGCCGGCGAGATGCAACGCCGCCACCGCCAGCGCGGCAACGAACGCCGCAGCCTGGACGGCTTCATGGTCGGGGCCCACGCGCTGTTGCAGTGCGACGGCCTGATCACCTGGAACGACACGTTCTATCGGGATTATTTCAAGGGCCTGAAGCTGATCGTGCCGCAGGCCTGAGCCTTACCGCTTTACCGCTTCATCCAATCGTTGTATTCACCGCATTACCCGGGAGTTGTCATGTTGGAAGCCTACCGCCACCACGTCGCCGAGCGCGCTGCGCTTGGCATCCCGCCCCTGCCGCTGACCGCGCAGCAGACGGCCGATGTCATTGAACTGCTGAAGAACCCGCCTGCCGGCGAAGCCGATTTCCTGCTGGACCTGCTGACCCACCGCGTGCCGGCCGGCGTGGATGATGCCGCCAAGGTCAAGGCGTCCTACCTGGCCGCCATCGCCTTCGGCAGCGAGCAGAACCCGCTGATCAGCCGCGAGCGCGCCACCGAACTGCTGGGCACCATGCTCGGCGGTTACAACGTCGCCCCGCTGGTCCAGCTGCTGGATGACGCCAGCGTCGGCGTGATCGCCGCAGCCGCGCTGAAGAACACCCTGCTGGTGTTCGATGCCTTCCACGATGTGCAGGAAAAGGCCAAGGCCGGCAACGCCAACGCACAGTCCGTGCTGCAGAGCTGGGCCGATGCCGAATGGTTCACCAGCCGTCCGGAAGTGGCCCAGAGCATGACCCTGACCGTGTTCAAGGTGCCGGGCGAAACCAACACCGACGACCTGTCGCCGGCGCCGGACGCCACCACCCGCCCGGACATCCCGCTGCACGCGCTGGCGATGCTGAAAAACAAGCGTCCCGACGCGGCGTTCGTGCCGGAAGAAGACGGCAAGCGCGGCCCGATCCAGGAAATCCTGTCGCTGAAGGACAAGGGCCACCTGGTCGCCTACGTGGGCGACGTGGTCGGTACCGGTTCGTCGCGCAAGTCGGCCACCAACAGCGTGCTGTGGTTCACCGGCGAAGATATTCCGTTCATCCCGAACAAGCGTTTCGGTGGTGTCTGCCTGGGTTCGAAGATCGCCCCGATCTTCTACAACACCATGGAAGATGCCGGCGCGCTGCCGATCGAGCTGGACGTCACGCAGATGGAGCACGGTGATGTCATCGAGCTGCGTCCGTACGACGGCAAGGCGCTGAAGAACGGCGAAGTGATCGCCGAATTCCAGGTCAAGTCGGACGTGCTGTTCGACGAAGTGCGCGCCGGTGGCCGCATCCCGCTGATCGTCGGCCGTGGCCTGACCGCCAAGGCGCGCGAAGCGCTGGGCATGCCGGTCACCGACCTGTTCCGCCTGCCGGTGCAGCCGGCCGACACCGGCAAGGGCTTCTCGCTGGCGCAGAAGATGGTCGGCCGCGCCTGTGGCCTGCCGGAAGGCCAGGGCATGCGCCCGGGCACCTACTGCGAACCGAAGATGACCTCGGTCGGTTCGCAGGACACCACCGGTCCGATGACCCGTGACGAACTGAAGGACCTGGCCTGCCTGGGCTTCTCGGCCGACCTGGTGATGCAGTCGTTCTGCCACACCGCGGCCTACCCGAAGCCGGTCGACGTCAAGACCCACCACACCCTGCCGGAGTTCATCTCCACCCGTGGCGGCATCTCGCTGCGTCCGGGCGACGGCGTGATCCACAGCTGGCTCAACCGCATGCTGCTGCCGGACACGGTCGGCACCGGCGGTGACTCGCACACCCGTTTCCCGGTGGGCATTTCGTTCCCGGCCGGTTCGGGCCTGGTCGCCTTCGCTGCCGCCACCGGCGTGATGCCGCTGGACATGCCGGAATCGGTGCTGGTGCGCTTCAAGGGCAAGATGCAGCCGGGCGTGACCCTGCGCGACCTGGTCAACGCGATCCCGCTGTACGCGATCAAGGCCGGCCTGCTGACCGTGGCCAAGGCCGGCAAGAAGAACATCTTCTCCGGTCGCATCCTGGAAATCGAAGGCCTGCCGGACCTGAAGGTCGAACAGGCGTTCGAACTGTCCGATGCCTCGGCCGAGCGTTCCGCCGCCGGTTGCTCGGTGCACCTGGACAAGGCGCCGATCATCGAATACCTGACCAGCAACATCACCCTGCTGCAGTGGATGATTGCCGAGGGCTACCAGGATCCGCGTTCGCTGCAGCGTCGCATCGACAAGATGAAGGAATGGCTGGCTGATCCGCAGCTGCTGGCACCGGATGCCGATGCCGAGTACGCCGCGGTGATCGAGATCGACCTGGCCGACATTCACGAGCCGATCGTGGCGTGCCCGAACGATCCGGACGACGTCAAGATGCTGTCCGACGTCGCCGGTGCCAAGATCGACGAAGTGTTCATCGGTTCGTGCATGACCAACATCGGTCACTTCCGTGCGGCGGCCAAGCTGCTGGAAGGCAAGCGTGACATCCCGACCAAGCTGTGGGTGGCTCCGCCGACCAAGATGGATGCCTCCGAGCTGACCCGCGAGGGCCACTACGGCACCTTCGGCAGCGCCGGTGCACGCATGGAAATGCCGGGATGCTCGCTGTGCATGGGCAACCAGGCGCAGGTGCGCGAGGGCGCGACGGTGTTCTCGACCTCGACCCGCAACTTCCCGAACCGCCTGGGCCGCAATTCGAACGTGTACCTGGGGTCGGCGGAACTGGCGGCGATCTGCTCGCGCCTGGGCCGGATTCCGACCAAGGAAGAGTACATGGCGGACGTGGGCGTGCTGGAAGCCAGCGGTGCGGAGATCTACCGTTACATGAACTTCGATCAGATCGAGGAGTATCAGGAAGCGGGCAAGCCGGTCGCCGCCTGATTCATCTGCTTTCGTAGTGCCGACCTTGGTCGGCAGCTCGTGAGTTCCCGAACCCCTCTGGTGTGAACCAGGGGGGTTTTTGGGTTGGGGGTGGGGGGGGGGGGGGGGGGGGGGGGGGGGGGGGGGGGGCCCCCAGGGCCCCAAGCAGACGGAGGGAGGCAAGCAC
>NZ_JBDJNU010000006.1:0-133165 GCF_039674585.1 Stenotrophomonas lacuserhaii | reverse complement strand
GTCAGCTCCTTCTCGCGCAAGCTTCAGTCTGAACTGCTCATCGTACTTGGTCACTTTTCCCTCGAAAATTGGATGCCTGTCCAAATTCAGGGGGTCAGTTCAATCCGCCGGAATTTTTGCCTTGTAAAACCACCGGTATGCCAACCCGCATCGCCTGCCACCTTGCGCGCTCGCGCAGGTGGCCCCACGCCATGCGAAGGACAACCGATGGAAACCAACTATCCTCTCAGCGCCAAGCGCCTGTACGCCCTGATCGGCGACCGGATCAGCGAGTTCCCGCCCTGTTTCATCGAACGGCTGGAGCATCGGCTCGAAGAGTCCGAACAGCTGCGCGCACGCAGTGAGCGTACCGTCAACCTGCGTCTGGTTCCGGACGTCGGCAGCGATGCCCCGCTGCTCGGCCCGGACAACCATGCCGAACTAAAGCGTCACGGCAAGGTCGGCGTACCAATCCGAACCCTGCAGGCGCTGGGATCCGTGCTGGAGATCCTGCACGCGGTACACGTGGCCAAGCCGGAAGTGCACCCGGAAGCCCAGATCACCGGCCAGATGGTGGAAGGCCTGATCGTCTGCGGGCGCGAGATGGTCAAATCGTCGATGGCAGAAATGTGGGGCGAGCCATGAGCGAAGACGCCATCACCGGAACGGCGGTCAACAGCCCCGAAGCCCGCGCCGCACATCGTGCGGAGTTCCTGGATGCGCGCCTGCGCAAGGATGGCTGCGATGAGCCCACGTTCTCCCGAGCCCTGCTGCTGGTGGCGGAACTGGATGGGCTGGACGATGTCGCCAAGGCGTGCGACGTGGGCACCGACTTCATGCGAAGGCAATTGAACGGCACGCGTCCGCTCCACTTCCAATCGGTGCTGCAGGTGACGCGCGCGCTTGGTGTGCAGCTCCGGGTGGACGTCTTGGCACGCTGACACCGTGCCAAGAGCCGACACATCCCGCGCGATTATCCCGGTCTACGGTAATCCGCAACCTCCTCGGGTGTGACCCAGTGGCGTTACCTGCCGGTCGGCGGGAAGTTCTGGGCTCCGCGCGTCTTTCGCCACTGGATCCACGCGATCGCGGCGATCAAGAAGACGCTGCACAGGTAACTGCCTTCCGGCCCTTGCGCGCCACCGGTCAGAATGTCGAGGCCTTGCGGGCGCAGCGCCACCAGCAGCGCCGGCAAGTGCGCATCCATGCCGGTGACGGGCAGTTCGAAGCCGGTCGCGAGCAACCAGTTCCACCCCGCGTGCCAGCCCATCACGCCCCAGATATTGCCGGCCCGCAGCGCCCAGGCGCAGGCGAACAGCGAGAACAGGAACGTGCTGAGCATGACCCGGGGCGGCTGGTGCGGACTGAAATGGAGGAAGCAGAAAACGAGCGACACCAGCAGCACTGCCACCGCGACATTGGTCTTGCGCGCCACCACCGACAGCATCCAGCCGCGGAAGATGACTTCCTCCACGCTCGCCTGGAACATGAAACTCAACAGGAGCAGACCGATGTGCAGCAGACTGACGGGCGACCGCCAGGCCTGCCCCAAGCCTGCCGCCTGCATGCCGCCAGCCATCCAGATCGCGACTACGACCAGCGCGACCGTGCCGAATCCAACGGCCAGTCCGCGCAGGAAGGTTTTCAGCGGCGCTGGACCGGTCAGCCCGATACTTGCCAGCGAGCGCCCTTCGACGAAGCGTACCCAGGCGAGCACGGCCGCAAGCGTCGGCGCGAAGCCGATCCACAGCAGCGCATGCAAGCCAGCGAGGCCGATCGGATCGCCGCGCGGCGTCGACCAATGCTGCGACTGCATCCACCCGTCCAGCGCGATCACCGGTACCGCGTTGAACAGGATCATCAGGATCGGCGTCAGCCAGGCCCAGGGCAGCCAGCCGCGGGCCGGATCGGCCGAATACAGGGCAACGGGGGTCATGCGGGGCTCAAGGTCAAAGTGATCGTCGCTGCAAATTGCCATCCGCGCGGGGGCGTGGCAATCCGTCTGCGACCAAGCCACGGAAGCCGCCGATGAATCACCCGGATCGCCGACGGAATGAGTCGTCGCCCGCGCGACACGCGCCACGGCTTTGGCACGGCCGGTTATCCGTGCCTTTGGATCCACGACCGCGAGTCCCCGGCGACAGGGACACACGTTGCCTTTGCCGCCAAAGATCGAACCGCCGTCGACGCTTTGCACAGTGCCGCGGTGGCCGCTGGCGATGGGTTGCCTGGCTGAGGCAGCCCGTCACCCCCACCCCCTGCTTCGGCGTGATCGGGATCACTCCGGTGCTGAGCGCAGCCAGGCGCGGGCGAGTGCGATGGCATCCTGACCTTCTTCCACGCCAACGTCAGGGGTCAACCTGCCGGGGATCAGCTCGCCTGTACGATCAAGGAAGCTGCTCTGGGTGAGGCCGAGCACGCTGCCGTCGGGCAGCGGAATGCGTCCGTTTCCGGTGGCGACCCCTGCGGTGGGCTGCCCAAAGAACCGCGTCCGTGGTCGGCCCTTGAATGCGGTTGCCACGGCTTCGCCGGCACTGCCGGTTCGGGGGCCGATCAGCACCGCGACCGGCGTCATGGTCATGTCCACTTCGCATCCTTCGGCCGCGCGTTCCGTCCACGGGCTGATGTTGCCGTCGGCATCCTGGAATGATCCGATGGGACCGCCCCCCAGCAGGGGGAACAGGCCACTGACCATCGGCCACATGTTGCCACCGGTATTGCCACGAAGATGGACGATCATTCCCTGCGAGACCTTTCCGGCCATCGCTTCGATACGCTGGCACAGGTCGGCAGCAAACCTTCGCGTGGCCCGCCGGTCCGTCCCGCGCAGGCCGGGCACCCGCACATAGCCGATGTCGTCCGACGCGTTGGTCATGAGCGGCTCACTGGCGATGGCGGTTGATCGGTCCTGCGCGGCCTGGTTCGTGGTCCGCAACAAGCTGTGCCGATCACCGAGCTTTGCCAGTGCCGCACGGACCTTCGGGTAGGCTTCCCCTGCGGGCTGCCCCATCAGATCATCGGTCAGCAGCTGTGCCCGCTCTGTGTTCCAGTCAACCCGCGATCGGTTGAGGGCCCGGCTTTCGATGTGCGAAATGGCGGCGTCCAGTACCTCGTATGCCGACACGTTTCCCGTCGCCGGGGGCTCGGCGTGCAGCCTGAGCGATGCGGCATGGATGCGCCCCACCCCCGTCATGGTGGCACCGAACTTCAGGCTCGTCGTCGCCAACGGGATGTACAGGCGGAGCTGCCGTTCCTGCTCGCCATCGGGCAATGTCACCGGCGTTGCACGCGTATTTTCGAAAACGACCATTCGACCGGACTGGTCACCGCGCAGCCAGAGCGCGCCGTTGCCGGTGCCCTCTTCGACGCCAAGCACGCCGGACAGGACTACGTCCCTGCCCCGGTAAGGAGCAGCATCAAGCGAGGTGATCGCGCCGGAGAAGCCTTCTTTTCCGGTTTCGGTAGAGGACAGGCTCAGGCGCGCGCCCGCAGGATCACGGACGTCCCCTGAACCGACTACCCGGGAATGGCTGCTGGTGCCGTTCCATGCGGTCTCGGCGCTTGCCACGGGTTGCACGAAAAGCAGGGCGATACAGAAAAGCACACGAACCATCACGTCAACATCCATGTCGCGGAAGGACGATCGTCGCGTCGCCATAGCGCCATCGCCAGTCTTTCTAGCGCGGCGGCTGTGCATCCCCGGCCTGCGCTGCGGCCTGCTCGCCACCGATCAGCTGTTCGGCCAGCCCGCGGTAGATCGGCACGTGGCAGACCAGCCCGGACACCCCGCGCGACAACAGCACCGTCGCCAGGATCGGCAGCAGCATTCCATTGGTATCGGTGAGCTCAAGGGAAATGACCGCCGAAGTGAGCGGCGCCTGGGTGACGCCGGTGAGGTAGGCGCACATTCCCAGCACCACGAACGCGCTGGGATCCACCGATGGCATCAGCACGGACAGGTTGTGGCCCAGCCCGGCTCCGACCGCCAGCGCCGGTGAGAACAGCCCGCCCGGGATGCCGGCGACATACGACGCCAGGTTGGCCAGCAGCTTCATCAGGCCGAACTCGTGGCCTACCGCCGCCTGCCCCTGCACCAGCCCACGTGCCTGCTCGTAACCGGTGCCGAACGCACCGTTGCCGAAGCCGGCGGCAAGCGCCACCACCACCAGCCCGCAGGCAGCAGCAAGCAGCACGGGATGCTGGCGGCGCAGCCGGCCCAGCCAGCGCGGCCGGCCCGACACGCTCAGCAGCACCAGCCTGGCGAATACACCGCCCAGCAGGCCGGCGACCGTGCCGCACAGCAGGATGGCCAGCCACGCCTGTCCCAGCGGCAGGAAAGTGGCCACGCGGCCGAAGTAGGTGTAATTGCCGAGCAGGCCGAGTGACACCACCCCGCCGACGATCACCGCGGTGAGCAGGGTGCCCGAGAAACGATGTTCGAAACGCCCGCTCAACTCTTCGATGGCGAACACGATGCCGGCCAACGGCGTGTTGAACGCAGCGGCGATGCCGGCGGCGCCACCGGCGAGCAGGAAGTGCGAGAGTTCGCGTGGATCGCGGAATCCGAACCAGCGTCCGACGCTGTACATCAGGCTCGCGCCCACATGCACGGTCGGGCCCTCGCGGCCCACCGACGCACCGCCCAGCAGGGAAAGGCTGGTCAGCAGCAGTTTTCCGGCCGATACCCGCAGTGACAGGTTTTCATCACGGAACGCCGCATCCTCTGGTTTTTCGAGCGCGGCGATCACCTGCGGAATCCCGCTGCCGCGGGTGGGACGCAGCACGCCGCTGGTCAACCACGCCAGCAGGGCGAAGATGCCCGGCGTCAGCAGCAGCGCCCACCACAGGGAATGTTCGATGATGCGCTGGAACAGCGCGAAGGCGGCATCGCTGGCCTTGGCAAACAAGATGGCCACCAGGGCCACCGCCACGGCCCCGCCCCACAGGGCAACGCGCCGTTTCCAGCCTTCTGTCGACAAGGCAGACCGCAGCGTGCTGCGGAGGGGATCGGGAGGAGACATGCGGGCCATTGTCCTCCCGACATGCCGCATCGGGAAGCTCGCCGGCCAAAAATACCGCGCACGGGCGGACCCCGGCCCGATGCGGCAAAGCGAAGCGACGGCCTCTGCAAGGCGGCCCGGCGGGCACAAGCAGCGCGTCGGGTTCAGGAAGCCTCGCGCTCGCGCGCGGCGGATTCGCGGCTTTCCACCCGGAAGTCCACGATCCGCTGGTGATAATCCTCGCGGTGCGAAGGGCGACCCGATGCGGCCAGGCCGTGGCTACCACCCGGATAGACAACCATCG
Source organism: Stenotrophomonas lacuserhaii (assembly GCF_039674585.1). Lineage (GTDB taxonomy): Bacteria > Pseudomonadota > Gammaproteobacteria > Xanthomonadales > Xanthomonadaceae > Stenotrophomonas > Stenotrophomonas pennii_A. Next base: position 127,882 of record NZ_JBDJNU010000006.1, on the reverse strand, counting down.
CCGCGGGCGGGCATCCCAGCCGCAGCAGCCGGGTGAACAGCTCTTCTGCCTGGCCGACCGGACAGCGCGGATCGCCGCCTCGCGCGGTCAGCCCTTGCCGCTGCGCTACGCCCGGTCGCTCGGTGTCTGGGCAGCGCTGGGCGTACCGGCGCTGTTTTCCTTCCTGGCCATCTTCTACCTGATGACCGCCAAGCCAGCGCTGCACTGAGACCGGTCGACGTGGTCGGTGGCATCACGCCGCCGGTGCTTCCCGCCCATCCGCCGCCACCCGACGCGCGGCAACGAGGTACCGGCAGTACTTGCCGATGAAGATGCCGGTGAAGCCGCCGGACAACAGCAGATACGCCGCACGGAACGCACCGTCGGTGGCCAGCGCCGGCGACATCGCAAGTGCGGATTCGAAGCCGTACTTCACCACGAAAGTAACCAGCAGCAACGGCAGCAGGCTGAAGTCCGCGGGCCGCCACAGCATCCCGGTGGACGCGTCCATCCGCAGCTGCACGCGGCGTAGCATCACCCAGCCGATGCATGCCCCTGCTGCGATACCGGCCAGCCACAACGACCACGCCGCCCAGGACCCCGGATAGCGGTGGTTGATCGACCACAGCCCCCACATGCTGAAAAGCGCCGGCACGATCGCCAGTTTCGCCAGCGAGGTTTCGCCGGGTTTCATCGCCATGATGCCGCGCGTCACCAGGAAGGCCAGCAATGCCCAGACCCAGATCGGGGTATGCGCAACGAATGGTTGGAGCATCTGCATGGTACGTCCTTGAGGAGATGGCGCGGTTGCCGGACTGGCGTTCCGATCATCCCGCCATCTTGGCTGGAAACCGGGCGATCACAAGTGACAGCTGTCATCTGCCGTGCGATCCAGGCAGGCAGCCGAATGCGTCGCGTACTGGCAGGACCGCCTCTTGAGGATTCCTTCAGCGTTTCTAGACTTGATCCGGCGTGAGGTGAATCGGTATCCCGATACGGGTTCGACAAGTCAATCAGGAGAGAGTGCATGGATTCATCAGGCCCGCTTCCAGAGGCACCCATCCAGGCACGGACCGGCAGTGCCGGGCATCCGCCGACGCTCCAGCAGGAGCCGCCTGCGTGCATCTGCATCCTTGCCGGGAATTCCCGGGTCCAATGCATCGGCGACGTGATCGAAGTGCAGGCACAGCTCCATGCGTTCGAGGCAGCGCTGCGGCATGCCCGGGCATGCGTGGACGAGGGCCTGCCACAGCCTCGGCTTTCGGTTGCGTTCGACCACCGGGGCATCTTCCGCACCCAGTTCCTCGATGAGGGCCTGACCCATTCGCAGAAACGACGACCCCGCCTGAGCCATCTCCATCCGACCATCCGCAGCATCTTCCAGCCCGCCGCAGCGCGTTGCGGGATAGCGCTCTCGGACATCCACGCCATCCATGAGGACTCCGCGCGCCAACATCTCTCCCACGTCCTCGCCACCGGCGAGGTGCCCGAAGGACTTGCGCGCAGGATCGTCAATGAGTCTGAAACCGCGCCAGCCCGTGCGGGAGACGAAGGGCCAACCCGGCGACTGACCTGCGCGGCCATCACCACCGAGTACTTCGCCCGGGCAGCCGGTGACGCGGACCAGGCCGCGACATGGCTCGAAGTGTTCTTCGAAGAGAGCGCCTGGTCGGAACGGCTTGCCTACGTCCGCGGCCTGCAGCTGAGCCATCTTCTCGGCAGCACGACAAGCATCAGGCTGAACCTGGTCGGCGATCGCGGCCAGGTCACCCGGGGCGAGCGCATCGCGCCACGCACCCAGACAGCCGCCTGGACGGACACCCCCCATCTCCCATCTCCGGGGTGCCGGGATGCGTGACGAAAGCGCGTCGATCTACCTGGACAACAATGCAACGACCGCGCTGGATCCGGAGGTGCTGGAGGCCATGATGCCGTATCTCACCGCCCGCTACGGCAACCCGGCCAGTCGCAGCCACGCGTTCGGCTGGGCAGCAGGTGACGCGGTGAAGATGGCGCGGCAGACCATTGCCGATGCCATCAATGCCGACAGGCCGACGGACATCGTGTTCACCTCGGGGGCCACGGAGTCCGTGAACCTTGCGCTGGCGGGACTGGATGCCCTGCGCGGCGCGTCGAAGCGCCACGTCATCACCTCGATGATCGAGCACAAGGCGGTCCTGGACAGCTGTGCGCGACTCACCGACCGCGGCGTTCCGGTGACCTGCCTGCGCCCCGGGGAAGATGGCGTGGTGACCCCGGAGTCGGTCCGGCAGGCGATACGCGATGACACGCGGCTCGTATCCATCATGGCCGCCAACAACGAAACAGGGACAGTGCAGCCAATCGAAGAGATCGGGGCGGTCTGCCGCGACCACGGCGTCGTGTTCCACACCGATGCAACGCAGGCTTTGGGGAAGACCGCCCTGGACGTGAAGCGGATGGGCATCGGCATGGCGGCTTTTTCCGCCCACAAGGTCCATGGCCCGAAAGGAGTCGGGGCGCTGTATGTCGATTCCACCAATCCCCGCGCGGCACTGTCCCCGCTCATCGTCGGCGGCGGCCACGAGCGTGGCCTGCGTTCGGGTACGCTCAACGTGCCCGGAATCGTCGGGTTCGCCCGGGCAGTCGAGCTTGCCGTGAAGCGCAGGGCTGTCGAATCGGCGAGGGTGGGCCGGCTGCGCGACACGTTGCGCGACTACCTTCTGGCCAACGTGCCGGATATCGCGATCAACGGCCACCCGACGGCGTGCCTGCCCGGCACGTTGAACATCTCCTTCGCCGGCGTGGACGCCTCTTCGTTGTTGCTGGAGCTTCCCGATATAGCGCTGTCTTCAGGCTCTGCCTGCACGTCGGCGCTGCACTCTCCGTCGCATGTGCTGCTGGCAATGGGAGCCAGCGCATCGCGCGTCCAGTGCAGCGTGCGGATCGGGATCGGCCGCTTCAACAACGAAGAGGAAATCGGTTATGTCGGCCGACGCCTGGCGGAGGCCGTGGCGATGCTCAGGGCGATGGCGCCGGCCGTGCCGGATGCGCCTTCCGTACGGCATGACACCTGACAGATGCGCACCTCGTCAACGCTGTACATCCTGTTCGGCACGCTGCTGAGCGCTGCCGGGTACGGCGCCACGTTTCTGATTGCGTCCTGGTTCCGCGCGCAGGGCGGCAGCGAGCTGGACGCAGGGACCACCCTCACCATGGCGTTGCTGGGTACCCTGGTGGGCGTGCCGTTGGTCGGCTGGTGGGCGGGACGGGTCGATTCCGCGCGCTTGGGGGCACTTGGCGCGCTCGCCATGGCCGGCGGCTACCTGCTGCTGGGCAGCCTGGCGGGGCTCGATCCGGCGTACCTGCCCCGTCTGGCGGCCCTGTTGATCGGGCTGGGCTGGGGCATGTTCTATCTGGGCGCGCCCCTGGCATTGTCCGAGCGGCTCGACGACCAGCAACGTGGCCCCGGTTTTACCCGGTTCAGCGCGTTCCAGATGACCGGGATCTGCGGCAGTCCGGTCGTGCTTGCTGCACTGCTGGACAACGCTGGACTGGCCTTTTCGTCCGCGTTCCTGGGGGTGGGGATGACGGCGCTGGTGGCGGCCGCCCTGCTGTTTGCTTTCGGCCTGAGCGCGCCCCGCGCACCTACGACGCCGCGCCTCCGGCCATGGGCCCGGAAGATCACCGCTCTCGTCCCGACGGGGGCGATCCGGCCCATCCTGATGGCCGGCCTGGGCGGCGCCGTGTTCTCCGGCATCATGGCGTTCCAGAGTTCGCTCACCGAGGGCACCGGCGCCAGTGCCAGTGCGTTCTTTGCCCTGCACGCCGGCACCGCCGTGGTGTTGAGGCTGTTGCTGGTGCGCCGGTTGTCGTCCTGGCCACGCGGGACGGTGGTGATCTGCCTGCTGACCTGTCTGGCCGCCGGCGTGATCTGCCTGTTCGGCAGCGCGGTACATCCGGCATTCCACGGGGCAGCCGCCGTGCTGACCGGGGCTGGATACGGACTGCTCTACCCGGTCATCCAGACGTGGGCGGTCAATGCATCGGCGGCGGAGGACCGCCATGCGGCGCTGACCTGGTTCGTGGTCGCCTACTTCATCGGCATATTCGGGTTTCCCGCAATCGGAGGATGGCTGCTCGTGGCGGCCGGCAGGAACAGTTTCATCTGGGCACTGGCGGCGCTGGTGATGGTTGAGCTTGCCGTGGCCACTGCCGGCGGCCGTCGTGGTGCCAGCGCCGGGCGATAGCTGCGGCTTCAGAAGGACCCGATACGTACGACATGCTCCACCTCGTCCAGCCAGATCAACTGGACGGGTTCCTGCCCCGCATCCAGCCGGATGAGGCCGTTGGTACCCTCGTTGCCCTCTTCGTCGATGAACTGCTGGATGTTCGGCCGCTCCACCACGGTTCCGATGATGACCTGTCCGTCCTGCATGTGCAGTTCTGCCAACAGTTCGGCATCGAGCTGTAGCTGCAGCGCCTTCAGGCGCTGGATGGCGTCAGGATCAGTATGGATGCGGGGCGCGCGTTGGCTCATGATCAGCTACCGGTGCGGAGGTGCGTCACACGCTACCTGCGCGCCCGCTAAGGTCACCTCTGCGCGGCGTGCAGCCGGTGCGAATGCGTGTGGGCCCTACGCCGCTGCAGCAGCGTTCGGTGCAGCCTGCCTGATCGAACGTAGCAGGCCGGGCGCATACACGCGCTGGCCCGCTGCGGCCACCAGCGCCAGCAGCCGGGGCGCAAGCGGCGCGGCGGACTTGCGCACGCCAGTGAAGTGGACCCAGCAGCCATCGACCTCCGCCGTCACTCCCGGAAGCGTGGGATCCTGCACCAAGGTGTCGGCCAAGGCCTGCGCCCATGCGTCGCAGGGATGGCCATCGAGCTCAACGGCGGCGGTGTTGCCGCCGACGTAGAGGTCAGCCAGCTCCACGCGGACCACGCGTGGGGTGGCTGTCCGGAACTGCGGTTCGTGATCCATGCTGGCGTCTCCATCAAACAGGGGGTTGCGGCCACTATCGTCCGCGCTGGTCATGAAACACGTAGCGGCAGCGTCACCGTTGCATCAACCAGCGCCCTCATTTCCCTCACGTCGCCGCCACGCGGGTCTGCAGCGCACGACGTTAGAGTCAGCACTCCGAACCCTATCCGGGAGGCCACGCTACTCATGGACCGTATCGTGTCGATCGGCACCAGCTGCGGCGCGTTCGCGGCAGTGCTCCAGCCCCCAGTGGATCCCGCTCGCGTGACCGTATGGCACGTGCTGTACCTGGTCTGGCTGATCGCCGGAGCAGCGGACTTCCTGCTGCACCGGCGCAGCCACATCGAGGCCACCTCCGGGCTGCGGGAATCCTCGCTGCATCTGCTGCAGATCGCCCTGCTCGGCACCGCGACCGTGTTGTGGCTGCTGTTCGCCGATACACCTGCGCTGTGGTTCGTGCTGCTGGCCATGACCTGCCTGCATGCGTTGGCGGGCTACTGGGATACCCGCATCGCCTATCCCACCCGCGACATCATTCCCCTCGAGCAGCATGTGCACAGCATCCTGGATCTTGCGCCATGGATCGCACTGGGGGCGATCGGCTTTCCGCTGTTGTCCCCGCATCACGTGCCTGCCGCAGCCGCCTTCACGGTGTCCCCTGCCCCGCTTGCAACGTGGGCGTTCGCCCTGGTGCCGGGGTTGCTGCTGAGCGTGATGCCGGGGGTGTACGAATACCATCGGTGCCGACGCTGGGCCGCCCGTGCGCAAGCGCCCCACGATCAGCGTTGAGCGATTCCATAGCGCGCCGCATGCAGCGATGGCTGCGCTGCCGACGTCGGCGCAGGTCGTTCACCCGGGTCGACGTCGGCGGCTACTACACTGTGCCTGCGGCGCGCACAGGGTGCCGCGCTGATCCACTCCTGGAGGTGTCCGATGACAGAGGACGTTCGCCAGTCGGTCCTGGATTCGCTGCGCATCCTGGACTCCGACCCGGAGCCGTTCTTCGACGCGCTCACGCGTGCGGCCTGTGCGATGGCTGGCATGCCGATCGCGCTGATCTCGTTGGTGGACGGCGAGCGGCAATGGTTCAAGTCGCAGGTGGGCCTGGACGGGACGCGCCAGACACCCCGCGACATTTCGTTCTGCACGTGGGCGATCGACGCTGACGGCGTGTTCGAGATCGAAGACGCGATGCAGGATCCGCGGTTTTCGGGTAATCCGCTGGTCGTCGGTGCGCCGAACGTGCGGCATTACGTGGGCGTACCGATCCAGGCCGGCGCAGGCAGCCGGGTGGGTACGCTGTGCCTGCTGAGCCCGGAGCCGGGACGGCTCAGGCCGAATGAGCGCGAGGCCCTGAGCGGACTGGCCGAGGCCGCCGCACGCGGCATGGAACAGCGCGCCATGCTGCTGACGCGGATGGAGGAGGCGGTCAGCCTGCATGCCCGGTTACAGCGCAGCCAGGCGTTTCTCGAACAGACCAACACCGCTGCCAAGGTGGGCGGCTGGGAGCTCTCCCTCGCAACGGGCGAACTGGCCTGGACCCGCGAAACACACGTGCTGCACGGGGTGCAGGAAGACAGCGACCCTTCGCTGCAGGCCGCGCTGGCGTTCTACCTTGATGAACACGCCAGCCAGCTCGAGGAGGCGATTGCCGCCTGCGCTGCGACCGGCTCGCCGATCGACCTGACCTTGAAGACCAGGCCGAAGGACAACCGCGAAGCGTGGCTGCACATCGTGGGGCGCCGCGTCGGGGACGCTGCGGGGACGCGCCTGATCGGCGCGATCCAGGACGTGACGGCCCAACGTGCCGCGCTGGAGGCGCTGGGGCAGAGCGAAGCACGCTACCGCCGGCTTTTCCAGCACAGCATGGGCCTGATCTGCACGCACACGCTGGAAGGCGTGGTGACCTCGCTGAACCCGGCCGCATCCTTGTCGCTGGGACGGCCGGAGGCGGAGGTCGTCGGTCATTCCCTTGCAGCGATCATCCCGCTGGAAAAGCGCATCCAGTTGCAGGGCTACCTGGCCCGGATCGTCGAGAACCAGAGCGATTCCGGCGTGATGGAGCTGGTCGCGGAAGACGGTTCACGGCGCTTCTGGATGTACCACAACGTGCTCGACAACGAAGCCGATCCGCCGTACGTGCTGGGCCACGCGCAGGACATCACCACCCAGCACCTGCAGGAAATCCAGCTGCAGGAGCTGGCGATCCGGGATCCGCTCACCCGCTGCTTCAACCGGCGTTACCTGGGCGAGCTCGCGCATGACCAGCTGAGCGCGTGGGGCTGCCTGGTGTTCGACCTGGACCACTTCAAGGAGGTCAATGATCGGCTTGGCCATGCCGAAGGTGACGCGGTCCTGATCGCCTTCGTCGAGTTCCTTTCGGCCCGGCTGCAGCCGGGCGAAGTCGTGGTCCGCCTCGGTGGCGACGAGTTCCTGGTGTTCGTCCCCGGCGCGAACCTGGAACGACTGCAGGCACTGGAAGCCAGCTACGCCGAACATGCCTGCCAGTCACCGATCCGGTTCTCCGCGGGGTGCGCCATCAGCCGCGCCGCGGAGACCGTGGCCGATACCATCAACCGCGCGGACCTGAAGCTCTACGAGCGGCGCCGCCGCGAGCGTCCCGCCCGCTGACGGCCGCGGCTCAATGGGCCAGTGCGGGCACCGTGGCCAGCAAGCGGCCGACATGCCGCGTGGCCCTGCCAAGGCCTGGCTCAAGCCCGAGCAGGTAGACATGGCAGCCGTCCACCTTCGCCGCCGAGGACTCCAGCCCTTCGGTGAAGCGCATCTCGCGCTGCAGCGCCTCCAGCCAATGCGCCGGAGGCTCCGATTCGAGTTCGATCACCGCCACTGCTTCGCCTTCGTCCAACGGCATCACTTCGATCCTGCGCACCTTCGGCGCCGGTGCGATCCTGCTTTTCTGGGCCATGACCCATCTCCTCTGCCATGATGATGCTGACGTTCGCGCAGGTCGCGCCAAGACCGCGTCAAATATCAGCGACGCCTGCGTCGGCGCATGGCAAGCACCTGCCCGGTGACCGCCGTGGCCAGGATCAGGGTGTTGGTGACCACGAACACCGTCGAGCCGACCAGCGCGCTGTAGGCGATGAACAGCACCGAGGCGGTCATCTGGCCGACGAACAACCAGGTGGAGACCGCTTCCACCGACTCGGCCGTGTGCTGCTTGTGGATCTGGCGTGCCAGGGTGGCGATCAGCACCGCCGTCGCTGCCCAGCCCAGCAGGTCCGTCGACCCGGCGCTCATCGCGGTGGCTCCGGTGGCGACAGTACCGGCCTGCTTCGGGCGATGACCGTGAGGTGTCGCTGCATGTCACGGCACCAGGATCACTTTGCGGCAGTCCTCTTCCTTGCGGTCAAACAGCTCGTACCCCCGCACGGCATCTTCCAGGGGCAGGCGGTGGGTGATGATCACGCCCGGGTCGAGCGCCCCCTCGCCGATATGATCCAGCAGCTCCGGCATCAGCCCCTGCACGTGGGTCTGGCCCATCTTGAACGTGAGCCCCTTGTCGAAGGCATCGCCGACCAGGAATCCGTGCAGGAAGCCGGCGTAGACGCCGGGAATGCTGACCGTGCCGCAGCGACGCGTGGCGGCGATGCACTGGCGTATGGCCACACCGCTGCTGCCTTCCACCTTCAGCGTGGTCAGCGCGGTCTCCAGGGCGCTCCCCTCTGCTTCGAAGCCCACCGCCTCGATCGACGCATCCACGCCGCGTCCGTTGGTCTGGGTGATGATGTATTCAGCGGGATCTTCGATCTGGGCGAAGTTCACTGGCGTGACGCCGTAGGTCTGCACGGCAAAGGCCAGGCGATAGGCCAGATGGTCCACCATGAAGATGGTTTCCGCGCCAAGCAGCCGGCAACACGCAGCCGCCATCAGGCCGACCGGCCCGGCGCCGAAGATCGCCACCGTCGAACCGGGCTTCACCCCGGCGTTGATCGCCGCCTGGTATCCGGTCGGCAGGATATCGGACAGGAACAGCACCTGCTCATCGGGCAATGCATCGGGCACCCGCAGCGGACCCACGTTGGCCTTGGGCACCCGCACGTATTCAGCCTGGCCGCCGGAGACGCCGCCGTACAGATGGCTGTAGCCGAACAGGGCGGCAGGCGGCCGTATGCCCTTCTGGTTCAGCGCCGCGCCCTTGCCGGTATTGGTCGTTTCGCAGGCGGCGTGCTCGGCCAGCCGGCAATGGAAGCACTCGCCGCAGGCCACCACGAACGGGACCACCACCCGGTCGCCCGGCTGCAGCGCGGTGACTCCGCTGCCGACCTCTTCCACGATCCCCATGAACTCGTGGCCCAGCACGTCGCCGGTATGCAAGTCGGGGATCTTGCCGTGGTAAAGGTGCAGGTCGGAACCGCAGATGGCGGTGGCGGTCACGCGCAGGATGATGTCATCGGACGCGGCAAGGGTCGGGTCTGGAACGGTGTCCATGCGGACGTCTTTGCTGCCGTGATAAGTCAGTGCACGCATCGAGGGATCCTCACGCTGTGGTGGCCCAGTGATAACCGCCGTGCCGTAACCCGCCGGTGACCGCGATGTGGTGGGCACGTGCAGCATCGGCCACACCGCACTCACCTGCGAGCGTGCATCGTCCGCCTGCATGGCCATGCTGCCCGTCCCCGGCACGCAGGCACACTGCAGGGAGACCCCGATGAGCAAACTACCGTTGAACCCGACCGGCGACGTCGATGACCAGGAGAAGGCGCACACGCCCGACAAACTGCGCAACGATGAGGCGCGGTGGAAGGACAAGGACATGCCGGAATCCGAACACACCGCTACCCCCGACGACTACGAAAAACCGCCCCGTCCCTGAAGGAGGCCGTCATGGCATTGATCCATTCGATACTGATGGGCGCGGTCGCCGGGATGCGTGCGATGACGCCGCTGGCGGCGGTGACCAACGCCGCGCGCACCGGCACCCTGCCTGCCGACAACGGAGCGCCGCGGCTGTTGTGCAATCCGCTGGCGTCGGCAGGCATGCTGGCGTTGGCCGGTGGTGAACTGCTCGGCGACAAGATGAAAACCGCGCCGGATCGCATCGTGCCCGCCGGGATGGTCGCGCGCGTGGCCACCGGCATGCTGGCCGGTGCCGCGCTCGCCCCGCGCAGCCAGCGCGGCCTGGGTGCGGTGCTGGGCGCGGGTACCGCGGTCGGCATGGCCTACCTCACCTTCAACCTGCGCATGCGCGCGATCGCGCGCTATGGCCAGAAGCCCACCGGGGCGGTCGAAGATGCGATCGCGGTGGGCAGCGCGGCGCTGATCACCCGCTGTGCCGCGCGCAGCAACGACTGAGCATGCAGGTGGCGCCGAGCATGGACCGGCGCTACCGGGCGCTTTTTCTTCCAGGGTTCACGCCGACCCGGGGTCGGCGATCACCCGGACGTACGCTTACTCGGCGCAGGTCACTTCCTGGTCGTAGTCCGTTCCGATGGCGACCTTTGCCAGCGACAGGCGTACGCCCTTGCCGGCCTGCAGGGCCATCGGGATATCGACCTGCTTCATGTCCACCCCGGCACCGCGCACGCAGCGCAGCGGCACGCCCAGACGGGTCCACTGCCCGACCTTGGCCGCCGTCAGTGCCTTGCTGATCGAGACGTCGCCGCGCGTGGTCTTCCCGCTCGTCGCGAGGTAGCTCACCCGGGCACCGGCAGGCAACGCGTCGACCCGCAGCGTTGAGATCACGAAAACGTCGCCATTCGTTTCACGATCCAGATCCAGCGGTGCATTGGCCCGCAGTTCGATCAGTCCGTTGCCGGCGAAACTGAACTGGCGCCCGCCCTCCTGCACCTCCGTGTTGATCGCGGTCATGGCGACCGAGCCGTCCGCCGTGGTGGCATTGGGATGCACGATATCCATCGCCTCCCCATCAGCGCCGGTCAGGCGCAGCGTGAGCCCGGTCGCCGCCACGCCGCGGTCGAACCAGGTGCTCGTGCGCGAGGCGGTGGGGTCGATGCCCGGCTCTTCCGAAAGCGGCTGCAGGTCGCCCTTGTCTGCATAGGTAAGCCCGTAGCCGAACGCGAACTGCGGGTCATAGCCCGGCTGGCCTACGTTGTTGGCGTACTGGTCGGCGCGGCGCGGCCAGGAGAAGCTGAGCTTGCCGCTGAAATCATGCTGGGCCTTGCCATCGGGCCCACGCAGCAGCACATCGGCCACGCCTGCGCCTTCCGATCCCGGCAGCCATGCGGCAACGAAGGCGTCGGCGGCATTGATCTCGCGGTTCAGCCACAGCGGACGCCCGCTGATGAAGACCGCGACGACCGGGATGCCGTCGGCTTTCAGCTTGCGGATCAGCTCCAGGTCACCCGAGCGGCCGCCCTTGAACATCAGGTCCGGCAGGTCGCCCTGGAACTCGGCATACGGGTCCTCGCCAAACACCACGATGGCGACGTCCGGCTTGGTTCTGTACGCACCGTCCAGGGCCAGCTCGGCGTTGCCACCGGCCGCCTGCACCTGGGCCTTCAGCCCATCCCACAGGGTGTCGGCGTTGGGGAAATCGTCTCGTTTGGTGCCGTCACCCTGCCAGGTCAGTGTCCAGCCGCCGGTCTGCCTGGTCATGCTGTCGGCACCGTCACCAGCGACCAGCACGCGTTGCTTCGGCGGCAGCGGCAGCAGTCCGCCCTGGTTCTTCAGCAGCACCAGCGATTCGCGCACGGCCTGCCGCGCCACGGCGCGATGTCGTGGCGAGCCGAGCAGTTCGAACCTGCCACCCAGTGCGCGCGCGGACGGCTTGGGCTTTTCGAACAGCCCCATGCGCAGCTTGGCACGCAGGATGCGGCGCACCGCATCGTCCAGCCGCGCCATCGGCAGCGTGCCGTCGTTGACATGCTTGACGGTGCTTTCGTACAGGCCCTTCCAGGTATCCGGGGCCATCGCCATGTCCATGCCGGCGACGTAGGTCTGCGCGCAGTCGGTATTGGTGCAGCCCTTTACCTGCCCGTGGCCGTTCCAGTCGCCGACCACGAAGCCACCGAAGTTCATCTGGCCTTTCAGCACATCGGTCAGCAGCGGTTTGTGGCCGTGCATTTTTTCGCCGTGGAAGCTGTTGAACGAGGCCATCACCGACTGTGCGCCGGCCGCGATCGCGGGCACGTAGCCAGCGGCGTGGATGTCACGCAGCTGCGCTTCGGTGACGGTGGTATCGCCCTGGTCCTTGCCGTTGGTGGTGCCGCCGTCGCCCAGGAAGTGCTTGACCGTGGTCATCACGTGGTGGTCGTCGAGGAAGTCGGCCGCACCGGCCTTGCCCTGCAGCCCCTCGACGAACACCCCGGCATAGCGGGCGACCAGCGCCGGATCCTCGGAATAGCCTTCGTAGGCGCGGCCCCAACGATCATCCTGCGGGACGGCAACAGTCGGCGCGAAGGTCCACTCCATGCCGGTGGTCCGGGTTTCGACCGCGGTGATGCGGGCGATCTCGCGCAGCAGGTCCGGGTTGCGCGTCGCGCCCAGGCCGATGTTGTGCGGGAACAACGTGGCACCGACCACGTTGCTCTGTCCGTGCATTGCATCGATTCCCCAGATGATCGGGATCGCATGACCGCCGCCGCTGGTGTCCATCGACGCTTCCCAGTAGGCGTCGGCCAGCGCCAACCATTCGGCCGGCCTGGCGTTGTAGCGCCCACCCGGATCGGACCCGCCGCCGGCCAGCACCGAACCGAGGCGATACTTCCTGACCTCCGCCGGGGTGACGCTGGCGATGTCGCCCTGCACGATCTGGCCGACCTTGTCTTCCACGCTCATCTTCGCCATCAGGTCGTCGATGCGGCGTTCGATGGCCGGGTCGGCGGGCAGCGGCCAGCTCGGCTGCGGCCACTGCGCGGGATGGATCTGGCCGGCGGGCGTGGCAGCGTGCGCGGCGCTGCTGCACGCCAGTGCCAAGCCGGCGCACAGCAACAAGGGCTTCAGGGGCTTCATGATCGGCGGATTCCTTTCGAATCAGGACGGGGCGCGCAGGCGGCAACGCAGGCATGTTTCTATGTCCGGGTTGACAACGCTGTCAACACCGCGCCGCAGGGCGCATCGCGGACCCTTGCAGCCTGTACCTTCCCGCCCCGCCAGACGGCCCGGCACGCTGCGCCGCAGCACGAATGGCCCTGCCCTCACTGCACCGTCGGTGCCTTTGGAGAACACGCCCAGGGATGCGTCAGCGCTTCGCTGCGCGCCAACCTGCCGCCGTCGCTTCCTCAGCCGAGCAGAACCAGCGTTCACCGTTGTGCAGCTGGATCCGTGTCTGCTCGTAATCACGCTGCCCGGGCAGGTGGAATATCCTCGCGCCGGCACTGGAGATGTTGCCTTTTATGCGGCAGCCGGGGGGCGGCACGCGCGCGGCCCTGGTGTCCTCGCCCTGCATCGCACGCTGCGCACGCCGGTAGTCGGCCGGCATCTGGAACGCCCCCTGCCAGAGATTGCGCTTCCCTGTCCGGGCCAGCTGTTCCGCGCCCACGTACGCCGTGGCGTATTCCCGGTATGCAACGGCCCAGCCGGATCGGACCATCCAGGCATTCACCGAATCGCCCTGGACCAGACACTCCGCGACCGACCTGCCGTAGCGATCCACATCGCGCTGCACGCAGCGCACCGTCCTGCCCTGCAGCCAGGCATCCAGCGCGTTGGCAGCCCGACGCCCGCAGGGCCATGGCTTGCCGTGCGGGTCCGCGCACTGCTGCGCGCTTTCCGGGGCATCGATTCCCCACAACCTGACCCGCTTCTGGTTGACCGCCAGGGTGTCACCGTCCACTACCGTGGCACGACCCGCGATCTCGATGGGGGCACCAAGCGCCCACGCTGGAATGAGAAACATCACGAACATCACAAGCAACCTGCACATACACCGCACAACACCCTGGACCCTACGGAACGGCGCTCATTCTCGCCCAGCGCGCTGGATCGCGGGGCGGACTGCGGGACCGCAGCGGCGCCGTGTTCACGCCTTCCTCATGCTCGAAAAGAAAAGCCAGCCTGCTGCATCCAGCGCGCTGCCGGCCGCGTACCTTCAGTACCCTCATCCGAGGGCGAACAGGAGAAACACCGTGCAAGCTGCTCTCAAGAAGATCGCTTTCGCCACCAGCCTCGTCGTTCTTGGTGCCTTTGCAGGCCCCACCTTCGCTGCAGATCCGCCGATGGTCGGCGGCGCGTTGATGTATCCGGCCAAGACCATCGTAGAGAACGCCAGTGCGTCCAGGGACCACACCACGCTGGTCGCTGCGGTGAAGGCAGCCGGACTGGTGGATACGCTCAGCGGTGCCGGTCCGTTCACCGTGTTCGCACCCACCAACGCGGCCTTCAACAAGCTGCCCGCCGGCACCGTGGACACCCTGGTCAAGCCGGAGAACAAGGCGGCACTGACCAGGATCCTGACCTACCACGTGGTGCCGGGCGTACACACCGCTGCCCAGCTGACCGCCGCGGCCACCCAACAGGGTGGCACCGCCACGCTGAAGACGGTCCAGGGCGAACCGCTGACCTTCAAGCTGCACGAGGGCAAGCTGTGGATCGTGGATGCGAAGGGCGGCAAGGCTTCGGTCAGCACGGCGGATGTGATGCAGTCCAACGGCATCGTCCATGTGGTGGATACGGTGCTGATGCCGAAATAAGCAGAGGCCACCGGGCGGACGTCGCCGTGACGTCCGCGCCGGCCGTCGCCGGGAACACATGCGAACGACGCCGTTGCTTCTATGCTCGGCTGAACGTCCGCACGCGAGGGTCTGTATGAAGAAGAGCACGAAAATGCTGCTGATCGTGATCATTGGCGTCCTGGCCATCGTGGGCCCGTCCTGCATCTGGCTTGCACGCAATGGCAATCCGGAGACTCCGCAGGAACCGGACAAGAACGTCCACAAGGGCGCCACGCAACCCGGCTCGTGATCCGTCCCGCCCGCCGCCGGCCGGGCTGATGCCGCCCGGCTGGCATCTGCCCCCGTCGATCAGGGACAATGGCCCCCGTCCGGGCCCTGCCCGGCCCGCAACAGCATGGACCCGCATCGAGCCGGTCACCGCTCTGCTGTCCATTCCAGGCCTAGTGCCATTCCTTCCGGATTCGATGTGACAACCACCGCCCCACCCGCCGCGCCCGTGGCCGACGACCTGCCCCTGACCGATCGCCTGCGCACCGCGCTGGACCTGCTGGAAGCCATCGAGGCCGACCGCAGCGTGCTGGATGCGCTGCCCGAAGCCGACCGCGTGCGCCTGCACCAGGTGGTGGCCAAGGTCTACCACCCCGAACCCAAGGCACGCCGGGCAATGCTCAAACAGCAGGCCAAGGTCCGCCACCAGGAGAAGGTGCGCAAGGCCGAAGCCCTGCTGGAGCAGACCGGCATCCGCACCCTGCGCCGCAAGCCCGTCTTCAGCACCCCGAATTACTTCCCGCCGCATGCGGCCGGCCTGCATGACGCACGCAATGGGGAAGGCGCCGAAGCCGCTGCCGAGCCGGTGCATTCGCCCGAACTGCGCCACTGCTACGTGTGCAAGCAGAAGTTCACCCAGCTGCATCATTTCTATGACCAGATGTGCCCGGCCTGCGCCGAGCTGAACTTCACCAAGCGCACCGAGACCGCCGACCTGCACGGTCGCGTCGCGCTGCTCACTGGTGGCCGGGTCAAGATCGGCTACCAGGCGGGCCTGAAGCTGCTGCGTGCTGGCGCCGAACTGATCGTCACCACTCGGTTCCCGCGCGACTCGGCCGCCCGCTACGCCGAAGAACCGGATTTCGCGGTATGGGGCCATCGACTGCAGGTGTACGGGCTGGACCTGCGCCACACCCCCAGCGTGGAAGCCTTCTGCAGCGAGCTGCTGGCCACCCGCAAGCGGCTGGATTTCATCATCAACAACGCCTGCCAGACGGTGCGCCGGCCGCCGCAGTTCTACGCGCACATGATGGCCGGTGAAACCGCCGCGCTGCACGAACTGCCCGAAACGGTACGCAGCCTGGTAGGCCACTACGAGGGCCTGCGCGGCGCCGAGCTGCTGAGCGACGCCTCGGCGATCGCGCTTCCGGCCGTGCAGGAACGGGGACTCAACGGTGCCGACGGCCTGACCCGTGCCGCCGAGCTGTCCCAGGTGGCCCTGCTGGAAGACGAGCTGGTCGGCCAGCAGCATCTGTTCCCGGAAGGCCGGCTCGACCAGGACCTGCAGCAGGTCGACCTGCGCGGTCGCAATTCCTGGCGCCTGCTGATGGCCGAAGTGCCGTCGGTCGAGCTGCTGGAAACCCAGCTGGTCAACGCCATCGCGCCGTTCATCATCAACGCACGGCTGAAGCCACTGATGCTGGCCACGCCCGAGCGTGACAAGCACATCGTCAACGTATCGGCGATGGAAGGCCAGTTCTACCGCAACTTCAAGACCACCCGTCATCCGCATACCAACATGGCCAAGGCCGCGTTGAACATGATGACCCGCACCTCGGCGGCGGATTACCAGAACGACGGCATCCACATGAACAGCGTGGATACCGGCTGGGTGACCGACGAAGATCCGGCGGACATCGCGGCCAAGAAGGTGCAGGAAGAGCGCTTCCATCCACCGTTGGACATCGTGGATGGCGCGGCGCGTATCGTCGACCCGATCATCCATGGCTTCAACACGGGCGAGCATGTGTGGGGCCAGTTCCTGAAGGATTACGCGCCCACCGATTGGTAAGGCGTGTCCCGGTAGTGACGGCCGCTGGCCGTCTGCTTCTGCTCTTGGTGGGTGACGACCGTTGGTCGTCACGCTGTTGCCTGCCGCTGCGCTCGCCGAGCATGGTTCGGCGCTACCGGTGCCGCGTCATCGCGCGAGCGCCATCAGCTCCGCTTTTTCCGGCAGCCCTCGCATCGCGCGCACGTGGTTGCGCAGCATGCGCAGGTCCTGCTCGCGGCCCAGCGCGTCGCTCAACCTGTGCAGTCCCTTGGCCTGCTTCCCGCCGTCACTGCCGGGACGATCCTTGACCAGGCCGCCGTCCAGCCGGGCCATCACCTCCAGTTGCATGCGCAGCCGCCGCACCCTGCGGCGCCAGTCATGCAGCGCCTGCGCATCATCGCTGTCGCGGGCCCGCGCGGCGGCCTTTTCGACCCTTCGCCGGGTACGGGCCAAGGCACGCCGAAGATCCCCCTTGCGCACCAACTCCCAGCGCTGTGTATCCAGCGCCAGGCCGACGCGCTGCACCACGCGCTGCTTCCTCTGGAATCCGGGATCCTGCGCACAGGCGCGCTGGAGCAGGCGGTCACGGCGGGCGCCCAGATGCGTGATGACAGTGGCCCAGCCGGGGGCGGGAGCGCCGGCCTGCAGGGATTGCGCGGTATCCACCAGCACATGCGCGTCGCGCAGCGCCGAAAGACCGCGACCCAGCCGCTGCAGCGCACGGTCGCTGCGTTGCAGTGGCTGTTCGTCGGTTGCAAACAGGGCCAGCACCGCGCGTAGACGCCGGATGGCCTTGCGGGCGCTGTGCACGCCCACATGGATATCCGACCGCATCGCCAACGCATTGGCAATCGCGAGGCACTCTTCCTGCACCAACTGGCGGGCGGCAGCCCCGATCACCGTGGAAGGCATTGCGTACTCCGCAGCGCGACTGCCCGGCAGTCTAGCCGAGATCTCCGTAGGTACCGGCAGTCCACGGGACCTTAACCTCGCCACCCTATCCTGCTGGCCGGGCACCGATCGCCCGCCCCACCACAAGGAGCGTCCATGAAGAAACTGCACCTGTCCCTGATCGCCGCCGGCCTGCTCGGCGCCTCCCCGGCCGCCTTCGCCGAGGTCGCCAACCTCACCAACAGCGCCGACGGAGCCAACCGCGAAGCCGGCATCGCCGCCGTCAAACAGAAGCTGCAGGCCGCCTGCACCGATCGCAAGGGGACGCCGGACCTGGCCTCCTTCGAGGTGGTGTTCGAAAAGACCAGCGAGAACCCGAACGTGCCCAAGCCCTACTACGTGGATGGCAAGATGCAGTGCAACCTGCCCTGATGCCGGCGCGTGTCGCCCGGGTGCACCCCTGATATAGTCGGCCGAGCATGACGGGCGTGGTGCCTGTCCACGAACAACAGGGAATTGTCATGGGTCTTCGACAGGCGGTGGCAGGTGCGGTGGGCGGTGTTCTGGCCGACCAGTGGAAGGACTTCTACACGGTGCCGAATGGCCTGCCCTCCACCGCAGCGCTGTTTGCCGCAGCGCCGCGTGGCACCAATGCCGGACGCGGTTCCAACACCGGCGCGTCGAACCACATCATCAGCAACGGGTCGAAGATCGTCGTGCCCGAAGGCTATGGCCTGCTGCTGCTGCAGGACGGCGCGGTCACCGCCTTCGTCGCCGAGCCGGGCGGCTACATCTGGGAGTCGGATGACATCAACTCGCAGTCGATCTTCGCCGGCGACGGCCTGGTCAGTTCGCTGATCCGGCAGAGCTGGGAACGCTTCAAGTTCGGCGGCCAGCCGGGATCGCAGCAAGCAGCCTTCTTCGTGTCATTGAAGGAACTGCCGGACAACCGCTTCGGCACCCAGTCGGAAATCTACTGGGATGACGGCTTCCTCGGCACCCAGGTCGGCGCGGTGACCCGCGGTTCGTACACGCTGAAGATCGTGGATCCGATCCTGTTCGTGAAGAACTTCGTTCCGGCAAGCTATCTGCAGCCGGGCCAGGTTTTCGACTTCACCGACCTGGACAATGCGGCCGCCAGCCAGTTGTTCAACGAGGTGGTCGGCTCGCTGGCGCCGGCCTTCAGCCTGTATACCAACGATCCAGGCAAGGGCAACCGCATCAGCAGGCTGCAGCAGGATTCACTCGGCTTCGCGCAGAGCCTGTCCAGCGCGGTCGAGCAGGGTTACCAGTGGAAGTCCGATCGTGGCCTGGCCATCGTCAAGACCGCGATCGTTTCCATCGAGTACGACGCCAACACCCGTGAGCTGCTCAAGACCGTGCAGCGCGCCGATGCGTTGGCCGGCGCACGCGGCAATTCCAACCTGCAGGCCAGCGTGGCGCAGGGCATCCAGTCGGCCGGTGAAAGCGGCGGTGCCGCCGGGTTGGTGGGCGTCGGCATGGCCTCGGGGATGTTCGGTGCCGGCAGCCTGCAGCAGCCGGTCGCGCCCGCCGCAGCGGCGGCCGATGACACGGTGAGTCAGCTGAAGAAGGCGAAGGAACTGCTCGATCTCGGCCTGATCACCCAGGATGACTACGACAAGCTGAAAGCCAAGGCGCTGGGGCTGTAAGACGCCAGGCGACGCCACGATGACCCACCCCAGAAAGCCGCCGCCCCTGCCCGGGGCGGTTTCCCCTGCCGGCCCGGGATCGCCGCAGGACATGCCGCCGCTGCCCGGCAGTTTCGGGGTGGACCCCTCCACCCTGCCCCCGCCGATCCGTGACGAACTGCTGGCGCCGGATCCGGTCGCCCTGGACACGTCGGCCGCGGAGCTGAAGGACGGACTGAATCGCTGCCCGAAATGTGGATCCAGCGATATCCGCCACGCACTCGGCACCGATGTGCTGGTCTGCCAGTACTGCCGCAACGAATGGCATGGCGACCGGATCGAGGAGGCCTTCGGGCTGGGCACGGGCATCGAGGACCTGCGTGGCGATGTGATCGCCTCCGGCGCGCGGAATATCGACGCCGGTGCCGCCAGCCTGATGAGCTTCAAATGCAGCGGCTGCGGCGCGGAAGTCACGATCAATACCGAAAGCAGCATGACGGCGCGCTGCCACTGGTGCCGTCATGTGTTCGGGGTCAACGAACAGGTAGCCAACGGTGCCGTGCCCGACGCGGTGCTGCCATTCAAGGTCAGCAAGACCGATGCGGTCGCGCGCATCCGCCAGTTCGTGGACAAGCGGCGCTTCTTCGCGCTGAAGGCCTTCAAGACCGAGTTCACGCCGGAGAACGTCATCGGCGTGTACCTGCCGTACATGGTGGTGGACAGCAACGCCAGCGCCAGCGTGGTGGGCAACGGCGAGATCGAGACGCGGCGTTATACCCGCGGCACCGAGAAGAACAAGAAAACCTACTACGACGCGGATGTCTACCAGGTGGAGCGCCAGCTCGATTTCACCGTCGACGACCTCCCGCTGGAGTCTTCGGCCCGGCGTGGCCGGCTGGACATACAGACCAATACCAACAACATCATCAACACCATCCTGCCCTTCGACACCAAGAATGCGCTGAAGTGGAACGCGTCCTACCTGGTGGGGTACTCATCGGAAAAGCGCGACGTGGACATCGAACAGCTGCGACCGCGGCTGGAGGACCAGCTGCTGTCGATCGCCCGCTCCAGGCTGGAGCAGTCGGTGCGGCGGTACGACCGCGGCGTGCGCTGGGACATGGAAGAAGTCGAGGTGCATGGGTCGCGCTGGGTGGCGATGTATGTGCCGGTCTGGCTGTATTCGTACCGCCAGCGTGGCAAGGGCATGCTGCACTACATCGCGGTGAATGGACGCACGGGTGAAACCATGGGCAGCGTGCCGGTGCAGCACTGGAAGCTGCTGCTGGCAGCGCTGGGGGTGGGCACGATCGTCGAAGGCGCGGTCCTCTGGTTCCTGGGAATGACGCTATGAGCAGTGATGGGGGTGGATTGGTGGCGCTGCTTGCGCTGGGTCCGGCCAGCGCGACGGCGCTGTACTGGACGCTTTTCCGTTACTACCGCAACACGGACAAGTCCCATGCGTTCGAACGCGAGACGGCCGTGGCGACCAAGCCGGTGACCGGCAACGACCGCAAGCTGCATACGGTGACCGGCACCGAGCAGAAGCGCATCACCGGAGACAACGTGCACGACCATCGGAAACGGGTGAAGAAGATGCCGCCGGACGCCGGACCGGCGTGACGCGTCACGCCGTCGGGTCGTCTGCCGCGTGCCCGGGCGCGATGTCCACGCCGTAGGTCGTCAGGTAATGCGCGCGATGGCCCAGTACGTAGGGGTGCAGCTCGTGGAAGCACGCACCGCCGCCATCGTCGGTGACCCCGTACGCCGCCAGCAGCGGGTCGCGCAGGGCCGGCGCGATGAACCGCGACACGTAGGCACCGGGGACATCCGGCGCGAAGGTGTCCGCCCACGCCTGCTGCACCTGCTCGGCGGGGGCATGGAACATCGCAATGACGCTGCCATCGACCTCCGAGCGCCGCGCCAGCAGGTAACCGTCGGCCGGCACGCGGGCTGGCTTGAAGGTTCCGAGCGTGTAGATGTAACGCGTCAGTTCGATCTCACCCTTCAGCTGCGGAAACAGCCGGTACAGATCGAACAACATGTGGCGCGTCAGGGTCCGGGGCTCGGGACCCTTGATCTTCAGCAGCTTCTCCACGCGATCCCAGATCGGGAAGGTGCGCGGGGCGGCGACCAGCGTGATCTCGCGGCGCTCCAGCCGGCCGACCTTGAACAGTTCCTGCAGTACCAGGTGCATGTCAGACATTGAATTACGTTCCGTTGGCCAAGGCCGCGTGCGGGCATGATAGTGGCAAGCACGCCCGGTTTTGCGCACAGGGTCGCATGCGGTTAGCTTGGAGGCTGATTCCTGCCCGCGAGAGGATCCGATGTCGCTACGGTTTTCGATGCACGCGCTCGCCACTGCCTTGGCACTGTTCGCCGTGCCGCACCCCGCTTCTGCCCGCGATACATCGACGCGGGATCCGGCGACGGACGCGTTCCAGCGGGTCCGCGAGGCCGCCTCCCCGGTGTTCGTGGATGCCACCGCGACCCATGTGCCGACCGCGCCCAGCCTGCATTCCACTGACTCGGTATTCGTGGACGTCGACGGCGATGGGGACCGTGACGTGGTGGTGTCGGTGGAACACGGCGTCAACCGGCTGTACCTGAACGACGGAGCCGGAAAGCTGCGCTATGTCCCGGATGCCTTCGGCCGCACGATGCGTGACAACGAACATGTGCGCAGTGCGGATTTCAACGGCGATGGCCACGCCGATATGGTGTTCATCAGCGAATCCGAGGAGGTGCACCAGTTGTTTCTCGGCGATGGCAAGGGCGGCTTCACCGATGCCAGCGAACGGCTGCCCGCCGGCAGCCAGGGCAACGGGCTGGCACTGGGTGATGTGAACGGTGACGGGTTGCCGGACATCTTCATCGGCAGCACCGGCGAGACCGGCCATGGCGCCGGGGCGCCTGCGCGGGTGTCGCGCAGTCTTCTTTTCCTCAACGACCCCAGACGACCCGGCCATTTCATCGATGCCAGCGCGACCCATCTGCCGCAGGGCGATGCACAGACCGAAGGCGTGGCGCTTGCCGATATCGATGGCGACGGCGACCTGGACGTGGTGCTGGCCAGCCCGGCGCACCCCAATCGCCTGCTGATCAACGATGGCAGCGGACACTTCGCCGACCACTCGCATCGGCTGGAACTGAAGGTGCCGATGGAAACCCGCGAAGTGCATGTGGCCGACCTCACCGGTGATGGCCGCCCGGACATCGTGTTCTTCAACATCACCAGCAACAACGCGGCCTGGGACAAGGATCCGCAGACGCGCCTGCTGGTCAACGATGGCAACGGTCGCTTCCGCGACGAGACCGCCGAGCGCCTGCCGGCGCACAGGTTTTCCAGCTGGGCCGGGACCGTGGTCGACTTCAACCGCGATGGTCACCCCGACCTGCTGGTCGGCGCGATCCAGGTGCCCGGCTTCGTGCCGCTGCAACTGCGTGCGTGGCAGAACGATGGCAAGGGCCACTTCCGGGATGTCACGCTTGCCGTGGTACCGGGCATCACCGTGGGGCGCAGCTGGAGCATGGGCCAGGGCGACCTGGACGGCGACGGCAGGCCGGATGTACTGACAGGTGGCTGGGGGACGCAGGCGCGGCTGCTGCTGAGCGGCGGCGCAGACGGGTGAAGGCCGCAGGTGGCCGCCGCTACGGCGCGTTTACCGGCAGATGGCCACCGCCCTGGCAGGCTGGTCGATCAATACAACGGCCTGCTGCAGGGCATGTGCGCCTATCAGCAATTCGGGATACTTCGCCGACACGCTCACCTCCACATCGGCGAGGCGCAGCTGGCCGATCTCGATCGGCCCCTGCACGGTGGCCCGCTGCGCCTCGGCCTGGCTGTTGGTCAACCGCGAGCGGCCGGCTGCTTCCAGGGGTCCGGCGGAAACCGTGTCATACAGCGCCCGTGGCAGCACGAAGCTGACATTGGCGCCGGTGTCGAGCTGGCCCAGCACATGCTCTCGCCCGATCCGCACCGGCACGCGGAAGGCCCGCTCATAACGCAGTACATTCGCGCCCTGGGTGGGAAGCTGCTGCGTGCGGCTGAAGGACAGCATGCGTCGCGGATAGTCGATGACCAGCAGGCCGTCATCGAAGAAGCCGCGGCCCAGTATCCCCATGAACGCCGCCTCCGGCGCGTTGTGGGCGTTGTAGTCGCGCGTGATGACCTCCACGTCGCGCCGGACCACTGCGCCCAGGGCGAGCGAGTCGATCCGGACCGTCTGCACGCTGGCACTGGCCACGCCATCGGACGTCGTGGCTTCGCCGTGCGGCGAAAGACCGAGGGCAGCGGTCAAGCGGCTGTCGGCGCGGCCGATGCCGCTTGCCCCGGTATCGACGGCGAAGCGGAAAGGTCCGCGGCCATTGACCTGGGCCTGGACATAGACGCGGCCGTCGACGATGTCGAAGGGAACCTGCAGTTCCGGCGCGCGCAGGGGCCAGGCCGCCAGCGCGCACGCGTCATCCGGCGGTGCACCGGCGTCGGCCGCCATCGCGCCGCTGGACAGCAGGGAGCAGGAAAGCACAAAGCAAAGCAGTGGGGCTCGGGGTAGCATCGAACATTCCTTGTCGCGTCGGGTAGGTCGTACACCCGCAGACTGCACCCCGCGCCCCGGCCACTCCAGTGGCCGCCGACGAAACCGCCCTGCACGCGATGGACCGCGCTGGAGCGCTGACGAAGCGCGGCAGCACGTCCACCGTGCGCGGGACAACCGCGATCAGCGCGCGTCCAGCCGCTCGGCCGGCACGCCCTCCATCGTCATCCGGACCGGCAGGATCAGTCCCTTTTCATCGAAGTACATCCGGTCGATCGCGGTGGCGCGGTGATGCCGGCTGGTCTCTCCCAGCGGGCGCCGGTGGTAGACGATGTACCAGTTGTCCGAGCCCGGCGCGTGGATCACCGAATGGTGGCCGGCGCTGGTGGCGATGCTGGGATCCTGCTGCAGGATCTTGCCGATCCGCTTGAACGGTCCGGTCGGCTTGTCGGCGATGGCGTAAGCCACCGAGTACTCCGGCTCGCCCCAGCCGCCCTCGGACCACATGTAGTAGTAGCGGCCGCCGCGCTTGAACATCAGCGAGCCCTCCACGTATTCCGGCGCGGGGGTGATCTCCTTGTACAGCGTGCCATCGTCGTGCGGCTGCACGCCGGTGAAATCATCCTTCAGGCGCACGATGTTGGCGTGCTTCCAGCCACCGTAGATCATGTACCAGGCGCCGTCATCGTCCTCGAACACGAACTGGTCGATCGGCTGGGCACCATTATGGAAGGTGCCGATCAGCGGCTTGCCCAGCAGGTCGCGGTAGGGACCTTCGGGCCGGTCGGCCACCGCCACGCCGATGCCACCGAGCTCCTGGTCACTCTTGATGTCGTTGGCGGAAAAGAAGAAGTAGTAGCGGCCATCGCGTTCCACGACGGAGGGCGCCCACAGCGCCTCCCTGGCCCACCGGATGGCGGCGGTGGTGAGTACATTGCGATGCCGGGTCCACTGCACCAGGTCGGGCGAGGAGAAGGCATCGAATCCGGTCTGCTCGGCATACGGCGCCGAGCTGGTCGGGTAGATCCAGTAGGTGCTCCCGAACACCGCCGCTTCCGGGTCGGCGTACCAACCCGGCAGGATGGGGTTGCCGGACGTCGCCGCCGCAGGGTCACCCGGATCCGCCGGAGCGGCCGCTGCAGCGAACACTGCCGCGGCGACCAGGGCGGCGCGCACTGCTGCCCTCATCTTTGCCATGCCCTGCCCTCCCAAGGTGGTTTCGACCGAGTTTAGATCGATTCAGGGCGTGCTGGCGAATCAGTTGTAGAGCTCGTTGACCTCGGTCACCCTGCCATCGCGGAAAATGATCTGGACAGTCTTCCGCGCCTGGTAATATTCCCAGCGCTCGCCCACGTTGCCGCTGTAGTCGGTTTCCAGCTGGATCACCCGGTCGGGCTTGCCGGCCACCTGGGCCACCTTGCCCGCCCCGTCGCCGGTACTCACCAGCTTGTTGCCGAACCGGGCACTGCCACCTGCCATCGCCGAACCCGCCGCGGCCAGGCACAGCACCAACATCATCGTTCTCGCGTTCATTCCGATCTCCTTGATCTGGTGGATATGCGTCCGCGCCGCCACTGTGCCACACGACCAGGGGCACCCGCAGGCCGCAGTCCGCGCTGGCGTGAAGACGCTGCGCCGGGAACATCCTGATCAGCTTCAGCAAGCCACGTTCCCAGCGCTGGGCGGCGGCGATAATCTATGCGGCCAAACACGTCATCCCCGCGCCTCGCCGTGAGAACACCTTGAACCTTGAAGACGGAAATTCGACCCGGGTGGCGCGTGATGCCGAGCGGGTCAAACTGGCGCTCGCCGCCGGGGCGATCGTGGGCACCTGGTTCTGGGATGTCGCGCACGACAGACTCGCCGTGGATGATGCCCTCGCCCGGGCGTTCGGCCTGGATCCCGCGCTGGCACGCAGCGAGCTGCGCCTGGACCAGGTGGTGGCCGCCGTGCACGCTGATGACCGGGACGGCCTGCAGCAGGCGATCGCCGAGGCGGTAGGCCGCGGCGGGCGCTATGTGCACCAGTTCCGCACGCGCGGCGCGGACGGACAGTACCGTTGGCTGGAAGCGGCCGGCCGTGTGGACCTGGATGCGCACGGTCGCGCGATCGACTTCCCCGGCGTGCTGATCGATATCGACGAGCGGCGCCGGCTTGAAGCCGAACGTGACCAGGCGCAGACCCTGCTGCGTTCCTTCGTCGAGGCCGCGCCCGGCGTGGTCTACGCCAAGGACCGCCAGGGCCGCATCCTGATGGGCAACCGCGGCACCACCGAACTGATCGGCATGCCGCCGGAGCACTACGTCGGGCGCACCGATGCCGAGCTGCTGGGCGATCCCGGGCAGGCGGCAGCGGTGATGGCCACCGATGAGCGCGTGATGGCCAGCGGCCGCAGTGAGCAGGTCGAAGAAGAAATCAGTTTCCCCGATGGCCGCCGTGCGTTCTGGCTGTCGACCAAGGCGCCGTTGCGCGATGGGGAAGGCGCCGTGGTCGGCCTGGTCGGTACGTCGCTGGACATCACCGACCGCAAGGCCGCCGAAGCCCAGCACCGGGAAATCGAGGAACGCTACCGGCTCGCGGCGCGGGCCACCAATGATGCGATCTGGGACTGGCGGATGGCCGATGGGCACGTCATCTGGAACGAGGCGTTGAGTACGCTGTTCGGGCATGCGGCCACCGCCACCAGTGCCCGATGGTGGCTGGACCATATCCATCCCGACGATCGTGGCCGGGTGGATGCCGCCATCCACGCGGTGATCGACAGCAGCAGCTCGGCGTGGTCGGGTGAGTACCGTTTCCGCCGCGCCGACGGCAGTTATGCCGCCGTGCTGGATCGAGGCACGGTGCTGCGCGGTCCCTCCGGCGAGCCGCAGCGGATGATCGGCGCGATGCTCGACCTGACCACGCGCAAGGCGGCCGAGGCGGCGCTGGCCGAGAGCGAAGAGCGCCTGCGCTCGGCGACCGAAGCCGGGGACATGGGATTCTGGGACGTGGACCTGGTCAACAACGTGCTGATCTGGCCGCCGCGCACCAAGGCCATGTTCGGCATCTCCGCCCAGGTCGAGGTGTCCCTGCAGGACTTCTACGACGGCCTGCATCCTGATGACCGGCAGGCGACCACCGCCGCCTTCGCCGCCGCCGCCGACCCGGCCGTGCGCGCGCTCTACGACGTGGAATACCGCACGGTGGGCCGGGAGGACGGCGTGCTGCGCTGGGTGGCCGCCAAAGGCCGCGGACTGTTCGAAGGGGACCGCTGCCTGCGCGTCCTGGGGGTGGCCATCGATGTCACCGAGCGCAGGCTGGCCGAGGCCCGCCTGAAAGAGCTGAACGAGCATCTGGAAGCCCGCGTGCTGGAGGAAGTACAGGAGCGCACGCGCGCCGAAGACGCGCTGCGGCAGAGCCAGAAGATGGAGGCGGTGGGCCAGCTGACCGGGGGCATCGCCCATGACTTCAACAACATGCTGGCGACGGTGATCGGGCCGCTCGACCTGCTGGCGGCACGCCTGGGCGACCAGGATCCGCGTGCCAAGCGCTACATCGACATGGCGATCGATGGCGCGCGCCGGGCCGCGCAGCTGACCCAGCGGCTGCTGTCGTTCTCGCGCCAACAGCCGCTGCAGCCGGTGCCGGTGGATGCCAACCGGCTGGTGGCGGGCATGTCGGACCTGCTGGTGCATTCGCTGGGCAGCAGCGTGCGCCTGCAGACGGTGCTGGCCGCCGACCTGTGGTCGACCTTCGCCGACGCCAACCAGCTGGAAAACGTGATCCTCAATCTTGCGGTCAATGCGCGCGACGCCATGCCCGGCGGCGGCCGGCTCACGGTGGAGACGGCCAACTGTGCGCAGCAATGCGCCGAAGCTGGCGGCGTCCCTGTCGGCGAATACGTGCTGATCTCCGTCGCCGACAACGGCAGCGGCATGCCGCCGGAGGTGATGGCCAAGGCCTTCGAGCCGTTCTTCACGACCAAGAAGGTCGGCCAGGGGACCGGACTGGGGCTTTCCCAGGTGTACGGTTTCGTCAAGCAGTCCTGCGGCCACGTGCGCATTGATTCGCGCGTCGGCCACGGCACCACCGTGATGCTCTACCTGCCGCGCCTGATGGCGGTGCTCGATGCGGCCCCCTCCACTGCGGACGATGCCCCGCTGGCGTCGTCCGGCGGGCAGGAGCTGGTGCTGGTGGTGGAAGATGAGCCGAGCGTGCGCCAGTTCTCCATCGATGCGCTGACCGAACTGGGCTATCCGGTGCTCGCCGCGGACGGCGCCGCCGCCGCGCTCAAGCTGCTCGACGCGCATCCGGCGATCGCCCTGCTGTTCACCGATGTGGTGATGCCGGAAGTCAACGGCCGCGAACTCGCCGATGAGGCGCTCCGACGCCGGCCGGACCTGAAAGTACTGTTCGCGACCGGCTACAGCCGGAACGCGCTGGTGCAGGACGGCGTGCTGGATCCCAGCGTGCAGCTGATCGGCAAACCGTTCAGCGTGGACGAGCTGGCCACGCGCGTACGCGCGGCGTTGGGCTGAGCGCCGCCCGCGCCGGGGATCACCCGGCACGGACGCAGCCGGCTTACGGGGTTACCGGTGCCGGCGGTGGCGCCGCCGGTGCAGCCGGGGCGGCGACCGTATCCGGCGTCACCCGCCAGATCGTGTTGGCCAGGTCATCGGCAACGATCAACGCACCGCGGGGATCCACGGTCACGCCGACCGGGCGGCCACGGGTCAGCCCGTCTTCGCCGTGGAAGCCGGACACGAAGTCGATCGGCTCACCGGCCGGGCGGCCGTCACGGAACGGCACGAAGACCACCTTGTAGCCCACGGGCGGATTGCGGTTCCAGCTGCCGTGCTCGCCGACGAACACACCATCGGCGAACTTCGCGCCCATGGCCGGGCCGGAGAACGAGACACCCAGCGCGGCCACGTGCGAGCCCAGCGCATAATCCGGCGCGATGGCACTGGCCACCTTCGCAGGATCCTGCGGCATCACCCGATCATCCACGTTCTTGCCCCAATAGCTGTACGGCCAGCCGTAGAACGCGCCCTCTTTCACCGAGGTCAGGTAATCCGGCACCAGGTTCGGCCCGATCTCATCGCGTTCGTTGACGACCGCCCACAACGCGCCGGTACCCGGCTGGATGGCCAGCGCGGTGGGATTGCGCAGGCCGGTGGCGAAGGTCTTGTGGGCGCCGGTCGCGGCGTCGATCTGCCACACCACCGCGCGGTCCACTTCGGCGGCCATGCCGCGTTCGGTGATGTTGCTGTTGGAGCCGATGCCCACGTACAGATGGCGGCCGTCGGCGCTCGCGGTCAATGACTTGGTCCAGTGGTGGTTGATCGCCGAAGGCAGCTCGGTGACCGTCACCGGCGCCGCACTGGCGCGGGTCTGCCCTTCGACATAGTCGAATCGTACCAGCGCATCCTGGTTGGCGACGTAAAGCACGTTGCCGATCATCGCCAGGCCATACGGGGCATTGAGTTTGTCGGCGAAGACGGTCTTCATTTCATACACACCGTCCCCATCGGCATCGCGCAGCAGCGTCAGGCGGTTGCCACTCTTCACCGCCGTGTTGCCCTTGGCCTTGATCTTGCCGGCGATCACATCCTTCGGCTTCAGCTTCGGCGCGTTGCCGCCCCGCCCTTCCGCCACCAGGATGTCACCGTTGGGCAGCACCAGGGTCTGGCGCGGAATGCCCAGGTCGGTGGCGATGGCCGAAATACGGTAACCGGCCGGCACGGTCGGGACGCTGTCGCCCCACGCGGTCGGCTTGGCGATGGTCATGTCCGGCATCAGGTCGCGCTTGGGCGCGGGCATCTCCGGGGTGGCACCGTACTGGTCCACCTGCGGGGCCTTGTTGCTGCATGCGGCGAGCGCGGCGGCCAGCACCGAAACGGAGAGAATCGTGATCGCTTGACGGCTCATCGCACACCTCCCGCGCGCAGGGTGGACAGGCCGATCCAGGTCGCCAGCAGGGCCAGCAGCGTACCGACCAGCGACATCACCAGGCCGGCGGGCATCACTGCCCAGGCGTCGCGCGCATGGTGCAGCGAATTGAAGAAGCCCAGTACCCAGGTCACCGCCAGCACCACCACGTAGGCCAGTCCGTGACGATGCCGGGCCAGGCCGACGACGCCGCACAGCAGGGAGAGCGTGGTCATCACCATGGCGCCGATCAGCAGCCACGCCGCGAAATTGCTCCACTGGATCTCGTGACTGCTCCAGTAGGCATAGTCCGCCAGCAGCGTGCCGAGGAACAGCGGAAGCACGCCACCGAGCACGGCGGCATGCACGGGATGTATCGCCCGCGCGGGGTGGAGGAAGGGGCTGGACGCCATGGCTGTGTGCTCCTGGGAGACGGTGGAAGACGGCGCACAGGTTGCCATCGCGCCCGCCTAGGGCATGTGACGCCGGACGGCTGCCGGCGCCTCTTCCGCTGGCTTCGGACTCATGAAGCGCTTCGCAGACTCTCAGCGAGGTAATCCTTCAGTTCGTCCAGTTCATAGGGTTTGCCCAGGAACGGCACGTCACGGTGCGCCACCGGCACCACCCCGCGGTAAACCGCAGACAGGAAGAAGAACGGAATCCCGCGCGCCTTCAAACGGTCGGCGACGGAGAACACGAGCCCGTCGCGAAGCTCGACATCCAGTACTGCCGCATCAAATGTCGCTTCGTCGAGCGAATGCAGCGCATCTGACAACGAATAGGCCTGCTCGACCTGGTATCCCTCCCCCACCAGGATGGTCTGCAGCAGCGTGGACAGCTCAAGCTCGTCTTCGACCACCAGGATCCTGGGTGCTGCGCCGTTCTCGGTGCGGGTGCGGGTGTCGGGGCGGTTCATGGCATCGGCAACACATCTCATGCGCCCAGTGTCCATCAGCCCTCTGTGCGGCGGCGTGATGGACGCGCAAGGAATTCTTCACGGCGGCGCGCTCAAGCGACTTCGGCAACCGGGCCTGGCGCTGCCATCGCGGTGCCCGGGTGGGAGGCGGAGAATCGCGCCAGCTCACGGTTGGATACTGCCTGGCTGGCCGAACATCCCGGGCAGGTCAACACGCGCGCACCGGTGACCGTGGCCATGCCATGGCCGTCGCGTGCCGAGAAAGCGCGGTCGCAGCGCTGGCAGCAGGCATCGATGCGGTACAGGTGGACGATCCGCAGCGAGGTCGGCTCCTGCAGGCAGGAGACATCGCGGATATCGAACGACCCGGTATTGGGTCGCACGAAGCTGCCCCAGCTCTTGCGCCAATAGGAAGTGGGGACCATGCGGAGTGTCTGCCAGGACGAAGGGATGGAAAGAGCATAGGCAGCCCGGCGTGCAGTGCGGGTGCAGGCCCGGGTTGAGGGAGCGTGAAGCGCGCGATCACGGTGCTCGCACGGAACGCGCGCCACCATGCCGACATCAACGAGTCAACCAGGGGCAATGCAGTGCGAGCGTTCAACATCGCGACGATGATCATGGTGCTGTTCGGTGCCATCTGCCTGGGCCTGCAGGGCCAGTTCCAGATCGACCTGATCGGGCTCGCCTGCGGCATCGACAGTCCGTGGCCGCGTGCGGTCTACGCGTTGATCGGGCTTTCCGGGCTGTGGCAGGCGATCTGGCTGGCCACGCACAAGCCCACCGCGCAACTGGTGTGATCGCCCCCTGCGGCAAAGGGGGCGTTGTACGCCCCCCCGCCGCGTCCTGCCGTCAACTACGGCATTCGAACACGGTGACGCTGCGCGGCGGCGCAAGGAATTCGGTTGAGCCCTTGGGCACCGACTCGCGATCCAGCGCTTCATCGGTGGACACCATCAGCTTCCAGTGCAGCGGCGTCTGCTCGTCATCGGGCAGCTTGAAGGACACCCCCTCGTGCCATGCGTTGATGAGGATCAACAGGGTGGCATCGTTGGCATGCTCGCGCACCCCGGAATGCTGCGCCTTGCCTTCCAGCACCAGGCCCACCGATCGCGCGCCGGCATCGGTCCAGTCAGCCTCCTGCATCTCCGCCCCGCTCGGATTGAGCCAGGTCAGGTCCTTGACCCCGGCTTCTTCGCTGTAGCGCCCGTTGAGGTAGCGGCCACGGGTCAGGATCGGGTAGCGGCGGCGCAGTGCCGTCAGTTCGCGCACGAACTCCGCCAGCCGTCCTTCGCTCGGGTCCCGCTGCCAGTCGATCCATGCGGTTTCGTTGTCCTGGCAATACGTATTGTTGTTGCCGCCCTGGGTCTGCGCACGTTCATCGCCGGCCAGCAGCATCGGCGTGCCCTGCGCCAGCAGCAGCGTGGCCAGCAGGTTCTTCATCTGCCGCTCGCGCAGTGCATTGATGGCCGCGTCATCGGTCTCGCCTTCAGCGCCGTGATTGCAGGAACCATCATGGTTGGACCCGTCCTGGTTGCCTTCGCCGTTGGCACTGTTGTGCTTTTCGTTGTAGCTGACCAGGTCATGCAGGGTGAACCCATCGTGGGCGGTGATGAAGTTGACCGATGACCACGGGCGACGACCACGGCGATCGAACAGGTCCGCCGATCCGGTGAAGCGCGTGGCGAACTCGGCCAGCACGCCCTCGTCACCCTTCCAGAAGCTTCGCGCGTTGTCGCGGAATTTGTCATTCCATTCCGCCCACCCCGGCGGGAAACGCCCGACCTGGTAACCGCCCGGCCCGCAATCCCACGGTTCGGCGATCAGCTTGACCTGCGACAGCAGCGGATCCTGCCCGCAGGCGTCCAGGAACCCGCCGCGCTGGTCGAACCCACTCGGTTCCCGGCCCAGGATGGTCGCCAGGTCGAAGCGGAAGCCATCAACGTGCATGTCCTGTGCCCAGTAGCGCAGCGAATCGGTGACGAACCGCATCGCCTGCATGTTGCTCAGGTTGAACGTGTTGCCGGTGCCGGTGTCGTTGATGTAATAGCGCTTGTCGTCGGCAAGCCGGTAGTAGGTTGCGTTGTCGATACCCTTGAAGGACAGCGTCGGGCCCAGCTGGTTGCCTTCGGCGGTGTGGTTGTACACCACGTCCAGCACCACTTCCAGGCCCTTGCGGTGCATCGCCTTGACCATGTCACGGAACTCGTCGCGGTGTCCGCTGGCCAGGTAGCGGCTCTTCAGCGCGAAGAAGGCCAGCGTGTTGTAGCCCCAGTAATTGCGCAGGCCTTTCTCCAGCAGGTGGCTGTCATCCAGGTAGGCCTGTACCGGCAGCAGTTCCACTGCGGTCACTCCCAGCCCCTTGATGTAATCCAGCACCGCGTCGTGTGCCAGGCCGGCACAGGTGCCCCGCGCTGCTTCGGCGACGTCGGGATGGCGCATCGTGTAGCCGCGCACATGCGTTTCGTACACCAGGGTCTGGTTCCAGGCGGTCAACAGGCGCTGGTCGTCTTCCCAGTCATAGTCGTCCTGCACCACCACGGCCTTGGGCATGAACGGCGCACTGTCGCGCTCGTCGAAACTGAGGTCCGCATCGGGGTGACCGATGGTGTAGCCATACAGCTCATCGCTCCAGGTGAGGTCACCTTCGATTTCCCGCGCATACGGATCCAGCAGCAGCTTGTGGTGGTTGAATCGATGGCCTTCGGCAGGCGCGTACGGGCCATGCACGCGATAGCCGTAACGCTGGCCCGGCTTCACGCCTGGCAGATAGCCGTGCCAGACCTCGTTGGTGTACTCGGGGAGCTCGATCCGTTCTTCGTTGCCGGCGTCGTCGAACAGACACAGATCGACCCGGGTGGCGTGCGCGCTGAACAGCGCGAAGTTGGTGCCCTTGCCATCGAACGTGGCGCCCTGGGGGAACGGTCGGCCTTCGCGGACGCGCGAGGGGGTGGCATAACGGGCGTGTACGGTATCGCGCATGGTCTGCTCGCTGGGCAGGCCGCGGAAGTGCGGCCTGGGACGGGCAAGAGTCTGCTGCGGCCCGTGCAGGCGATGTCATGGGAAGGCAGGCAGCGGACCGGGTTTCCTGCGCACGCTGCGTCCGCGATCGCGCGCATTCGTTGCAACGATGCGGTAGCGTGGGCTCCTGCCCCGACATGCCCCAAGGACTGCCATGAACTACGTCATCACCGGTCAATCGTTCCTCGCCTTCGCCGCCTTCATGGGGATCGGCCTGCTGATCCTGCTGCTGGCCATCACGTTGGTCGCGCTGATCACCCCGCACAAGGAAATCACCTTGATCCGGCAGGGCAACAAGGCGGCGGGCATCGGCATGGCCGGTGCCCTCGTCGGCCTGGCGCTGCCGATCAATTCGGTGATCAGCCACTCGGTGTCGCTGGTCGATGCCGCGATCTGGGCGGCCATCGCGGCGGTGATGCAGATGCTGGCCTTCGGTATCTCGCGCGCCATCATCACCCGTCGCGGGCCGGACCAGATCGACGCCGGCAACGAAAGCGCCGGCTGGTTCTCGGCAGGGGTGGCGATTGCCGTAGGCCTGGTGAACTCGGCCGCGATGGTGCCCTGAACCGGCTGCTGTTCAAGGCAGGGCTTCAAGATCCATCGTGCCGCAGTGGTCCGCGCGCACCGGATTACAGGTCACCGCTGTTCCCTGCGGCAGCGGCACCTGGTAACCCGTGTCGAAGCGCGGATCGGGCCAGAGATAATCCGTCGATACATACTGCGCCCCGCTGCCCAGTGCCGCCTCGCGCCGCCGGGTATCCCCGGTGCGCGCCTCGCGGGTTTCCGCATCGGCACGGGTGCGCACGATGAAACCCTGTTGCACCGCGCGGCGGATCTGTATCGCCTGGCCGATCGGGTCGTTGAGGGTCATGTAGGCAGCGGCCGGTGAATCGGAATCGGTGTTGACGAAGAACACCCTGCCCTGCAATGAACGGCGATCGCCCCGATACAGCGCCACCTTCGCCGGACCTTCGTCCAGCGCGAACAGGAAGCGGCCGCGCGCCTGCTCCAGCGCTGGCCAGTTTCCCGCCAGCACCGCCTCGCGCAGCGTCGGGTAGCCGGCCTGCACGTCATCGGGCACGATCAGTTTTTCCGGCCCGAGCACCGAGCGGATTTCCGCATCCAGCGCGTCGAACGCCGCCGCATCGAAGCGCAGCGCATCGATGCCACCCAGCCGGGCGTTCTGGTCATCCTTGGCGTTGAACAGCAGCAGGATCGGCGCGTGCCGCGGATGCGCATCGGACCATGCGCGCAGCTGCCGCAGGCACTGCAGCAGTCTGGTGCAGCTGCTGGCATTGTCCAGCCCGGGCATGTGCAGCACCTTGAAGCCCGGCCGTTGCAGGTCCGGGTCGGCCGATCCGGCCGCGTAATGGCCGCCCTGCGGATCGAAATTGACGTCCAGTTCGAGCTGCCGCGCCCCATGTTCCAGCTGCTCGGCCAACGGACGATGCGCATAGTCCAGCGCCTGTGCCATGTCCGGCTGTTGGCTTGCCAACGCCTGCAGACGCGCTTGTGGCATCGGCAGCTTGTAACTGTTGTGGGTGCCGACGGCAAGCACATCGTTGATGCGCAGCACCGGAGGCGCGGCGGAGGCGTCGGCGGCCAACGCCAGCAACAACAGCAAGGCGGAACGGGGCCTGCGGGAGAATGCCACGTGGAATGACCTGTCAGCTGCGGGCCCCGCAGTCTGCCGGCGGGCGCATACACACAGATGACAGCCGGCACCTGTTAGTATTCCTGCTAATTGAGCTGGAAGCGTCGCAGATCGTCGACTGAAGCCTTCAGCTTGCCCTTGCTGTCCGTCTCACAGCCTGAGACCCGCCCTCCCTAGCGTGGCCCCATGGA
This sequence comes from Stenotrophomonas lacuserhaii, assembly GCF_039674585.1. Taxonomy (GTDB): domain Bacteria; phylum Pseudomonadota; class Gammaproteobacteria; order Xanthomonadales; family Xanthomonadaceae; genus Stenotrophomonas; species Stenotrophomonas pennii_A. Next base: position 92,539 of record NZ_JBDJNU010000006.1, on the reverse strand, counting down.
AACCCTGCGCAAACTGGAAATCCTCGCCGACGCGGCAAAGTACGATGCCTCGTGCGCCTCCAGCGGGGCCGGCAAGCGCGACTCGAAAAAGTCCGGTGGCATCGGCAGCACCGAAGGGTCCGGCATCTGCCACAGCTATACCCCCGACGGCCGCTGCGTCTCCCTGCTGAAGATCCTGCTCACCAACTTCTGCATCTACGACTGCGCTTACTGCGTGAACCGCGTATCGAGCAACGTGCCGCGCGCCCGCTTCCGCGTGGCCGAAGTCGTCGCGCTGACGCTGGACTTCTACAAGCGCAATTACATCGAGGGCTTGTTCCTGTCCAGCGGCATCATCCGCAGCGCCGACTACACCATGGAACACATGGTGGAAGTGGCGCGCCAACTGCGCGAAGAACACCGCTACGCCGGCTACATCCACCTAAAGACCATCCCCGAGGCGTCGCCGGAACTGCTGGCGGCGGCGGGAAAGTACGCCGACCGCCTGTCGATCAACGTCGAGCTGCCGACCGAAGCCGGCCTGGCCGCGTTCGCGCCGGAGAAGACCATGCCCACCATCCGCGGCGCGATGGGTGAGCTGCGCTGGCGCATCGAGGAATCCAGGGAGGAGCGCGCTCGTCCTTCCGTGGTGACCACCCCGCACCGCAGCGCACAAAAGCGCGCGCCGAAGTTCGCGCCTGCCGGTCAGAGCACGCAGATGATCGTCGGTGCCGACGGTGCCAGCGACCGCGACATCCTGACCACCTCCGACCAGCTGTACGGCAATTACCACATGCGTCGGGTCTACTATTCCGCCTTCAGTCCGATTCCCGACGCCAGCAAGGCCCTGCCGCTGCAGCCCCCGCCGCTGCAGCGCGAGCACCGGCTGTACCAGGCCGACTGGCTGCTGCGCTTCTATGGGTATGGCATCGAAGAGATCACCGACACTACCCGGGACGGCATGCTGGACCTGGACATCGACCCGAAGATGGCCTGGGCGCTGCGCCACCCGGAGCAGTTCCCGGTGGATCTCAACCTGGCGCCGAAGGAACTGCTCCTGCGGGTGCCGGGACTGGGCGTACGCAACGTCAAGCGCGTGCTGATGGCGCGCCGCCATGGCCGCCTGCGGGTGGCCGACGTAGCGCGGCTGCGCGCGCCGATGCGCAAGCTGCTGCCGTTCGTGCAGCTGCTGGACCACCATCCGCACCGTCGCCTGGATGATCCGGCCAGCCTGCGTGCCAGCCTGGCGCCCCCGCCGCGGCAGGGCTCGTTGTTCGGCGAAAGCCTTGCCAGCTGAGATGCAGCGCTGGTCGGCACGCATCGATCCGCCGTGGTCACTGGATGCCTGGCGGGCAGCAGCGCGCCAGGGGCTCGCTGCCAGCGTGGCACCCGAACAGATCGACTGGCTGGAGGGCACCGAGACCTCGCTGCTGGCTGCGCCTGCGCTTGCTGGCGCGGCGACGTCAGGCGACAGCGGCGCACCCGTCCCACGCGTATCCAAGGCCTTCCTGGAACTGGCGGCCAGCGTGCTATGCCACCGCGATCCGCAGCGCCTGCCGCTGCTGTACCGCTTGCTGTGGCGGATAGCCCACGGCCAACGCGAGGTGCTGTCCAACCCCGCCGATGCCGATGTGCTGCGCGCCAATGCGCTGGCGCAGGCGGTACGCCGCGATTCGCACAAGATGAAGGCCTTCGTCCGGTTCCGCGAGGTGCCCGGCGAGGACGATGCGTTCATCGCCTGGTTCGAGCCGGACCATCACATCGTGGACCGCGTCGCGCCATTCTTCGCGCGCCGCTTCGCCGGCATGCGCTGGGCCATCCTGACACCCTCGCGCAGTGCGTACTGGGATGGCAGCCAACTGAGCGCCGGCCCCGGCGCTCAGCGCAGCGACGCCCCCGCCGATGACTCACGCGAGGAGCTGTGGCGCACCTACTACGCCAGCATCTTCAACCCGGCGCGGTTGAATGAGCGGATGATGCGCCAGGAGATGCCGGTGAAATACTGGAAGCACCTGCCCGAAGCCACGTTGCTGCCGCAGCTGGTGCGCGATGCCGGTACGCGCGTGGAGGAAATGCATGCGCGCCAAGCGTTGGCGCCGCAGCGCCGGATTCCCGAGGCACCGTTGCTGCCGTCGGCAGCCGCCGCACGCGCCGCTGAAACCGAACCGGATTCACTCACCGCGCAGCGGCACCGCGCCGCCGCCTGCCGGCGCTGCGCGCTGTGGGAACCGGCCACCCAGACCGTGTTCGGCGAAGGACCGGCCGATGCGCGGGTGATGCTGATCGGTGAGCAGCCCGGAGACCGCGAAGACCTCAGCGGCCGACCGTTCGTTGGCCCGGCCGGCCAGTTGCTGGACCGCGTGCTCGCCGAAGCCGGCATTGATCGGACCACGCTGTACCTGACCAACGCGGTCAAGCATTTCCGCTTCCAGCGCCGCAGCAAAGTCCGCGTGCACCAGCGCCCCGACCGCGAGCACGTGCAGGCCTGCCGTTCCTGGCTGGCAGGTGAGATCGAACAGGTTCGTCCGGATACCGTGGTGTGCCTGGGCGCTACGGCCGCCTCGGCGCTGCTCGGCGCGGCGTTCCGTTTCAGCGAGGGGCGTGGCCAGTGGCACACTCTGCATGACGGCACCCCCGCGCTGGTCACCGTGCATCCATCCTGGGTACTGCGCCAGGGCGAGGGCGCAGCGCGCGAGGCTGCCCATGCACTGCTGCTGGCCGATATCAGGAAGCTCGGCGGACCGCCGGCAGTTTGATCCTGGCCCAGGTGGGCGCATGGTCACTGGCCTTTTCCTGCAGGCGCACCCAACGGTCGACGCCGGCCTCGACCACACCCTGCGCCAGCACCGGATTCAGCAGCAGGTGGTCGATGCGCAGGCCGCGGTCGCGTTGCGCGTGCTGGCGGAAATAGTCCCAGAAGGTATATACCCGCTGCTCACCGGAACAGGACCGCAGTGCATCGGTCCAGCCCTGCGCCAGGAGCTTCTGGTAGGCCTCGCGCACCGCCGGCTGGATCAGCGCATCCTTCTTCCACGCGGCGGCGTCGTACACATCCTCGTCGGTGGGAATGACATTGAAATCACCGAGCATCGCAACGGGATGCTCCAGCTTCACCAGGCTGCGGGCATGCCGCGCGAGCCGCTGCATCCACGCCAGCTTGTAATCATATTTCGGCCCCGGCTGCGGATTACCGTTGGGCAGGTAAAGCGCGGCCACCACGATGCCGTGCGCCGCCGCCTCGATATATCGCGCCTGGGTATCCGCGGGTGCGCCGGGCAGACCGCGGCGACTCTCCACCGGAACGCTGCCGCGGGCCAGCAGGGCCACGCCGTTCCACGACGCCTGGCCCTGCCATATCGCCCCGTAGCCTGCGCCCTCGATGGCGGCGATCGGGAACGCACTGTCGATCGCCTTCAGTTCCTGCAGGGCGACGATATCCGGCTGTTCCTGCTCCAGCCACGCCAGCAGGTGCGGCAGACGGCTGTTGATGCCGTTGACGTTGAAGGTCGCGATCGTCAGCGTGCGCGAACGGGGCATGCGGCACCTCGGTTGCTGCGGATGGACCGGCACAGGATGGCGCGGGCGGGCTGAAAGCCGCGCGACGACACCGCCGCCGTAGAATGGAGCATGCTTTCCCTGTCCGGCCTGTTCCTCGCCGCCCTCATCGCCGCCACCCTGCTGCCCGCCCAGTCCGAGGCGGTGCTGGTGGCCCTGCTGCTGGACGGCGGCGATCCGGTCCTGCTGGTCGCGGTGGCGACCGCCGGCAACGTGCTGGGATCGCTGGTCAACTGGTGGCTCGGCCTGCAGGTGCAACGGTTCCAGGGGCGTCGCTGGTTCCCGGTATCGCCAGCACGGCTGGAACGCGCGCAGGCCTGGTATCGACGTTCTGGGCGCTGGTCGCTGCTGCTGTCGTGGGCTCCGGTGATCGGCGACCCGATCACCCTGGCGGCCGGCGTGATGCGCGAGCCGCTGCGGGTGTTCCTGCCGCTGGTGTTCATCGCCAAGGGCATGCGCTACATCGTGCTCGCGTTGGTCACCCTGGGGCTGATGTAGACCGGTAGCGCCGACCCATGGTCGGCGAGCGCAGCGGGCCGTTGGTGCATCACCGGAACGGATGAAATTCCGTTGACACGAGGCCGTCGAGCGGTCTGATATTCTGCGCGTCCTTCCCATCGTGCATCCTGCCCGTCGTCGTCGATGCCAGTACCTGCCCCGGCCCTGCCGCCTACCCGTGCCGAGCGCCTGAAACGCGCCACCCATGAAACGCACGAGCGGCTGGACCAGCGCATCATGGCCCAACGCATCTTCGAAAGCCGCGAACGCTTCGCCGCCTTCCTGCGCGTGCAGCACCGCCTGCACCAGCACGTGGACAGCCTCTACGCCGCACCGGCATTGCAGCCGCTGCTGCCCGACCTGCCTGCCCGGCGCCGGCTGGAAGGGATCAGCCGCGACCTGTCCGACCTGCAGTCGCCCCTGCCTGCGCCGGTCCCGGTGCTGCCCGCCACCCTGCCCCTGCCCGCCGCGCTGGGCTGGCTGTACGTGGCCGAGGGATCCGCGTTGGGCGGTGCGGTGATCTACAGGCTTGCTGCCCCGCTGGGCGTGGACCGGGCCTTCGGCGCACGCCATCTTGCTCCTCCTGCCGGGGGCGTTGCGTCCCATTGGCGCCGCTTCACCACTGCATTGAATGCCATCGTGCTGCCCGCGGCGGACGAACGGCACGTGGAGGACGGCGCACGCGCTGCCTTCGCCGCCGTGGGCAGGTTCGTTACCGAGGAGTTCCCATGAACGACGCCCCTGATGTCGACCTGGATCTATCCAGCTGCGCGCGTGAACCGATCCATACGCCCGGGGCCATCCAGCCGTACGGCCTGTTGCTGGTGGTGGACCCGCTGTCGATGCGGGTGCAGGAACGTGCCGTAGGCCAGTCCCACGTGCTGGAGGACTTCGGCGATCCGCTGGACCAGCACCTGGACCGGGTGCTCGGCGGCGCGCTGGTGCCCTATCGACGGCACCTTGACCTGCTGGCACCGGAATCCACGGTGTTCCTCGGCTCGGTCCAGCTCGGGCGGTCCGGTCGCCACCATGCGCTGGCGCACCGCAGCGAAACCCATTTCATCATCGAACTTGAAGAGCCGGTCGACGGCGAACCCGGCTCGCTGGAAGATCTCTATCCCCACATCCGCCGCTTCATGGGCGAGGTCGAGACGGCGCCGGACATCGCTTCGCTGTGCGAGATCGGTGCGCGCCACGTGCGCGGCCTGGCCGGTTTCGACCGCACGCTGATCTACCAGTTCGACAAGGACTGGAACGGCGCGGTGGTGGCCGAAGATCGCAACGACCGGCTGCCGTCCTACATGGACCTGCGTTTCCCCGAATCGGATATCCCGGCGCAGGCACGAGAGCTGTATCGCCGCAACCGCGTGCGGCTGATCGCCGACAACGACTACCGGGCGGTGCCGCTGCTGCGCAGTGCAGCCCTGGCCGGCGCCGCCCCCACCGACCTCAGCCTGGCGGTCCTGCGCAGTGTCTCGCCCGTGCACCTGCAGTACATGCGCAACATGGGAACCGGCGCCTCGCTGTCGGTGTCGCTGCTGGCAGAAGGCCGTCTGTGGGGGCTGGTGTCCTGCCACAACCAGCTGCCGCGCCGCGTGCCCTACCACGTGCGCACCGCGTGCGAGTTCATCGGGCAGATCCTTTCGCTGCAGATCGCCTTGAAGGAACGCGCGTTGGCGGTGGAGGAGCGCATCGCGCGGCGTGCCATCCAGGTCCGCCTGCTCGGGCGGATGGCCGGCGACGAAGATTTCATGGCGGCGCTGGGCCGCGACCAGAAAAGCCTGCTGGACCTTACCGGCGCCACCGGCGCGGCGATCGTCCACCGCGGCCAATGCGTGCTGCTGGGGCAGACCCCGGGCCAGACCGACGTCAATGCGCTGGTGGACTGGCTGACCCGCCATCACCCCGCGGAGGATGTGTTCCACACCGATGCCCTGCCCGCGATCTGGCCGGAAGCGGCGGCCTTCGCCGACCTCGCCAGCGGCGTCATGGCCATTTCAATCTCGCAGCTGCACGACAGTTTCGTGCTGTGGTTCCGCGCCGAAGTCATGCGCACGGTGCGCTGGGGCGGCGAACCCCGCAAGGCCGTCGTCGACGGCAGGCTTTCGCCGCGGCTGTCCTTCGAGGCGTGGAAGGAAACGGTGCGCGAGCAGTCCACGCCCTGGCAGGACGTGGACCGCGACGCCGCGATCGAGCTGCGCACGGCCATCGTCGACATCGTGCTGCGCAAGGCCGAGGAAATGGCCGAACTCAATGAACAGCTGCTGCGCAGCAACAAGGAGCTGGAGGCGTTTTCCTATTCGGTCAGCCACGACCTGCGCGCGCCGTTCCGCCACATCGTCGGCTATTCCGAGCTGCTGGGAAGTTCGGCGGCGGACAAGCTGACCGACACCGAAAAACGCTTCCTGGCCACGATCGTGGAGTCGGCCAAGTCCGCCGGCACGCTGGTCGATGACCTGCTCAGCTTCTCGCAGATGGGCCGTTCCAGCATGGGCCTGGTGAGCGTGGATGTCGCCACGCTGGTGGAAGACGTGCAGCGCAACCTGGTGATGGAAACCGGCGGGCGCAGCATCACCTGGTCCATCGCAGCGTTGCCGCGGGTCGAGGCCGATTCCAGCATGCTGCGGCTGGTATGGCAGAACCTGCTGGGCAATGCGATCAAGTTCACCCGTGACAGCGCCGAGCCGACCATCGAAATCGGCCACGAAGACAACGGCAGCGAGCACGTCTTCCATGTCCGCGACAATGGCTGCGGCTTCGACATGCGCTATGTCGACAAGCTGTTCGGGGTATTCCAGCGACTGCACCACGCCGACGAGTTCGAAGGCACCGGCATCGGGCTGGCCAATGTCCACCGCATCGTCAGCCGGCACGGCGGCCGCACCTGGGCCGAAGGCGAGCCGGGCGTCGGCGCCACGTTCCATTTCACCTTACCGTATTCCCAACGAGGTACTGCATGAGGGACCTGCGACCGATCCTGCTCGTGGAAGACAACCCGAAAGACGCCGAGCTGACCCTCGATGCGCTGGCGCGCTGCCAGTTGCTCAACCAGGTCACACACGTGCGCGACGGGGTCGAGGCACTGCAGTACCTGCGCGGCGAAGGCGCCTGGAAGGACCTCAACCATGGGGGTCCCGTGGTCGTGCTGCTGGACCTGAAACTGCCCAAGTTGAACGGCCTGGAAGTGCTGGCCGAGGTGCGCGGTGACCGCCACCTCAGCCGCACCCCGATCGTGATGCTGACGTCCTCGCGCGAAGAGCAGGACCTGGTGCGCAGCTACGAGCTGGGCGTCAATGCGTTCGTCGTCAAGCCGGTGGACTTCAAGGAGTTCTTCGACGCCATCCAGGGTCTGGGCATGTTCTGGGGCATCACCAACAATCCGCCGCCGCATCCCATCCGCCCGCCAGGCCAAGGCCGCACGAATGACTGAAACCCGAGGGGATGCGCCGATCCGCATCCTCATGCTCGAGGACAGTGCGCTCGACGCGGAACTGATCCAAGCGCAGCTGGCGCGCGCGCGCATGGCGTTCGTGATCCAGCGCGTGTGGACGCGGGAGGCGTTCCTCGCCGAACTCGATGGTGATCGCCACGACGTGATCCTTGCCGACCACGTCCTGCCCGGCTTCGACGGCGACACTGCGTTGACCCTGGCCAGCGAGCGGGTACCGCAGCTGCCTTTCATCTTCGTCTCCGGCACCCTGACCGAAGAACTCGCGGTGCAGGCGCTGACCCGCGGCGCGCGCGACTACGTGGTCAAGCAGCGCCTGCAGCGCCTGCCCGATGCCATCCTGCGCGCGATCCGCGAAGCCGAGGCCAGGGAGAAGCTGCGCCGGGCCGAGGTGGAACTGAAACAGAGCCGTGACCGCCTGCAGCTGATCACCGATTCGATGCCCGCGCTGATCGCCCACCTGGGCCCGGACCATCGTTACCGGTTTGCCAACAATGCCTACCAGGCCTGGCATGGACGGCCGCCAGCGGAGATGATCGGCCTGCAGATCAGTGAAGTGGCCGGCCCGGGCATGTTCGACGCCGCCCTGCCCCACCTGCAGCAGGTGCTGCAGGGTCAACGGGTCAGCTTCGAGCTGGAGGTCCCGCGTGCCGACGGGAGTGCTCGCCATGTGCTGCTCGACGGCGTGCCGGAGATCGCCGCCGATGGCCAGGTGGCCGGCTACTACACCCTGGCCCGCGACATCAGCGACCTCAAGCAGGCCGAGCTGTTGCTGCGTGATGCCAACGAATCGCTTGAACAGCAGGTCGAGCAGCGCACCGCCGACCTGCGCCAGAGCGAAAGCCGGCTGCAGGCCGTGTTTGAATCCAGCTTCCAGCTGCAGGTGCTGATCAGTCCGGAGGGCCGCGTGCTGGATGCCAACCGGGCCTCGCTGGCGGCGATCCTGGCAGAAAAGAGCGACGTCAGTGGCGGCCTGTTCTGGGACTCGGCCTGGTTTTCGGGCAGCCCGGATGCGGCCACCGCCGTGCACGGCGCGGTGCAGGCCGCTGCCGTCGGCAACGAATCCCGGCAGGAACTGGAACTGCAGCTGCCCACCGGCACCCGCTCGTTCGAGTTTTCCTTCCGCCCGCTGTTCGATCACCACCGGACGGTCACCGCCGTGGTCTCCGAAGCGGTGGAAACCACTGCACGCCGGCAGGCCGAAGAGGCGTTGCGGCAGAGCCAGAAGATCGAGGCGGTTGGCCAGCTGACCGGTGGCATCGCCCACGATTTCAACAACATCCTGACCGTCATCGCGGGCAACGTGGAGCATGCCAAGCTGCTCACCGATCGCCTCGGCGAGCAGGCAGGCCCCGTTTCGCGCCCGCTGGACAACGCACTGAAGGGGGTGATGCGCGCGGCCAGCCTCACCCAGCGCCTGCTGGCCTTCGCACGCCGCCAGCCGCTGCTGAACCAGGCGGTCAACCTCAACGAGCAGGTGCAGGGCATGCAGGACATGCTGCAGCGCGCGCTCGGTGAACTGGTCAGGCTGGAGATCGCGACCGCGCCGGATGTGTGGTGCGTGGAGGTCGATCCGGGCCAGCTGGAAGCTTCCATCCTCAACCTGGCGGTGAACGCACGTGATGCGATGCCGGACGGCGGTACGCTGGTGCTGGAGACCGGCACCGGCGTGCTGGATGAGGAGTTCGCCGAGCAGAATCCGGACGTCCCGCCCGGGCAGTACGCGGTGCTGCGGGTGCGCGATGATGGGCATGGCATGGACGCGGACACCATGGCCCGGGTATTCGAACCGTTCTTCACCACCAAGGAAGTCGGTCGTGGAACCGGTCTCGGCCTGTCGATGGTGTATGGCTTCGTCAAGCAGTCCGGTGGCCACGTGCAGCTGGATTCCGCGCCCGGCAGCGGCACGGTGATCACCATGCTGTTCCCGCGTTCCAGCCTGCCGCTGCCGGGCCCGCGGCTGGCCGAGGACAATGGCTACGCCGAGTACGAGGCACAGGATGAAATCATCCTGGTGGCCGAAGACAACGACGACGTGCGTGCCTACACCGTCGAAGCGCTGCGACAGTTCGGCTACCGCGTCCTGGAGGCGCATGACGGGCCGTCGGCGCTGCGGCTTCTGGATCGTCCCGACGTGGACGTGGACCTGCTGTTTTCGGATATCGTGATGCCCGGCATGACCGGCTGGGAGCTCGCCCGCCAGTCGCGCCAGCGCAAGCCCGCGCTGAGCATCCTGTTCACCTCGGGCTATCCGCGCGACCACCAGTCCAACAACCAGCTCGGCCGCAACATCGCGATCCTGCCCAAGCCGTTCACCCGCATCGACCTGGCACGAGCGGTGCGTGGCACCCTGGACGAAGAACGCGCCGACTGACCGGCCCGCCCGGGGCGCGGCAGGTCCGATCAGCCCGTCGGCGGCCACGCACCGTTGATGCCGCCGCTGGCATGCTGGACCGTCCTCCACGACCGGGCTGCCTCTTGACTGATCCCGCCGCCGCACCTGCAGGGCCTTCGCCCGCGCGAAACCTTCGCCGCTGGTTGTTGCGCGTAGTCTGGATCGCCGTGCTGATCGTGGCCGGCGGTGCGCTCTGGAACAGCCGCTGGGCCGCTGTGCCGCGCGCGATGTGGGAGATCTCGCGGATGCCCGCGCCCACCGCGCTGCCGGTCCCGGTCGAAGGCGTCCGCGCACGCCAGGTGGCCGACACCTTCGGTGCCCCGCGCGGCGCCGACCGCACCCATGCCGGCGTGGACATCTTCGCCGCACGCGGCACCGCCGTGCGCAGCGCCACCCGCGGCATCGTGATGGACGTGCGCGAGGGCGGCCTGGGCGGGCGCCAGGTGTGGATCCAGGGGCCCGCGCGGGAACGCTATTACTACGCCCACCTGGATGGCTGGCGGGACGGGCTGGCGCGCGGCGAGGTGGTCGATGCGGGCACGCTGCTGGGTTACGTCGGGGACACCGGCAATGCGAAAGGCACGCCGCCGCACCTGCACTGGGGCATCTACGGCGCGCAGGGCGCCTACGATCCGCTGCCCCTGCTGAAGGCCTGGGCAGCGCGCCCGCCGCCAGCGCCGGCTCACTGACGCCGCGCGCCTCTGCTCCTTTCTCCCCCCGGGCGTCGGTTCACCCCCTGACTACTTCGCTGCGGCCATGCTGGAGTCCTCGGCGCTCTGCCTGGATCGGAGCGCCGCGATCCCCTCAGCCATGCCTGCACCCGCCATAGAGGATCCGCCTTGCATGAATACCCTTCCCGAATTCGCGCTCAGCCGGCGCACCCTGCTGAAGCTCGGCGCGGGCTCGGCATCGGTGCTGGTCGCCCCTGCCGCCATGGCTGACGTGCCTGGAATCGGCGCCTCCGCGCGCGCGCCGGTCACCGCCGAGGTGGCTTTCAAGGTCAACGGCAAGGCGCGCGCACTGAAGCTGGATACGCGGGTCACCCTGCTGGACGCGCTGCGCGAGCACCTGCAGCTGACCGGCACCAAGAAAGGCTGCGACCACGGCCAGTGCGGCGCCTGCACGGTGATCGTCGACGGCCGCCGCATCAACGCCTGCCTGAGCCTGGCGGTGATGCACGAAGGTGCCGAGATCACCACCATCGAGGGCCTGGGATCACCCGATGACCTGCACCCGATGCAGGCCGCCTTCGTCAAACATGATGGCTACCAGTGCGGCTATTGCACGCCGGGGCAGATCTGCTCGGCCGTTGCGGTACTGAAGGAAATCAAGGATGGAATCCCCAGCCATGTCACCGCCGACCTCACCGCACGCAGCGAGGCAAGCGCTGAGGAAATACGCGAGCGCATGAGTGGCAACCTGTGTCGCTGCGGCGCGTACTCCAACATCATCGAAGCCATCGAAGACGTCGGAGGCCAGCGCGCATGAGAGCCTTCACCTACGAACGCGCGCGCACCCCTGCCGAAGCCGCCGCGGCCGCCGCCCGCACCCAGGGTGCCCGCTTCATCGCCGGCGGCACCAACCTGCTGGACCTGATGAAGCTGGAGATCGAGATCCCCAGCCATCTGATCGACGTCAATGGGCTCAAGCTGGATACCATCGAGGCCACCGAGGACGGCGGCGTGCGCATCGGCGCACTGGTGCGCAACACCGACCTGGCCGCCGACAGCCGGATCCGCCGCGACTATGCCCTGCTGACCCGTGCGCTGGTCGCAGGCGCGTCCGGACAGTTGCGTAACAAGGCAACCACCGCCGGCAACCTGCTGCAGCGCACCCGCTGCCCCTATTTCTACGATACCGCCCAGCCCTGCAACAAGCGCCTGCCCGGCAGTGGCTGCGCGGCCATCGGCGGCGTCAGCCGGCAGTTGGCGGTGATCGGCACCAGCCCCTCTTGCATTGCCACCCATCCCAGCGACATGGCCGTGGCGATGATGCTCCTGGATGCAACGGTGGAGACCGTGCGCGCCGACGGCAGCACCCGACGCATCGCACTGGCTGATTTCTACCGCGCACCGGGAAAGACCCCGCACATCGAGACGGTGCTGGAGAAGGGTGAGCTGATCACCGCGGCCCTCCTGCCTGCTCCGCTGGGCGGTACCCACATCTACCGCAAGGTACGCGACCGCGCGTCCTACGCGTTCGCGCTGGTGTCGGTCGCCGCCGTGCTGCAGGCCGACGGCAGCGGCCGCGTGGCACTGGGGGGCGTGGCCTACAGGCCATGGCGCAGCGACGCCGCCGACGCGCTGTTGCCGCAGGGCGCGCGTGCGGTGGTCGGCAACCTGCTGCAGGGCGCCACGCCCAGTCCCGGAAACCAGTTCAAGGTACAGCTTGCCGAACGCACGCTGGCCTCGGTCCTGCTGCAGGCGAGGAGCTGATCCATGAAATTCGATACCCCCGCAGGCACCAATCCGATCGACCAGATGAAGGTGGTCGGCAAGCCGCTGGATCGCATCGACGGCCCGCAGAAGACCACCGGACACGCCCGTTATGCGTATGAGTGGCACGACGTCGCCGCATCGCCGGCCTATGGCTACGTGGTCGGCGCCGGCATCGCCAAGGGCCGCATCACCCGCATGGACCTCGACGCCGCACGTGCCTCGCCGGGCGTGCTGGCCATCGTCACCGCCGACAACGCCGGCCCCCTGCACAAGGGCGACCGCAATACCGCCCCGTTGCTGGGTGGCCCGCAGGTCGACCACTACCACCAGGCACTGGCACTGGTGGTGGCCGAAACCTTCGAACAGGCGCGCGCCGCCGCGGACCTGGTACGGATCCGCTATGCCCCGAGCAAGGGAGTGTTCGACCTTGACGCTGCGAAAAAGGCCGGAAACACGCTGCAGGACACCGACCCCGATGCACGCGTGGGCAATTTCGAGAAAGCCTACGGCGATGCACCGGTCACGCTGGACGCCACGTACCACACGCCTGACCAGTCGCACGCGATGATGGAACCGCACGCCTCGCTGGCGGCCTGGGAGGGTGACCAGCTGACCGTGTGGACCTCCAACCAGATGATCGCCTGGGGAAAGAAAGACCTGGCCACCACGCTCGGCCTGCCGGAGGACAAGGTACGGCTGGTGTCGCCGTTCATCGGCGGTGGCTTCGGCGGCAAGTTGTTCATCCGTTCCGACGTGGTACTGGCCGCTTTGGGCGCGCGTGCGGCCAAGCGTCCGGTCAAGCTGGCGCTGCAGCGGCCGCTGATCGCCAACAACACCACCCACCGGCCTGCCACCGTGCAGCGCATCCGGCTGGGTGCCACCGCCGAAGGCACGCTCACCGCGATCGGACATGAATCGTGGTCGGGCAACCTTGCCGGCGGTTCGCCGGAGGAGGCGGTACAGCAGACCAAGCTGCTGTATGCCGGCGCCAATCGACTGGCCGGCCTGCGCCTGCACACGATGGACCTGCCGGAAGGCAACGCCATGCGCGCACCGGGCGAGGCACCGGGGCTGATGGCGCTGGAAATCGCCATGGACGAAATGGCCGAGAAGCTGAAGCTGGACCCGGTCGAATTCCGGATCCGCAACGATACCCAGGTCGACCCGTCCAACCCCGAAAGGCCGTTCTCGCAGCGGCAGCTGGTGCAGTGCCTGCAGGAGGGCGCGCAGCGCTTCGGCTGGGACAAGCGCTCCGCCGCGCCGGCCCAGCGCCGCGATGGCCGCTGGCTGGTCGGCATGGGCGTGGCCGCCGGCTTCCGCAACAACCTGGTAATGAAGTCCGGCGCGCGGGTGCGGCTGGACGACAAGGGCCATGTCACCGTGGAAACCGACATGACCGACATCGGTACCGGCAGCTACACCATCCTCGGCCAGACCGCGGCGGAAATGCTCGGCGTCAGCCTGGACCAGGTCACGGTGAAGCTGGGAGATTCCAGCTTCCCGGCCTCGGCCGGTTCGGGAGGCCAGTGGGGCGCCAACAGTGCCACCGCCGGCGTGTTCGCGGCCTGCACCAAACTGCGCGCGGCCATTGCCGGCAAGCTCGGCTACGACGCGGACAGCGCCACTTTCGCCGACGGCAAGGTCCGCGATGGCAGCCGCTCGGCGGCGCTGGGCAAGGCCGCCGCCGATGGTGACCTGGTGGTCGAAGACAGCATCGAGTTCGCCAGCCTGGAAGAGAAGTACCAGCAGTCCACCTTCGCTGCACATTTCGTGGAAGTCGGCGTGGACGTGGCCACCGGCGAAAGCCGCATCCGCCGCATGCTCGCCGTGTGCGCCGCCGGCCGCATCCTCAATCCGAAGACCGCCCGCAGCCAGGTGATCGGTGCGATGACGATGGGCATCGGCGCGGCGCTGTCCGAAGAGCTGGCCGTCGATACCCGCCTGGGCTTCTTCGTCAACCACGATCTTGCCGGCTATGAAGTGCCGGTGCATGCCGATGTCCCGCACCAGGAGGTCGTGTTCCTGGACGAAGCCGATGCGATCTCTTCGCCGATGAAGGCCAAGGGCGTGGGTGAGCTGGGCCTGTGCGGCGTCAGCGCGGCGGTGGCCAACGCGATCTACAACGCGACCGGCGTGCGCGTGCGCAGCTACCCAATCACGCTGGACAAGCTGCTCGGTGAACTGCCGGACATCGCATGACCCGGCTGCCTGCCATCCCGGTAGTGGACGTGCCCGACGCCGGGATGGCCCGGGTGGTGGAGGCCGCGGCCGCTGCCTGCACCGCTGGCCAGCCGGTGACGCTGGCGGTGGTGCTGGAGACCGAAGGCTCGACCTACGCGCGGGCCGGCACCCTGGTGCTGTTCGGCGAACACACGCACATCGGTTGGCTCAGCGGCGGCTGCCTGGAGCCGGAGATCGAACGCGTGGCACAGGAGTGCGCCACGAGCGGACGCATCGGCTGGATGGAGATCGACACCCGCGACGATTCCGCGCTGTTCTCCGGCAACGCGGTCGGCTGCCGCGGCTGCCAGCGCCTGCTGCTGTTGCCGTTGTCCGCGCTGACGGGATGCGCCGCGGTGCTGCAGGGATGGTTGCGCGGCGAAGGTCCGTTGCGGCTGGACGCGGACGCCGGCGGCGGCGTGCGGATCGGCTGTGCAGGGTTCGCGGTGGAGCAGCGCCTTCCCTCCGATCGCTGTGGTTTCGATGCGCCGCAGGGGCTGTGGTCGCTGCGCTGGATGCCGCCACCGCGCGCCCTGCTGCTCGGCGCCGGTCCCGAGGTGGCGGCGCTGTGGCCAACGCTGCAGGGCCTGGGCTGGCAGGTGCGGGTAGCGGACCCGCGCGCAACGTGGCGCGCGCGCAGCCCGGTCGAGGTGGAGGCACTGGCTGCCGCGACCGCGCTGGCCACGGCCTCCGTCGTGCCCGATGTCGTGCTCGTGATGCATCACAATTTTGAACTTGACCTGCAGGCGCTGGAGGCGCTGGCGCCCTGCCCCGTGCCGTTCATCGGCCTGCTGGGCCCGACCCGGCGCCGCGATGACCTGTTCTCGTTGCTGCCCGATGCCGCCCGGCACGCGTTGCAGCCACGCCTGCATGCGCCGGTGGGGCTGGACCTGGGGGGGCGCGGCCCCGACGCGATTGCGTTGAGCATTGCCGCCCAGCTGCAATCGTGGCGCCATGATGTCTTGGCGCCCGCGTGAGTGAGCTCGTCGGGCATGCGGTGGTGCTGCTCGCCGCCGGCAGCAGCACACGGCTGGGCCAGCCCAAACAGCTGCTGCGCCGCGACGGCGAAACCCTGTTGCACCGGGCGGCACGCATCGCGCTGGAGACCGGCCCGGAGGTCTTCATCGTTGTCCTGGGCAGCGATCCGTCTGCGTACCAGGCCGCACTCCAGGACCTGCCGCACGAGACGGTCATCAACGAAAACGCCGCCAGCGGCATGGCCAGCAGCCTGCAGGCGGCTGCATCGCACGTGGCCGGCCATGCCCAGGTGCTGGTGCTGATGTCGGACCAGCCGGCGCTTTCGACCGCGCACCTGCAGCGCCTGCTGGATGGGGCACGCCGGTCATGCTCCGGCTGCGCCGCTACCCGCCTGCAGGGGCTGGCCGGGGTGCCGGCGGTGGTGCCCGGTCACTGGTTCGACGCGTTGCCGCAACGCGCATCGAATGCGGGCTTCCGTGCCCGCCTGCGCGCGCTCACCGACGATGCGTTGGTGCTGTTGCCGGCAGGCGGGCTGGAGCTTGATATCGACACCCCGCAGGATTTGGCGCATGCGCGTTCGCTGGGGCTGCTGGATACCTGATCCCGAAACCACCAGTCGTCCTGGATGCCGGCCTGGGCCGGGGGGGGGGGGGGGGGGGGGGGGGGGGGCAAAAGCCCCCCCCGGCCCGCCGGGGGGGCGCCCCCCCAGCCCCCCCCCCCCCCCCCCCCCCCCCCCCCCCCGACCCTCTGACTGGTTCCGGCATCTACGCAGCGCTATCGGTCACTGGATGCGTTGCAACTGCCCTGGCCGCCAATCAAACCGCCACACATGCGGACCCGGCGTCGGACAGCCTTCGAGCTTTGCACGCGCCCGGTCCTTCTCGAAGCAGAACGTGGAGCCCGCCGCAGCGGTGAAACGCACGATGATCTTTCCATCGACCACCTGCAGCGCGTCCAGTCGGCCAGGCACATGCTCTTCGGCATCGGTGGCATAACCGGCCGCGCGTATAGCCGCCATGTCGCTGTCATCGATGGCGTTCGCACCGGGATGCGGCACCTGACCACGGCGATCACCTCCGGAGAGCGCGGTCATCACCACCAACTCGTTGGATTGTTCAAACGTTCCGCCGGTATAGGTGGAACTGTAGACGTGGATGATCTCGGCGACACCGTCGCCATCGAGGTCCGCTACGCGGACCTGCAATGGGCGGTAATCATGCTGGATATCATCGCCGGGAATCCTCTGCAGCACCGCACGTATCGCAGTGCGCGCCTCGGAATCGGTAGGAACCTTCGACGCGGTGGCGAAGGCGCCCTCTGCGTGCGTCAGGCCCACGCCCAGCATCATCAGCGAAAAGATCTTCGACATCGTGCCACCTGCGGGTTCCGGGTCCACCGATCATGGCGGCAAGCAGGACGCGCCGCCATGGGCAGGTGCGCCGGTTACTGCTGCAACGCGCGGGACATCGAATACGGCCGTTCGGCGTCCGGTCCGGGCCATGCGGTATTCGGTTCGGCCTGCATCACGAATCGCAGCTCGCCCCCGGCGATGATCTCGTCGTGGCGCAGGAACGCACGCTGCAGCGGCTTGCCGTTGAGCGTGGCCGAGCCGATGTAGCCATGGCCTGCGGTCAGCCCTTCGGCGATGATGGTGAAGACTTTGCCATTGGGCAGGTTCAAGGTCGCCTTGGGCAGGAACGGCCGGCCGATGATGTACTCGCCACTGCCCGGTGCCACCGGATAGAACCCCAGCGCGGTGAACAGATACCACGCCGACATCTGGCCGAGGTCGTCATTGCCTGCCAGGCCGTCGGGGCGATCGGCGTACTGGGTGTCCATGATCTGCTTCAGGCGGGCCTGGGTGCGCCACGGCTGGCCGGCATGGGCGTACAGGTAGGCTACGTGGTGGCTGGGCTCGTTGCCGTGCGCATACCAGCCGATCAGCCCGGTGATGTCTTCCATGTGCTCGAACACGGCCGGGTCGACCTTGGCCTCGAACACCTGGTCCAGCCGCTTCAACAGCGCATCGCTGCCGCCGTGTGCATCGGCCATGCCCTGCACGTCCTGCGGCACGTACCAGGAATACTGCCAGGCGTTGCCTTCGGTGTAATCAGTGCCATAGCCGCTGGCCGACGGATCGAACGGGGTCCGGAAACTACCGTCGCGCTTGCGCGCGCGCATGAAGCCGGTTTCCTTGTCGAACGCATGCCGCCAGTTGCCCGCGCGCTTGCCGAACTCGGCAGCGACCTCGGTGCGACCCATCGCCTGGGCCATGCGCGCGATGGTCCAGTCGTCGAAGGCATATTCCAGCGTCTTGCTGGCGGCCTCGCCTTCCTCGTCGATCGGCACCCAGCCCAGCTCGCGATACTGCGCGATGCCGTCGTAGGGACCGTAATTGGCGGTGGCGACCATCGCCTGCAGCGCCTTGTCGGCATCGAAGCCGCGGATGCCCTTCAGGTAGGCATCGGCGATCACCGGCACGGCGTGGTAGCCGATCATGCACCAGGTTTCCTGGCCATGGAACGACCACACCGGCAGCATGCCGTAGGGGCTGTGCGCCTGGTGGGCAAGCAGGGAATTGATGAAGTCACTGTTGCGCTGCTCCGGCTGCACCAGGGTCAGCAGCGGATGCAGCGCGCGGTAGGTATCCCACAGCGAGAACGTGGAATGGTGGCGGAACCCTTCGGCACGGTGCACCGCATTGTCCGGACCACGGTACTGCCCATCCACGTCCATCGACAGGGTCGGCCCGAGCAGCGAGTGGTACAGCGCGGTGTAAGCGCTGCGGCGGTCCGGCAACGGCGCTTCGATGTCCACCACCGCAAGCGCTTCCATCCACTTCTTCTTCGCATCGGCGCGTACGCGGTCGAAGTCGAAGGCCGGCACCTCGGCATCCAGGTTGGCGATGGCACCTGCCTCGCTCACCGAGGAAATGGCCACCTTCGCCACCAGCGGACCGTCGAGCTTGCCGAAATCAAAGGTCGCCACCAGCTGGCGGCCTTCCACCTGTGCCCGCTGCAGCGGCGAGCCGTGCCCAGGCGGCGGGAAGCCCTTGTAGGCGATGTCGGTTTCGGTGTTGTGCAGCGCATGGCCGGTGGCCGGACGCGAGAAACGCATCGCGAAGTACAACTGCCGCCCCGGTGCCCAGCCCCTGGTTTCGCGGAAGCCGGTTACCGTGCCGTCCTCATGCACGCGCAGGCGCGACCACAGGATCTTGCCGGGGTAGTCGTACAGGCTGGTGCGCAGGTCCAGCAGCACCTTGGCCTGCTCCCCTGCCGGGAAGCGGTAACGGTGCACGCCGACCCGCTCGCTCGCGGTCAGCTCGGCGCGTACGCGGTAGTCGTCCAGGTTCACTGCGTAATAGCCCGGCTCCGCTCGCTCGTCCTTGTGGCTGAAGCGCGACGCATAACCGCTACGCGGCTTGTCCGGATCGCCGCGTTGCAGCCCGGGCTCGCCGGTGTAGGGCATCAACAGCACGTCGCCGAGGTCGGAATGGCCGGAGCCGGAAAAATGGGTGTGCGAGAAGCCCACGATGCTGGTGTCGTCGTGGCGGTAACCGGCGGCCCAGTCATAGGCCTTTTCGCGTGGCTGGATGCGGGTGTCCGGGCTCAGCTGCACCATGCCGAACGGGACGGTGGCACCGGGATAGGTATGCCCCTCGCCCGCCGTGCCGATGAACGGATCGACGGCAGCGAAGGCGCGCTCACCCACGCTGGCCGCGCCGGCCGCGGTTGCCGTTGGGCCCAGCAGCATGGCGGCAGCAAGAAGTATCCATCGACGCTTCGCACGGTTTGGCATGGGCGGCATTTAGATCGATTCAGGGAACTCGATCCTAGCATCGGCGCGCGCGCCGTTCATGCTGCATTGCGTTGTTGCTAGACAGCCATCGCATTCTGCAGCGGCGCAAGGTCCTGTTCCCGCAGCGGACGGACCACCCGTGCCAGCTCCTGTCCGTCACGCAGCAGGATCAGCGTTGGCCACAGCTTTACCGCAAACGAGCGCCCCAAGGGGCGCCCCTTGCCGTCCTCCACCCACAGGTGGTCCAGCGCATGACCCTGCACGAACGCCTGCACCACCGGCTTGGCGGCCTGGCAGTGACCGCACCACGTTGCACCGAATTCGAGCAGCAGCCAGCCTTCGCTGGCATCGACAGCCGATCGCAGTGGCTCCGGTTGCGGCGTTCCTGCAGGCGTTGCCATGGTTCACCCCAGTGCGCGCTGGATGTCTTCCAGCGGGGCATTGGTGAAATCCTTGGCCAGGTCGCGCACCAGCCGCGATTGCACCTCTTTGTGCAACTGCGGACGGATCCGGCCAAGCGTCTGCGGGTCGGCCACCAGCACCAGGTGGGCGTAGCGGTTGTTCAGCGCATCATCGTTCAACTGCTCGGCCAACTGCTTGGCAAACGTCGCCTCGTTGAGCTGGGCGATGCTCATGTCCTTGGGCACCGCACCGGAAGGCCCCTGGCCCGATACGCCGGCCTCGCTGACATCGCGCAGCACCAGTTCGTCCTGCTGCTTGAGCTTGAGCTCGGTCCTGCTGCCGACGTTGGTGAAAACGCGGGCCGAGCCGCCGTCGGCGACAACGATCAGGGCGCCTTCGGGGATGGGAGTGTGCTCGGTCATGGGGTTTCCTTTGTAGTTCGCTGCGGCATGAATCCCCACCGTAGAGCCTGCGATGTAAGCGTCCTGCAATGCCGGCGTGTGCGTGCCGTGCATCCTTGCGCAGAAGCCGGCCCTGCGCCGCGCCGCGCCGGGCCGAGGCGTTCAGGCCAGCCCAAGCACCGTGGGCAGGTCACTGAGCGTTTCAACCTGCCAGGTCGGCAGGGCCTCGCCGGTGAGCGCGACAGCGCCCGGATTGAACCAGCAGCTGTCGATCCCGAAGCGGTTGGCACCCAGGATGTCCGCTTCCAGCCGGTCACCGATGATGATCGTGCGCTGCGGTTGGAAAGCACGGGCCATGGCGGTGGCGTAAGCGAAGAAACGCACGTCCGGCTTGGCGTGGCCACAGGCTTCGGACGTCGCCACGAAGCTGATCAGGTCGGCCAGCCCGGATACCGCGATGCGCCGGCTCTGCACCTGCTCGATGCCGTTGGTGATGATGCCGATCTCGCCGTGCGCCGCCAGTGCTTCGCAGGCGGCACGTGCACCGTCCACCAGCACCACCGTCTGCGGCAACCACTCCAGATAGACATGGCCGGCGCGCGCCGGATCGGCGTCGATGGCATGCGCGGCGAACAGGCGCCGGAAGCGCTCGACCCTGAGGAAACCCTTGTCCACCCTTCCCTGCTCCAGCGCCTCCCACAGCACACGGTTGCACTGCTGGTAGGTGGCATACAGCGGTTCCACCGCCGCTTCGACACCGAGGCTGGACAGCGTACGGGCGAAGGAGAGCCGCTCGGATGCGCGGAAATCCAGCAGCGTGTCGTCCAGGTCGAACAGGAAAAGCCGGTGATCCATGGGCGGGGCAGTGTTGCAGGGAGGGGCTGAAGGCTAGCATTGGCGTCTGCCCCCGGCCCAGTACCGCCGCCCGCTGGCCAATGAAAACACCCCGCCGTTGCCGGCAGGGTGTCGCGCGTTGGGTGACCACGTGCGCTTGCGTGGATCAGGCGGCTTTGAGCACCTGATGATAATCGTCGTTATTGGCGATTATGGTTGTTGCGCCGATGACGTCGGTCGCCTCCCGGGCTGTCCACGCCGAATGCTCGCCACGTCGAAACCAATACAGCCCCTTCAGCTGGGAATTGGCCCCCCAATACCCAGGTGGTGGAGCTGGCGGGACTCGAACCCGCGTCCGCAACGCCTCCTCTTTGCTTCATACAGCCATACCCCGTTACCAACGACTGCGTTCCGGGAACGCCCCGTGGCGGCGGCGCAGGGGTATTTGAGCAAGGCAGGCGATGCAGCGCTTCAAGATTTCGCGCATCAGGGAATCAGGCCGTCCCGGCGTGCACCAGGCGCGCGAGCGCGCGGGCGATCCCTGCCGGTGTAGCCGGCTTCTGCAGCCGCACGAAGCGACCTGCGTCGAGCGAGGCAGCCCCTTCGTCATAGCCGGTGACCACCACGAACGGGAGCCCAGCCCGTTGCAGGGCAGCGACGACTCCGGTCTCGGCACCCTGGCCGAGGTTGATGTCGATCACCGCCGCATCCACCCCGCCGCCATCCAGCCGTTGCAGCGCGGCCTGCAGGGTCGAGCACGGTCCCTGCACCACGGCGCCTGCGCTGCGCAGCGCAGTGGCGGTGTCATGGGCGAGATAGAAATCGTCCTCCACCACCAGGACGCGATGGCCGGCCAGCAGCCCGGCATCGCCGAGGTCGACCGAACCGCCGGCAATGGCCGTACCCTGCGGCGCATCGGTCTGCAGGATGCTGTCACGATGCCGCAGCGGGAAGGAAATGCGTGCTTCGGTACCCTCGGCAGCCACCTGCAGATGGCCCTCGCCTTCCAGCTCATACGGAATCCGGTCTTCGATCAGCGAGGTGCCGAAGCCGCGGCGGGCCGGGGGCTCCCACCCAGGCCGCGCGCCATGGGTTTCGACCCAGTGCAGGTCGACCCAACGCTGCTGCTGCGGGTCCTCGCGCACCGCCCAGCTGACCTCCAGCCTGCCGTCCGGATCGCGCAGGGCACCATGGCGGAGCGCATTGGTGGCCAGTTCGTGGACGGCCAGCGACATCACCTCGGCAGCCTTCGGCGGCACCATCACGGTCGGTCCCTGCAGCACAACCCGCTGCGCGCCGCAGGAGGAAGAAGACAGCTCGTCGTTGAGCAGGCCCCACAGATCGATGCCGACGTTGCCGGCGCGGGTCAGCAGCGTCTGTGTTCGCGCCAGCGACATCACCCGGCCTGACAGCCGCTGCGCATAGTCGTCCACGCTGGTGGCCGATTCGCGGGTACGCAGGGTGATCGAGCCGATGGTGGCCATGATGTTGCGGACCCGGTGCTGCAGTTCGGCCACCAGCACCGACTGGTGTTCCGCCCAGCGTCGTTCGTCGGTGACATCGCGGGCGATTCCCGCGATCCGGGTCACCCGTCCGTGCTGGTCGAACAGGGGAAACACGGTGTCGCGCACCCAGCGGAACTGGCTGTCGTCCTCGCGCTGCACGCGGAACTCGTGGATGCGCGGCAGGCCATCGCGCACACCGGTTACCGCGTCGATGGCGGCCTGCCGGTCATCGGGCACCACCCGCGCCGCCCAGCAGCGCAGCGCGCCTGACGCCTGCCCGGCGGGCAGCCCGTAGACCGCGTCGAAGGCGGTACTCAGCAGCTCGGTGTCCAGGCTGCCGGCATCGCGGATCCACAGCGCATCGGACGACGCGGCGGCGAACTGGCGGAACCGTTCCTCGTTGGCCTGCAGTGACGCGTTCGTGCGGCGCAGCTCACGTTCGGTGCGCTCGCGCTCCACCCGCGCCACGTGCTCGGCGGTGGTGTCGAACATGGTCACCAGCACGCCCCCGATGGAGCCATCGCAGTCGCGCATCGGGCTGTAGGTGATGGTGAACCACACATCCTGCAACCGGCCGTGCCGGCGCAGCGGATAGCATTTGTCGGAAAATGTCAGGGTCTCGCCCTGCCACACCTGTTCGTACAGCGGTTCATTGATGTGCCAGACTTCCGGCCAGCATTCCGCGGTCGGCTGGCCAAGCCCGCCGGGGTGCTTGTCCGCCATGATTTCGGCATACCCGTCGTTGTAGATCTGCAGCAGGTCGGGGCCCCACAGCACGATCATCGGAAAGCCGTGCGCAGCCATCAGGTCCACGCAGGCGCGCAGGTGCGGCGGCCAGTCATCCATGCTCCCCAGCGGGGACGCAGCCCAGTCGTGGCCCTGGATGCGCTCGCGCATCCCGCCGCGGGCGCCTGTGGCCATCACGCCGGCATGATCGACCGGGCGGCCGGGCTGCGGCGCGAGGCGCGGATCAAGATGGCTGGCCATGGCCAAGTCAGCTGCTGCCGGGAACGCGGCGTGCCTGCAGTGCCTGTTCCAGAGCCTGGGTCAGGGCTTCCAGGCGATAGGGCTTGCCGCAGCGCGGAGCGTCGGCAAAGCGCTCAGGTACGTTGTCGTCGTACCCCGACGTCAGCACGAAGGGCACGTTGCCATCGCGCAGGCGGTCCGCCAGCGGATACACCAGCTCCCCGCCGAGATTGATGTCCAGCAGCGCGCCGTCCACCGGCTGCGCATCCAGCAGCGCATCGAGCGCCTTCAGGTTTCCGGCAGGACCGACCACGTCGACGTCCTTCATCTGCAGATATTCCACCAGGAACATGGCGATGTTGTATTCGTCTTCGGCGACCAGTATCCGCTTGCCCGCCAGCCCGCCATTGTCCACGTTCGTCACCGTCACACACTGCCTCCAGAAGTAGCCCCGCCACATCGCGGCGCCATGAATACAGCACGATGATGGACGCAGTGCACCGCAACGGAACGTGACGGGAAGGTTGGTTGCGCTTTGACGTGGTGGGTGGGGAGGCGGCGCGTCCACCGGATGCGCCACCCCCGCCGCCTTCAACCGCTGCTCGCCGCCAACAGGCACAGGCTGTGGCCGGGCAGTTCCCATTGCCCCTCGTCATCCTGCTGCAGTGGCAGCTCCGGCGTCTGCAGCAGCACCTTGCGGAATTCCATGCCATCCAGGGTGACCCGATATCCCTGCGGCGAGGCGCCGGTATTGATCAGCAGCGCCAGGCTGACGTTGCGGCCGGACGCGTGCACCGGCGCCGGGCTGCGACCGTCCAGCACGATGGTCAACGCCCTGCGCTCGCCGTCGTGCCAGTCGGCTTCCTGCATGCGGTGGCCTTCCGGCGTCAGCCAATGGATGTCACCGCTCTGCTGCCCGGCGTCGCGCAGGAACCGGTTGCGCCGCAGCAGTCCATAGCGGCGGCGCAGCAGCAACAGGCGCCGCACGAACGCAGCCTGCGCCTGCGCGGCCGGCTGTTCCGCGCGCTCCCAGTCGATCCAGGCCAGTTCGTTGTCCTGGCAGTACACGTTGTTGTTGCCGTGCTGGGTGTGGCCGAACTCGTCGCCCGCCAACAGCATCGGGGTGCCCTGCGAAAGCAGCAGCGTGGCGAGCAGGTTGCGCATCTGCTGCGCGCGCAGGGCCAGGATCGAGGGATCGTCGGTCTCTCCTTCCACGCCATGGTTGCTGGACAGGTTGTGGCCGTGCCCGTCGCGTCCGTCTTCACCGTTGGCCAGGTTGTGCTTGTGCTGGTAGCTCACCAGGTCGTGCAGCGTGAATCCGTCATGGGCGGTGATGAAGTTGATGCTCGCCGAGGGACGGCGCCCATGGTGGTCGAACAGGTCGGCCGACCCGGTGAAGCGTGCGGCGAAGCCGGGAAGCTGGCCACCGTCGCCCCGCCACAACGCGCGGCTGGTGTCGCGGAAACGATCATTCCACTCGGCCCAGCCCGGAGCGAAGGCGCCGAGCTGGTAACCGCCCGGGCCGATGTCCCACGGCTCGGCGATCAGCTTGACCTGGCTCAGCACCGGATCCTGGCGTACCGCGTCGAGGAAACTGCAGGACGGATCAAAGCCATGCTTCTCGCGTCCCAGGATCGTGGCGAGGTCGAAGCGGAATCCGTCCACGCGCATTTCGGTGACCCAGTAGCGCAGCGAATCCATCACCATGCGCAGCGCACCAGCGTTGGTCAGGTCGAAGGTATTGCCGGTGCCGGTGTCGTTGATGTAGTAACGCCGCTCATCGCCCAGCCGGTAGTAGCTGGTGTTGTCGATGCCCTTGAACGAAAGCGTCGGGCCCAGTTCGTTGCCTTCGGCAGTGTGGTTGTAGACCACGTCCAGGATCACTTCCAGCCCGGCATGGTGCATGCGGGCCACCATCTGCTTGAACTCCGCCACCGTACCCTGCGACAGGTAACGCGGGTGCGGTGCGAAGAAGCCGATCGAATTGTAGCCCCAGTAGTTGCGCAGGCCCTGCTCCAGCAGGTACTGGTCATCGATGAAGGCATGCACCGGCAGCAGCTCCACCGCGGTCACGCCCAGGTGCGTGAGGTGATCGACCAGCGCATCGTGGCGCAGCGCCGAGAACGTGCCCCGCTCGTCCAGCGGCACAGACGGGTGGCGCATGGTGAGTCCGCGCACGTGCGCTTCGTAGATCACCGTGCGGTCCCAGGGCGTGGCGGGCGCGCGTTCATTGCCCCAGCTGAAAGCGGGGTCGACCACCGCGCAGCGCGGCATGTAGGCGGCGCTGTCACGCCGGTCGAAACTCAGGTCGCGGTCGCGGTGGCCGATGGTGTAACCGAACAGGTGGGGCGCCCACTTGAGCTCGCCGACGATCTGCTTGGCATACGGGTCGAGCAGCAGCTTGTTCGGGTTGAAACGATGGCCCGCGTCCGGCGCATAGGGCCCGTGCACCCGATAGCCATACCGCTGGCCGGGACGGGCATCGGGCAGGTAGCCGTGCCAGATTTCGTCGGTGTACTCGGGCAACGCGATGCGTTCCTTCTCGCGCCCGCGGGCATCGAACAGGCACAGCTCCACCTTGGTGGCATGCCGCGAGTACAGGGCGAAATTGACGCCCAGTCCATCCCAGCTTGCACCCAGCGGATACGGCAGGCCTTCGCGCACGCGCGAGGTCTGTGTCCATTTACGGAGCGCCAACGGCTGCCTCCTCCGGTTGCTTGCCATGCGCGGCTTCGATATCGGCCAGCACCAGCCGTTCGGCCATCTGCCAGTGGCGTACCTGTTGGCCATCCGGGCGCCCTTCGGCCTCCCATATCTGGTGGGCCAGCGCGGCCGTACGCCGTTCGCGTTCCTCAGCGTCCATCATCCTCTCCGTTGTCCAATACCCATATCGCCAGCGGCGCCCCGTCCAGCAGCGCATCTGCCTCGATGTCAGTCCCGCCCTCGCAGCGGCGCGCGTCCAGCAGGCTGCGCCAGTGGCCCGCCGGCAGGCTGACGCGGCCGCGCCCGGTATCCTCGCGACGCAGCAGCGTGCCCGGCGCCAGGGGCGTTTCCAGCCGTGCCGACGTGTCGAGCACCAGCAGCAGCTGGTGGTCACCGACCTGTCGCGACAGTACCCACGCGCCGGCGCTGGCAGAAAGCAGCGTCAGCGAGCCATCGACGAACAGCGACGGCACCGCAGCGCGATGGCGGAGCAGGGTCGCCAGCAGCAGCGCCTTGGCACTGCCCCCGCTCCAGTCCTCCTGCAGGGCCTGCTGCCAGCCCGGCGGCGAGCCGAGCCATGCCCGCCGCTGCAGGTAGTCGACCTCGCGTCGGTTGTCCGGGTCCACCAGGCTGGTGTCCCAGCCTTCGTTGCCCTGGTACAGATCGGGCACGCCGGGGCAGCACAGCTGCAGCGCCAGCTGGACCAGCCCCAGCCGCGCGGCGTGCGGGGCGAGGGCATGGGCGAACGCGTCCAGGGCCGAGCGCAGCGACGCCGCCTGCGGGCTGCTGCCCAGCCATGCCAGCCAGTCCGAGGCCGCCTGTTCGAGCGCGTGGTCCGGATCGCTCCAGCTGCTTACCTGCTTGCCTTCGCGCAGGGCCTTCTGCAACCACCCGTCGACGCGGCCGATGAACCCGGCATCCACGCGCTCGGCCTGCAGGGGCCAGCTTGCCAGCAGCGTCTGCCACAGCATCAGGGTTTCTCCGCCCGGCAGCGGACACGGCCGACCGGCCTGCGTGGCGAGCTCGTTCCAGTGCGCCAACCGGGCTGACCAGTGCGGCAGGTTGCAACTCACCGCGGCCAGGCGACAACGCGCGTCCGGGCCGCGCTTGTGGTCGTGCGTGGCCACTGCCAGCAACGCGCGCGGCCACTGCTGCGCGCGTTGCCGTGCCCGCAGCAGGAACTCCTGCAGCGGCAGGTGCAGCCTGCCCGGGTCACTGCCGACCTCGTTGCGCGACAGCAGCCGCCCGTAGCGATAGAAGGCGGTGTCTTCAACCGCCTTGGCATTCAGCGGTGCGGTCAGCTGTTCAAACCGGGTCAGCACGGCGGGATTCCCGTGCAACCAGGCACACAGCTGCTCGAGCGCGGCGCGGTCACCGTCCCCCAGCTGGGCGGCGGCGGCATCGGCGGCACGCGCCAGCCACGCCCGATCCGCTGCCGAGCGCAGCCCATGCGTGCGGTAGACCGGGAAGTGCTGCAGCAGCGCGCGTACGGCCCGTTCCAGCATGCCGCCGGTGATCTCGGCTGCGGCGGGATCGGCCCGCCGTTGGGCATCAAGCAACCGCAGCAACCGGTCGAAGTCGCAACGCAGCGAACCCTGCAGCATCTGCAGGCGTGCCTGCTGCTGGTGCTGGTCGAAGCTGCGTGCGTCGCCGCTGGCCGACTGCCAGAGTGCGTGCAACGCAGGTCCGGCGTCGCTGTCGTGCAGCAGCGCCCCGACCTGGTCCATGAAGTCGTAGCCGGTGGTCCCGTCGCAGGCCCAGTCGGATGGAAGCGCCTCGTCATCGGCCAGGATCTTCTCTACGTGCAGGGTGATCGCCCCGGCGGGGCGACCGGATGCGCTGGCAGCCTGATCCAGGCCGCTGCGCAGCCGACCCAGGTACCCCTGCGGATCAGCCAACCCATCCACATGGTCCACGCGCAGGCCGTCGACATGTCCCTCGGCGACCAGGCGCAGCGGCAACGCGTGGACGGCGTCGAACACCTCCGGGACCTCCATGCGCAGCGCGACCAGGCCATCGATGTCGAAGAAGCGACGGTAATTGGTGCGGTCGGCGCCGGTGCGCCACCAGGCCAGACGATACGCCTGCCGCTGCAGCACATCCTGCATGCGCTGCGGGCTGCGCCGGCAACGCGCGATCCATGCAGGCCAGCTGTCCGCCTGTGCCGGATGGCTCAGCGGCGACAGCGGCAGTGCCAGATCGTGGTGGCGCAGGCAGGGCCCTTCTCCACCGATGTCCAGATCCAGCACGCCGTCCGCAAGGGCGGCAGCCAGTGGCCTGTCCAGCACGGCCAGCCACACCCTGCCGTCGCATTCCGGGGCGTCCCAGTCGATGTCGAACCACCCTGCGTGGGCGCTGCGCCGGCCATTGCGCAGCACGTCGTTCCACCACGGATTGGCGGGATGTACCGCCATGTGGTTGGGCACGATGTCCAGCAGGATGCCCATTCCATGCTGCCGGGCGGCATCGGACAGTCGATGGAAGCCTTGCTCGCCGCCCAGCTCCGGGCTGATGCGGGTGGGATCGACATTGTCATAGCCGTGCGTCGACCCCGGCACGGCGCTGGCAATCGGGGACAGGTACAGGTGGCTGATGCCCAGCCGGGCGAAGTAGTCGACCTGGGCAGCCGCCGCATCGAAATCGAAGCCGGCGTGCAGCTGCAGGCGAACGGTGGCGCGCAGCGTGGTCATGCAGTGGCTCCCTGCCTGCGCTGTGCGGCGAAGGCCGCCAGCCGTCCTTCGACTGCCGCGGCATCACCGTGCGGTGGCATCCGGCGGCACCAGTTGGGATGCGCTTCCACGGTGCCGGGCAGGTTCGGCTGTTCGATGCTCGCCGTGGCATCTTCCAGCGGCAGCAGGGCCAGTACGGAGGGTGCGCGCGCGGTGAGTGCCAGCGCATCGCGCTGCAGGTCTCCGCTGTCCACGCCTTCGGCGCGTACCCGTGCAGCCAGCTGCTGGACCTCGGCGTGGCGTTGTACCGTTTGCGTCTGGTCGGCGTCTTCGTCGTTCCAGCCCAGCCGCCTGCGCCACTGCAGGTCGCGGCCCTGCAGCCAGCCCGCCACCGGCGGCAGGTCATGGGTGGAGGACATCGCCACGGCCGATTCCCGCCACTGCGCAGTGGGCAGGAAACCCTGTTCATCGCGGTTGAAGGCGAGCACTTCCATGCCCAGCACGCCGCGCGCGGCGAGCGCATCACGGATGCCCGGCGGTACCACGCCCAGGTCTTCGCCGATCACCACGCAGTGGTTGCGCCAGGACTCAAGCACCAGCAGGTTGAGCAGGTCATCGAAGGGGTAGCGCAGATAGATGCCCTGCCCGGCACCTGCGCCGCGCGGCAACACCCACAGCCGCAGCAGCCCCAGGATATGGTCGATGCGGACTCCGCCGCGTTGCGCCATCACTGCACGCAGCAGGGTGATGAACGGCGCGTAGCCCTGGGCGCGCAGCGCGCCCGGTGCATAGCCGGTGATGCCCCACGCTTGGCCATGCGGATTGAACGCATCCGGTGGCGCGCCGAGTTCCAGGCCTTGCAGTACGGCAGCTGCGTTGTCCTGCGCCTCGACACCGGCCGGATCGAAGCCCACCGCAAGGTCGGCGATCAGGCCGATCGCCATGCCGTCCTGGCGCGCGTCGTGTTGCAGCTGGCGCCAGCTGGCCTGCGCCAACCACTGGCCAAACGCCTGCAGGGACACCGGGCTGCGCGACAACGCCGCGGTCTGGGCCGCCCATGAGGCCAACGGCGCACCACCGGCTGCCAGTTCGGATTCGATCTGGCGCCACTGTCCGGGACGATGGGTCTGCAACCAGGCCGGCAACCGGCCGATCCACTGCCACTTGGCAGCGGCCGCATCGGCCCATCGGATCTGCTCATCGGCTTCGTGCGCGGCAAGCCGCGCATCCAGTTCCGGATCCGCAGCGCGTACCGCCGCGGCGGCCTCGGGAAGCTGCTGGAGCGGGGCACCGTGCAGGGGTTCAAGCCAGCGCCGGTCGCTCGGCGAATAGGGACTGAAGCCGCTGCGGATCGGCATGCTGGCGTGGATCGGCGACAGTGCGATCGCCGTGGCCCCGTGCGCGCGCAGGCGCGGGATCCAGCCCGCGATGCCGCCGCTGTCACCGATCCCGCCGTCCCCGATTGCGGGCACGCTGTAGACCTGCGCGGCGACACCCCAGTGACGGCACCCGGTGCTTGGTCCGGGAAACCAGCTGCGCTGCGGCGCCACCGCCACAGCCTGCAGGCGCGAGCCCTGGGCCCAGTGCCAATAGCCGGGCGTCGGGGGCGCCTGCCACTGCCCTACCCCTGTCTGCCGCGCCGGTTGCGCTGTGCCATCTTCTGCAATCCAGTGCGCTTCGCCGCTGCCCGCGCCGGGCACCGACAGGGCCTGCCCAACCACGCAGGTCAGCAGAGGCGGGGCGGTGCCTGCTGCACCGACACTGTCTGCCAGCGACCTCAGCACCGCTTCGACCACGTCCGGTGCGACCTCCCGCTCGACGCCGGCCACGTCGGTCCAACGGACCTGCAGGCCGGCCTCTGCCGCGCGCAGCAGCAGCGCGTGGTGGCTGCTCATCGCGGCACCCAATGCACGCACACGCTGCCGGCGGCGATCTGCCCGGGCGCTGCGTCCTGTTGTTGCCATACCAGTGTCCCGTCGGGAAGTTCATGCCCCAGCGCAGCATCGCCGACGTTCAGCGCGACCCACCACTCGCCATCGGGCAGCTGCCAGCCCGCCTGCACGGCACCCGGCCCGAGTACGCGGGCACCCAGCGGGCGCGCATGCGCAAGCCCAGCCTGCAGATAGCGGCGGCGCAACGACAGCAGTGTGGAGAACACGGCCAGATGCCCAGCGGCCTGCGCATCGTCTGCCGCCGGCAGGGCGACACGGGACGCCTCGAAGGTGGAGCGTGCATTGGAATCGGGAATCCGCTGCCGCTGGGCCGCGTCGGCGAATGCCGCGAATCCGGCGAACTCGCGCCGCCGGCCTTCCCGCACCGCCTCGTCCAGCGGCGGCAGGTAATCGGTGAAGAACAGGAACGGTTGCCCGGCCTGCCACGGTTCACCCATGAACAGCAGCGGCACCATCGGTACCAGCAGGACCAGCGCCAGCGCGGCACGTGCGTGATCGGCGGGCACCAGCGAGACCAGTCGCTCGCCCAGCGCCCGGTTGCCTATCTGGTCATGGTTCTGGGCGAAGATCACGAAATGCTGGGGGGCAACGTCGGCGCTCGGCTCGCCACGCAGTTCGCCCTTGTGGTTGCGCTCGCCCTGCCAGGCGAAGCCTTCCGAAAGCGCCCGCGCAAGCAGCTGCGGGGCGCGCCCGGCATAGTCGGCGTAGTAGCCTTCGGACTCACCGGTGAGCATCACATGCAGTGCGTTGTGCAGGTCGTCATTCCACTGCCCCTGGTACCCCTGGCGCAGCCACGATGCCTGGTTGCGCTCGTTTTCAAGCACCAGATGCACGTGCGGCCGGTCGGCGCAGCCGGCGCGGATGGCCTGCAGCAGCTCGCCGAGGAACGCGTTCGGGGTGATCGCCTGCACCGCATCCAGCCGCAGGCCGTCAAAGCGATACTCCTGCAGCCACATCAGCGCGTTGTCGACGAAGAAGCGCTTGACCTGGGGCTGGTTGAAGTCGATGGCTTCGCCCCAGGGTGTCGGCGCCTGGTCGTTGAAGAAGGCCGAAGCGTAGCTGGCCAGCAGGTTTCCCTGCGGACCGAAATGGTTGTAGACCACGTCCAGCAGCACCGCCATGCCGTGCGCGTGGGCGGCGTCGACCAATCCCTTCAGCTCATCCGGATGCCCATACGCTTCGGCCGGTGCATACGGGAACACACCGTCATAGCCCCAGTTGCGTCGGCCGGGAAACTGCGCCACCGGCATCAGCTCCAACGCGGTGATGCCCATCGCCGCCAACGCAGGCAGCTGGGCCTTCAGGCCGGCAATGCCCCCGCTGCACCCCAGGTGCACTTCGTAGATGACCAGTTCCTGCCACGGCCGGCCTTCCCAGCACGCCTGCCACACATGGCCATCGTCGGGCAGCAGCGCGCTGGCGCCTTCCACGCCATGCGGCTGCCAGCGCGAGGCAGGATCAGGCACCTGCGCCTGGCCGTCGATCAGGAACCGGTAGGGTGTCCCGCTGCTGCCGCTGGCCTCCACGCGGAAGCAGCCGTCCTCGCCCGGCGACATCGCGCGTACTTCGCCATCCAGCACCAGCGCCACCTCACGTGCGTCGGGCGCCCACAGGCAGAAGCAGTAACGTCCGTCCCCAAGCGGCCATGCACCCAATCGCTCCTTTGCCGCTGCCGTCATGCATCCACCTGCAGGTAAAGCGTGGCCAGCGGCGGCAGGGTCAGCTGCAGCGAGTGCGGCTGACCGTGCATCGCCTGCGGCTCGGTCGCCAGCGCGCCGCCGTTGCCGACGTTGCTGCCGGCGTAGAACATGCTGTCGCTGTTGAGGACCTCCCGCCATCGCCCCGCGCGCGGAACGCCGACGCGGTAGCCATGGCGGGGCAGCGGGGTCAGGTTGCTGACCACCAGCAACGGCGGCGTCAGCCCCTGCGGATCGTGGCGCACGAAGGCGAACACACTGTTGGCGTGGTCATCGCCGATGCTCCATTCGAAGGTGCGCTCATCCTGCTCGTCACGATGCAGCGCCGGATGCCGGCGCAGCAGCTGATTCAGGTCACCGACCAACCGTGCAAGCCCCTGGTTGAGCGGGCGTGCAGCCTGCTCCCAGTCGAGCGCTTCGCCGTGGTTCCACTCGTGGCTCTGCCCGAACTCGCCGCCCATGAACAGCAGTTTGCTGCCCGGGTGCGCCCACATCAGCGCGTAATAGGCGCGCAGGTTGGCGAAGCGCTGCCAGTCATCGCCCGGCATCCGCGCCAGCAGGGCCCCTTTCCCGTGCACCACCTCATCGTGGGACAGCGGCAGCACGTAGCGTTCGGAGAACGCATACACCAGGCCGAAGGTCATCTCGCTGTGGTGATGCTGGCGGTGCACCGGATCATGCTGCATGTAGCGCAGCGAATCGTGCATCCAGCCCATGTTCCATTTATGCGTGAACCCCAGGCCGCCCTGCTCCACCGGCGCGGTGACACCGGGCCAGGCGGTGGATTCTTCGGCGATCACCATCACCTGCGGGAAACGGCCGCGCAGCGTGGCGTTCATCTGTTTCAGGAAGGCCACCGCCTGCAGGTTCTCACGCCCGCCGTGCTCGTTGGGCACCCACTCTCCGTCGCTGCGGCTGTAATCGCGGTACAGCATCGAAGCCACCGCGTCCACGCGCAACCCGTCGATGTGGAAACGCTCGATCCACTCCAGCGCACTGCCTATCAGGTAGGCCGCCACTTCATTGCGACCGTAGTTGTAGATCAGGGTGTGCCAGTCCTGGTGGAAGCCTTCCCGCGGGTCGGCGTGCTCATACAGCGCGGTGCCGTCGAAGCGCTCCAGGCCGTGTGCGTCGTTGGGGAAATGCGCACTCACCCAATCGACGATGACGCCGATTCCCGCCAGGTGGCAGCGTTCCACGAAACGCGCGAAATCATCCGGCGTGCCGTGGCGCGCGGTCGGGGCATAGATGCCGAGTGGCTGGTAGCCCCACGAACCGCCGAAGGGATGTTCGCTCACCGGCAACAGTTCGATGTGGGTGAAGCCAAGCGCCTGGACGTGCGGAATCAGCCGGTCGCCCAGCGCGTTCCAGTCCAGTTCGTGGCCTTCGCCGTCGCGTTGCCAGGAGCCGGCGTGCACCTCATAGATCGACAACGGCGCGTCCGAACAGGCACTGCGCTGCTGCATCCACTGGCCGTCCTGCCACTCGCGCTGCGCCGCGGGGGCGACCCGCGAGGCGGTGGCCGGGGGCAGCTCGGCCCAGCGCGCCATGGGGTCGGCCTTGTCGGCGAGCACCACCCCATCCGCCCCGGTAATGCGGAACTTGTAGCGCGCACCGGCGGCGATATCGGGCAGGAACAGTTCCCAGACGCCCGCATCGTGACGCAGGCGCATGGGATGGCGACGGCCGTCCCAGCTGTTGAACTCGCCCACCAGCGCGACCCGCCGCGCGTTCGGCGCCCAGACCGCAAACCGCACCCCATCGACGCCGTCGACCTGCATGGGAACCGCTCCGAGCGCGCGCATGGCTTCGCCATCACCGGCGCGCACGCCATCCAGCACGTCGTCCGGCAGCACGGGCCAGAAGCCGTAAGGATCGTCCAGCCGCTGCTCGCCGTCGGGCCAGGTAATGCGCAGGCTGGCCCGTCCAGGGCCGGCGACGGCAAGCTGGAACAGACCATCGCATGTTGCTGCCGCCGCCATGGCCCGCCCCGGGGGCTCGCCGGGCAGCCGGGCATGCACGGCAAGCGCACCGGGCAGCAGAGTCCTCAGCAGGTATCCGCCGTTGCCGTCGCCGTGCACGCCCAGCCAGGCGAAGGGATCGGCCGGTTCACCCCGCGACAGCGCCTGCAGCGCGGCCGGAAGCGTTTCTGTCACCGTCGCTTCGACAGGTTCCTGTGCGATGGCGGACTCCCGCACGCGCTCACCCTCCATCATGCGGCCACCCGTGCCTGCCGATACAGGTCGAGGTACTGGCGTCCGGCGATATCCCAGCCACTGGGCCGCAGCATCGCCGCGCGCTGCATCGAACGCAGCAGGCTGGGCATGCGGAAGGTGCGCAGTGCACGCTCAACGCAGCGGCGCATGACGTTGGCGGTGGGCTCGTTGAACAGGAACCCGGTCACCCCGTCGTCCACGGTGTCCACCAGTCCGCCAGTGGCGTGGGCGATGGGCAGGCAGCCAAAACGCTGCGCATACATCTGGCTGAGCCCACATGGCTCGAACCGCGAAGGCATCAACAGGAAATCCGCACCGGCGAACATCTGCCGCGCCAGCTGTTCGTCGAAACCGATCCAGGCACCGACCTGCCCCGGGAAGCGCCGCGCAAGCGCGCGCACCTGTTCTTCAACCTGCGGCTCGCCGCCGCCGATGACCACCAGCTGGCCACCGGCGGCGATGATCTGCGGCGCGACGTCGCAGGTGATGTCCAGCCCCTTCTGGTGCACCAGCCGGCTGACCACCGCGAACAGCGGACCGTCACTGTCGCGCAGGCCGAACGCCTGCCGCACGCTGGCCGCGTTGGCGGCGCGGCCGGCACACTGCTGCACGCTGAAGTGCGCGCTCAGATGCGCATCCGAACGCGGATCCCAGCTTGCATCGATGCCGTTGACGATGCCGCTCAGGTGCCCGCGCGCGGCGCGCCGCGCCAACAGCGCGTCCAGCCCGCAGCCGTCGGCCGGCGCGGTGATCTGCTCGGCGTAGTGCAGGCTCACCGTGTTCAAGCGCGTGGCATTGACGATGCCGGCCTGCAGGAAGGACATGTGTCCAAAGAAATGCATTTCCTCCAGGTGTTCGGCCGGGATCCCCAGCGCCTCTGCAAGCGCATACGGGAACAGTCCCTGGTAGGCGAGGTTGTGGATGGTCAACAAGGTGGCCACTTCGGTGCCGTCCCAGCGCACGTAGGCAGCCGCCAGCGCGGTGGGCCAGTCGTTGAGGTGCAGCAGCCCCGGGGCCCAGTCCATCCCGGTGCGGCCGGCGGCGATTTCCGCCGCTGCGTGCGAGAGCGTCGCAAAGCGGATCGCGTTGTCCTTCCATTCCTTGCCTGCGGCGTCCACGTAGGGCGACCCTTCGCGATCGAACAACGGGCCGTTCAACAGGACATAGATCGGCAACCCGTCGCTCTGCAGTGCACGCCCGATGCGGCAGGCCGGCAGGTGGCCCCGCGGCGCCACGCTGCCGACCACTTCGATCGAACGCAGGCGTGACAGGACTTCCGGATAGCCGGGAATCAGCACCCTGACATCACAGGCGCTGCGCAGTGCGCGCGGCAACGAGGCGGCGACATCACCCAGGCCACCGGCCTTGATGAAATCCGCCATCTCCGACACCACGAAAAGCACCGGCTCGCCGCGGTCCATCGAGGCCAGGGTGGGGACGAACCTACCGCGCACATCGCGCCGGCGCAGGCGCTGGCTCGCCTTGCGCGCGACAGGTGACGGCGACGGACGACTGAATGGGGCAATGGTGTTCATCAGGTAGCTCGAAGGGCGTGCAGAATGGCGTGCCCAGCCGCCAGGAAGCAGCGGGGCCTAAAGGGAAAGTCGGCGCGGGCGTGGGGGACGCTGGCGAAGCTCTTGCAGTGAATCTATACCTGCGATCAATCAAACCTTCGTGAAATCGCTGCGTTGTCTTTGTGACATCGCGTGATGTGCGACGAACATCGCCGCATGAGCCGATCGTCTGAACAGCTTCAGCGGCCAGTATCGCCACGTCCCGCGCGCCGACAGCGCCGTAGTGCGCGGCGATGCATCCGCGCACCGATTGGCTGAAGATTTCAGATTCGCGCGTCGTGTGCACCGCGCAGCGGGTCGTGTGCGCGGCGATTTCCGCGAACCGCGCGGCCCCGCGCGTTACCGCACCGGCGGCTCTGAGCGGTGGTGAAGCACGCGTCCGCCGGCCGCTGCCGGACGGCCGTCAAGCAGATGCAGGACCTGCTCACCGAACACGGCCACATCCTCTGGATCGTGGCTTATCAGCAACAGCGGCACGCCGGCCTGGTCGAGCACGGCCTGCAGTTCGATGCGCAGGTGCGCACGCAGATCGTGGTCCAATGCAGCGAAGGGTTCATCCAGCAACAGCGCACGGGGACGCGTCACCAGCGCCCTGGCAAGCGCGACGCGCTGCCGTTGTCCGCCTGAAATCTGCGACGGCAGCAGGTCACCCAGGCGGTCGATGCGCAGCACGCGCAGCCAGTGCTCGACCTCGGCATGGCGACTGCCACGCCGTGCGTTCCACCATCCGCGCTGCACGCCGAAGGCCACGTTCTGGCGCACGCTGAGGTGCGGGAACAGCGCGTAATCCTGGAACACGTAACCCAGCCGCCGAGCGCGTGCGGGCAGGCAGATCCCGGCATCGGAATCGAACAGCACCTGGCCGTCGAGCACGATGCGACCGGCATCAGGCGTGAGCAACCCGGCGACTGCTTTCAGGGTAAGGCTCTTGCCCGCCCCGGAGGGACCGAACAGCACCACGCGACGCGGCGTGCACTGCAGGTGCACCTGCAGACGGAAATGTTCGCCCGAGGCATGCAGGTGGCGCTGGATGTCCGCGTCAAGCCACATCGCGGACCTCCCGGCGCCGTCCACCGACCAGCCGGGCCGCCATCAGCAGGACCACGACGCACACCCCCGAGGTCAGCAGCACCAAGGCATTGGCGCGTCCGTCCTGGCCGGACTGCACCGCTTCGTAGATCGCGATGGACAGGGTCTGGGTGCGGCCCGGAATGCTGCCGGCCACCATCAGCGTGGCACCGAATTCGCCCATCGCGCGGGCGAAGGCCAGCAACAGACCCGCCAGGATGCCGCGCCAGGCCAGTGGCAGGGTGATGCGGAAGAACACTGCCGCTTCGCTGGCGCCCAGCGTGCGCGCCGCCTGCTCCAGTTGCCCGTCCACGCCCTCGAAGGCCGCGCGTGCCGGCTTGAACACCAGCGGCAGGGCCGCGACCGCCGCGGCGATCACGGCCGCCTGCCAGGTGAACACCAGGTTGATGCCGAAGCTGGACTGCAGCCACCCACCGAGCGGGCCGTTGCGCCCGATCAGCACCAGCAGGTAGTAGCCGAGCACGGTCGGCGGCAGCACCATCGGCAGGGTCAGCAGTGTGTCCAGCAGTTCGCGCCCGGGGAAGCGGCGGCGCGCCAGCAGCCAGCCGAGCGCCACGCCCAGCAGCAGGTTGATCGCGGTGGCCCAGCCGGCCACCTTCAGCGACAACCCGAGTGCGCTCCAGTCAAGGTCCATCGATCAGGGTGCACTGAAGCCGTGCCGGCGCAGGATCGCCTGGCCTGCTGCCGACTGCACGAAGGCGACGAAGCGCTGCGCTTCGCGCGCCCTGGCGCTGTGCGAGGCCACGGCCAGCGGATAGGTGATGCCAGCGCTGACCGGGACCTGGAACGCACGTTTGACACGGCCTGGCATCGCCCGCGCGTCGGTGGCATAGACGAAACCCGCGTCCACCTCGCCGCGCGCCACGTAGTCCAGCGACTGGCGCACGTTCTGGGTGGTGATCGCCTTGGGCTGCACGGCCGTCCACAGAGCGGCCGACTGCAGCGCGGCGCGTGCATAGCGCCCCACCGGCACGCTGTCCGGGTTGCCGATGGCGACCCGCGTGACCGCCGGTTGCGCAAGTGACTGCAACGCGGTCAGGCGCAGGCGGCTGTCCGGCGGCACGATCACCCACAGCGCATTGCGCGCGAAGACCTGGCGGCTGGCCGGGTCCACGTGCCCGCCCTTCACCGCCTGGTCCATGGTCGCTTCATCAGCCGACGCCAGCACGTCCACCGGGGCACCGCGCGCGATCTGCTGCAGCAACACGCCGGAGGCGGCGAAGTTCAGGTCGACCCGGGTGCCTGGATGTGCCTTCTGGTACGCGGTTGCGATGTCGCGGAAGCTTTCGGTCAGGCTCGAGGCGGCCGACACGGTCAGCTCGGCGGCCCTGGCCAGCGGGGATACGCCGAGCAGCAGCGCGGCGGCGAGCAGGCATTTCATCACGCAGGCCTCGCTGGCGGCTCGGCGGCGTGACGCCCCGGAAGCGGCGCATCGCACAGCGAACAGCCTTCGCTCCAGACACTGTCGCCATCCTGGTAATGCTCCTGTTTCCAGATCGGACTGCGGTGCTTGACCGCTTCGATCAGGGCGCGGCAGGCCTTGAAGGCCTCGTCGCGGTGTGGCGTTCCGGCGGCCACCACCACCGCCGTGTCACCGACCGCCAGGCGGCCCTTGGCATGTGCCACGTAGAGTTTCACCCGCGGCCCGAACTGGCCGCGCACCTCATCGACCAGTCGTTCGAACTCGGCCATGACCAGCGGGTCGAACAGATCGTAGGTGATGCCCAGCACGGCGCGTCCCTGGTTGAGGTCGCGTACCTTGCCGATGAACACATCGATGCCGCCGAAGCCGGGATCGGACACGAAGGCGATCGCCGCGGCCACGTCGATGGCCGCGCTGGCGCGGTCGACGATCATCCACTGATCCTGCCCTGGCATGCTCATCCTCCACTTACCGGCGGCAGGATCGCCACGCGCCCGTCATCGGGCAGCGCGTCATCGTCACGCAACACCCGCTGCTGGTCGGAGAACGCGGAGTACTCCAGCAATCCGGCGCGGAACGCGGGCCAGCGCAGCGGCAGCAGCGCTTGCAGCGCCGCGCGCAGGTCCGCCACCCGGCCGCCGGCCACATCCACGGCGATTTCGCGCCCGGGATCCAGTTCGGAAAACGCGCCGAACAACTGCACCGTCACCTGCCTCATGCCTGATCCTCTCCATTCAACTGCAGGGGCGTCGCGTGGCCCCAGCCCACCACCTGCACCTGGCTTCCCGCCGGGGCCCGATCGCCTGCTTCATCCAGCACCGCCCAGGCGTTGGCCTGCAGCGATGACTTCAGGCGGAACGATTCCTGCCCGGCCAACACGCGCACGCCCAGCTGCCCACTGGCATCGATCTCAACCCGCGCACGCGCATGGAAGCGCAGGCCTTCCGGTTTCTCCGCAGCGGCCAGCAGCGGCAACTGCAAGGGAACCTCCGCGGGCAGGCCGAGCATGCCGCGCAACAACGGTTCAACGAAGAAGCGCTGGCCGACCGCGGTCGATACCGGGTTGCCCGGCAGGCCGAAGTACAACGCGCCGCAGGGCAGGCGTGCGAACAATACCGGCTTGCCCGGACGGATCGCCACCTTGTGGAACAGGATCTGCGCCCCGCGCGCCTGCAACGCGGCAGGAATGAAATCGTAGCGGCCGGCAGACACCGCACCGGTACTCACCACCACGTGTGCGCCAGCCGCGAGCGCCCGGTCCAGCGCCGCATCAAAGGCGGCCACCTCGTCACCCACCAGCGCATCGGCAACCACCTGTGCACCAGCCGACTGCAGCCGGGCGACCAGCGCGGGCCGGCTGCTGTCACGGATCTGTCCGGACTGCAGTGCCTGGCCGGCCTGGCTGACCAGTTCCTTGCCGGTGGCGATCACGGCGGCACGCGGACGCACCCTGACCCTCACCTGCCCCGCGCCGATGGCATGCAGCAGGCTCAGCGCATTGAGGTCAAGGCACTCGCCTTCCGCCAGCACCTGCTCGCCGGACTGCACATCCTGGCCGCGCAGGCGCACGAACTGCCGCGGCGCCACGTCGGCGCGCAGGCGCACGCGCAGCGGGCGTCCGCCTTCGCTGCGCAGGACATCCACCTGTTCCACCGGCACCACGCTGTCCAGGCCATCCGGAAGCCGTGCACCGGTCATGATTTCGCAGGCGCCGCCGCCCGCGGCGCTCGCCGCATCGCCCGCCGCCTGCCACCCCGATACCTCGAATTCGCTACCAGCCATGGCGGTTGATCCGTCCAGGCGCAGCGCGAAGCCATCCATCGCCGAATTGTCGAACGGAGGAACGCACTGCGGACTGCAGACAGGCGCGGACAGCGTACGACCGCACGCCTGGTCCAGCGCGACCGGCTCGTCCGGCAACAACGGCGCTGCGTCCATCACGATGCGCAGCGCCTCGGCATAGGCGATCACGCGTGCCCCCTGCCCGCCGCCATCGCCAGGGCATGGCCCAGCAACGGCGCCAGCATCTCCAGGCACTGGGCGGCGGCACGCGGGCTGCCTGGCAGCGCGAACACCAGCATGCCGTCCAGCTGCACCACCTCGGCGCGGCTGAGCCAGGCCATCGGCGTGTGCTGGGCACTGAGCGCGCGCAGCATCTGCGCCAGCCCATCGACCCGTCGCCCGCCCAGCGACTGCAGCGCTTCCGGCGTCTGGTCGCGCGGCCCCAGGCCGGTGCCGCCGGTGCACAGGCACAGCTGCACGCCCTCGGCCGCCAGCGCGCGCAGGCGCGAAGCAAGCGGCTCGATGCCATCAGCCAGCACCTCCGCGAACGCGACCTCCGCGCCCAACGCCTGCAGGCCCTGCACCAGCACCGGCCCGGAACGATCCTCATAGCGGCCATCACTGGCACGATCACTCAGCGTCAGCACCGCACTGCGCGCGCCCTGCAGCTGCAGCGGCGGACGCGGGGCGAAGCGTTCGGTTTCCTGCGCATCCATGCCCTGCGGATGGACCCATACCCCGCGCTTGCCCCCCTCCTTGAACAGCAGCCGCACGCCACTGATCTCCAGCGCCGGTTCCACTGGTTTGGTCAGGTCGTACAGCGTCAGAAGCGCCGCGTTGACCCCCGCCAACGCTTCCATCTCCACACCGGTACGGGCCTCGCTGGCGCACTCGCACCATACGCGGATGGCGTGCCGTCCGGGCACCGGCGCACAGTGCACGCGCACCAGTTCCAGCGGCAGCGGGTGGCACAGCGGCATGAGTGCCGATGCCATCTTGGCGCCCTGCAGCCCGGCGATCTCAGCCATCACCAGCGCGTCGCCCTTGGGCAGGCGGCGCTCGACGATCATCGGATACGCCAGTGGGCCGGCCAGCAGCTCGCCCACCGCCACCGCGCGACGTCGGGTGATCCGTTTGTCACGCACATCGGCCATGTGGAAGGCCGCGCTCATCTCACCACTCATGCTGTGTTTCATCCTCCAATGGAGGCCAGGTGCGGGATCAACCCGGTCTGGCCCTGGTGCAAGCCGTGGCCGGCCGCCTTCAACCCGAGCTGGGTCGTGATGCGCGCCAGCAGGGCATCGAAATCATCGTCGGACTGCAGCAGCGGGCGCAGCGGCACGCCGAACTCACCGAACAGGCACAGCCGCAGGTCACCGCGCGCGGTCACCCGCAGGCGGTTGCAGCTGCTGCAGAAATCACGGGCGTACGGCGCGATGATGCCGACCGTGCCGCGGTGGCCCGGATGGCCGAACTCGCGTGCTGGACCCGCATCGGGATACCGCGGGCGCTCGCTCCAGCCGGCCTCCAGCAACTGGGTGATGACCTCGTCCGCGCGCCGGTGGTGCTGCAGGAAATAGGCCTCGTTGTCGCCGGTGCGCATCAGTTCGATGAAGCGTACGCTGACCGGTCGCTCGCGCAGGAAGTCCATCCACTGCGGCAGCTCGTCATCGTTGACCCCGCGCAGCAGCACCGCATTGACTTTCACCGACGGAATATCCAATGCCTGCGCCATCTGCAGGCCCTGCAGGATTTCCGGCTGCCGGTCGTGGCCGGTCAGCGCATGGAAACGATCGCGCCGCAGGCTGTCCATGCTGACGTTGAGCGCGGTCAGCCCGGCACGATGCCAGCCGGGCAACCGACGGGGCAGCAGCGTGCCATTGGTGGTGATGGCCACCTTGCGGATCCCCGGCACCGCAGCAACCACTTCGATGATCTGCTCCAGGTCCTTGCGCAGGCTGGGCTCGCCACCGGTCAGTCGGATCTTGTGCATGCCCAGTGCCGCGAAGCCGCGCACCAGCCGCTGGATCTCCACCACGCCAAGAAACCCCGGGCCGGCTTGGCCGTGATAGCCATCGGGCAGGCAGTAACTGCAGCTGAAGTTGCAGGCTTCGGTGAGCGACAGGCGCAGGTAAGGGAAACGACGGCCGAAGCTGTCCCCGAGCGCAGGCGCGCTCCCATCGACCACCGCGCCGCTCCGTGCTACCGCCATGCGTTGACCATCCTTCCGGTTCCCTTCGCCATCATGCTCTTCAGCGTACCGGTCGCGCCGTCGCGATGGGATGACTTTCGCGCGCATCACGTTGCGGCGCCAGCGCGTTGCCCGGGCGCCGTTGATCGCGGCACGGTCAACGGACGCGCAGCGCCTCAGTGCATACGTATGCACGCTGATGCACGATATTGCACGAACCCGCATGGGTTGGATAGCATGACGATCCGTCCAAACCCCGTGCTCGCCCATGCCCTCCCCCTCGCGTACGGCACCGTTCCAATGAACAGTGCGG
This sequence comes from Stenotrophomonas lacuserhaii, assembly GCF_039674585.1. GTDB lineage: Bacteria > Pseudomonadota > Gammaproteobacteria > Xanthomonadales > Xanthomonadaceae > Stenotrophomonas > Stenotrophomonas pennii_A. The sequence goes on along the minus strand of NZ_JBDJNU010000006.1, from coordinate 49,513 downwards.
ACACCCTGCCCGGCGAGCGCCAGCAGGCCATCCTGCAGCTGCTGCGCGAACAGGGCCGCGTGCTTGCTTCGCCGTTGGCGCTGCAGTTCGGCGTGTCGGAGGATTCCATCCGCCGCGACCTGCGCGACCTCGCCCAGCGCGGTCTTTGCCGCCGCGTGCACGGCGGCGCGTTGCCACTCACTCCGACCTTCCCGCCGCTGGCCGAGCGCCAGCAGCAGGACCTGCCGCGCAAGCAGGCGCTCGCCGAACAGGCGGCCGGCCTGGTCCGCCACGGTGAGGTCATCGCACTGGATGCCGGATCGACCAACAGCGCCATCGCCGCGATGCTGCCGCGTGACCTGCAGCTGCGGGTGGTTACCAACGCACCGGACATCGCCCTGCTGTTGATGGCGCGCGAAGGCATCGAGGTCAGCCTGATCGGCGGCCGCCTGGACCGACGCTCCGGTGCGGTGCTCGGCAGCCAGGCGATGGAATGCCTCGCCGAGCTGCACGTGGACGTGTGTTTCGCCGGCACCTGCGCGATCGACCGCGACGGCACCGCCTGGGCGGTGGACGGCGAGGAAGCCGCCTTCAAGCGTGCGCTCGTGCGCTGCGCCGACCGCATGGTAGTGGTCGTCAGCAATGAAAAACTCGGCGCGATCGCCAGTCATCGGATCGCCTCGCGCGAGCAGGTTGACGTGCTGCTTGTCGAAGCCGATGCGCCCGCCGCGCTGGTCGATGCACTGCGCCTGCAGGGGCTGGACGTGATCGTCAGCGGCGCCCCCTCTTCCTGATTCCCTCACCGAGCCTACCGATGTCTGCAGCTACCCCGTCTGTCGCCCTGCGGCAGCAGCATGCCACGCGCGCCGTGTTCTTCCTGCCCGGCTTCGCCATCGCGGCGTGGGCCCCGCTGGTTCCCTTCGCCAAGGCACGCACCGGCCTGGATGAAGGCGGCCTCGGCCTGACCCTGCTGTGCCTGGGCGCCGGCTCGCTGCTGGCGATGCCGGTGGCCGGGGCCTTGGCCGCGCGCTTCGGCTGCCGCGCATTGATGCTGGCCACCCTGCTGATGGCGGGCCTGACCCTGCCGCTGCTTTCCCTCGCCCCGTCGGCGGTCAGCCTGGGACTCAGTCTGTTCGTGTTCGGGGCGGGCATCGGCGCCTGCGACTGCGTCATGAACCTGCAGGCGGTGATGGTCGAGCGCGATGCCCGGCGCCCGATGATGTCCGGATTCCATGCCTTCTACAGTATCGGCGGGGCGGTCGGTGCGGCGGCGATGACCGGCCTGCTCGCGCTCGGCGTGGCGCCGTGGGTGGGCGCCTGCCTGCTGGTGGCGGCGATGGCCTTGGTGGTGCTGGTGGCCGCGCCGCACTGGCGCGATGAGCGCGCCGCCGGTGATGCGCCGATGTTCGCCATTCCGCGCGGGATCGTGCTGCTGATCGGCCTGTTGTGCTTCATCGCGTTCCTCGGCGAGGGCGTGATGCTGGACTGGAGCGCGGTGTTCCTCAACCAGGTGCAGGGCGTACCGGCGGGTCGCGCGGGGCTGGGCTTCCTGGTGTTCTCCGTGGCGATGACCGTCACCCGCCTGTTCGGTGACCGCGCCGTTGCGTGGCTGGGCCAGCAGCGTGCGGTGCTGATCGGCGGCGCGCTGGCGGCCGCCGGCCTGCTGTTGGCCACCTTCGCCAGCACGCTGCCGATGGCACTGATCGGCTATGCGCTGGTCGGCCTGGGCTGCGCCAACATCGTGCCGGTGCTGTTCACCCTGGCCGGCAACCAGAAGGCCATGCCGGAAAGCCTGGCGATTCCGGCGGTCACCACGCTCGGCTACGCCGGGGTGCTGGCGGGCCCGGCGCTGGTCGGCTTCGTTGCCCAGCTGAGCAGCCTGGTGGTCGCCTTCGTGCTGGTGGCCATCGCCCTGCTGCTGGTCGGCATCGCGGCGCGTGCGGTGCGCTGAGCGGCTGCGCCTCAGCGCTGGGCCGACAACAATCCGCGGCGGCGGAACCACCATTCCAGCGGCAGGGTGACCAGCGGCGGCACCGCCGCCACCAGCGCCAGCAGGGTTGCCCACCACGGCCAGCGCAGGCGCAGTGCAGCCACCACGGTCACCGCCACGTAGGCCATGAAGACCACCCCATGCAGGCGGCCGAACAGCCAGACCACCGACTCGGTGGTCTGCGGGCCGTATTTCAGCCACATGCCCAGCAGCAGGCCGGCCCAGGTGAGGGCTTCGAAGAAGGCGGTCCACGCAAACACGCGGCCCATCGGACTGATCGGGCGAAGAGAGGTCAAGCAGGACTCCGGCGGCACGCCAAAGATACGGATGATACGCATCCGCAGACCCTCGTGGTGGCTGCGGTCCCTGCTGCACTCGCGCTTGCAGGGCCCGGAATCCGGTGGTAGCGTCGTAATTACTCCGTAATTACAAGGTCAGTGGCATGACCCGTGTCTGGAACACCCTTGAGCAACAACGGCAACAGCGCCTGCAGCGGGCCGCCGAGGCCGGACTGCAGCGCGTAGTACCGCATGCCCGCATGACCGACCTGTTCGAGGCCGTCATCGAACCGGGCGACCGCGTCTGCCTGGAGGGCAACAACCAGAAGCAGGCCGATTTCCTCGCCGAGTCGCTGGCACAGGTCGATCCCACGCGGGTGCATCATCTGCACATGGTGCAGTCGGTGCTGTCGTTGCCTTCGCACCTGGATGTGTTCGAGCGGGGCATCGCCTCGCGGCTGGATTTCTCTTTCTCCGGTCCGCAGGGCGGCCGGCTGGCGGCGCTGGTGGCCGAAGGCCGCATCGATATCGGGGCCATCCACACTTACCTTGAACTGTTCGGCCGCTACTTCATCGACCTCACCCCGAAGATCGCACTGGTGGCCGCGCAGGCCGCCGACCGCCACGGCAACCTCTACACCGGCCCCAATACCGAAGACACCCCGGTGATCGTGGAGGCCACCGCGTTCCGTGGCGGCATCGTCATCGCCCAGGTCAACGAGATCGTCGACACGCTTCCCCGCGTCGACATCCCGGCCGACTGGGTCGACTTCGTGACCCTCGCACCGCGTCCCAACTACATCGAACCGCTGTTCACCCGTGATCCGGCGCAGATCTCCGAGATCCAGGTGCTGATGGCGATGATGGCGATCAAGGGCATCTACGCCGAATACGGGGTGCAGCGCCTCAACCACGGCATCGGCTTCGATACCGCGGCCATTGAGCTGCTGCTGCCCACCTATGCGGAGTCGCTGGGGCTGAAAGGCAAGATCGGCAGCCACTGGGCGCTCAACCCGCATCCGGCGCTGATCCCGGCGATCGAGTCCGGCTTCGTCAAATCCGTGCATTCCTTCGGGTCCGAACTGGGCATGGAGAAGTACATCCAGGCCCGCCCGGACGTGTTCTTCACCGGGGCCGATGGCAGCATGCGCTCCAACCGCGCGTTCTCACAGACCGCTGGCCTGTATGCCTGCGACATGTTCATCGGCTCCACCCTGCAGATCGACCTGCAGGGCAACAGCTCAACCGCCACCCGCGACCGCATCGCCGGCTTCGGCGGCGCGCCGAACATGGGGTCCGACGCCCGTGGCCGCCGCCACGCCAGCCCGGCCTGGCTGAAGGCCGGCCAGCAGGCCGCCCTGCCCGGCCAGATGCCGCGCGGACGCAAGCTGGTGGTGCAGATGGTGGAAACCTTCCGCGAACACATGGCGCCGGCGTTCGTCGATCGCCTCGATGCCTGGGAGCTGGCCGAACGCGCGAACATGCCGCTGCCGCCGGTGATGATCTATGGCGACGATGTCACCCACATCCTCACCGAAGAGGGCATCGCCAACCTGCTGCTGTGCCGGACACCGGAAGAGCGCGAACAGGCGATCCGCGGGGTCGCCGGCTACACCGCCGTCGGCATGGCGCGCGACAAGGCGATGGTGGAAAACCTGCGCGACCGCGGGGTGATCCGCCGCGCCGACGACCTTGGGGTGCGCAGCCGCGATGCCAGCCGCGACCTGTTGGCCGCGCGCTCGGTGAAGGATCTGGTGCACTGGTCCGGCGGCCTGTACGACCCGCCCAAACGTTTCCGCAACTGGTAAGGGACACGCTCCATGGAAACCCTTCGTTATCGTTTTCCCGGCACCCAGGCACTTGCCAGCGCCGAGCTGCATGCGCTGGTCGGCGTGGTCGCCTCCGGCAATCTCGAAATACTGGTCGAACCGGCCGCGCTGGACGGTGCGATGGAGATCGAGGTGATCACCTCCGCGCGCGGGTTCGGCGACGTCTGGCAGGCGGTGCTGGCTGATTTCGCCACCCGCCACCCGCTGCGCGATGTCCGCCTGTCGTTGAATGATGCCGGCGCCACCCCGGCGGTGGTCAGCCTGCGCCTGCAGCAGGCGCTGGAAACCCTTGCCGAACGCGGGAGTGACGCATGAACCAGCGCAGTTACTACGAAGCTGATGCGCGCGAGCGCATCGAGGGCCTGCTGGATGCCGGCAGCTTCAGCGAGTTCTTCGGTCCGCGCCGGCGCACCATCAGCCCGCACCTGGCCCAGCTGGACGTGCCCGGCGCGTTCGACGATGGCATCGTGGTCGGTGCCGGGCGCCTGCAGGGGCGCGAGGTGCTGGTCGCTGCACAACAAGGCGCCTTCATGGGCGGCGGCGTCGGCGAGGTGCACGGCGCCAAGCTGACCGGCCTGCTGGAACGCGCCCGCGAGCTGCGCCCGGACGCGGTGTTGTTGCTGCTGGACAGCGGCGGGGTGCGCCTGCACGAAGCCAACGCCGGGCTGATCGCCATCTCCGAAATCATGCGCGCGGTCCTTGCCGCACGTGCCGAGGGTGTTCCGGTCATCGCGCTGGTGGGCAGCGGCAATGGTGCGTTCGGCGGCATGGGCATCGTCGCCCGCTGCTGTTCGGCCGTGCTGATGTCCGAAGAAGGCCGCCTGTCACTGTCAGGCCCGGAAGTGATTGAAACCGTCCGCGGCGTGGAAGAGTTCGACTCACGCGATCGCGCGCTGGTGTGGCGGGTGACCGGTGGCAAGCACCGCTACCTGATCGGCGAAGCCTCCACCCTGGTGGCCGACCACATGCAGGCGTTCGCCGATGCCGCGGTCGCCGCGATCGCGGCCTGCGATCCGGACCAGGATCCGCTGGCCGCGCTCGAACAGGCACAGCAGCAGCTGGAAGCGCGGATCGCGGCATATGGCGACTGCCGCGACGGGTTGGAGATATGGGCCCGCCAGGGCATCGCCGACCCGGACCGGCTGCCGCTGCTGGATACGGCCGCCTTCCTCGACGCGGTCGCCGCGCGGAGCGTGCCATGAACCTCGACCAGCTGCTGCCGGCGCTGTTCCCCGCTGGCCATCGCATCGAACGCAACGACGACGTGCTCAGCGGGACGGCAACCACCGCCGCCGGCGAGGTGACGGTGATCGGCACGGCCAACAAGCTGGAGGTCGGCGTGGACCATGCGCTGGCACTGTCGGCCTGCGTGCTGGCCAGCACCCGCGCCCATCCCACGCGACCGATCGTGATGCTGGTCGATACCGCTGGCCAACTGCTGGCGCGGCGCGATGAACTGCTGGGCATCAACGGCTGCTTCGCCCACTTGGCGCGCAGCCTGGAGCTGGCGCGCCGGCGCGGCGCCGCACTGGTCAGCCTGGTCTACGGTGAATCGGTCAGCGGCGGTTTCCTGTCCTTCGGCCTGATGGCCGACCGCATCTTCGCCCTGCCCGAGGCGCAGGTACGGGTGATGGACCTGCGCGCGATGGCGCGCGTCACCAAGCAACCGCTGGAGAAGCTGCAGGCACTGAGCCTGAGCTCGCCGGTGTTCGCACCCGGCGTGGACAACTACGTGCGCATGGGCGCGGTGGAGGCGGTATGGGAGGGCGACCTTGCCGCCGCGCTGGCCGCCGCGCTGAGCGGACCGCAGCGGCTCGACCTGCGCCGCGAGCGCGGGCTGGAACGTGGCGGTCGCTTGCTGGCGCACGACGTCGCCCGTGCCGTGGCCGCAGGCGAGGCCTGAGAAATGCATCGCCACGACCTGGTCTGGATCGACCCGCAGGCGACGTGGACCACGCTGAGTCCGCAGGCAGAACCTCGCCTGCGCGCATGGTTGCAGGCGCGCCTGCCGCTGGTGGTCGCGCGGCGTGACCCGGCCGTCGACGGCGCGCAGCTGCGGCTGGGCGTGCCGTTGCCGCTGGATGAGGGCCGGCATCGTTTGTCACTCCGGGTCGGGCACGACGCGGTCGTCCGCCACGCCCCCCCGCTGCGGTTGACCGAGGTGATCGATGCGCTGTCGGCGCCATGGCGCCCGGCCCTGCAGGCGCTGCAGCAACGCTGCGCGGCCCAGGCACTGTTCCCACGTGTGTTCGGCAGCCACGCCTGGCAGGCGATCACCGGACTGGATTACCTGCATGCCGGCTCGGACCTGGACCTGCTCTGGCAGGTCGACGGACCCGGCCAGGCAGCGCAGGTCTGCCGACTGCTGCAGGACTGGGAAGCGCTGCACGGCGTGCGTGCCGACGGCGAACTGGTGTTCGACGCGGCGCAGGCGGTGAACTGGCGCGAGTACGCCGGCGCGGCCGCGCGGGTGCTGGTCAAGGGTGATACCGCGTGCTGGATGGCGGCGCGTTCAAGCCTTGCCGGCGTGGAGCTGCCCGCATGAGCGCACTGGCCCGCCCGCTTTCCGCGACGACGGCCGTGCCGCGCACGCGTCCGCTCGGTCGTCTTGCGATCGCCGCACTCCACGCCGAACTGGCCTGCAGCCCGAAGCCCGGACTGGTCACTCCGTTCAGCCGTGGCAGCCACCAGGATATGGATGCCAGCACCTTCCTGCGCAGCCTGTTCGCACTGCGCGGTTACTTCAGTGCACTCGCCGCGCAGGCCACTGCCAGCGGTGATTTCGCGCCGCTGCGCACGCTCGGCGTGCAGGCGGAACGCGCCATGCTGGCCGCCACCGGCAACGTGAATACCCATCGCGGGGCGATCTTCAGCCTCGGCCTGCTGGTTGCTTCGGCGGCGCGGCTGCGTGCAGCGACCGCTGCGAAGCCCTCCGCCGAAGCGGTGTGCCACGGCGTGCGCCAGTGGCGCGATGCCCTGCTGCAGGCGCCGCTGGATGCCGCCAGCCCCGGCCAGCGCGCGCGCGCCCGGCATGCCGTGCCCGGGGTACGCGAACAGGCCGCCGCGGGCTTCCCGCTGCTGCGCGGCGTGGCGGTCCCGGCGCTCCGCGTGGCGCTGGCCGAGGGCCTGCCGCGCAATGCCGCCCTGCTGCAGACCCTGATGCAGCTGGTCGCGGTCACCGACGATCTCAACCTGCTGCATCGTGGCGGCGCCGAAGGCCTCGCATTCGCACAGGCACAGGCACGCGGCTTCCTTGACGCCGGCGGCGTGCACGCGGGCGACGCCCACGCCCACATGGCACGGATCTGCCACGCCTTCGAACAGCGGCGACTCAGCCCGGGCGGCAGTGCCGACCTGCTGGCCTGCGCGCTGTTCCTGCTGCAGCAGGAGGCCACGTGAGCCTGGCGATCCTGTGCCCCGGACAGGGCAGCCAACACCCGGACATGTTCGGCCGCGTGCGGGCGAACCCTCGTGCCGGCGCGCTGCTGGCCGCGGCCGCCGCGCTGCTCGGCGACGCGCCCGACGACGCGGCCAGCCGCCCGGCACGTTTCGACAACGCCATCGCCCAACCGCTGGTCTGCGCCGGCGCACTCAGCCATTGGCTGGCACTTGAAGCGCGCCTGCCGGTGCCCACGGTCGTTGCCGGCTACAGCGCTGGCGAACTGGCCGCGCATGCGGTGGCCGGCAGCTACGACGCGGCGACCTGCCTGCAGCTCGCCGTCCACCGCGCCGCCTGCATGGATGCGGCCAGCCCGGCCGACGCCGGCCTGCTGGCGGTGCTGGGACTGGGTCGCCGCAGCGTCGAGGTGCTGTGCGCCGACCACGGCGTGTTCCCTGCCATCGTCAACGGGGATGACCACGTGGTGCTGGGCGGCCTGCGCGCCGATCTGCTGGCCGTGCAGGCGGACGCCGAACAACGCGGCGCACGCTGCGTGGTACTGCCGGTCCAGGTGCCGGCGCATACCCCGCTGCTGGACGCCGCCGCCACCGCGTTCGCCCAGATGCTGGATGACACGCCACTGCAGGCCCCACGGCTGCCGCTGCTGGCCGGCATCGACGGTCGCCGCGTGACCACGCGGGACCAGGTCCGCGACACGCTGGCCGGGCAGATCGCCCACACCGTGCAGTGGCAGGTGGTGATGCAGCAGGCGCTGGAGCGCGGCGCGCGGGTGTTCCTGGAACTCGGCCCCGGCAGTGCATTGAGCCGTCTCGCGCGCGAACTGCATCCGCAGCTGCAGGCGCGGTCGGTGGAGGATTTCCACACGCTGGAGGGCGTCGTGGAATGGGTGGAAACGGCCTGCGCGCGCGCTGCATGAGCGGGCGCACCGGCCACGCAGTCGAAGCACTACCCCTGGATGGCGGGTCGCCATCGGAAGCAACGAACCAGGTGTCTCGGGAGGGCGCATGAGTCCGGAAATCGCAACGATCATCGGTCTGGTGATCATGTTCATCGTGGCCACGGCCCTGCCCATCAACATGGGTGCGGTCGGCTTTGCATTGGCCTTCATCGTCGGCGGCATCTGGGTCGGCATGGACGGCAAAGAGGTCCTTGCCGGATTCCCCGGTGACCTGTTCCTGACCCTGGTCGGCATCACGTATCTGTTCGCCATCGCGCAGAAGAACGGCACCATCGACCTGCTGGTGCATTGGGCGGTGAAAGCAGTAAGAGGCCACATCGTGGCCATCCCGTGGGTGATGTTCATCGTCACCGCCGTGCTGACCGCGTTCGGTGCACTGGGTCCGGCGGCGGTGGCGATCATCGGCCCGGTCGCACTGCGCTTTGCCAAGCAGTACAGGATCAACCCGTTGATGATGGGCCTGCTGGTGATCCACGGTGCGCAGGCCGGCGGCTTCTCGCCGATCAGCGTGTATGGCGGCATCACCAACCAGGTGGTGCAGAAGGCGGGACTGGACGTCACGGAAATGGCGGTATTCCTGACCAGCCTCGGCTTCAACCTGCTGATGGCCTTCATCTGCTTCTTCGCCTTCGGCGGCATCGCGCTGCTGCGTCGTGGGCGTGCGGTGGCCGAAGAACCGCTGGTCGCCGGCGTGCAGGCGTCATCGCGCCAGTTCGCCATTGAAGGCCATGGCGCGGTGGTCAGTGCCGGTGGCGGCACCCTGTCCAACGACCCGCAGGCACTGGACGAAGTGCGCATCAACCGCGACCGCCTGATCACCCTGGTCGGCCTGCTGGGCCTGGGCGTGGCGGCACTGGTGTATGACCTCAACGTCGGCCTGGTGGCGATCACCGTCGCGGTGGCCATCGCGCTGGCCTCGCCTTCCGCACAGAAGGGCGCGGTGGATGGCATCAGCTGGTCCACCGTGCTGCTGATCAGCGGCGTGGTGACCTATGTCGCGGTGCTGCAGAAGGCCGGCGCGGTCGATTTCGTCGGCCATGGCGTCGGCGCCATCGGCATTCCGCTGCTGGGTGCGCTGCTGGTCTGTTACGTGGGTGGCATCGTGTCGGCGTTCGCCTCGTCGGCGGCCGTGCTCGGCGCCACGATCCCGCTGGCGGTCCCGTTCCTGATGCAGGGTCACCTCAGCGCCGCCGGGGTGATCTGCGCCCTGGCGGTGTCGTCCACGGTAGTGGACGTCAGCCCGTTCTCCACCAATGGCGCACTGGTGGTGGCGTCGGCGGCGAAGGAAGAGCGCGAGGCACTGTTCCGTCGCTTCCTGGTCTACAGCGGACTGGTGGTGGCCTTCGGTCCGTTGCTGGCGTGGCTGCTGTTCGTGGTGCCTGGCTGGATGTAACCCGTCCCGGGGGGGGGCGACCACCGGTCGTCACCTCCCGGTGCACCCGCTAGACTGATGGATCCACCTGGACGGCGCTTCGACCATGCCCCTGGCCCCCGGCCCCCGTAAAAGCAACCGCCGCGTGCCGCTCTATGAAGAGGTGGCCGAACAGCTGCGGCAGAAGATCTACGATTACCTCCTGCCACCGGGCGAATGGATCGACGAACCGGCACTGGCCGAAGAACTGGGCATCAGCCGCACGCCCCTGCGTGAAAGCCTGAAGCTGCTGGCCGCCGAAGGCCTGGTGCAGATCGACGCCGGGCGCGGCAGCCGGGTGACCCGGCTCACCCTGGAAGACCTCAACCAGCTGTTCCCGGTGATGGCGATGCTGGAAGGTCGGTGCGCGCACGATGCGGTGCGCCGCATCGATGATGCCGGCATCGCCCAGCTGCAGGCCCTGCACGATGCGATGGAAGCCGCGGCCGCGTGCGGGGACCTGGCCGAGTATTACCGCAACAACTACTTCATCCATGAATCCCTGCAGACCCACGCCGGCAATCCGTGGCTGATCCGGGTGACCCATGACCTGCACCGGATCCTGAAGATGCACCGTGGCCGGCAGCTGCTGACCCCGGGCCGCATGGCGCAGTCGCTGGCCGAACACCGCGAGCTGATGGACTGCATCCGCCGCCGGGATGCGCTGGCGGCCGAAGCGACCATGAACCGCCACCTGCTCAGCCAGGGCGAAGCGCTGGCCGCCTATGTGGCCGCCGGTGGCCAGCTGAACGTCCCTGCCCCGCTGCCACGCGAAGGGGGCGTCTAGGCCGGCTTCGGCCGACAGGCGACGATACGCCGCCGGTCGACCTCAGTGCAGCGCGAAGCTGACCGCCCGAAGCAGTTCGGACAGGTTGAACGGCTTGGGCAGCAGGCCCATGTCCGGGCCGAGGAACTCGTTGCGCACCGCTGCGCGTTCGGTGTAGCCGGTGATGAACAGCACCGGCAGGCGTGGCCGCAGTTCACGCGCGGCATCGGCCAGCTCACGGCCGTTCATGCCCGGCAGGCCGACGTCGGACAGCAGCAGGGCGATGCCCTGGTCGTCGCGCAGCTCACGCAGCGCCTGCCGCGCGTCGGCCACCGCGATGACCTCGTAACCGGCCTCGCGCAGCATGTCCTGCACCATCTGCCGCACCGAATCGGTATCGTCCACCAGCAGGATCCGCTCGAAACGGCCGACCGGCGTCTCGCCGCGCTCGCCCATCACCTCGATGCGGGCCGCATCGCCGAGCGGCAACAGCAGCTCCACTTCGGTGCCGACACCCGGCTCGCTGCTGATGCGCGCCACGCCCCCGCTCTGCCGGGCGAAACCGTAGGTCATCGACAGCCCAAGCCCGGTGCCTTCGCCCTGCGGCTTGGTGGTGAAGAACGGTTCGAACACCTTCTTCAGCAGGTGCGGTTCGATGCCGCTGCCGTTGTCCATCACCTTGACGCTGATGTACTCCCCGGCGGCCAGGCTGTAATCACCGTCCGCCGTGGTGCGCTCGCCGCGGATGCGGATCAGGCCATGCCCACCCAGCGCGTCGCGGGCGTTGATCACCAGGTTCAGCACCACGCTTTCGAACTGGTTTGGATCGGCCAGCGCCACCAGCGGCTCCTCGCCCAGCTCGAACTCCAGTTCGATGTTCTCGCCGATGGTCCGGCGCAGCAGGTCTTCCAGCGAATGCACGCACTGGACCACGTCGAACGGTCGTGGATCCAGCGGCTGCTTGCGTGCGAAGGCCAGCATGCGCTGGGTCAGCGCCGCGGCGCGCGTGGCCGAACTGGAGGCGGCATCGATGTAGCGGCCGAGCCGGTCCAGCTTGCCGCTGTCGGCCGCCAGTCCGATCATGTCCAGGCCGGAAATGATGGTGGTCAACAGGTTGTTGAAGTCATGGGCGATGCCGCCGGTCAGCTGGCCCAGCGCATCCATCTTCTGCGCCTGCAGCAGCTCGGCTTCGGTACGCTCGCGCTCGGAAATCTGGTAAGCCAGTTCGCGCCGCTGTTCGCGGTCGCGCTCGTGGTGGGCGGTGATGTCTTCCACCACCACCAGCCCCTGGTCGGGCTGCTGGTACGGGGTCAGGCGCCATTGGGTCATCCGCGGGGTCCCGCCCGGGTTGGGCAGGGCGACGGTGCCCTGCCAGCGCTCGCGCCGCTGCAGCGCCCCGCGCAGCCCATCGATGAAATCGCCCGCCCCGCCGAGCCGGTCCAGGGGCGAGCCACCACTGATGCCGGTGCCCAGCAGCCGGGCGAAGGCATCATTGGCATCGCGCACGCTGAGGTCTGCGTTCAACACCGCGATGGGCGCGTTGATCTGGCGGAAGATCTCGCCGAAACGCGCTTCGGCCTCGCGCAGCGCATCTTCCGCGCGGCGTGCACGCAGCAGGCTGCGCAGCGTGGCCAGCAGCACTTCCGGGTCGACCGGGTGGGTCAGGTAACCGTCGGCGCCCGCGTCCAGCCCGGTGATCATGTCGCCGGTGCTGATCGACGCCGCCGACACGTGCACCACCGGCAGCAGCGCGGTACGCGGCTGCGCGCGCAGCTCGCGGACGACGTCGAATCCGCTCATGTCGGGCAGGTTCACGTCCAGCACCAGCGCGGCGAAGTCATTGGCCGCCACCGCATCCAGCCCATCCTGCCCCATCCCGGCTTCATCCACGCGGAAACCGTGATGCTCCAGCACCCGTCGCACCGCATAGCGCGTGGCCACGTTGTCGTCCACGATCAGGATGCGGTCACGGTGCGGCATCGACGGCCTCTGCGGTTTCAAGTTTCACCGGTACCACCACGAAGAACTCCGAGCCTTCGCCCGGCACGCTGTTGACGCCGACGTAGCCGCCGAGCAGGCCGGCGAAGCGCTTGCACAGCGACAAGCCCAGCCCGGTGCCCCGCAGGCGTTTCTGCAGCGGTGAATCCACCTGCATGAAATCCTCGAACAGGGACGCCTGCATTTCCACGGGAATGCCGATTCCGGTATCGCGCACGCTGAAGCGCACGGCGGACCCGCCTTCCAGCTCGGCCGAGACCACGACCCGGCCCCGCGGGGTGAATTTCAGCGCATTGGACACGTAGTTGCGCAGTATCTGCGCAAGCTTCTTGTCGTCGGTGTACAGCATCGGCAGCTGCGGCGGTGCGATGAATTCCAGCTCGATGGCATTGCCCTCCACCAGCGGGCGGAACATGCCTCGCAGCGCGGAAAACAGGTCCATCAGGTCGAACCAGCCCGGCGAGATGGTGATCCGGCCCGCTTCGATCTTGGCCAGGTCAAGCAGGTCGTCCACCATCTCGCGCAGTTCGCTGGCCGCGTTGCTGATGAACAGGACCTGCTGGCGTTGCCCGCTGCTCAGTTCCCCGTCCATGCCATCGTCGAGCAGCCGCGTCATGCTCAAGATCGAGCCGAGCGGCGTGCGGAACTCATGGCTCATGTAGGACAGGAACCGGCTCTTGAGTTCGGACACCTGGCGCAGCTGTTCGGCCTGCTGGTCCAGTTCCCCATACAGCGCCAGCACGCCCTGGTTGGTTTCTTCCAGCTCCATGCGCAGGCCTTCGTTCTCGGCCTGGAGATGCCGCAGGCGTTCCTGCACGAACAGCTCGGTATCGTTCATTTCAGTGCTCCCACGCGCAGCGCGACGATGCAGACATCATCGCGACCGCGATCGAAATCCCGTTGCAGCACGGCCACCACCAGCGCCGGATGGCGGTGTTGCAATCCAGGGTAGTCGCGCAGGCTCCAGCGCGCCTGCAGGCCGTCGCTGTGCATCACCAGCAGCGTGCCAGCCGCAGCGTGAACGCCGAATGCCTGGGCCTTGCGGTACTGCACCCCGACGATGCCGGGCATCGATGCCATGCCCCGCGAGCCGTCTTCCACCAGCAGGCTGCCGGCGATGTTGCCCACTCCTGCGTACTCGATCGCCCCGCTGTCCAGCGCCAGGCAGGCAACCGCGGCCGCGCCACCCCGTGAGCCGGACAGTGCCGCATGCAGGTCGTTGATCGACTCCACCGCCGACCCGGGCGAGGACTGCGCGGCCAGGGCGCGTACCCCGGCCTCGGAGGCCTCCGCTGCCGCCGCGCCGTGCCCCAGGCCATCGATGACCGTCAGCACCAGCTGCTGCGCGTGCATCCGCAGGTGCCACGCATCACCACAGGCCAGCTCGTGTTTCATTGGAAGACGGACCGCGCCATAGGCGAGGTCGGCGTCGCGCGGGGCGCGCTCGCGGTGGATCCTCACCACCAGCACCGCCCCCCGCGCATCGCACCACAGGTCCATGACCCGGGCCTGCCGCGCGATGGCGCCCATGCCCAGGCCCTGGCTGCCGCCCGTGGAATAGCCATCCTGCAGGCACTGGCCCAGCACGAAACCCGGCCCTTGGTCGATGCTGCACAGCTCCACCCCGTTGCCCTGGGAACCGGCGATCACCGACAGCAGCATGCGGCCGCCGCCGCCGTGGCGCCACAGGTTGGTTGCCATTTCGGTGGCCGCCAAGGCCACCCTGCCGGCGTCGATCTCATCGAAACCGGCTTCTGCGGCCACGCGTAATGCTTCGCGCCGCGCCTGGCCGACCTGGGTGGTTTCTTCGACGACCACGACGCGGGTGAGCGGACCCTGGAAGTTCAGATCCATTTGATGATGGTCACCCGCGTACCCTGCCCTGCGGCAGTATCCAGCTCGAAATCGTCCACCAGCCGCCGCGAGCCGGACAAGCCCAGCCCCATGCCGGTCCCGGATGACCAGCCGTCGGTAAGCGCCTTGGCCTGGTCGGGGATGCCCGGCCCCTGGTCGGCGAAGACCAGCTGGATGCCGCGACGGAAGCCACGTTCCACCCGGCTCCAGTGCATGTCACCACCGCCCCCGTAGATCACCGCGTTGCGCGCCAGCTCGCTTGCCGCGGTGACCAGCTTGGTCTGGTCCACCAGCCGCAGCCCCGACGCCACGGCCAGCTGGCGGACAGTCTGCCGCGCCAGCACCACGTCCTGCTCGATGCGAATCGGAAGGGATCCGTTCTCGGCGATCATGGGTCGCCTGCGGGCAGCTGCAGCAGCTTCATGCCGCGCTCCACGTTCAGTGCGGTACGCACGCCGCGCAGGTCCAGGCCCAGCTCCACCAGGGTGATCGCCACCGCCGGCTGCATGCCCACCACCACCGTGGTGGCATCCATGATCCGCGCCAGCGCGGAAATGGTGGAGATCATGCGCCCGATGAACGAGTCCACGATATCCAGCGCGGAAATGTCGATCAGCACGCCACGTGCGGAGGTGCGCTGGATCTTGTCGGTCAGGTCATCCTGCAGCGTCAACGCCAGCTGGTCATGCATGTCCACCTGGATGGTCACCAACAGCAGATCGCCCATCTGCAGGATCGGAATGCGATCCATCTCAGATGGCCGTCCTGGTCACGGTCTGGCCGGTGCGCTTGAGCGCCAGTGCAAGGGCGTCGGCCAGGTTGGCCTTGGTCACGATGCCCTGCAGGTCCAGGCCCAGGTGCACGATGGTCTGTGCGATCTGCGGCCGCACGCCGCTGATGATCGCATCGGCGCCCATCAATCGGATCGCGGTGACCGTCTTCAGCAGGTGCTGGGCGACGAGCGTGTCCACGGTCGGCACGCCGGTGATGTCGATGATGGCGATTTCCGAGCCGGTGTCGACGATCCGCTGCAGCAGTGATTCCATCACCACCTGGGTGCGCTGCGAATCCAGCGTGCCGATCATCGGCAGCGCCAGCACGCCTTCCCACAGCTTCACCACCGGCGTGGACAGCTCGAGCATTTCTTCCTGCTGGCGCTGGATCACTTCTTCGCGGGTCTTCTGGAACGCCTTCACGGTCTGCAGTCCGAGCACGTCCAGCAGTTCGGAGATGGCCCACAGCTGGTCACCCAGCTGCGCCGGCGCATCGGCGAATCCGCCCTGGACCAGCTCGAACAACGGGCGCTTCAGCGAAAAGATGACGCTGGCGGTTTCCGAGGAATTGAAACCGCGGCGTGCACGGTCGGCGGACAGATCTTCGAGGAAGCGACGGATGGCCTGTCCTTCCTGCCCGTGCAGGGTGCCGGCTTCGGCCACCGGGATGACCTGCAGGAACAGGCGCCAGAATTCGCGGTTCTGGGCCTGCAGCTCCTGGCTCGAAATGCGGTTGTCCTGGCCCTGGCCGGCAGCGGCAAGATTTTCCTGCCACTGCGTGAGGATCTGCGTCTCGTTGCTACGGATCAGATCAAGGGTGCGCTGCTGCAATGCCGACATCGGATTTTTCCTGCTGTGTGGGACCAGCAGTGCATGTCGTTGCATGCCCATCTGGCCGGGGATCCGGCCGGGCTTGGCACCGTCACAAGTGCTGCGTGCGCCTCCCTCGCCGGACAACCTCTGCATTACGCAATCAGCAATGTGTTCAACGCGTGAAGGACCGTCGTGGATGGCCTGACCGTGGCGCGTTCAGCGTGTTCTGCGGCAAGCGGACCGTAGGCTTAATGCTTCAGAATCAGCCTGCAGCCCGATCCTTCCGGCCCGCCGTCCCTGCATCGAAACCACGGGCAACCGGAAGCCGGCATGTGCGACCACATCGCCGGCGAGCGCCTGCAGCCGCGGCCGGTGTCCAGTGCCGGTACGCACTGGTTCATTCCGCCTCGGGCACCCGATCCAGCGCGCTGCGCAGCGCGGCCACCCGTTCCGCATCACTCTGCTGGTGGTCCAGCGCCAGTCCGGTCAACGCAGGGTTGCGGTTGTGCATTGCGCTGCGTCGCAGCGCTTTGGCCGATCCATGCAGCTCCGTGCAGCCGGTACGCAGGGCGATGTCGGCGATGTTGGCGGCGGTGATGCCTGCCCCGGCCACCACCCCGATCCGTCCGCGCGCGTGGCCGACCAGTCCGGCCAATGCCTGCGCGCCCTCCGCCGCCGACGCGTGGCCGCCCGAGCTCAGCACCCGCGTGCAGCCCAGCCCGATCACCGCCTCCAGCGCCCGGGGCAGGTCGCGCGCGGCGTCGATGGCGCGGTGGAAGGTGACCTTCAGATCGCCTGCCGCGCGCATCAGGCTGCGGCACAGGGCGACATCGACCTCGCCCTCGGCAGTCAACGCCCCCAGCACTACCCCGTCCATCCCCAGCGAGCGGCAATGCAGGATGTCTTCATGCATCACGTCCACTTCCCAGTCGCGATACAGGAAATCGCCGGCACGTGGACGGATCAACGCGAATACCGGCAGCCGCACCCGGTCGCGCGCCACCGCCAGGGTTGCATGAGATGCCGTGAGACCGCCGCAGGCCAGGTCGGCGAACAGCTCCACCCGGTCGGCCCCGCCGGCCTGCGCGGCCAGTGCCGAACCGACCCCATCAGCGGCGATCTCCAGCAGCCGGCGCATGCTCAGGCCTGCTCCGTGCGGTACACCGAGTCGGCATCGTGCAGCCCGTCCTGGCGTTGCGCATCGCACACCGCGTAGACGAACCCACGATGCAAGGCGTAGGCGCCGACCTCGCCGTCACGATTCATCGCCAGGAAGCACACCTGCAGTGTGCGGCTGGCTTCGGGGCGCTTGCGCACCACCCGTGCGATCGCCTCGCGGCAGGCCTCGGCCGGACTGCGGCCCTGGCGCATCAGCTCCACCACCAGGAACGAGGCCGCGTTGCGGATCATCTCCTCGCCGACCCCCGATGCAGTCGCCGCGCCCACCTCGTTGTCCACGTACAGGCCGGCGCCGATGATCGGGCTGTCACCCACCCGGCCCTGCATCTTCCACGCCATGCCGCTGGTGGTGCAGGCCCCGGCCAGCCGCCCCTGTGCGTCGCGGGCCAGGATGCCCAGGGTGTCATGGTTGCTGCTGTCGCCGGGAATCGCGCGGCGTTCGGCATTGATCTGCGGTGCGTACTCGGCGGTCTGCAGCCACGCCTTCCAGGCCTTTTCGGCGGCGGGCGTCAGCAGCTTTTCGCGCGGGAAGCCCTGCTCCACGGCGAACGCCTGCGCGCCCTGCCCGACCAGCATCACGTGCGGGGTCTGTTCCATCACCCGCCGCGCGACCGATACCGGATGCAGGATGTCGATCAGCGCGGCGACCGAGCCACAGCGACCGTCGCCGTCCATGATGCTGGCGTCCAGGCTCAGGTTGCCGTCGCGGTCGGGGTTGCCACAGCGCCCCACGGTCGGGTTGCAGAGTTCGCTCTCCGCCCAGCGTGCGCCCTGTTCCACCGCATCCAGCGCGCTGCCGCCCGCGGCCAGGGTCTTCCAGGCCGCCTGGTTGGCGCCCACGCCGAAATCCCACGTCGATACCACCTTCGGCCCCGCGCCACCGGCCGCGGCGCGCGCGGGCCGCGGCAGTCCCAGTGCACCGACCGCCAGCGCGCCGGCCTGCAGGAAGCTTCTACGATCGGTCATGCGCATCCCTCTGTTGATTATGCCGCCGGGCGCCGTGGCTTCGTTTTACCGGGCCAACGACGCGTTCCACGTTGCCGCCCCGAGCACGCCCAGTTCGCCATGGTCGACCCGCCATACCGGCACCTGCTGCAGCACGCTGGCCAGGACGCCTTTGTTGAGGAAGCGTGCCACGAACGGGCTGTCCGGCAGGAACGGGGCGATATGCGCCGATACACCGCCGGCCAGGTAGACCGCGCGCGCGCCGAAGGTGATCGCCAGGTCACCGACGAAGCTGCCCAGCCAGCCGCAGAACACGTCCACGGTTTCACGCGCCAGCGGATCATCGCCGCGATGCGCGGCAGCGAGCAGCGCTTCGGTGTCGTCCCAGTGCGCGCTCGCGCCACGCAGTTGGCACAGGCACCGGTAAAGATTGAGCATGCCGGTGCCGGACAACACGCGTTCGTTGTCGACGTGGTCCCAGCGCTGCAGCAGCAGGCGCAGTATCTCCAGTTCCAGCGCGGTTCCGGCGGCCAACGCGGAATGGCCCACTTCACTGGCCAGCACCGGCCGGGTGCCATCGGCGAAGCGCAGTGCTGCGCCCAGTCCGGTGCCCGGCCCCAGCACCAGCGCGGGCCACGCCGTGGCCGGGTCGCCGCTGCCATGCAGGGCGACCAGTGCATCGGCGCGGACGTGTGGGATCGCCAGCGCGACCGCTTCGAAATCGTTGATCAGCTGCAGCGAATGCAGTCCTGCCTGGTGGCGCGTGGATTCGACGGCCACCGGCCAGGGCAGGTTCGCGTTGACCAGCACATCGCCGCGCAACAGCCCGGCGATGGCCACCACCGCGCCGCAACCAGGCCCTGCGCGTTCGCCGGCGAAGTCGGCCAGGATGGAGGCCAGGCTCGGATGGTCGGCACAGCGGTAGCGCCGGAAGCCCTCGATGCGGGGAGCGCGCGCATCGCCGCACGACCAGGCCAGGCGGGCGAAGGTCCCGCCGACGTCGGCGACGATCTGTGCGGCACGGGACTCGGGCAAGGCCTGCGGCGAGGGGGATGGGCTCTCGATGGAGACCGGGGACGATGCCGCAACGTTCACTCGCACGCCTTTACGGAAAACAACGCAATGCGTGCAATTCTCAGCGATTGCCCGCGCTTTGCATAGCGCGGGCCCTGGCCGTTCAGGCTGCGCCCGCCACCGGCTCGCGGGAGCGCAGGCGCGCGGGACGGCTGGGGAACGCATGCCGCAGGATGCGCCAGACGACCTGGCCGAACTGGCTGGGAAGCGATCCGGTGTTGTAGTGCTGCCCGTAACGCCGGCAGATGTCCTTGACCTCCACCGCGATGCGCGAATAACGGTTGGCCGGCAGGTCCGGGTAGAAATGGTGTTCGATCTGGTGGCTGAGGTTGCCCGAAAGCACGTTGATCACCCAGCCGCCCCTGAGGTTGGACGAACCACGCAGCTGGCGCAGGTACCAGTGGCCGCGCGACTCGTTGCGCAGGCAGTCCTTGGGGAAGGTCTCCGCATCGGCGGTGAAATGACCGCAGAAGATGATCACGTAGGTCCAGATGTTGCGCATGCCGTTGGCCACCAGGTTGCCCAGCATGACCGGCAGGAAGAACGGACCGGCCAGCGCCGGGAACAGCAGGTAGTCCTTGCCCAGCTGGCGCGCCATCTTGGCGCCCACCGGGCGGGTTTCCTTCCAGAGCTGGCGGGCGGTCATGCGGCCCTTCAGCCAACGGCCGATGCGCAGGTCCTGGATCGCCACGCCCCACTGGAACAGCAGCGCGAAGACCGGTGCGATGATCGGCTGCAGCAGGTAGAACGGCCGCCAGCGCTGTTCGGGGAAGATGCGCAGCAGCCCGTAGCCGATGTCATCGTCCATGCCGCGCACGTTGGTATAGGTGTGGTGCTTGAAGTTGTGGGTCTTGCGCCAGTTGTCACTGGTGGCGACGATGTCCCACTCGTAGCTGTTGCCGTCCAGCTTCGGGTCGCCGGTCCAGTCATACTGGCCATGCATCACGTTGTGGCCCAGCTCCATGTTCTCCAGGATCTTGGACAGCGCCAGCAGCAGCGTACCGGCGATGCACGCCGGCCACAGCAGCGGGGACCAGAACAGCGGCGAGAACGCGCCCACGAACAGCAGCAGGCGGCCGAGCACGCCGGACCAGCGCACCGCTGCGGCAACACGGCGGATGTAACGGGTGTCCTTGGCGCCCAGCTCGGCGATCACCCGGTCACGGATGGCGTCAAGCTCTGCGCCGAAGGCGTTCAGCTCGGCAGGGGTCAGGGCACGATCAGGGCGGCTCATCAGCAAAGGCTTCCTTTAAAGATCCAGGACCAGGTCGGTGGTCGGCGCACTGACGCAGATGCGTACCGGCATGGCCGGTTCGTCCTGGTCCTGGCCGGTACGCAGGTGCCGCGTGGCGCCACTGGCGCGCACGCAGGTGCAGGTATTGCAGATGCCCATGCGGCACCCGTGCTTCGGCTTCAGGCCCTGCGCTTCAAGGCTTTCCAGCAGCGGCTTGCCGCGTGGCACGGTCAGCGTCCGGCCGCTGCGCGCCAGGGTCAGCTGGACTTCTCCCTGGTCGCCGGCAGGCGCCGGCGGCGGAGTGAAGGCTTCGGCCTGGAAGCCGGCAACGTGGTGCAGCAGCCGGCTGCGCGCGGCGGCCACGAAGCCGTCCGGCCCGCAGGCCAGCACGTGGCGCTGCGCCAGCGGCACGTCGCCGAGGCTGTCGAAGTCCACGCTGTCGATGCGCGCTGCCGGTGCATGTGGATCGCGCGTGGGCAGCAGGCGTACCTGCAGTTGCGGGTCGGCTGCGGCCAGCGCCATCAGTTCCCCGCGGAAGTTGAAGCCGGCGTTGCTGCGTTCCCAGTAGTAGAGGTCCACCGGCGCGCCGAGCGGTCGGGCGGCAAGCGCGCGCAGCAGGCTGCGCATCGGCGTGATGCCACTGCCGGCGGCCAACAGCAGCAACGGTGCGGCGGTCGGGACCGAGAACTCGCCAAAGGCCTGGCCGATCGGGAAGACACTCCCACGACGCGCCTGCGACACCAGGTATTGACTGACGCGGCCGCCCTCTACCGCTTTCACGGTAATGGCCAGCAGGTTGCGCCCCAAGCGGGTCGGGCTGTAGCTGCGCTGCAGCAGCCGACCATCGATTTCGACGCCGATGGACACGTGCTGGCCCGGCTGCATGCCCCGCCAGTGGCGGTTGGTGCGCAGTATCAGGGTGCAGGCGCCCTCGCCGGCCGGCTCGCGCCGCAGCAGGCGCGCCAATGGCTGGCGCAACGTCCACAGGCGGTTGACCTGCCCTGCCCAGTAATCAAAAAGCGCGGGCGACAGCCAGCGGTGCGGCGAAAGCAGCGACGGACGATCAACCATGGCGGGGCGGACGGCAGCGTTCATGGATCCAACTATACGTGCGCGCACACAGCTGTGTATACAGGTGTATATCGAACCGGATCAGGTATGATTCACGCTCGGTCCACCCGGTTGCCCCATGCCCCCCATCGTCACGCCTCCGCCTGAAGACACCACGCCGGTCCGCCGTACGGTGACCCGCGAGGATCTGATCATCGCGGCGCTGGCGCTGATCGGGCCGCATCGCAGCCTGTCCACGCTCAGCCTGCGTGAAGTCGCGCGCGAAGCCGGCATCGCGCCGAACAGCTTCTACCGCCAGTTCCGCGACATGGATGAACTGTCCATCGCGTTGATCGACCTGGCCGGGCGCTCGTTGCGCACGATCATCGGCCAGGCCCGCCGCCGGGCCACGGTGTCGGCCACCAGCGTGGTCTGGGTCTCGGTGGAGACCTTCATGGAACAGCTGCGCGCCGACGACAAGCTGCTGCACGTGCTGCTGCGCGAAGGCGCGGTCGGTTCGGACGACTTCAAGCATGCGGTGGAACGCGAGCTGCAGTACTTCGAAGACGAGCTGCAGGTCGACCTGGTCAGGCTGGCCGCCATGGACGGGGTGCGCCTGCATGCCCCGCAGCTGGCTGCCAAGGCGATCACCCGGCTGGTGTTCGCCATGGGGGCCAGCGCCATGGACCAGCCGCCGGAAAAGGATGCCGAGCTGATCGAAGAGATTTCCACAATGGTGCGCATGATCATCGTCGGCGCCCGCACCCCGGCCGCCTTCCGCCGCAAGCGCTGACCCGGGTAGTGACGGCCGGTAGGTGACGACCGGTGGGTGACGACCGTTGGTCGTCACGCTCCTCACTGCGAACGTGGCGACCAACGGTCGTCACCCACCGGTCGTCACTACCCCATCGCTGTTGCCGTTGACCTGCCGTTACCGCTCGCGGTGGCACCCTGTGGCGCTACCTCGAACACCAAGGAACCTGCATGCGCGCCGCCCTCCACGCCCGTTTTGGCGACCCCGCCGCTGTTCTGTCCGAAGGCGAGACGGACCTGCCCGAGCCCGGTCCCGGTGAAGTACGCATCCGCACCACGCTCGCGCCCATCCACAACCACGACCTGTGGACGGTGCGCGGCCAGTACGGCTACAAGCCGACCCTGCCTGCCGTCGGCGGCAGCGAAGGGCTGGGCACCATCGACGCGCTCGGTGAGGGCGTGGACGGTCTTGCGGTCGGCCAGCGCGTGGCCGCCGCATCGGTGCACGGCACCTGGGCCGAAGCGTTCATCGCCCCGGTGCGGATGGTCATCCCGATGCCCGACGCCATCGCCGACGAAACGGCCGCGCAGTTGATCGCCATGCCGCTGAGCGCGCTGATGCTGCTGGAATTCCTGCATGTGGAAACGGGCGACTGGATCGTGCAGAACACCGCGAACGGTGCGGTGGGCAAGACGCTGGCGGTGCTGGCCAGCGCACGCGGGGTCAACGTCGCCAACCTGGTCCGCCGCGACGACGGCGTTGCCGAACTGCAAGCACTGGGCATCGCCAACGTGTTCTCCACCGCCTCCGATGACTGGCAGCAGGCGGTGCGTACAGCGCTCGGCGGCCGGCTGGCGACCGCCGCAGTGGACTCGATCGGCGGCAGCGCCAGCGGCGATCTGATGGGGTTGCTTGGCGAAGGCGGCACGCTGGTGTCGTTCGGTTCGATGACCGGCGAACCGATGCAGATCCCTTCCGGTGACGTGATCTTCAAGCAGGCCACGGTGAAGGGCTTCTGGGGCAGCAAGGTCAGCCAGGCGATGGCCGTGGAGGACAAGCGCCGTCTGGTGGGCGAACTGTTGAAGCTTGCCGCTGCCGGTGGCCTGCAGCTGCCGGTGCAGGCGGTCTATCCGCTCGCCCGGATCGCCGACGCGGCCGCCGCCAGCCTGGCCGGTGGACGCACCGGCAAGGTGCTGCTGCGCCCCTGAGCGCGGCAACCCGCGAACGCTGGCGCCGAGCCGCGCTCGGCGGCTTCCAGTCCGCGACGCCGGAAGGATTCCGCCGAGCGTGGCTCGGCGCTACCGTCGGGACGTCATGCAGGCTCGGCGGTGGGCGCGGCGCGCTGGGTAAGGGTGGAGGTGTCGCGCAGGCGGAAGATCGCCACCGCCTGCTGCAGTTCGTGCGACTGCTCTTCCAGTGAACGCGCCGCGGCATTGGCTTCTTCCACCAGCGCGGCATTCTGCTGGGTCGCCTCGTCCATCTGCACCACGGTCTGGCTGACCTGCTCGATGCCCGCGCTCTGTTCCTGCGAGGCAGCGGAAATCTCGGCCATGATGTCGGTCACCCGATGCACCGAAGTGACGATGTCCTGCATGGTGCTGCCGGCCTGCCGCACCAGCTGCGCGCCCTGCTCCACCTGCCCGACCGAATCATCGATCAGGCCCTTGATCTCGCGCGCGGCAGTGGCCGAACGCTGTGCCAAGGCGCGTACTTCGGTGGCCACCACGGCGAAGCCGCGACCCTGCTCACCGGCACGCGCGGCTTCCACCGCGGCATTCAGCGCCAGGATATTGGTCTGGAACGCGATGCCATCGATCACCGTGATGATCTCGGCGATGCGCCGCGACGACCCTTCGATGCCGGTCATGGTCTGCACCACCTGTGCGACCACCTCCCCTCCTTGTGATGCCACCGCGGCGGTACCCTGCACCAGCTGGTTGGCCTGGCGTGCGTGGTCGGCATTCTGGCGCACGGTGGAGGTCAGTTCCTCCATCGACGCCGCGGTTTCTTCCAGGCTGGCCGCCTGTTGTTCGGTACGCTGCGACAGGTCCTCGTTGCCCGCGGCGATCTCGCCTGCCGCACTGTTGATCATCGCGCTGGCCTGCTGGATGCCACCGACGATGCGCGTCAGCTGCTCCACCGTGGTATCGGCATCGCGCCGCATCCGGGCGAACACGCCGTGGAAGTCCCCCTGCATGCGCGCGGTGAGGTCGCCCCGGGCGATCGCCTGCAGCAGCCGCGACAGCTCGGCCAGGTTGCCGTCGGTGGTG
This sequence comes from Stenotrophomonas lacuserhaii, assembly GCF_039674585.1. Lineage (GTDB taxonomy): Bacteria > Pseudomonadota > Gammaproteobacteria > Xanthomonadales > Xanthomonadaceae > Stenotrophomonas > Stenotrophomonas pennii_A. Next base: position 24,958 of record NZ_JBDJNU010000006.1, on the reverse strand, counting down.
TGCATCAGGGTGTTCAGGCCCTGCACCATGCTGCGGAAATCGTGGCTGAAGCGCGCCGCATCACCGCGCTGGGTGAAATCACCGGCTGCCGCAGCGTGTGCCAACTGCAGGATCTGCGCGTTGATCGCCTGCAGGTTGGCCTTGGTGTCGCGCATCGCCGCGCTGATCGTCGCCTTCTCGCCGGGCAGCTCCTCCATGTCCGCACTCATGTCGCCCACCGCGTAGCACGCCATGACCTCCACCAGCCGCCGCTGCACGTCCACGTGCCCTGCCACAAGCGCGTTGGTGCCGGCCACCATGCGGCCATACTCGCCGGGGAAGGCGCGCTCATCCAGCCGATAGCTCATCTGCCCTTCGTCGTGCCGCCCGGCCATGTCGGCCTGGGCAGTGATCACCGCGCGCAGCTGGTCCTGCATGGCCCCCATCGAAGTCAACAGGCGGCCGACCTCGTCATTGCGCGATACCGCGATGCGGCTGTCCAGGCGCCCTTCGGCAACCGCGGCCGAAACCCGCTCGGCTTCACCCAGTGGCTTCAACACCAGGGCCCGCAGCAATACGAACAAGGCAGCGCTGAGCAGCAGCGCCGAGAACAGGCCCACGGCCACGATGACCCACAACAGGGTGCGCGCCTGGGCCATCACGTGTGCTTCCGGCACCGCGATCCCGAGCGCGAAAACCTCTGGCGCCGCACCCACCCGCAGGGGCACGAAGACCTGCAGCTGCGGTTCGCCGTTGACGCGGGTCTGCGTGCTGACCGTTCCCCCCTTCGCCACGGCCGCCAGCATCGCCCGGGTGGCGGCATCGCCGCGCACCTTGCCGACCTCGACCGCATCGCGGCTGGCCATCACCGATCCGGCCGGCGACAACAGGGTCGCGTGGCCCACTTCCATCGGCCGCATCGCCGCGATCCGCGCCTGCAGCGCGGCCAGGGTGAAGTCGACCGTGATCACGCCCAGGTAGCGCCCGTCCTCGAGGATCGGAGTCGCCACCGTGGTCATCAGGGTGTCCTTGCCGGCCACCGGGTAGTAATACGGTTCGACCACCGCCTGGGTGAGGGTCTGCTTCGGCTTGAGGTTCCAATCGCCATCGCCGGGCTTTTCATAGTCCCGCAGGGGTTCGCGCACCAGCGTGCCGTCCTGCCAGGCCCACCAGGTCATGAAGCGGCCACTGCCATCATGCCCCTCGCTGTCGACGAAGGCGGCGTCCTTGCCGTCGAAGGCATCGGCCTCCCACAGCGTCCCCATGCCCAGCCATTGTGGATGCGCCTGCAGCTGCGCGCGGATCACCGCATTGGCGGCCTCCCGGTCCAGGCTGCCCAGCGAACGCTGCACGTTGAAACTGTTGGCCAACGCTGTACCGGTGTCGGCAGCCACCGCGATCTCTGCTGCGATCCGTTGCGCTTCCTGCCCTGCCAGGTCCTGCAGCCGCGCCTGCGCGCTGTCCAGCAAGGCATCGCTGCTGCGCCAGTAACTGATCACGGCGGTGAAGCCGAAGCACGCCAGGGCCAACAGGCCGGTGCCGAGCATCAGGCGCCGGGCCACGCTGGGCAGGCGCCGGGAGCGGGAAGAGAGGGAAGCGGTACGCATCACGGAACTCGGAAGGGGGGCGGACAGCCTCTCTATCGACCCGCATGACGGTTTCTTGACCGTTGCCGGCGGCAAGGACGGCCGCTGGCCGTCACGCCTCTGGCTTTGCCGCTGCGCTCGCCGAGCATGGCTCGGCGCTACCCCACCACCCGGCAACCCGGTAGCGCCGAGCCATGCCCGGCGGCACAGGCAAATCAGCGGCTCAGGTGCAGGAACTGCACGTGGCGCTCGTACTGGCTGATGATGTCGTTGATGATCTGTTCGCGGCTGTAGTCCACCAGGTCATAGTCCTGGCTGCCCTCGTACAGATGCACCTCGGCCCGGTAGTAGCGGCTGTTGCGCGCCTGGTGCGAGGCGAACGACGGCACCCGGTAGCCGGTCAGGATCACCCGGTACAGGAAATCCTGCTGCTCGCCATGGTTGACCGACAGCTCCATGTCACCCGCTTCAAGCCGCGTGGAAACCTCCCAGCCATCTCCGCGCAGCTGTTCTGCCACCGCCTCCATCGCCGGCTTCACATCGGTATCCATGAAGCGGTACACCTGGTCGCGCACCGGGAAATTGACCGCTTGGCCCAGGCGCTGGCGCCAGCCCTGGTGGTGGCGGCTGGCCCCCACCAACGGCGAGGCACGGTACTGCAGCGCCCGCTTCCGGTGTGATTCATCGGAGAACGAGCGCATCAGCCCCCACGCCATCAGCAGCAGAACCGCCGAGAAAGGCAGCGAGGCCAGCACCACCGCGGACTTCAGCGCGTCCATGTTGCCGGCCAGCAGCAGGCCAGCGGTGACCACGGCGGTGACCGTGCCCCAGAACACCCGCAACCAGCGCGGGCCGTCGTCCTCGGGCGCCCCCCCGTGCGAAGACAGCGTGGACAGCACCACCGCCCCGGAATCGGCCGAGGTCACGAAGAACACGAAACTGACCAGCACGGTCACCGCGATCACCGCCCGGCTCCACGGATAACTTTCCAGCAACGCGTACAGCACCGTGGGGGGATCATCGATGGCCAGCTGCGCCAGCTGTGATTGGCCATGGTGGAGCACCTGGTCCAGCGCGCTGTTGCCGAAGATCGACAGCCACGCCAGGGTGAAACCGAGCGGAATCAGCAGTACCCCGAACACGAACTGGCGGATGGTCCGGCCGCGCGAGATGCGCGCGATGAACAGCCCCACGAACGGTGACCAGCCGATCCACCATGCCCAGTAGAACACCGTCCAGCTGCCCATCCAGCCGGGCTTTCCACCGTAGGCATACACATCGAAACTCTTGCCGACCACGCTGCCCAGGTAGTCACCGGCGTTCTGCATCAGCGTGCCCAGCAGGTACTGCGTCGGGCCGGCGAACAGCATGAACAGCACCAGCGCGATCGCCAGCAGCATGTTGATGTTGGACATCCAGCGCACGCCCTTTTCCACCCCGGTGACCGCGACCGCCACCGCCGCGCCCATCATCAGCACGATCAGCGCAACCTGCACGGCGTGGGTATGCGGCACGTTGAACAGGTGCGCCAGCCCCGCGTTGAGGTGCAGCACGCCGAAGCCCATGTCCGCACCGAGCCCGAACACCGTGGCGACGATGCCGAGTGCATCGACGGTGTAGCCGATCGGCCCGTTGATGCGGTTGCCGATCAGCGGATACAGCGCCGAACGCAGTGCCAGCGGCAGGTTGTGCCGGTAGGCGAAGTAGGCCATGGCCATCGCCGCCAGCGCGAACACGCCCCAGCCATGCAGGCCCCAGTGCAGGAACAGCAGCTGCATCGCCTGGCGTGCCCCGGCCTCTCCGGCAGCCGGATCGCCCTGCGGCGGCTGCATGAAGTGGGTCAGCGGTTCGGACACGCAGAAGAAGAACAGGGTGATGCTGATACCGGCGGCGAACAGCATCCCGGCCCAGGACAGATAGCTGAACTCCGGCTCGTCGTGGTCTGCGCCCAGCTTGATGCTGCCATACGGCGACAGCGCGGCCACCACCACGAACACCAGGTACAGCGTCATCGCCAGCAGGTAGTACCAGCCCACGTTGGACGAGGCCCAGTCCTGCGCCTGCATCAGCATCCGCCCGGCCCCGAGCGGGAACAGGCTGACGAAAATCGCGAACGCCACGACGATCACCGAGGCAACGGCGAAGACAGGTCGCAGGGTACGCACCGGGGGGATGCCAGGCTCCAGTGCTTCCATGGACGGCCTACTCCAGATCAGTGATACATCCGTCCAAGTGTGAACGACTTCACATGGAGAAGGCATGAAGAAGCCACCTGGGTGGCCGCAGATCCCGGTAGAGCCGACTTCAGTCGGCTGCGGGCCCCGGCCCACTGCATGCCAGAAGCGTCAGATCACGCCCGCGCAGGATGAACCAGCGCATGATCCAGCGCCGCCCGGATCGCCACTACCTGGGCCTGGTTGCACTGTGCCGGGGTGGCGCGCGGGCTGTCCGGGTAGACCTCGGTGGTGGTGGTGTAGCGCGCCCCGGTGATGCCCGCACACAGCCCCAGCGCCACCAGCGGGTAGTGGATGACCCCGTGCGAAACCACCTTGGAGCCGATGATCTCCCCGGCCTCGTCGGCGGGGGCGATATGGGTCACCTGCTCCACCGCCGCCACCACCGCCTGCTGGAACGCCGGCTGCGGATTTTCCGTGTCATCCACCAGGTAGAAACCGTCCGGGATCAGGCCCGGCTCGAACGGCTTGCCGTCGCGCGCAGCCACCGCCGGGCGGAACTCGCTTTCATCGCTGTCGGTGGTCTCATGCAGGTCGATGTGCAGCACGAACTGCGACTTCAGCGGGGCCACCAGCTCGATCAGCGCGGTGGACTCGCGCGCCGGACCGCCGTCGCGGAAGTTGCGGTTCGGGTCGATGGCATCGTAGTTCCAGCGGTTGATGCGCTCATAGCCCCACGGGTTCACGCACGGCACCACCAGCAGGTTGATGCGCCCGGCGTAGTCGGCGGCGTGCTGTTCGAGGAACTCCAGCGCGCCCATCACGCCGCTGGTTTCGTAGCCGTGCACGCCACCGGTCACCAGCGCCGCCGGCAGCGCCGGGTCCCAGTCCATGCTGCGCAGCGCCAGCAGCGGATAGGCCTCGCCGGCGTAGTCCAGGGCACCGTACTGCACGCCTTCGAACGTGCGGGACAAGGCATCGATGCGCGGCAGCACGTCCTGGTCGAACCGGCGCAGCCGCTGCTGCCGTGACCGCCACTGCGTGCGCTCGGCGTCGCCCCAGGGCTGGCCGGGGGTTCCCACGGGATAGAAGGCAACAGGGCTCATGGCGGTCTCGCGGCAGCGGAAATCAGCGCGCATTTTAGCACCGCAGCCGCCGGCGGCCGGCTTCAGCCGATGGCCTCGCCGGCGTCGGCCAGGCGTTCTTCGATCTGCGCATACCAGTCCTGGTCAACTGACCGGCGATGGTTCAAGGCGGTGCTGTCAGGTCGTCGCCGGACGGGACTGCCGCTGCTGGCGCGCGGCAGTCCACGACAGCATCGCGCCATGCATCGCGCAGGCGCCGGCGTTGCTGCGGCGACGCATACAGATACGCATTGAGCGTGTCCAGGAAGGCAGCCTGCTCTCTCGGGTCAAGCTCGGCGAACGCGGAGAGCATCAACGCGATACGGGCGGGTGGAAGGGGCAGCACATCGGCACCGGTTGAACCGCGACATTGCATGCCACCTTAGAGGCATGGCCAGGCGCCGCGTATCAGACCCGGCCCAAACCTACTCCGTGTCGGCCGCGTTCGCCCGCGCCTGCTGCGAGGCGTTTACCAGGCCGTGGGCAATGGCGTACTGGAACACATCGGCATCCGACGCCAGGCCGAGCTTGCGCATCGCCGCCACCTTCTGCGTGCTGATGGTCTTGCGCGATCGTCCAATGCGGGTCGCGATCTCGATCACCGAAAGCCCTTCGGCATACATGCGCAGCACTTCCTTCTCGCGCTTTGACAAGTGCTGGTGATCGTCGCCGGCCGTGGCATCCGGCACCAGCCTGGCCCGCACCTGCGGTGACAGGTAGGCGCCCTGCGCCCATGCCATCCGCAACGCCGGCAGCACTTCCTGGATCGGATCGCTCTTGCTGACGATGCACTCCACGCCCGCTGCCAGGATATTGTTCAGCACCAGCGGGCTTTCCATGCCGGTCAGCACCACCAGCCGGGTCTGCGGGAATCGCCGCTGCAGGAACCGCAGCATGGCGATGCCGTCGCCGTACTGGCCATGCGGCATCGAGAAATCGGTGACCACCACATCCACACCTTGCCCGCTGACCAGCGCCACCAGCGCGGTCGAATCCTTGACCATGCCCACCACGTCAAGGTCGGCTTCGGACCGGAGCAGATGGGCAATCCCGGCCAGCAGGACCGGGTGATCATCGGCGATGGCTATGCGAATTGACACGTCGTCAGCCCATGTGAAGCGGGTATTCCGGGAACTATATGCCACCTTCAATCGAAGCTGTCATATAGTTGCGCCGCGCCCCCGTTCTGCAGGGGCCGACAACGAAAGCCGGAGTCCAGAATGGCCGATAATTCCATCCACGTCGTCGTGGCAGACGATCATCCGCTGATCCGGGTGGCCATCGAGTCGGCACTTGATTCGGTCCCGGCCCTGGTCCATGTAGGGTCAGCCGCCGATTCAACCGAGCTGATCGCGCTGCTTGACGGGCATCCCTGCGACGTCCTGGTTACCGATTTCGCCATGCCCGGCGGCGCGCATGGCGACGGCCTGCCGCTGCTGCACATGCTGCGTGAGCGCTATCCGGAACTGCAGATCGTGGTGTTCACCGGCCTGGACCAGGCCGCCATCGTGCAGGCACTGTTCGAAGCGGGGATCAGCCATATCCTGAGCAAGGCAGATGACGTAAGCCACATTGCCGCCGCGGTGATGGCCGCGCATGTCGGGCGCCGGTATCTGTCACCGGGTATCGCGCCGCTGCTGCCCCTGCGCGGTACCCAGCGCCCCACCCTTGCCCTGTCTCCGCGCGAGCGCGAAGTACTCACCCTGTTCGTTGCCGGCTGGACCATCAACGCGATCGCCGAGAAGCTGGACCGTCGCAAGCAGACCGTCAGTACGCAGAAAGTAAACGGGATGGCCAAGCTGGGCATTGAACGCGACGCGGACCTGTTCAAATACGCCGTGGAGCTGGGCCTGTCGACAACCCCCACCTGACCGGGCACGCGAAGCCTCAGGCAGTGCCGATCAGCGCCGCCTGCTGGTCCACCAGCGCCTGCAGCGCTTCGATTGCCGTATCCAACGTTGCGGCGTCGACCGTTCCGCCATCGCGCAGCTGCGCTTCCAACGCGCTGAATCGCTCCCCCAACCCGCGCTGCCCCAGCATCATCAATACGCCCTTGAGCGCATGCACCCGGTCCAGCAGGGCCGGTCCATCCTGGTCGGCGCGCGCACGTGCGATGCGTTCGAGGTCGTCCACCGCACTGGTGACGAACGTGCGGCGCAGGTGCTCCGGCAATGCCATCGCCGCGTCCGGCGCATGGTTGTCGGCGGGCGCGGGTGGCACGGCATCCACGCCCGCAGCGTCGGGCATCGCACCGAGATGGCGTTGCAGCACGCGTGCCAGCGTGTCCAGGTTGAGCGGCTTGAGCAGCAGGTCGGTGATCCCGGCCTGGCGGCAGCGTTCGCGTTCGCTGGCAAGTGCCGTGGCAGTGATGGCCAGGATCGGCATGGATGCATTGCGTTCGCGCAGGGCGCGCGCCAGCGCGTACCCATCCATCACCGGCATGTTGATGTCGGTCAGCACGGCCCGGTGCTCGTGATGCCGCCATGCCAGCAGGCCATCCCTTCCGTCCTCTGCGGTATCCACGGAGAATCCCAGCGCTTCCAACTGCTGCTGGATCAACTCGCGGTTGATCGGATTGTCCTCGACCAGCAACAGCCGCCCGCGAGCGCTGGCAAGTGATGCCGACGGCGCGGGCGCCACCGTCGGAAGGTCGCCGTGCAACGCGCCAAGCGCGCGCAGCAGCGCCTGGCCTGCATAACAGCTGACGTGCACCCCATCGGGCATCTGCTGCGGCGAAAGCGGGCCATTGGCATAAGCACGCACCACGTGGCGGTGCCGTGCGACCAGCGCGGCTTCCTCATCGGCGCTCCACGCGCGCCGCTCGCCGAACAGCAGCAAGGTGGCGTCTGCGTCGGCGGCGGGCTCCAGCGGCGGCTGCTCCAGCACCGTCACGTCCGCTCCCGCTCGCTGCAGCAGCCCGCCGATCTCCACCCGCCATTCCGCCGCGGCCGACAACAGCGTGATGCGCTGGCCGGCCAACGGATGCGCGGGGCAGCCGGGCGCCTGGCCACGCTGCACCGGCACATCCAGGGTGAACACGCTGCCCACGCCGAGGGTGCTTTCCGCGCCGATGCTGCCGCCCAGCAGCCGCGCCAGCTGCTGGCACAGTGCCAATCCGAGCCCGCTGCCGCCGTAGCGGCGTGAAATGCTGGCATCGGCCTGCTGGAAGGGCTGGAACAACTGGGCCAGCTGGTCTTCTGCCAGGCCGATGCCCGAATCCACCACCTGCAGCCGCAGCAAGGGATCCGCCGCCGTCGGGCGCTCCACCAGCGCGGCCCTGACCACGATCCTGCCGGACTCGGTGAACTTCACCGCGTTGCCCAGCAGGTTGTTGAGTACCTGGCGGATGCGATGCACATCGGCGAGGAACACGCTGTCCAGCGCCGGATCCAGCGCGTAGTACAGCTTCACCCCCTTGCGCTGGGCCTGTGCCGAGAACAGCAGCGCCGCCTGTTCGATCAACGGCCGCGGCTCGAACGCCACCGGGTCGATGTCCAGCTGCCCGGCTTCGATCTTGGAAAAGTCCAGCACGTCGCTGATGATGCCGAGCAGTGCGTCGGCCGAAAGCCGGATGCGTTCCACGCGCTCCTGCTGCGCCGGTTGCATCGGGGAGCGCGCCAGCAGTTCCAGGTGGCCCAGCACGCCGTTGAGCGGCGTGCGTATTTCATGGCTCATCGTGGCGACGAACGCGGATTTGGCCTGCGATGCCGACTCGGCTGCCGCGCGCGCGCGTTCGGCATCACTGCGCGCATCGCGCAGCGTCCGTTCCAGCTCGGCCTGCGCGGTGACGTCGCGCAGGGCACAGACCCAGACAGGCCGGTCGCGGAAAGACGCCGGTGCCATCGCCACCTGCAGTTTCAGCGCATGCCGGCCAGCGCCCTCGGCATTCCACTGGAACTCCTGCGCGGCACCGGCCCCGGGATCGGCATCGGCTGCCGCGCGCGCATGCGTGGCCAACAGCGCGTAGAGCGCAGCGCCGTCGGCGGCGACCAGCGCGGCCATCTGCCGGGCCGGCTCGTTTTCCACCAGCGGCTCACCGCTGGAGGGATCGATCAGCACCAGCCCCACCGGCGAGGTGTCGATGATCACCCTGCTCAGCGCCTCGCTTTCGTACACGCGTGACGCATCGGCCAGGGCGGGGGTGAACACGCGCCGGTGCAGCCGCAGCAACAGCAGCCACAACGCCAGCAGGATCACCGCCGACGCCAGCGCCTGGGCCAGCAGCCGCCCGCCCTTGTCGCGCCACAGGTCGCCCCAGCCATACAGGTGCAGGACCGACCAGTCCACGCCATGGACCGGCCCGTGCACGATGAACTGACCGCGCACGTGCAGGCGTCCGTCGGCGCCAGTGGCCGCCCCGGCGATCCGCCCCGCCAGCGCGGGACTGATATCGCGTGGCATGCCGGCACTGCGCAGCACCGTACGTCCGTCATGGGTGACCACCGCATACGCGCCCGAAACGCGCTCGTCCAACCGCGCCTTGATGGTCTCGACCGGCTCGAAGACGATCCGCCGGAACGCAGGCTCACGTCCCTGCAGCAGGGTCTGCACGCCGACCAGCGAGGGCTGCCCGGTTATCGGGTTGCTGTCGAAGCGCGAGATCAACCGCCCGCTGGCCGCCGCGCTTTCCACCGGCCCCGCCAGCGGCCGCATCTCGCGGGCGCTTTCTTCATTCACCAACAACCGGGCAAACGCTTCTTCGCGGCTGCCGACCCGCAGCGCGCGCAGCAGCTGGGCTTCGTCGGCCACCCCGGCGACCGCCAGCAGGCGCCCCTGCGGCTCGTAGAGATACATCGTGACCGGGCCCGATGCACGCAGCGCCGTGACCGTGGACGCGGTATAGGCCGAGTACTCGACCATGATGCCCAGGTAGGCATCCAGCTGTGGTCGCGGCAACGGATTGTCCTTGGCGCCCAGCACCAGCCAAGGCACGGCGGTGCGTCCCTCGGCGCGCACCAGCAGTTGGCTGCCGCCAGCAAGGAAGCGCTCCACCAGCGGCCGCCCCTGCGCCTGCAGGTGGGCCTGCTGTCCGTTCCACATGGCCTCGCTGCCGTTGATGTTGGCAGCGTAGGCACGATCGCGCTGCAGCAGGAAATAATCCACCGATGCACGGGCTTCCGCGAACCGCTGCCGCTGCGCGGAGTGGAATGCATCGACATCGGACAGGACCGCCACCAGCAGGGTCGCCAGGATCAACAGGCTGACCAGGCCACCACCGCCGAACAACAGCCTGCGCTGGTGGCGGCGCAGCGACGACAACAGGGAGCGTCCCTGCACGGTCGGTGCAACACTGGTTGGCAACGTATCCAAGCCGGTTCCCTTTGCGCGCCTGCGCGGCTCGAATCTAGCCGATCCCTGCCCGGCTTGCCATCGATTGATCCACGGCCTGCGCAGCGTCCGACCTGCTCCCGGCATCCAGCAGGGCCTGCAGCAGCGACGCGGCCGAGTAGGCGGACACCTGCCACGCGCCTTCCTGCAGCGCTGCGCGCAGGGGGCCATCGCTGCGTACCCGCACGACCCGCTCGGCTCCGGCGTGCGGTGCTGGACCGGCGGCGCGCTGGTTGCGTTCGAAGACCACCAGCGGCAACGGCCCGCGGTCGGCCTGCGCGCCCATCTGCTCCAGACTGTCCAGCAGCAGCACCTCGGCGCCCCAGCCACGCAGCCGGCGCGCCAACTCCTCACGCCAGCCGATGACGGTCGAATGCAACAGCACCTGGCGGCCCGACAGTGGCCCGGATGCTGCGGTAGCGTGCCGCTCGGCGGGCAGCAGCGGGATGTCGAAGCCGAACACGCTGCCCACCCCGGAGGTGCTCTGTACGTCGATGTCGCCGCCCATGACCCGGCACAACTGGCGGCACAGCGTCAGGCCCAGGCCGGATCCGCCGAAGCGGCCGGCGATGGAGGCGTCGGCCTGGATGAAGGGCTCGAACAGGTTCTGCTGCTGTGAGGCACTGAGCCCGATCCCGGAGTCGGCAACCTCCCAGCGCAGGGCGCCGGGTTGCTGCGATGGCAGCAGCCGGATCTCGATCCTGCCCGAAGGCGTGAACTTGATGGCATTGCCGACCAGGTTGCGCAGCACCTGTTCGATGCGCGCCATCGGACCGGAATAGTGGCTTGCGAGCAGCGGATCGACGAGCAGGTCAAGGTCCACTCCCTTGCCCTGCGCAAGCGGGGCATACAGCAACGCCACGCCCTCGATCAGCACGGCCGGCTCGAAGGTGACCACCTCCAGGCCCAGCTGGTCCGCCTCCACCCTTTCCAGATCCAGCACGTCACTGATGATCAGCAGCAACGAATCGGCGGACTGGGTGATGCGGCGCAGGCGCGCCTGTTGTTCGCTGTCCAGGCGCGAGCGCGACAACAGCTCCAGATGGCCGAGGATGCCATGCAGGGGGGTGCGGATCTCATGGCTCATGGCAGCCAGCAAGCGCGAGCGGGCACGGTGCGCGGCGTCCGCCTGTTCATGCAGCAGGTCCTTCTGCTGCTGCAGTTCAACCCGCGCGGTGAGGTCCTGCAGCACGCACAACAGCACCGGACGCTGGGCGTGGACGACCCGGGTCGCGCTGACCAGCAGGTGGCGTGCCGGGATCTGGTCGATCGCCGGATGGGACAGTTCGAACTCGTCGATCTCCGGATCACCGCCTGGCCCGCTTCGGCTGCGGGCGCGTGCATGCCCCTCCACCAGCGCGGCATACAGGTCCATGCCGCAGCGCTCGGCGGCGTCGGCATAGCGGCGCATCAGTTCATTCTGGACCACCGGCTGCGCGCGTGCGATGTCTACCAGGCACAGCCCGGAAGGCGTCATCTGGATCAGCGATCGGAACAGTGGTTCATCGGTACGGACCTGTCGCGCCCGCAGCGCTGCCGGCACCGGCACGCCCCGCGCCCGGCGCGCCAGCCACAGCCAGATCGCAGCTGCCAGCAGTGCGCAGGCCGCAACGGTGATCACCGGTGCGCGCGGCCTCCCGGCTGACCTGTCGGGCACGCTGGCCCGGGTGGCCAGCGCCCCGTCGGTGCGCGGCAGCGGCGCATCACGATGCAGGTGGAACAGCGTGCGTGCGACGCCGCTGTCCTGCCGCCCATGGCAGTGAAGGCCAGCGACCGCCGGAAAGGCCATGGCCACGCACGGCAGGGCGACCGAGGCGGCCGCGGCCGCCACCAGCAGGCGGTACGCATGGCGATGCACCACGCCGGGCGCACCGCGACGGGGGGGCTGGCCCCGACCACGCAGGCAGGACAGGCCGATCAGGGGCCGCAGACAGGCGATCATGCAGGGGGTGCGCAGGCAGGTCGGGCCCGCGCCGTGCGCGGCGTTCCTGGTTGCGACAGGGTTCCGGGGAAATGACCTGCACGATAGTCGGACGTGCCCGCCGTCCCCATAGGACGCGCCTGAATCCGTGCACAAGGATCGCGGTCATCGGCAGGCATCACGAAGGCGGTCGTCCCACTGCCGCTGCTCGACGTAGGATTCGTGCTGGCGCCGGCGCTGCAGCGCGATTTCCCGTGCACGCTGCGCGCGGCGGCAGGCCTGCGGGTCCTCCTGCAAGGGAATCAGCACGCTTCGCCCCGGCGGCGCCCGCGGCGCCTTGCGCCGGATCGGCGGCGGCTGGGCCGTGGGCGTGGTGGCGATGGGCGGGTTGCGGTCCCGATCCACCCAGTGCGTGGTCGCTTCGCCTGCCGCGCAGGGGGCGTCCTGGTAGCGTACCGCCGCGCCGCTGCCACAGCGGTGGACGGGGCCCGCCAACGCAGCGCAGCACACCCCTATGCCGATCATCAGAAAGCTGGTTCGTGCATGCATGGCGAGACCCTCTCCAGGCAACGCTGCTGCATTGATGAATGCCAGCCTAGAGGCGAAGGCGGCGCTTGCCCCTTTTCGTGTTTGTTGTATTCCGCGCCCCGCCGCGAGCCCCCAAGCTGCCCGCCCTCGATCCTCTCCTGCCCACCGCCGCCGCCATGTATTCCCTGCAAAAGCACCTCCGGACCGCAGCACGCCGCTTCGCCGAGCGCGGCCGCGTGGCACGCCGTCTGGAAGCGGCGGTGATGGTGGTGATCGTGGTCAACGTGCTGGTGCTGATGCTCGACAGCGTGGCGGACATCCACCGACAGCACGGCCGCCTGCTGAGCACGCTGGAATGGTCGTTCACCGCCGTATTCACCGCCGAATACCTGCTGCGGCTGTGGCTGCTGCGCAGGCCCTGGGCTTACGCGCGCAGCTTTTTCGGGGTGGTCGACCTGCTGTCGATCCTGCCGGTGTTCCTGGCCCTGCTGCTGCCCGGGCTGCATGTGCTGGCCGATGTGCGCCTGCTGCGCCTGCTGCGCCTGTTCCGCATCCTGCAGTTGCCGGTCTACCTGGAAGAAACCCGGCACCTGCGCCACGCCCTGGCCCGTGCACGACGGAAGATCCTGGTCTTCATCGGGGTGATGGTGCTGCTGATCATGCTGCTGGGCACGGTCATCTTCCTGGTGGAAGGGCCGGGCAACGGCTTCAGCAGCATCCCCGTCGGCGTGTACTGGGCCGCGGTGACCATGAGCACCACCGGCTACGGCGACATCACCCCGCAGACCGGGCTGGGCCGGCTGATCACCGGCTGTGCGATCCTGCTCGGCTACGGCATCATCGCGTTTCCGACCGGCATCATGGGCGCGGAACTGTTCGCCGGCGCGATGCAGCAGCGCCAGGCGGCACCCGGCAGCTGCGGCTGCGCCTGCCACGGCGACGCGCGCGACAATCGTCCGCCGTCCCCGGCAGCCAGGGACCCGCACGCCGCTGCGGGTTGATGCCCGCGCAGGTCAATCCGCGTGTGTGCCACCCTGCGCGGCGTCCCAGGCCTTTACCTGGCTGCGCACCCGCTGCAGCATCGCATCCAGTGCAGCGCGGTCGTGCACCTGTCCACGCAGCACCACCGTGTTGATCGACCGGGTGGCGCTGATGTCCTGCAGCGGATTGGCATCGAGCAGCACCAGGTCGGCGGCCTTGCCTGCTTCAACCGAACCGTAGCGATCCATCTGGCCGAACCAGGCCGGACCAGCGCGGGTGGCTGCCGCCAGTGCCTGCGGCGGTGTCAGTCCCTCGTGCACGAACAGCTGCAGTTCCTGGTGCAGCCCGATGCCTGGATAGTTGAACGCGTTGAGGAATCCGGCATCGGTGCCGGCAATGATCGTCACCCCGGCCTCCTGCAGCATCGGCAGCACCGCGGCCACCTGGTGGTACTGCCGGTGGCGCGCCTGCACCTGCGCCGGCGTGGCCTTGGCAGCGCGATCCACGCGCCATGCATAGGTCGCGCGCAGCCCGGGCCCGATATACGCCAGGTACGGGTCCTGGCGATGATCGTCCTGGTCGAGGAAATCCAGGATGCGGCCGCCGTTGAGCGTGGGCGTGACGAAGACACCGCGACGGGCGAAGTCACGATAGGCCGCCATCGCGGTATCGCGGTCGAAGCTGGCATCCAGGCGCTGGTTGGCCTGCGCGCGGTCGATCCGCCCTGCGCCGAAGTCCGCGGCGATGGCGGCCTGTTCCCGGCTGCCGGCCTTGAACGCGTAATCCAGGTGCTCGATGGACGCCAGGCCGGCATCGACGGCCTGCTCCACGGTCAGGGCCATCGGGATGTGCCCGGACGCCTTGAGTCCGGCCTTGCGCGCGGCGCTGGCCGCATACAGGAACAGCTCGGGCTTCAACGTACTGTCGGTGATCTTGACGAAGTCCACCCGGTCGTGGCGAAGCTGCGTGATCGCCGCATCCACGTCCGCCTCGCTGCCCACTTCCAGCGTGCCTTTCCAGACCGGATCGAGGCCTTCGATCTTGGCCCCGGAAGTCAGCAGGCGCGGCCCCTCGAGCACGCCGCTGGCAATCTGCCCGCGCCACTGCAGTACCTGCTGCGGCAGGTCGCCGGACGCATCGCGCACGGTGGTGATGCCATGGGCGATGTACAGCGGAAGCAGCGCCTTGTTCTCCTCGATCAACGCCGGGCCACCGCCGAAATGCACGTGCATGTCCCACAGCCCCGGCACCAGGTAGCGGTTGCCCGCATCGACGCGGCGCGCGGCGGTCCACTGCGAGGCCATGGACGCGTCGTCACCGACGGCGACGATGTCCTCGCCGCGCAGCGCCACGCTCTGCCCGGGAACCGTACGCGCGGCTTCGACATCCACGAGGGTGGCGTGCTGGATCAGCACGTCGGCACGCTGTGGCGAGGTCGCCGACGCGGCGGGTGCGCCGGCCGCTGCAAGGGCCAGCAGGCACAGGGTTCTGGAAAACATGGCAGGCATCCGGTTGCACGGCGCACGGGCCGCGGGAACAAATGCCGGCGTGCGCGTTGGCATGCCCGGCCAGCGCATGGTAGAAGTCGCTTTACCCATGCGGAAACAAAATAATTGAATAGCAGCGATGAACCAGTCGAATAGACCATTGTTTGAACTGGACCTGCTGCGCGCACTGGTCATGGTCGCCGACTGCGGCAGTTTCACCGCAGCCGCCAGCCGATTGCATTCCACCCAGTCCACCATCAGCCAGAAGGTGCGGCGCCTGGAACAGCTGGCCGGCCATCGCCTGCTGGAACGCGGCCACCGCGACGTGCAGCCTACCGACGCCGGCCAGACGCTGCTGGGCTACGCGCGCCGCATGCTCGGCTTGAACGACGAACTGCTGCAGGCGCTGGCGGGTGCAACGGTGGCCACGACGCTGCGCCTCGGCGTGCCCGAGGATTTCGTCAACCCGGCCACCACGCGCATGCTGGCCGCCTTCAACCGGGGCAATCCGCAGGTCCGGCTGGAAATCAGCAGCGGGCTGAGCCGGGACCTGGCCCAGGGCTTCGACCGTGGTGAGCTGGACCTGGTGCTGGTCAAGCAACGGCGCAACAGCCGGCCCGCCGTGCATTGCTGGCCCGAGCCCATGCACTGGATCGACGGCCGCGCAACGCCCAGTGCAGGCCAGGACGTGCTGCCGCTGGTCACCTTCCCGCCCCGCGGGCTATACCGCGATGAGATGATCCATGCGATCGAAACGCTCGGCAGGCGCTGGCGGATCACCTTCACCAGTTCCTCGCTGAGCGGGATCCAGGGCGCGGTGGCCGATGGCATCGGCATCAGCCTGCTGCCACGGCGCGCGGTGACCGCCGACCATCGCATCATCGATGGCGAACACGGACTGCCGGTGATCGACAGCTACGAAATCGGCATCCTCTACCGTGACAACGCCGACGACGGCGTGCGCGCGCTGGCCCTGGAGCTGAAGCGCCAGGTGGACAGCGAAGCGCGCTGAACCGAAGCGGTGCGGGGAGCGGGTAAACTAACGCTGACGCAACCACCAAAGCAGGTTTCATGGGCCCGTTCGACCGCACCGACCGCCTTCGCTGGCAGGCCGCCTCGCTGCTGGCGGCAGCGCCGGTTGCCGCCTTCGCCGCGGCCGATGCGCAGACCGGGCTGAACGCACCGGCGACGCCGCAGCAGCGCGTGGAGGAACTGCACCAGCGCGTGCTGGCCGGACGCAGCGCCACCGCGACCCTGGAAGCCTGGTGCGCCGAACATGGGCTGGCCGACAAGGCGCGGGTGCGCGCGGTGCGCGTGCAGGGCGTGCAGCGCGATGCCCCGGACGAGGTACGTCGCGCGCTGCAGGTGGAGCCTGGCACGCCGCTGCGCTACCGCCGGGTGCAGCTGGCCTGTGGGCAACACGTGCTGTCCGAGGCCGACAACTGGTACCTGCCCAGCCTGCTGACCCCGGCAATGAATGCCGTGCTGGACGGCAGCGATGAACCGTTCGGCCGCGTGGTTGCCCCACTGGGCTTCCAGCGCGAAACGCTGCGCGATGAAGCCTGGTGGCCCGCGCGGGGTGAAGGCACGGGCGCCACCGTGCTCGAGATCCGCGCGCTGCTGCGTGACAGCGCGCAGCGGCCTTTCAGCTACGTGATCGAAAGTTACCTGCAGGGCGCGCTCCCGCACTGACCGACCCGCACGTCGGCGCCAGTGTTCGGGTTCCAGCACCAGACCAGCCCCCGGTCGGAGGGTCACGAAACCCACGCAACGCCCGGCCAGGCAGTCCAGCGGGCCGCCGTCCAGCTGCCGTGGCCGTCACGCCGGGCAGTGCTATGGTGCCTCCACCTCCCCTGCGGACGCGCACCGATGGCCACCCGTCACGGCATGATGATCTCCCTCACCCTGCTCGGTACGCTGGCCTTGGGCGGCTGTGCCAGCAGTCCCGGCCCGCAGGTGCAAGGCAGTGGCCAGTGCCAGGCCGGCACGCTCGGGTGGGCCGTGGGCCAGCCCGCGAACGAGGCGAACATGCGCCGCCTGTCGCGCGAAAGCGGCGCCGGGCTGGTCAACCCGATCGGCCCGGGCACCATCACCACCAAGGATCTGCGCACCGATCGCCTGCGCGTCTACATCGACAAGCAGGACGTGATCACCGCCGTGCGCTGCGAATAGACGCGCGCCATGCCGGTCCGTGCTCAGTCGGCGCGGACCAGCAGGCCGGGGCCGATGTCGGCGATGCGACGCGCGCCGGTGAGGGTCATCGCCACCCGCATCTCCTTCGCCACCAGGTCCAGCAGGTTGGCCACCCCGGCTTCTCCGTGGGTCGCCAGGGCGTACACGAAAGCACGCCCGAGCAGCACGGCGTCGGCGCCCAGCGCCAGCATCCGCACCACGTCCAGGCCACTGCGGATGCCCGAATCGGTGAGGATCTTCAGGTTTCCCTTCACCGCATCGGCGATCGCCGGCAAGGCGCGCGCGGTCGACAGCACGCCATCCAGCTGCCGCCCACCATGGTTGGACACCACGATGCCGTCCGCGCCGAAACGCACTGCATCACGCGCGTCATCGGCATCCAGGATGCCCTTGATGATCATCGGCCCTTTCCAGAATTCGCGGATCCATTCCAGGTCCTTCCAGCTGATCGACGGATCGAAGTTGCTGGCCAGCCAGCCGATGTAGTCGCCCAGGCCGGTCGGATTGCCGAGGTAGGCCGAAATGTTGCCGAGGTCGTGCGGACGCCCGCGCAGGCCCACGTCCAGGGCCCAGAGCGGATGGGCCAGCACCTGGCCGGCACGGCGCAGCGCGGCGTTGGGTCCGCTCATCCCCGAATGCATGTCGCGATAGCGCGCACCGGGCACCGGCATGTCCACGGTGAACACCAGCGTGGTCACCCCGGCCGCCTGCGCGCGCTCCAGCGCGTTGCGCATGAAGCCGCGATCACGCAGCACGTACAACTGGAACCACATCGGGCGGTTGATGGCCGGGGCCACCTCTTCGATCGGGCATACCGACACGGTGGACAGCGTGAACGGGATGCCCCGGCTGGCCGCCGCGCGTGCGGCCTGCACTTCGCCGCGCCGCGCGAACATGCCGGTCAGGCCGACCGGCGCCAGCGCCACGGGCATCGCCAGCGTCTCGCCGAACAACTCGGTCTGCAGGTCCAGTTCGGACATGTCGCGCAGGACGCGCTGGCGCAGCGCGATGCCGGCCAGGTCTTCCACGTTGCGCCGCAGCGTGTGCTCGGCGTAGGCACCGCCATCCAGGTAATGAAACAGGAACGGCGGCAACCGGCGTTGCGCCGCTGCGCGGTAGTCGGTGGAGGCGGAAATGATCATGCCCCGACTGTGGGCGAAAAACGCGCCGGCAGGCAAGTCTCCTTTCGGCGCATGGGATCGCCTACAGCTTCCTTTCCAGCTTGTGCATGACGGTAAGCACCAGCAGGCACATCAAGGTCACCCCGGTGGCGATCACGTACGCGCCGATGCCCACCGCGATGCCCACCGCAGCGGACATGATCAACGAACTGGCGGTGGTCAGGCCGCTGACCTCGCCATCGCGCGCGCCACGGATGATGGTGCCGGCGGCGATGAAGCCCACGCATGCCACCACCGCTTCGATCAGGCGGATCGGATCCACCTGCAGCAGGTCGCGGTACCGGTCCTGCTGGAAGTGTTCGGCCACCGAATCGCCCAACCCGACAATCAGCGCCGCCGCACCGGCCAGCAGCATGTGGGTGCGCAGCCCCGCCGCGTGCTTGCCCAGTTCGCGCTCGAAGCCGATGACCCCACCGAACAGCATCGCCGCGCCGACCCGCAGCAGCAGGGAGATATCCTGGCTGAAATCCATCGTCTGTCCTCCCTTGGTCAAACCGTGAAGGTCGCCGGAAGGCCGTGGGAGGACCGTGAAGCCCGGTGGCCTACTGCGCGAGGTAACCGCCGTCGATGGGGTAATAGGTGCCGGTGGCGAACGATGCGGCATCGCTGGCCAGCCAGGCCACCAGCTCGGCGACCTCTTCGGGGGTGCCCAGGCGCTTCAGCGCATGCCGCCCTTCCAGCGTTGCCCGTACCTTCGGATCCATCTGTTCCAGCAACGGGGTGCTGATGAAACCGGGGCCGACCGCGTTGATGCGGATCTGGTCGGCGGCATGTTCCCAGGCCGCGGTCTGGGTCAGCCCCACCACACCGTGCTTGGCCGCCGCGTAGGCCACCGATCCGGCGTACCCCACCTGGCCCAGGATCGAGGCCATGTTGATGATGCTGCCGCCCTTGCCGGCCCTGCGCATGGCCTGGATCTGCGCGCGCTGGCACAGGAACACGCTGGTCAGGTTCACATCGATGACCTTGCGCCAGCCATCCACCGGGTAGTCACCACTGATCGCCGCCGGGCCTGCGATGCCGGCGTTGTTGACCGCGATGTCCACGCTGCCGAGTTCGGCCACTGTGCGCGCGACGGCCGCTTCCACCGCCGTCTCATCGGTGACGTCCAACGCGATACCGAGCGCCCTCACCCCGTTGCCACGCAGCGCTTCGGTGGTGGCGTCGACCGCCTCCTGCTTGAGGTCCCATACGGAAATCGCGGCACCGGAGGCGGCCAGCGTTTCCGCCACGGCCAGGCCGATCCCGGACACGCCGCCGGTGACGATCGCGGTCTTGCCCTTGAGTTGGTAATCAATCATTGCTCGACTCCTGTTGCGTTGGTCTGGAGGGGGTCCATCCATCCCCGGCAACGGTACGCCGCGCTGCGTGACGCGCCCGCATCATGCGTCCACGGCGCGTGCAACAGGCCTTCCCACCGCTGCAACAACCCGGGCCCTATGCTCGGCGCACGGGCCCTGACGCGGCCCTTCCTCCCCCCAAACGAAGGACGCTTGATGCCCACCGATGACAATGTGCTGTTCTCTGCAACCCGCCTGGGCGCGATCGCCCTCGCCAACCGGGTGGTGATGGCACCGCTTACCCGCAACCGCGCACTCCCGGACCGCGTGCCCACGCCGCTGGCGGTCGAGTACTACGGGCAGCGCGCCAGCGCCGGGCTGATCATTGCCGAAGCCACCCAGATCAGTCCGCTGGGCCAGGGTTACCTGGACACACCGGGCATCTACACCGATGCACAGGTGAAGGGCTGGAAAGCAGTGACCGACCAAGTCCACGCCCGCGGCGGAAAGATCGTGCTGCAGCTGTGGCACGTCGGCCGTATCTCGCACACCAGCCTGCTGCCGGAAGGCGAAGTGCCGGTCGCGCCGAGCGCCATCCGCGCCGATGCGAAGACCTTCACCGCCAACGGTTTCGAAGACGTATCCACGCCGCGCGCGCTCGCCCTGGACGAGATCCCGGCGCTTATCGAGGACTACCGCCGGGCCGCGCACAACGCCATCGAAGCCGGCTTCGATGGTGTGGAAGTGCATGCCGCCAACGGCTACCTGATCGACCAGTTCCTGCGCGATGGCAGCAACAAGCGCGACGACGCCTACGGCGGCAGCATCGAGAACCGTACCCGCCTGTTGTACGACGTGGTCAAGGCGGTCGCCGACACCATTGGCGCGGCCCGCACCGGTGTACGCCTGTCCCCCACTACCCCGGCCGGTGATGCCCACGACAGCGATCCGCAGCCGTTGTTCGAACGCGCCGTGGAGCGCCTGGACGATATCGAGGGGCTGGCCTTCGTGCACGTCATCGAAGGGTCTACCGGCGGTGACCGGGACAATATCCCGTTCGACTACGCGGCCCTGCGTTCGCGTTTCGGCGGCGCATGGATCGCCAACAACGGGTACGACAAGGCGCGTGCCGAAGCCGCGTTGGCATCGGGCTATGCCGATGCAGTGGCGTTCGGTCGTGCCTTCATCGCCAATCCGGACCTGGTCGAGCGCCTGCGCCGTGATGCACCGCTGGCCGAACTCGACCAAGCCACCCTGTACGGCGGCGGTGCAAAGGGCTACACCGATTACCCGCCACTGTGACCGGCGCTGGCTGACGCTGCCGGGTGGCTGAAACGCTTCCGGCTGGCTGAAACGCCTCCGGGTGGGTGACGACCGTTGGTCGTCACCTCCCTGCCCGCACTCAGCGGACCACGGTGTCCTGCAGCTGCACATCCACCACCTGCAGCGGCTCGCCCGCGTTGCGACCCAACTGCAGCTGGTAGGCGCCCGCGGCGATCTTCCACTGCCGCGCGGTCGGATCGAAATCAGCCAAGGTCTTCGGCTCGGCTTCGATGCGGATCCGGCGCTGCTCACCCGGCTGCAGACTGACCTTGTCGAAACCGACCAGGCGGATCGGCGTGGTGTGGCCCTGTGGCAGCTTCAGGTACAGCTGGGCCACGTCGGCGCCGGCACGCGCGCCGGTGTTGCGCACGTCCACGCTGGCCACCACGCGCTGGCCTTCCACGCTCACCTGCAGGTTCTCGTAGGCGAAGCTGGAATAGGACAGGCCATGGCCGAAGGCGAAGGTCGGCACCAGGCCCTTGGCCGCAGCCCACTTGTACCCCACGTTGGCACCTTCGATATCGAAATCGAAGATGTCCACCGGCGGCTGCTTCGGGTTGAAGCCCAGCCCCGGCACGTGCGGCCGCGGCAGCTGCGATTCGTCCACCACCCACGTCACCGGCAGGCGACCGGACGGATTGACCTTGCCGGTAAGCAGTGCGGCGATGCCTTCACCGCCGCGGATGCCCGGGTACCACGCCTGCAGCAGCGCCGGCACCTGCGCCAGCCACGGCGTGCGCACCGGGCCGTTGGTTTCCAGCACCACCACGGTCTTCGGATTGGCCTTGGCCACCGCACTGATCAGCGCGTCCTGCTGGTCGGGCAGCTGCATGTCCGGCAGGTCGACCGATTCGGCCGACCACTGCGTGGCGAACACCAAGGCCACGTCGGCCTGTGCGGCCGCACGCGCGGCGGCAGCCGGGTTGCGGCCATCCACATAGGTGATCTGGGCATCGGGCCGCTCGGCGCGCAGCGCTTCCAGCGGCGAAGACGGGTGGAAGATCACCGGGCCCGGCCAGGTGGTCGGCATCACGCCCGGTACCGCATTGGTGCCCTTGGCGGTGACGCCCACCATCGACGAGCCACCGCCGCCGATCACGCCCTTGTCGGCGTGTCCGCCGATGATCACGATGCGCTTCACGCTATCAGCCAGCGGCAGCAGGTTGCCCTCGTTGCGCAGCAGCACGCTGCCCTCTTCCACCGTACGCTGGGCGGCGGCAAAGCCGGCTTCCACGTCGATCGGCTGGTGCTGCGGCGGATTGTCGAAGTTGCCATGCAGGAACATCGTGCGCAGGATGCGCGACACCATGTCGTCGAGCCGCGCCTGCGGCACCGTGCCACCGGCTACGGCCAGTCGCAGCGGCTGGTCGAAGAAGGTGGTGGCATCGAACACTTCGCCAGCCGACTGCTGGTCCAGGCCGGCCAGCGCCGCCTTCGAGCCGCTGTGCACGCCGCCCCAGTCGGACATCACGAAACCGGGGAACTTCCATTCCTGCTTCAGCACCTGGTTCATCAGGTACGGATGTTCGCAGCCGTAGATGCCGTTGATCTTGTTGTAGGAACACATCGCCGAACCCGGCTTGCCGAGCTCGATGGCGATCTCGAAGGCCAGCAGGTCCGACTCGTGCATCGCCTGGTCGCCGATCTGCACGCTGTGGAAGTTGCGTCGGGTTTCCATGTCGTTGAGCGCGTAGTGCTTCATCGTGGAGATGACGTGCTGGCTCTGGATGCCGCGGATCGACTCACCCACGATCACACCGCCCAGCAACGGATCTTCACCGGCGTATTCGAAGTTGCGCCCGTTGCGTGGATCACGCTGCAGGTTGACGCTGCCGCCGAGCAGGATGTTGAAGCGCTGCTGCCAGGCTTCGCGGCCCATGGTTGCGCCGCCGACATAGGCGATCAGCGGGTTCCAGCTGGACGCCGTGGACGGACCGGACGGCATCGCGGTCGCGAAGTCGCCCTTGCGGATGCCGCCGGGGTTGGTCACGCCTACGCCGGCATCGGCCGACTGCTGCGCCGGGATGCCCAGCCGCGCCACGCCCGGCACGAAGCCGGCCGAACCGACCGCGCCTTCCGGCAGCGGACCGCCGTCCTTGCCCAGCCCGAAGTAGCTGCGCAGCATCTGGAATTTTTCGTCCTGGGTCATCTCGCCCAGCAACAACCGGGTACGTTCGTCGGCGGCCAGCGTGGGGTCCATCCACGGCTGCGACGGCGTCGCACCCTGTGCATACGGCAGGGTCAGAAGTTGCGCCTTCAGCGCGTTGCCGCTGGCGCCGCGCAGCTTCAGATCCGCTGCGCGCCCCGCAGCGAAGCCATTGCTTGCCACGCCGGACACGCCGCTCGCAATGAAGCCTTCCGCCGCCACCGAAGTCGGCGCCAGCAGCACGGCCGGCGCACCCAGTCGGGAGGACTTCAGCAGTGCCGGCAATGCCGCCGCATCCGCACCGGCCTGTGCATACAGTGCGACCACGTGGCGCTCGTCGGCCAGTCGCAGGTATCCGCGGCCGACCTGGTCCGGGCCCGATTCGGCCTGCACCGGGATACGGCTCAGCAGCACCTGGCCCTGCGCAGTGCCTTGGGCATCCACGTCCGCCTGGACGAACCGATAGTCATACCCGAGCTGGTCGGCCAGGGTCTGCAGCGGATCGATCGCGCCCACCGGACGCTCCACGTCCAGCACGGTCACCACGTCGGCCTGCACGTCGGCGAGCTGGGTGACCAGCGACGGCACGTCAGCCGCCAGCGGCGCTTTGTCCAGTGCCAGTACGTTGAATGACGGCGCGGCATCGGCGGCAAGGGCCGGGACGGCGAGCGCCAGGGCAATGGCGGCGGATAGGGAGAGCTGCTTTGTAATCGTTTTCATCGACAGACGTTTCAAACCCGATGCCTGCGCAGTCGGTCCTGGAAAGGGTGCCGCCGAAGGGAGCAGCGCTAGCCCGCATGCAGGCGTCGCCGGAGCGATACTGCAGGGACCGGGGCGGAGCGGGCCTGCGCACGGACCCCTCCGTCCGGCGTGACAACCTGCTCCTGGATTGCGGGGCAATCCAACAGGTGAAGAGTGGTCGAGCAGGTTCGTTGCTGTCAACCTCCGTCGCATGCGGCGAAGGTCGCATGGACGACTGGAGCGCGCCGCAGGCATCGGCTATTGTCGTGGATCGATCCAAGGAAGGAATCCGTCATGTCCCGTGCCCTGAGCATCACCGCCCTCGCCCTCTCACTGGTCGCCCTCGCCGCCTGTGGCTGGACCGCCTGGCGCCAGCAGCAAGCGCAATCGCCCGACCGGGTCCTGCACGCCCGTGGACTGATCATCCGCGATGGTCAGGGCCAGGCCCGGGTGATCCTGGGCGCACCGGTTCCCGATCCCACCCGCAGCGAAAAAGCGCTGGGTCCGCGTGCCGCGCCGTTGTCCGGCGTGGTCCTGTTGGGCCCGGACGGCACCGAGCGCGGCGGCTACGGCACCCTGGACACCGGCGGCGAAGCGATCCTGACCCTGGACGATGCCAGCGGCGCGACCGAAGTCTTCAAGGTTGTCGCCAACCCGGACCGCGGGGCCACGCTGATGGTCAAGCATCAGAACAATACCGGCGCGATGCTGACCTCCTGGCAGGGCGCGCCCGAACTGTTGTTCGTGGACGAGACCGGGCGGTCGTTCTACGTGCGGCCGGGGATGCCGTCGGCACCGTAGGCGGTGGGTCGAACGGGTGGTTCCCCCTCGCGGGTGGTTTTCAGAGCTGCATCCGGGGGGGGGGGGGGGGGGGGGGGGGGGGGGGGGGGGGGGGGGGGGGGGGGGGGGGGGGGGGGAGGGGGGGGGGGGGGGGGGGGGGGGGGGCGGGGGGGGGGAGGGGGGGGGGTGCGGGGGGTTGAGGGTGG
>NZ_JBDJNU010000005.1:0-148711 GCF_039674585.1 Stenotrophomonas lacuserhaii | reverse complement strand
GGGGCGGGGCGCGCGGGGGGCTGGGGGGGGCAACTTCCCCCCTACCTGGGGGCGCCGCACCCAAGGCCACCATGGACCTGTCGAAGGTGGGGCGGGGTGGGTTGGCGGGAACGCTCATCCGCATGGATGCGGATGGCGAGCCTCCATGGACGGATTCACGGCGATTCCCGCGAACCCACCCCGCCCCGCCAAACACACAGCCCTGCAGCAGTTGCCGTTGCTCTGGCTCTGGCTAAAGCAGGGTGCCGGGGCGCAGCCCCGGCAACCACAACCCCTTACAGCGATTCGAAGATGCCCGCCGCACCCATGCCGGTGCCGATGCACATCGTCACCATGCCGTACTTCTGCTGGCGGCGACGCAGTCCGTGCAGCAGGGTCGCGGTACGGATCGCACCGGTGGCGCCCAGCGGATGGCCCAGCGCGATCGCCCCGCCCAGCGGGTTGACCTTGGACGGGTCCAGGCCGCAATCGCGGATCACCGCCAGCGACTGCGCGGCGAAGGCTTCGTTGAGCTCGATCCAGTCCAGCTGGTCCTGGCTCAGGCCGGCCTGCTTGAGGGCCTTGGGAATCGCGGCGATCGGGCCGATGCCCATCACTTCCGGGCGCACACCGGCCACGGAGAAACTGACGAAACGCGCCAACGGGGTCAGGCCGTAATCCTTGATCGCCTGCTCCGACGCCAGCAGCACCGCACCGGCGCCATCGCTCATCTGCGAGGAGTTGCCCGCCGTGACGGTGCCGCCGAACTGGCCGTTGCGGAACACCGGGCGCAGCTTGGCCAGGCCTTCAGCGGACGAATCCAGGCGCGGGCCTTCGTCGGTATCCACCACCTTGTCGCGGGTGATGATGCGGCGGCCGTCGGCCAGGTCCGGCTGGCGGGTGCGCACGTCGTAGGGGCTGATCTCGTCCTTGAATTCGCCGTTCTGGATCGCCGCGATCGCCTTCTGGTGCGAGGCGAGGGCAAAGGCATCCTGCTCCTCGCGCGACACCTTCCATTCCTCGGCGACCTTCTCGGCGGTGATGCCCATGCCGTACGCAATGGCGACGTGGTCGTTGTCGAACACGCTCGGCGCCATGGCGATCTTGTTGCCCATCATCGGCACCATCGACATCGACTCGGTGCCACCTGCCAGCATCAGGTCCGAATTGCCCAGGCGGATCTGGTCGGCGGCCATCGCCACCGCCTGCAGGCCGGAGGAGCAGAAGCGGTTGACCGTCTGCGCGGCGATGGTGTCCGGCAGGCCGGCCAGCAGCACGCCGATGCGCGCCACGTTCATGCCTTGCTCGGCTTCGGGCATGGCGCAGCCGATGATCGCATCGTCGATGCGGTTGACGTCGATGCCCGGCGCCTGCGCGACCACGGAGCGCAGTACGTGGGCCAGCATGTCATCGGGGCGGGTATTGCGGAACACGCCCTTGGGCGCCTTGCCGACCGGAGTACGGGTGGCGGCGACGATGTAGGCGTCCTGGATTTGCTTGGTCATTGCAGTGATCTCTCGAAATTTTTAGCAGGAGTGCCGACCAACGGTCGGCACCCACCGAAAGCAGGGAGGGGCGATCAATTACGCAGCGGCTTGCCGGTCTTCAGCATGTGCGCGATGCGGGCCTGGGTCTTCTCCTGCTGGGCCAGTTCGACGAAGTGCTTGCGCTCCAGGGTCAGCAGCCACTCTTCGTCCACCAGCGTGCCGCGGTCCACTTCGCCACCGCACAGCACGGTGGCGATGCGCACGGCGATCTCGTAGTCGTAGGGGCTGATGAAGCGGCCTTCCAGCATGTTGACCAGCATCATCTTGAAGGTGGCGATACCGACGTCACCAGCGACCTGGATGCGGCGTGCCGGCATCGGCGGGCGGTAGCCGCCTTCGGCCAGCGCCAGCACTTCGGCCTTGGCGATATGCAGTGCTTCGTAGCTGTTGAACACCACCTTGTCGGTGGCCCGCATCAGGCCCAGTTCCTGGGCGTTGACCGCCGAGTTGGACACCTTGGCCATCGCGACGGTTTCGAAGGTCTTCTTCAGCTCGGCGAACACGTCGCCGCCCGGACCGGCCGCCTGCGAGGCACGCACGGCCAGTTCCTTCAGGCCACCACCGGCCGGCAGCAGGCCGACCCCGGCCTCGACCAGGCCGATGTAGCTTTCCAGCGCGGCCACGCTCTTGGCGCTGTGCATCTGGAATTCGCAGCCGCCGCCCAGGGCCAGGCCGCGCACGGCGGTCACCACCGGCACCAGCGAATACTTGATCGCCTGGCTGGTGCGCTGGAAGTTGTGCACCATTTCTTCGAACTGCTCGACCTTGCCGGCCTGCAGCAGGCCGAGCGCGCCGGCCAGGTCGGCACCGGCGGAGAAGGGCTCCTTCTGCTGCCAGATCACCAGGCCCTGGAAGCCCTGCTCGGCGCGCTTGATCGCTTCCTGCAGGCCATCGAGCACGTGGTCGGACACGGTGTTCATCTTGGTCTTGAAGCTGACCACCGCGATGCCGTCGCCGTCGTGCCACATGCGCACGCCGTCGTTTTCGAACACGGTTTCGCCCGGGGCGAACGTCTCGCCCAGCAGCGGATCGGGGAAGCGCTGGCGCTGGTACACCGGCAACGCCGAGCGCGGCAGCTTGGCATTGCGCGACGGGCTGTAGCTGCCTTCGGCGGCGTGCACGCCATCGCGGCCGTCGAACACCCAGTCCGGCAGCGGCGCGCTGCTCATGCTCTTGCCGGCCACGATGTCATCGGCGATCCACTGCGCTACCTGCTTCCAGCCAGCGGCCTGCCAGGTTTCGAACGGGCCCAGCGACCAGCCGTAGCCCCAGCGGATCGCCAGGTCGACGTCGCGCGCGGTCTCGGCGATGTCGGCCAGGTGGTAAGCGCTGTAATGGAACAGGTCGCGGAAGGTCGCCCACAGGAACTGCGCCTGCGGGTGCTGGCTTTCGCGCAGCTTGGCGAACTTCTCGGCCGGGTTCCTGATCTTCAGGATCTCGACCACTTCCGGGGCGGCGGTGCGGTCGGCCGGACGGTAGTCCTGCTTTTCCAGGTCCAGCACCACGATGTCCTTGCCGACCTTGCGGAAGATGCCGGCGCCGGTCTTCTGGCCCAGTGCGCCCTTGGAAATCAGCGCGTCCAGCCACTTCGGCGACTTGAAGAACGCGTGCCACGGATCATTCGGCAAGGTGTCGCCCATGGTCTTGATCACGTGCGCCATGGTGTCCAGGCCGACCACGTCGGAGGTGCGGTAGGTCGCCGACTTCGGGCGGCCGACCAGCGGGCCGGTCAGGCCGTCGACTTCGTCGAAGCCCAGCCCGAATTCCTGCGTGTGGTGGATGGTGGACAGGATCGAGAACACGCCGATGCGGTTGCCGATGAAGTTCGGGGTGTCCTTGGCGTACACCACGCCCTTGCCCAGGGTGGTGACCAGGAACGCTTCCAGGCCTTCCAGCACCGCCGCATCGGTGGTGCTGGCCGGGATCAGTTCGGCCAGGTGCATGTAGCGCGGCGGGTTGAAGAAGTGCACGCCGCAGAAGCGGTGGCGCAGCTGCTCGGGCAGCACGTCGGCGAGCTTGTTGATGCCCAGGCCCGAGGTGTTGGAGGCCAGCACGGCGTGGTCGGCCACGAACGGGGCGATCTTCTTGTACAGGTCCTGCTTCCAGTCCATGCGCTCGGCGATGGCCTCGATGATCAGGTCGCAGTCGCGCAGCTGTTCCAGGCCCGTCTCGTAGTTGGCCGGGGTGATCGCTTCGGCGTAGGACTTGCTGGCCAGCGGCGCCGGGCTCAGCTTGGTCAGGTTGGCGATCGCCTTGATCACCACGCCGTCGGCGGGACCTTCCTTGGCGGGCAGGTCGAACAGCACGGTGTCGACACCGGCGTTGGTGAGGTGGGCGGCGATCTGGGCACCCATGACGCCGGCACCCAGCACGGCGGCGCGGCGGACTGGCAGGGAATTGGACATGTCGATAAGCCTTGGTTGGTCAGCAGTTACTGGGTGGAAAGGGAGGGGGCAGGGGTCGAAGGCGTGGAACGGCCTTCGCTGCGTGCCGCGGCGCGGAAACCGGCCTCGGCGAAGTGGATGAGTTCCTGGGCGGCCTGTGCACGATGGGCCTCTTCGGTGACACCGGCGGGACGCTTGATCAGCCCGAAATCGGCCATGGCGTAGGTCAGCGAACCGGCCAGGAAGTCCAGCCGCCAGTACAGCTCCTCCTTGCTCAGGCCCGGCACGCAACCGGCGATGGCGCGGCCGAAATCACGCAGCACATGACCGTAGTGGTCGGAAAGGAAGCGGCGCAGGTTGTCGTTCTTTTCGGCGTAGGCGCGGGCGATCACCCGCACGAAGGCGCCACCGCTCTGGCGGTCCTGGGCCATTGCCAGCGCCGGCTCGACGAAGGCGGCCAGCACCGGCCGCAGTTCGCCGGGATGGTCGCTGCGGGCCTTTTCGAGCTGGCCCATGCGCGCGGCGGTCATTTCGTCCATGCGCCGGCGGAACACCTCGTTGACCAGGTTTTCCTTGGAGCCGAAGTGGTAGTTGACCGCCGCGATGTTCACGTCCGCCTGGGTGGTCACCTGGCGCAGCGAGGTCCCGGCAAAGCCATGCAGCGCGAACAGCGCCTCGGCAGCGCCGAGAATGCGGTCCTTGGTGGAGAAGTGGGCGGGTTTGGCCATGGGACGGGACAGGTTCAATCAAACGATTGTTTGATATTAGACCCGGCCAGGGGCCAGTGCATTGTGCGGCGCAGCATGTCGATGTCGGCGTTCATCAACATGCATTACATGAATGGCCAGGGCTACCGTGCTGGGGAGCGAGGCGTTACAATCCGCGCACGTTTATCAGGCTAAGCCCGCGTTTTGACGCGGGTTTTTTTCATGTTACCCTCGGGCCTTGAGTGGCCCGGACTTTCGGAGATACCACCATGGCGCTGGAGCGCACCCTTTCGATCATCAAGCCGGACGCCGTTGCCAAGAACGTCATCGGTGAAATCTACGCCCGCTTCGAGAAGGCTGGCCTGAAGGTCGTCGCCGCCAAGTACAAGCAGCTGTCGCGCCGCGAAGCCGAAGGCTTCTACGCCGTGCACCGCGAGCGTCCGTTCTTCAACGCACTGGTCGAGTTCATGATCTCCGGCCCGGTGATGATCCAGGCCCTGGAAGGCGAGAACGCCGTGCTGGCCCACCGTGACCTGCTCGGTGCCACCAACCCGAAGGAAGCTGCGCCGGGCACCATCCGCGCCGATTTCGCTGAATCCATCGATGCCAACGCCGCCCACGGCTCGGACTCGGTCGAGAACGCCACCAACGAAATCGCTTATTTCTTTGCCGCTACCGAAGTGGTTTCCCGCTAAGAGGTCGACGTGAACGAGGTCGTACAGACACCCGCCATCCAGCCGCTGCCGAAGTCGGCGCCCACGGCTGGCAAGCAGAACCTGCTCGACCTCGATCGCGCGGGCCTGGAGCGCTTTTTCGTCGAGAAACTGGGCGAACAGAAGTTCCGGGCCCACCAGGTGATGAAGTGGATCCACCACCACTACGTCACCGACTTCGATGAGATGACCGACCTCGGCAAGAACCTGCGCGCCAAGCTGCAGGAACATGCCGAGGTGCTGGTCCCGAACATCGTGTTCGAAAAACCGTCCGCCGACGGCACCCACAAGTGGTTGCTGGCGATGGGCACCGATGGCAAGAACGCCATCGAAGCGGTCTACATCCCGGACAAGAACCGCGGCACGCTGTGCGTGTCCTCGCAGGTCGGCTGCGCGCTGAACTGCACCTTCTGTTCGACCGCCACCCAGGGCTTCAACCGCAACCTGTCCACCGCCGAGATCATCGGCCAGGTGTGGGTCGCCGCGCGCCACCTGGGCAACATCCCGCACAAGCAGCGCCGCCTCACCAACGTGGTGATGATGGGCATGGGCGAGCCGCTGATGAATTTCGACAACGTCGTGCGTGCCATGAGCGTGATGCGCGATGACCTGGGCTACGGCCTGGCCAACAAGCGGGTGACGCTGTCCACCTCCGGCCTGGTGCCGCAGATCGACCGCCTGTCCACCGAAAGCGACGTGTCGCTTGCCGTTTCGCTGCATGCGCCGACCGACGAGCTGCGCGAGACGCTGGTGCCGCTCAACAGGAAGTACCCGATCGCCGATCTGATGGCCTCCTGCGCGCGCTACCTGCGCGCCAACAAGCGCCGCGAATCGGTGACCTTCGAATACACCCTGATGAAGGGCATCAACGACCAGCCCGAGCACGCCCGTGCACTGGCCCGTCTGATGCGCCAGTTCGACAACGCGGTGCAGGCCAAGGGCTCGGGCAAGATCAACCTGATTCCGTTCAACCCGTTCCCGGGCACCCGCTACGAGCGCTCGGACGATGTGCAGATCCGTGCGTTCCAGACCATCCTGCTGGACAGCAACGTGCTGACCATGGTGCGCCGCACGCGCGGTGATGACATCGATGCGGCGTGTGGCCAGTTGAAGGGGCAGGTGATGGATCGCACCCGCCGCCAGGCCGAGTTCAACAAGACGCTCGACAAGGCCATCAAGGAAGGCGCCGGGCGTGATGCAGCGGCCTGACCGCGCGTCGACCCTGGCCTTCGCTGCGCTGTGTGCGTTGGCGCTGGCCGCCTGCAACAGCGGTTCCAAGGGCGTCAAACTGCCCAAGGCGCAGCTGGCGGTGGCGCCCACCTACGTGGCCCAGGATGACGGCCGTATCCGCAAGCTGCACCAGTACCAGAGCCAGCTGACCCTGGCCGGGTCGGACTTCGGTAGCGGCAAGCTGGACTCGGCGGAAAAGCGTGCGCGTGCCGCGCAGAAGCTCATGCCCGATCGTCCCGACGCGCTGCTGCTGCTGGCTGCCATCGCCGATCGTCGTGGCGAGGGTGGGCGCGCCGGTGAGCTGCTGCAGCGGGCCGTGGCACAGGCCCCGGAGCGCGGCGACGTGCTCAACAACTACGCGGCCTGGATGTGCGACCACGGCCAAGCCGAATCCTCGCTCGGCATGTTCGAGCGTGCCATCGCAGCGCCTGGTTACTCCAGTCCTGGCGTTGCCTTGTCCAATGCGGGTGCGTGCGCGCTCCGGGCCAAGCAGCCGGTGCCTGCCGAGCGCTACCTGCGCGCGGCGCTCGCACAGGACCCGCGCGATGCCCAGGCATTGGATGCCATGGCCCAGCTTTCGTTCGACAATGGCCGTTACATGGAAGCCCGCGCGTTCTCCGAGCGCCGGCTCGCGGCTGCACCGCCAACGCGTTCCGTGTTACAACTGGCGTCGCAAATAGAGACGCGACTGGGTGATCAGCGAGCCGCTGAGCGCTACCAGCAGCGGATTCGACAGGAATTTCCGCAGGAAGCGGACCTCAATTCCAAGGGTTGAAGCACTGTGACTGACAACCAGACCGTGAACGCTTTCGAGACGGCAGCCGGCTGTGGCCAACGCCTCCGCCAGGCCCGTGAAGCGGCAGGACTGACGCTCGACGATGTGGCCCACCGCCTGCACATGCCGGCGCAGGTGGTGCGTTCGCTGGAAGAAGAACAATGGCAGCGCCTGGGCGCGCCGGTGTTCGTCCGCGGCCAGCTGCGCAGCTATGCGCGGCTGCTGGGCGTGGATGTGGGCGAGGTGCTGGAACAGGCGCAGGTGGGCCCGATCGTGCCGCCGACCCTGGTCAGCCACACCCACACGCCACGTGCGCGTCGCATCGCCGAAAGCATCGGCCGCCGCCTGCTCTACGTGGGCATCACCGCCGCGCTGGCGGTACCGGTGTGGTTCGCCACCCGCAGCCATCTGGATGCGGACGGGCAGGGACCGAGCACCGCGTCGCTGGACGTGATTCCGGCGACCGTGGCGGTCGCCCCGCCGCGCAACGACGAGGCAGCTACCGGCGTGGCAACCCCGGCCGCTGCGCCGGCCAGGCCGGCCGCCCAGCCCTACATGGCCTCGCTGACGCCGGTACCGCGTCCCGCCGCCGCCAGTGAACCGGCCGCGGGCAAGGGCGCACTCGGCCTTCAGTTCAGCG
The DNA here is from genome assembly GCF_039674585.1 of Stenotrophomonas lacuserhaii. Taxonomy (GTDB): domain Bacteria; phylum Pseudomonadota; class Gammaproteobacteria; order Xanthomonadales; family Xanthomonadaceae; genus Stenotrophomonas; species Stenotrophomonas pennii_A. The sequence continues at coordinate 140,736 of NZ_JBDJNU010000005.1, read as the reverse complement.
GCGACAGCTGGATCGAAGTCACCGCCCCGGACGGCAGTACGGTGGAAAAGGCGCTGGTCCAGGCGGGCCAGTCGCGCAGCTTCACCCCGGGCCAGGTCGGCCGGGTGGTGCTGGGCAATGCCGCACAGGTGCAGGTTCAGCAGAACGGCGCCATCATCGACCTTGGCCCGTATCGGCGAGCCAACGTCGCACGCTTTACGGTATCCTCTGAGGGCTCCGTGGTCCCGGTTTCAAACTGAGGCCCGGACCGGAATCCACAACCCATTGAACAGTCCTCCCCGGCGAGCTTGTCTCCGGCTCGGGTAGGGCGAGAGTACGCATGGCGATCGACGACCTGCTCGACGAGCACGAACAAAGTGAACGCGTCCGCACCTGGCTGCGGAAGAATGGCCTGAGCATCATCGGCGGCGTAGTGATCGCCGTGGGTGCCATCTGGGGCTGGGGCTACTGGCAGCAGGAGCACGGCAACAAGCTGGCTTCGGCCAACGTCGAATACCAGAAAGTGCTCAAGGGCATCCAGGAAAACAAGCTCGACGACGCCGGCAAGGCGGTCAAGGCGCTCGACGCCGGTCCGTCCAACATCTATTCCGAACTGGCTGCGCTGCAGCTGGCGAAGGCGCAGGTGGAAGCGGGCAAGAACGATGAGGCGCTGGCGACGCTGCGCGCGGTGAACGTGGAAGGCGACCTCAAGCATGTTGTCGACCAGCGCATCGCGCGCCTGCTGGTGGCCACCGGCAAGGGCAGCGAAGCGATCACCCTGCTGGGCAACGCCACCGATCCGGGTTCGCTGGAAATCCACGGCGATGCCCTCATCGCCGCCGGCAAGCGCGATGAAGCGCGTGGGCAGTATGAGAAAGCGCTGAAGACGCTGGACGTGGCAGCGCCGCAGCGGCGCCTGCTGGAAACCAAGTTGATGGACGCCGGCGGCACCGTCGCGGCGACCGAGGAGTCGGTGTAATGAGTCAGATGGTCATCCTCAAGCGGGTCGCCACGGTTGCCATGCTCGGCATGGCGCTGTCCGGTTGCAGCACGGTCAAGGGCTGGTTCGCCGGCAAGGACGCTGAAGCCAAGAAGCTGCAGGAGCCGGTCGAGCTGGTGAAGTTCGACGCCACCGTCAAGGTCGACAAGCTGTGGACGGTCAACCTGGGCAAGGGCGAGGAGCGCATCGGCGTTCGCCAGGGCCCGGCAGTTGCCGACGGCCGCGTGTTTGCCGCCGCCATCACCGGTGGCGTGCATGCCATCGACCTGCAGACCGGCAAGAAGGTCTGGACGTATGAGCCGGCCAAGGAAAAGAAGAAGCCCAAGCTGCGCCTTTCCGGTGGTCCGGGCGTCGGCGAGGGTCTGGTGGTCATCGGCACGCTGGACGGCCAGGTGATCGCGCTGGATGCCGCTGACGGCACCGAAAAGTGGCGCGCCAAGGTACCGGGCGAAGTGATTTCCGCCCCGGCCGTCGGCCAGGGCATGGTGTTCGTGCGCAGCAACGACGGCCGCATCACCTCCTTCGACGCCACCAACGGCACCCAGCGCTGGTTCAACCCGCGCGAACTGCCGATGCTGACCGTGCGCGGCAACGCGCCGGTGGTGCAGGGCCCGGGCGTGGTGTTCGTCGGCAACGATGACGGCACCCTGGCCGCGCTGGGCGCCGCCGATGGCCGCACGCTGTGGGACCAGGTGGTCGGCAACCCGGAAGGGCGCACCGAACTGGATCGCATGGCCGACGTCGACGGCGCGCCGGTGCTGGAAGGCAACACGCTGTACGCCAGCAGCTTCAAGAACCAGACCATCGCCATCGAAGGTCCGACCGGGCGTCCGTTGTGGACGCGCGACCACGGTGGAGCAGGCGGCGTCACGCTGTCCTCCTCGTATGTGATCGTCACCGACAACCAGGGCGGTGTGTTCGGCCTGGACAAGCAGAGCGGTGCGGCCAGCTGGTCGCAGACCGGCCTGGCCCGGCGCCAGCTGACCGGCCCGGCCCTGCAGGGCGATTACGTGGTTGTCGGCGATTTCGACGGCTACGTTCACTGGCTGCAACAGTCCGATGGCGCGATGGCCGCCCGGGCAAAGACCGGCGGGACCGTCAAGGCCCAACCGATAGTCGCCGACGGGGTCCTGCTGGTGCAGAACATCGAAGGCAAGCTGACCGCTTTCCGGTTGGCCAATTAATTACGGAGTAAACGCGATGCTGCCCCTGGTCGCCCTGGTCGGACGGCCGAATGTCGGCAAGTCCACAATCTTCAATGCGCTCACGCGCACCCGCGACGCGCTGGTCCATGACCAGCCCGGCGTGACCCGTGACCGCAACTACGGTGTTTGTCGCCTGGACGAGGACAATCACTTCCTGATCGTGGACACCGGCGGCATCGCCGAACAGGAAGAAGGCCTGGCCGGCGCCACCGCGCGCCAGGCCCGTGCCGCCGCCGAGGAAGCCGATCTGATCGTCTTCGTCGTTGATGCGCGCGACGGCACCTCTTCGCTGGACGACGACATCCTGGCTTGGCTGCGCAAGCAGCAGCAGCCGAAGGTGCTGCTGATCAACAAGATCGACGGCACCGACGAGCACACCGTGCGTGCGGAATTCTCGCGCTACGGCTTCAGCGAGATGCTGACCGTCTCGGCGGCGCATCGCCAGGGCCTGGACGACCTGCTCGAGGAAATCGTCGAGCGCCTGCCCGAAGAGGGCAGCGCCGAAGAGATGGACAACGACCCGAACCGCGTGCGCATCGCCTTCGTCGGCCGCCCCAACGTGGGCAAGTCGACGCTGGTCAACCGCATCCTCGGCGAGGAGCGGATGATCGCCTCGGAAGTGCCGGGCACCACCCGCGATTCGATCTCGGTGGACCTGGAACGCGAGGGCCGGGACTACCGTCTGATCGACACCGCCGGCCTGCGCCGTCGTGGCCGCGTGGACGAAGCCGTGGAGAAATTCTCGGTGGTCAAGACCATGCAGGCCATCGAACAGTGCCAGGTCGCGGTGCTGATGCTGGACGCGCATGAAGGCGTGACCGACCAGGACGCCACCGTGCTCGGTGCGGTGCTGGATGCCGGGCGTGCGTTGGTCATCGCGATCAACAAGTGGGACGGACTGACCGACTACCAGCGTGAGCAGGCAGAGACCCAGTTGTCGCTGCGCCTGGGCTTCGTGCCGTGGGCCGAATCGGTGCGCATCTCGGCGATGCACGGCTCCGGGCTGCGTGAGCTGTTCAACGCGATCCACCGCGCGCACGATTCGGCGAACCACCAGTTCAGCACCAGCGAAGTGAACCAGGCGCTGGAAATGGCCTACACCGCCAATCCGCCGCCGACCATCCGTGGGCATGTGTCCAAGCTGCGTTACGTGCATCCGGGCGGCGCCAACCCGCCGACCTTCATCGTGCACGGCACGCGCCTGAAGGAGCTGTCGGAGACCTACAAGCGCTACCTGGAAAACTTCTTCCGCAAGCGTTTCAAGCTGGTCGGTACGCCGGTGCAGTTCATCTTCCGCGAGGGTACCAACCCGTACGAAGGCAAGAAGAACCCGCTGACCGAACGCCAGGTCAAGGCCAAGCGCCGCCTGATGAAGCACGTCAAGGGCCGCTGACCCGGTAGCGCCGACCCACGGTCGGCGAGCGCAGCGGCAGTGTGCCGACCCGATGTGCATGGCCGATAATGCGGCCATGCGCATCCTCGAAATCTCCCCCGAACTCGCCCTGCAGCGCCTTTCCGAAGGCGCCGTGCTGATCGACGTACGCGAGTCGCACGAGCGCGCCGGCGGCATGGCCGAAGGCGCACGCGGCATCACCCTGGCTGACCTGCAGGCCGATCCGGCCGCGCACCTGCCACGCCAGGATCAAGACATCCTGCTGATCTGCCAGACCGGCAAACGCTCAGCCGATGCTGCGCTGTTCCTGCACGCCGCAGGCTACGCGCAGGTCGCCTCGGTAACCGGCGGCACCGTCGCCTGGCGCCTGCAGCAGCTGCCGCTGGTCCAGCCGCCAAACTCTGCCGAAGACCGTGATTTTTTCGACCGCTATTCGCGCCACCTGCTGCTGCCGCAGGTCGGTGAGGCGGGCCAACGCAAACTGCAGCGTTCGCGCGTGCTGGTGCTCGGCGCGGGCGGGCTTGGCTCGCCGGCCGGCTTCTATCTGGCTGCCGCCGGGGTAGGGCAGCTGCGCTTCGTCGACGACGACCGCGTAGAGCGCAGCAACCTGCACCGGCAGATCGTGCATACCGAAGCCGGGGTCGGCCAGTTCAAGGTCGACTCGGCGCGCGAGCGCCTGCTGGCGCTGAATCCCTCCATCACCGTCGAAGCGATCGCCGAGCGCGCCACCTCGGCCAACATCGACGCGCTGATGGAAGGCGTGGACGTGGTGTTGGACGGTTCGGACAATTTCCCGCTGCGCTACCTGCTCAATGATGCGTGCATCAAGCACGCCACGCCGCTGGTATACGCGGCCATCGAACGCTTCGACGGCCAGGTGAGCGTGTTCGATGCCGGCCGCCAGCGCGGTGTGGCGCCGTGCTACCGCTGCCTGTTTCCTCAGCCCCCGCCGCCGGAGTTCGCCCCCAACTGCGCCGAAGCCGGCGTACTGGGCGTGCTGCCGGGCCTGGCCGGCGTGCTGCAGGCGACCGAAGTGCTGAAGCTGCTGCTGGGCATCGGTGAGCCGCTGACCGGACGCCTGCTGCGCTTCGATGCCTTGGAAATGCGCTTCCGCGAAACCCGGCTCAGCCCCGACCCGCAGTGCGCGGTCTGTGGGCCGGGCGTAGAGTTCCCCGGCTACACCGACTACGCCGCGTTCTGCGCGGGTCGCTGATCCGCCCGCCCGCTGCGCTCGCCGAGCGTGGCTCGGCGCGACAGAGGCACCAATCTGGCGCGCAGTGCCTGCCACCGGTAGCGCCGACCCATGGTCGGCGAGCGCAGCGGCAGCCGTACGTTCGCAGCACCAGATGGAACGACATGGCGATGAATTAGCCGCCCGTTTCATCCGCGGAACAATGAACCGCAACCCACGTGCTATTGATTGCGCCGCGCATGCCCTATCGTTGACGCACTTCAACGCATCACAGGAATGGCCGCATGGCGGTGGAAGCAGCTGCAAGCAGTGAACTGGTCAAGGTCGTCGCCCTGTTGGGCGCGGCGGTGGTGATGGTGCCGTTGTTCCGGCGCTTCGGCCTCGGGTCGGTGCTGGGGTACTTCACTGCCGGCCTGGCGATCGGGCCGTTCGGGCTGGGCTGGTTCTCCGATCCGCAGGCGATCCTGCACACCGCCGAACTGGGCGTGGTGATGTTTCTTTTCGTGATCGGCCTGGAGATGCGGCCCTCGCACCTGTGGAGCCTGCGCAAGGAAATCTTCGGCCTGGGCACCGCGCAGATCGTCACCTGCGCGATCGTGCTGACCCTGGTGGCCAAGCTGTTCGGGCTGCCCTGGCAGGTCGCCTTCATCGGCGCCACCGGTTTCGTGCTGACCTCCACCGCGGTGGTGATGCAGCTGCTGGCCGAGCGCGGGGACATCGCACTGCCGCCGGGCCAGAAGATCGTCTCCATCCTGCTGTTTGAAGACCTGCTGATCGTGCCGCTGCTGGCGCTGGTGGCCTTCATGGGCCCCTCGGCTGGCAGTGCCGGTGGCGAGGGGTCGCGCTGGCTTTCGGTTGCCATCGGTGCCGGGGCGGTGGTCGGCCTGGTGCTGGTCGGGCGCTTCCTGCTCAATCCGTTGTTCCGCATCCTCGCCGCCGCCAAGGCGCGCGAAGTGATGACCGCCGCCGCGCTGCTGGTGGTGCTCGGCGCGGCGCTGCTGATGCAGCTGTCCGGGCTGTCGATGGCGATGGGCGCCTTCCTGGCCGGCGTGCTGCTCAGTGAATCCACCTTCCGGCACCAGATCGAAGCGGATATCGAACCGTTCCGCGGCATCCTGCTGGGGCTGTTCTTCCTCAGCGTGGGCATGGCGCTGGACCTGGGCGTGGTGGCGCGCAACTGGCCGCTGATCGTCGGGCTGGTGCTGGCGCTGATGGTGGCCAAGGCCCTGTGCATCTATGCAGTGGCGCGGGTGATGGGCAGCAGCCATGCGCAGGCACTGGACCGTGGCGTGGTGATGGCGCAGGGCGGCGAGTTCGCCTTCGTGCTGTTCGCCGCGGCCGCCAGTGCCGGTGTCATCGACGTGGACATCAATGCCAACTTCACCGCGGTGGTGGTGCTTTCCATGGCGCTGACGCCGCTGGTGGTGCTGGCGCACAAGCGCTTTGCCGCGCCTGCGGTGGTCAGCATGGAAGGCGTCGAGACGGCCGACGGGCTGTCCGGCAGCGTGCTGCTGATCGGCTTCGGCCGCTTCGGCCAGGTCGCCAGCCAGTCACTGCTGGCGCGCGACGTGGACGTGACCATCATCGACAACGACGTGGAGATGATCCACAGCGCCGAGCGCTTCGGTTTCAAGATCTATTACGGCGATGGCACCCGGCTGGACGTGCTGCATGCCTCCGGTGCGGCCAGCGCCCGGGCGATCGCGGTGTGCGTCAACGATGCCGCCGAAGCCGACCGCATCGTCGAGCTGGTGTCGCATGAGTTCCCGCAGGCCAAGCTGCTGGTGCGCTCGTTCGACCGCGAACATTCGCTGCGGCTGATCCATGCCGGCGTCGATTTCCAGATCCGCGAAACCTTCGAATCGGCGGTGATGTTCGGCCAGGCCGCGCTGATGGAACTGGGCGCGGACGAGGACGACGCGCGCGATATCGCCGAGCAGATCCGCGAGCGCGACGCCGAGCGCCTGCAGCTGGAAATGGCCGGTGGCGACCTCCGCGCCGGTGCCCACATGGCCTTCGGCAGCTCGCTGCCGGGCGTGCCCACGCCGACCCCGTTCACCGTGCCCAAGCGGCAGTCGCGCACGCTGAATGCCGATCAGGTGCCGCCGGACGCCTGAGCGGTAGTGACGGCGCGGTAGTGACGGCCAGCGGCCGTCACTACCGGGCCTGAATCAGGGACAATAGCCATCCCCGCCGCTCCACGCCTGCTTCGATGACCCTGCCAACCGACGCCTCCCATTCCGCCCGCATCCTCGACGGCCGCCGCATCTCCGAAGCGCTGCTGGACAGCCTGAAGGTGCGCGTAGACGCCCGTGTCGCCGCCGGTGGCAGCCGCCCCGGGCTGGCCGTGGTGCTGGTGGGCGGCGACCCGGCGTCCACCGTGTACGTGCGCAACAAGCGCCGTGCGGCGGAAAAAGTCGGCATCGAGGCGCATGATTTCGATCTCCCCGCCGGCACCAGCGAAGCCGAACTGCTGGCGCTGATCGACCACTTGAATGCGGACCCGAAGATCCACGGCATCCTGATCCAGCTGCCGCTGCCCGGCATCCCGGACGCACGGCGGCTGATCCAGCGCATCGACCCGCGCAAGGACGTGGACGGGTTCCACCCGGAAAACGTCGGCCACCTGGCCCTGCGCGAGTTCGGCCTGCGTCCGTGCACCCCGCGCGGCATCACCACGCTGCTGGGCCACACCGACCAGCCCGTGCGCGGCCGCAATGCCACCATCGTCGGCGTCAGCAACCATGTCGGCCGGCCGATGGGACTGGAGCTGCTGATCGCCGGCTGCACCGTCACCAGCTGCCACAAGTTCACCCCCAAGGACGTGCTGGAACAGGCTGTGCGCAACGCCGACATCCTGGTGGTGGCGGTCGGCCGCCCGGGCATCGTGCCGGGTGAATGGGTCAAGCCCGGCGCGGTGGTGATCGACGTGGGCATCAACCGCCTGGACGACGGCCGGCTGGTCGGCGACGTCGGCTTCGAAGCGGCCGCAAAGCGCGCCAGCTGGATCACCCCGGTGCCCGGCGGCGTCGGCCCGATGACCGTGGCCACGCTGATGCAGAACACCCTGGAAGCGGCCGAAGGGTATGCGTCTGCGCAATCGCGCTGACGCTCCCGCAATTTGCTGCGCAAACAGCGGGCCCCCACTCACCAACACCCACGCCCCCGCCGCTTCGCGGCCGCCCCCGAACTTCGGGGGCTGTTGCGTCCGGTTGGTGAACCGGCGGCTCTGGCGCGACACTGCGTCGCATCTACCCCCTGCCGCTCGGCCGACAAACAGGGTAAAATGACGCGCTTCCCCACATCTCGGGTATGCCGATGCTGCGCATCCAGGCTGAAGCTCTCACCTACGACGACGTCTCGCTCGTCCCCGCCCACTCGATCATCCTGCCCAAGGATGTCAGCCTGGAAACCCGGCTGACGCGCGACCTGCGGCTGAAGCTCCCGATCCTGTCCGCTGCGATGGATACCGTCACCGAAGCGCGCCTGGCCATCGCCATGGCCCAGCTCGGCGGCATGGGCATCATCCACAAGAACCTGAGCGTGGAACAGCAGGCCGCCGAAGTGGCCAAGGTCAAGAAGTTCGAGGCCGGCGTCATCCGCGATCCGATCACCGTCGGGCCGGAAACCACCATCCGCGACGTGCTGGCGCTGACCCAGGCGCGCAACATCTCCGGCGTACCGGTGGTGGACGGCGGCCAGCTGGTGGGCATCGTGACCCACCGCGACATGCGCTTTGAAACCGAGCTGGACGATCCGGTCCGCCACATCATGACCAAGAAGGATCGCCTGATCACGGTCAAGGAAGGCGCCGCATCCGAAGAAGTGCAGCTGCTGCTGCATCGCAACCGCATCGAAAAGATCCTGGTGGTCAACGATGATTTCGCCCTGCGTGGCCTGATCACCGTCAAGGACATCCAGAAGAACACCGATTACCCGAACGCTGCCAAGGACTCCGCCACGCGCCTGCTGGTGGGTGCCGCGGTCGGCGTGGGCGGCGATACCGATCGCCGCGTCGAAGCGCTGGTCGCCGCCGGCGTGGACGTGCTGGTGGTGGACACCGCGCACGGCCATTCGCAGGGCGTGCTGGACCGCGTGCGCTGGGTCAAGAAGCACTTCCCGCAGGTGCAGGTGGTCGGTGGCAACATCTGCACCGGCGAAGCCGCACTGGCGCTGCTGGATTGCGGCGCGGACGCGGTCAAGGTCGGCATTGGTCCGGGCTCGATCTGCACCACGCGCGTGGTCGCCGGTGTCGGCGTGCCGCAGATCACTGCCATCGACCTGGTCGCCGAAGCGCTGCAGGATCGCATCCCGCTGATCGCCGACGGCGGCATCCGCTACTCCGGTGACATCGGCAAGGCGCTGGCCGCCGGTGCGTCCACCATCATGATCGGTGGCCTGCTGGCCGGTACCGAGGAATCGCCCGGCGAAACCGAGCTGTTCCAGGGCCGTTCGTACAAGAGCTACCGTGGCATGGGCTCGCTGGCGGCGATGGAAAAGGGGTCCAAGGACCGTTACTTCCAGGATGCTTCCAGCGCCGACAAGCTGGTGCCGGAAGGCATCGAAGGCCGCGTGCCGTATCGTGGCCCGGTCGGCGGCATCATCCACCAGCTGATGGGCGGCCTGCGCGCCACCATGGGCTACGTGGGCTGCGGCACGGTCGAAGACATGCGCAGCAAGCCGAAGTTCGTCAAGATCAGCGGCGCCGGCCAACGTGAGAGCCACGTCCACGACGTGCAGATCACCAAGGAACCGCCGAACTACCGCGCCTGAGGCCGGACGCAGCAAGAGGAACGAGGAAGCAGATTCCCGTTCCTCTTTCTACATCCGCCGCTGGTTGCGCTTTCGTACTCCGTTATTCCTCCTGCATCGCCCGGGCATCATGACCAACATCCATACCGACAAGATCCTCATCCTCGATTTCGGCGCGCAGTACACCCAGCTGATCGCCCGTCGCATCCGCGAGCTCGGTGTCTACTGCGAGATCTGGGCGTGGGACCACAACCCGGCCGACATCGCCGGCTTCGGGGCAAAGGGCATCATCCTGTCCGGTGGCCCGGAATCGACCACCCTGCCGGGCGCGCCCGCCGCGCCGCAGGAAGTGTTCGACAGTGGCCTGCCGGTGTTCGGCATCTGCTACGGCATGCAGACCCTGGCCGCGCAGCTGGGCGGTGAAACCGAAGCGGCCGACCAGCGCGAATTCGGCCACGCCGAAGTCAACATCGTCGCCCCGGATTCGCTGTTCGCCGGGCTGAGCGACCACCCGGGCGAGGCACGTTTGAACGTGTGGATGAGCCACGGCGACCACGTGTCCAAGGCACCGCCGGGCTTCACCATCACCGCCACCACCGACCGCATTCCGGTGGCTGCGATGGCCAACGAAGAAAAGCGCTGGTACGGCGTGCAGTTCCACCCCGAAGTGACCCACACCCTGCAGGGCCAGGCGCTGCTGCGCCGCTTCGTGGTGGACGTGTGCGGCTGCGAAACCCTGTGGACCGCGGCCAACATCATCGAAGACCAGATCGCCCGCGTGCGCGAACAGGTCGGCGATGACGAAGTGATCCTGGGCCTGTCCGGCGGCGTCGATTCGTCCGTGGTGGCCGCGCTGCTGCACAAGGCGATCGGTGACAAGCTGACCTGCGTGTTCGTCGACACCGGCCTGCTGCGCTGGCAGGAAGGCGACCAGGTAATGGCCATGTTCGCCGAGCACATGGGCGTCAAAGTGATCCGCGTGAACGCGGCCGACCGTTACTTCGCCAAGCTGGAAGGCGTGAGCGATCCGGAGGCCAAGCGTAAGATCATCGGCAACCTGTTCGTGGACATCTTCGACGAAGAATCCAGCAAGCTTAAGAATGCCAAGTGGCTTGCACAGGGCACCATCTACCCGGACGTGATCGAGTCGGCCGGCAGCAAGACCGGCAAGGCGCACGTGATCAAGAGCCACCACAACGTGGGCGGCCTGCCGGAGCACATGAAGCTGGGCCTGGTGGAGCCGCTGCGCGAGCTGTTCAAGGACGAGGTGCGCCGCCTGGGTGTTGAACTCGGCCTGCCGCGCAGCATGGTCTACCGCCATCCGTTCCCGGGCCCCGGCTTGGGCGTGCGCATCCTGGGTGAAGTGAAGCGCGAATACGCCGAGCTGCTGGCCAAGGCCGATGCGATCTTCATTGAAGAACTGCGCAAGGCGGATCTGTACGACAAGACCAGCCAGGCGTTCGCTGTGTTCCTGCCGGTGAAGTCGGTGGGTGTGGTGGGCGATGCGCGTGCGTATGAGTGGGTGATCGCGCTGCGTGCGGTGGAGACGATTGATTTCATGACGGCGCACTGGTCGCACCTGCCGTATGAGTTTTTGGGTACGGTGAGTAACCGGATCATCAATGAGCTGCGGGGGGTATCGCGGGTTGTCTATGACATCTCGGGGAAGCCCCCGGCTACTATTGAGTGGGAATGAGTTGAAAGAACTAGGGCGCCGAAAGGCGCCCTTGTTTTTTGTGCTGTTCCCTATCCATCAGGCGCACGAGCAGGCAATGGGGCACCTGCTCTCCCAAAAGATTGCATCGCCCGTGACTTGGGCGTGGAATGCGTACGCCGAGTGCATCGCCTATGTGCCGCTCTAGGAGCTGACCCGCCTCAGAGACTGCGTTCATAGCGCCGCGTTCTATCCTATTCAGATTGACAGCTTTCAAACTGGAAACAAACGAAGGCCCGCCTGGACGTACTAGATGACTTGGCACTCACTTGAGAGCTCGGTAAGGTTCTAGGGGGCACATGGTGAGTGAATCCTTGGCCGTCGAGGCTTTGTAACGAACTGCCAAGAGGCTGATTGCCGGTCGATGTGCGCTATTGGCCGGAAGCGGACATCGGCGGGGCAGGGGAACTGGGATGTTTATCGAGGGTAGGGGCGGCTCCTTTCTTCAGAGTCGCTGGCTCTGTCCGTAGCCCAGCTGCCCCGGTAACTTCTAAGCTAGCCTAACGGCTCTGGGACTCGCGGACGGGTGTACACACCGGAACGCGCAATAGCCTGGGACCGCGTAGCTGAAAACTGCGTGCCCACTGAGCCCGCCGCAAGCAGGCTAAGGCGGGAACGGAGACACGGGCCGGCCCTTGCTCGGGAGGCCGCCGGCGCGATCATTGTTGGCGCTGGGGGATCCGGGAGGGTGGAAGTTGGGGGGGGGGCGACCAAGCTGCGCCTCATGCTCGCTTGTCCACTGCTCGGCCCCCGGCTGAACCGCGCGCCCGGCTGCAATGCCGGTTGGTCATGAAGGTTGTAGGCCACACTTGAACGCGACGCCTCGATGAAGCACAGTTGATTTCACTCCAGCTTTGACTGGAAATTGAGCATGCTGGATCTACCGGCAGGGCGCATTGACTAGCATTCACCGAGGGAACTATGCCATTTACGCTTACCCGGACGGTCCTCGGAATTTTGGTGCCAGGCCTGATCGCCATCACTCCTTGGTTGCTCGCGCTCGTCCAGCACACTAAGGCAACTCTTGGCTTCGACTCAAACTCCACCCTTGGGCATGCCCTGATCTTCTCTGCCGCAATCGTAGCCGGTACGTTTTTCGAGGCGCAAGGGACGAAGCTTGAGGTCAAGTGGGACAACAGCAAGGAGGAGGCGCATCAGGTTTCGGAGAATTGGTATACCTATCTGTCCCAAGTCCTAGATAAGGAGCCGGTTGGGTATCGCTACATGAGTAGGCTTGCCACGACTCTCTACTTTGAGCTCGCCATGATGTGGGCTGCGCCGGCCTTTCTGCTCGGAGCCACGATTCTTGCGTCACTCCGATTTCCGGAAGCCTGGGTCATCCTAGGAATTTCTGGGCTTGCCGCCGCAGTGGGGGTTGGATTCTATTTTCATAGGCAGGCGAACTGCACCCACGACGTGATCTGTTCTACCCGAAAAGAACTCGTATCGCGCCTTCCGAATAAGGACTAGCCACAGTCAGCGGAGCAGGCCAGTCTAGGCCCACAAGCAGCCCTACAGTTGCCCAAGGTAAGGCTGTGACGTCGCGGCTCAGTGCGCCAGGGCTGTTTGTCAGGGGCAGCGACTCTAGTTACACGCTCTTTCGTCAGCCAAATGGACTTAGCAAATGGCGTCTCAAGCACTACAGAGCTTCAACCATGTAATTCAGGATGCCGTTGATCTGCTTGCACATTTTGACGCTATAAACTCGCAGCCACCACCCGACAGTGCTGAGGTGCTGAAGCGCGCAAGCCTAGTTATGGCCCTCGCGGCACTTGAGACCTACATAGAAGACCGCATCAGTGAGGCAGCAGGGCAGGTCGTGGGAAGGGGCGGCTCTGGCGGAAGGATTCGGGAATTTTATCTCGACTCGCTCCAGAACGACTTAAAGTACTTTCACACTCCGACACCCGATCGTGTCGGACGACTCTTTGAGAAGTACTTACAGATAAACGTATTCGAAGGGTGGGTCTGGAACAACTACGATCAGGTGCGTGCTAAAAAACACCTAAACGCGATTGCGAAGAAACGTGGAGATATTGCGCATCGCTCGCTCCGACCTGTGGGCGGACAACCATCGGCACACGCGGTCACCCGAGAAGATCTTAGGAAGCACATCCGCTTCATACAAGACCTGGCGGCTGCAACCGATAGGCACATTGAAGCTAACCTCTGAAGCGCCAATGATTAAGAAGATTTATCGTGGGTAGGGAAGGTTCGCTCTCGACCCAAAGCGGACATTCGCTGGAGTACACGCTCTGCATCGTGCTGGGCCCGGTAATTCATCTGCTTGTTGGCCGGGCCTAGGTGTCCTAAGATCGAGCTGTATAAAGGGGATAGCCCGCCATACGGTGCGCTATGGATAAGTCGTGTAACCGGACCCGACCCCGGGATCCGGCAATTGGGTTTTCGCTCAAGATCATGCCCTTCCATCACGTCATTGCAAAAGTAGGTCCCGAGGATAAGTCGCGCGTACTCTTTGCCGACCTCAGCGTCGACGAGCTGAAGAAGCGATTCATACAGCCGTACGAGAAAGGCGTGGCATTTTTCTCAGGCAACGACCTGACACGCCCGACCGACCTTCGTTCTATTCAGATCATTCGCACTGACCGTCCTGACCAGATAGAGCGCGATGAAATCAATCGTAAAGAACGGGAGCACATCAACAGACTCAATGGTTCAAACTCAGACATATTCTTCGTGAGCGTCGGCGGGGGCTACCAGCCTCAGGATATTGCCGAGGTGGGCGCTGACCTCACACACGACTTCATTAGGGGCCATGCTGGTTTCAAAGCGGGGCAGGTGGGAGCCTTCCATGAAGGTGCTAGCTTGGGTCGCAGGCCACTGTCGTAGCAGCGGGGGCCGTTAAGTTGCTCGGCTTGCTTTGAGTGCTAACAGTTCATTCCAGCCGACACCGCTTTGCGGCGCGGCCTAATTAAGGTGTTAGGCTTTCGATGAAAGATCCCTACGACTCTCTTGTGCCGATATTTCGTGCGGAGAAAATTCCTCCGCGAGTTCAGCAGCATGGCACCGGCGTCTACTTCAAGCTGAACGGTGATGTATACCTGTTAACCGCAGCGCATGTCATCGATCGGTCAGAGCCTGGACAACTTCTGGTTCCCGGCCCGGATGGCCTTGTTCCAATAACGGGCAGTATGTTTGCCTCATTCATTGGCGATGAGGATCGAGAGGATGACAGCGCAGATTTCGCTCTATTCAAGTTGAGCGGGGGATGCAAGAAGGCTTTGAACCATCACTTCCGCCCGTTTCCGCAGACTAGAACAGGACTTCTTACAACAAGCTTGGAGCTGGGAAGTTGCTCAGTTTCCGGGTACCCAGTAAGCAAGGGGACAAACAGAGGCGGGCAACTCTCTTCCGAGATCTATAGCTTTCGTGGCGTGGCTGCGGGAGCCGCAACTTATGAGAAGCTTGGCTTAGATCCTTCTGCGAATATTGTCTTGCACTATGATCGGTCTCGGGCTGTTTATCCGGGCACTCTTCAGCCCTTCCCGGGGCCGGCACTTAATGGAGTTAGCGGTGGTGCCATTTTTAGCTGGCCAAAAGAACATGCGATAAGCGACGATTGGTCGATTCCCTCGCTAGTCGGAATATTTCATACGTACTACAAAGATAAGGGACTCGCCGTCGGTTCATTGCTGATGCCATACATCGCAACAATCGGTCTAATGCAAATGAAAGAGGGGTAAGCCTAACTGCCAATTCAAGCCGACGCCGCTGCGCGGCGCGGCATAACTCAAGCGTTGGTCGATGCCCGCTTCTGGCCGGGAGCGGACGTAGTACGGTGGCCGAGCTGCACTTTAGCTCTATTCGCCGCCTATGACACAACGCGGACACCACTCACATGGTAGATCCCCTCTCTACGGTCGATGTCAGCGATCAGCCTGCCCGCCAGTCACTCTGCAATCTCTAGGCGCGTGCTCGTTCAAAGTTATCCCACCGAGCAAAACCTGGCTCGTCGCGGAGCGTAGGGTCCGAAACCCAGATGCTGTCTAGAACGCCTCTCAATTCTTCCAACGACTAGAACTGACCAACCGGCGATAGAAACGCATCCATCAGTCTCAGCGCCGGCCGGGGGTGCGCATTCAGGTGTTCTGAGTTTGCCAGCTCACCGAGCAAAAAGTCGTTGTCGTCCGGGCGTATGAACCTCTCGACTGTCGCCACGGCGTCTTCGAAAGCTTCGTTCGTTGCAAGCGCCATCTCTACCCACGGGCGGGTTTCCACACTGCTCTTGGTGACGCCGGCGTACTTCGGCAACGACGCCGCGCAGTTGAAGCTGCACAATGACCTGCTGGAGAAGCTGGCGCTGACCTCGCCGACGGCCTCGCCGGTGGTCAGCCTGGCGCGTATCGAGCAGCAGGGTTATGCGCAGTTCGATGCTGTCTACATCCCCGGTGGCCACGCGCCCATGCAGGACCTGCTGAAGAGCCCTGCGCTGGGCCGGCTGCTGGCCGACTTCCATCAGCGCAACAAGACCACCGCGCTGGTCTGCCACGGGCCGATCGCGCTGCTGTCCACGCTGCCGGATGCTGAGGGTTTCGTGGCGACGCTGGAAGCGGGTGCGATGCCGGCTACGCCGAAGTGGATCTACAGCGGGTACCAGATGACGGTGATCAGCGACCAGGAAGAAGAGCAGGCCAAGCCGTTGCTGGGCGGCGGCGAGATGAAGTTCTACCCGCAGACCGCGCTGCAGCGGGCGGGCGCGCGCTTCAGCAGCAATGCCACGCCGTGGACCGGCCATGTGGTGGTGGATCGCGAGCTGATTACCGGGCAGAACCCGGCCTCGGCGCTTCAGATGGGGCAGCGGTTGGTCGAGCGGTTGAAGTGATGGGCCGTTGAAGGCGAGTACCCACGCATGGCCTGGCATCGACTGAAGCTACACTCACCACCTACGCCCGACGGAAGCCCTCCCATGTTCACTGGAAAAGTCGCAGTGGTCACCGGCTCCACCAGCGGTATCGGTCTTGGCATTGCCACGGCGCTCGCGCAGCAAGGCGCCGACATCGTGCTGAATGGATTCGGTGACGCGCAGGAAATCGAAAGAATCCGTTCCGGCCTGGAAGCCGAATTCGGTGTGCGGGTGGCACACGACGGCGCCGACTTGACCCGCGGTGAGGCAGTGCGGGAAATGATCGCCCATGCCGTTACCAAAATGGGGCGCATCGACATCCTGGTGAACAACGCAGGCATCCAGCACACCGCGACGATCGAGGAATTTCCTGTCGAGAAGTGGGATGCGATCCTCGCGCTGAATCTATCCGCAGTGTTCCATGCAACAGCGGCCGCCTTGCCTCACATGAGACAGCAGGGAGCTGGTCGCATCATCAACATCGCGTCGGTACACGGACTGGTGGCGTCGGCGAACAAGTCCGCTTATGTAGCGGCGAAGCATGGTGTTGTGGGATTTACCAAAGCGACGGCGCTGGAAACCGCTGGCACCGGCATCACCGCCAATGCCCTCTGCCCGGGTTGGGTGCGGACGGCGCTGGTCGAACAACAGATCACCGCGTTGGCGCAGCGCGAGGGTACAGACCAGGAGTCCGCCGCTCGCGTGTTGCTGGCCGAGAAGCAGCCATCGCTGCAGTTCGTGACGCCGGAGCAGATCGGCGCAATGGTGGTCTTCCTGGCCTCGGATGCTGCAGCGCAGATGACCGGCACGGCGCTTCCGGTGGATGGCGGCTGGACAGCCCGCTAGCGGGCCGGCCGTGCCCGCCGCTGCGCAGCGCCTGCTTAGCTGGGCTTGGCGAACACATCCAGTCCCTTGCCGGTTTCCAACAACGATTTCAGGCTCGACAACACGATCGGCCAGCCCTGGCGGATACCCGTATCCATCCCGCTACCCGGCTCCAGATCCTCATGCGTCACCGTCAGCTTGACCATGTCTTCATAGGGCACGATCTCGAACGTCACCCGGCTGTAGGCCTTGGGGTCGTCTGCCTGCGAGGCGGCCGCCCAGGTGATCACCAGCCGCGACGGCGGCGTGCTTTCCACCACCTCGCCGACCAGCTCGACCTTGCGTTCGTCGTTGGCGCGCACATGCTGCCAGCGCGAACCGGGCGTCCAGTCCGATACGTTTTCATGCCCCCAGTAAGCGCGGGCAATCTCCGGCCGGGTGATGGCCTCGAACACTTTCTGCGGCGTGGTCGCGATGTAGATCACGTGGATGAAACGGGTGGATTCTGCGGGCATCGTCATTCTCCTTCCAGTTCCTGTTTGAGGTCATGCAGCAGGCTCAGGCGCTGCTGCTCGAACTTGCTTACCCAGCGCGTATAGACATCGTGCAGCGGCACCGGATTGATGAAGTGCAGTTTCTCGCGGCCGCGCCTGACCGTGCTGATCAGGTTGGCTTCTTCCAGCAGGCCGAGGTGCTGGGTCACCGATTGCCGGGCCATCTGCAGGTGCTCGCAGAGCTGCCCCAGCGTTTGCCCGTTGCGCTCGCACAGCAGGTCCAGCAGCGTCCTGCGCGTGGGGTCGGCCAGGGCCTTGAATACGCTGTCTACATCCATCGGCGATCTTCAGTTCCAGTTGTCGATCTTGACGTCGTGCGGGCTCGGCTGGCCGCGTCCGGTTTCCAGCAGGGCCTTCAGGCTCATCAGGAAGACGGCCCACTTGGTACTGCAGTGGTGCATGAACTCCCCGCGCTCCTTCCAGCCCTCGTGGCTGAACAGCACGATGCAGTAGTCGCCGTCCTGGCGCAGGGCGAAGCGCGCGGTCGTGCCGATCCATTCCGCGGGGCCGTCGATGAACTCCCACAGCACCAGCTCATTGGGCTGCAGTTGCAGCAGCTTCATCTGCATGGCGCCGATTTCCTTGCCATCGGCAGTGAAGCGGGCGGTGACCGTGCCGCCGACGTGGCGGTCGCCAGCGGTGCCTTCGGCCCACCAGGCGGCAATGCCTTCCGGCGTGGCAAGGGCCTGGTAGACCTGTGGCGATGGGGCTTTGATGCCGACTCTGTGTGCGATATCCACCATGACAACGCCCTCCGCAATGGGCGGCGGGGGCCGTCCGTGCGGACACAATAGGCAGGTAAATGCCTGCATGTCAAATGCGGCGGGATGGCGGGGTTTGCCGGCCAGCGGCCGACATTACCGCAGGGCTGCGGGTATCGCTTCGACCCGCAACTGCAGGCCCAGCACACGCGTCACCTGAAGCACGGATTCGAAGTACAACGGGCGCGTGCCATTCAACTGCCGCCGCATCGCCTCGGTGCTCAGGCCGCACGCCATGGCGACATCGCCGAGCCCGTCCAGTTCCGCCACCCGCAGCATCGCGCGGGAGAACGTGGCCTCATCGCAGCCGTCCATGCGCAGGCGCGCGTCCAGGAACTCCGCACGCTGCGCGGCGCGGGCTGCGGGGCTGTTGACCGCGGGGCCGGTGAAGTCTTCTGCGCTCATCGCGTACCCCACATTTCCGCCATCGACGACTTCACCATCTCGCGTCCGCACACGATCAGCCCTTCCACCATCTGCCCGGTGATGGCGGCTTCGGGATGCACTTCCGGCTTGGCCACGTGGGCCGCGTGCAGGATTTCCAGGATGGAGCCGAGTGCCTGCAGGGTGCGGATGGGGACGCCAACCTTGCCCTGGCGCTTGAGTTCGGCATGGCTGTCCGGGCCGAGCAGGGGGGCGTCGCTGCCTACGTCAGGTACCAGGCGCAGGTTGACGGTGCGCTCGCTGCGTGCGCGCAGTTGCTCGGACTCTTCGAGCCGATGCTCGAGGCTTTCAATGAAGCGGGGCGGAAACTCGCTGATCCGGTCGCCGATCAGGGCGTACAGGCGCTTTGCGCTGAGAGGGCAATTGGTTTCCATCGGTCGTCCTTCGCATGGCGTGTGGCCACCTGCGCGGAGACGCGAGGTGGCGGGCGATGCGGGTTGGCATACCGGTGACTAGCTGAGCAAAAACGCCGGCGGATTGGGATCCCCACGCATCGCCCACCATGAAACCGATGGGCAATGCTGTGCATTCTCCGCCGTGCCCAAGGGGCAAAACAGAGCCAATACGCTCAATTAATCAAACAGGATGCCAATCCCGGCTGTCGCTCTTCGGCTTCAGCACAGCCAGCTTGCGATGGGGTGGGGGAGGCGTCCATGAGAATAGTTGCGAAGTTGGGGAAGGCCGTCAGAGTGGATGATCGGTGGGTGACGACTGCTGGTCGTCACGTTCTGCGGTGGGCGGAGAAGCGTGACGACCAGCGGTCCTCACCCACCAGAGCGGGTCGTCACCCACCATGGCAGGGGCTCCCTTGACGACCAGCGGTCGTCACTACCGGAGCGGGTCGTCGCGCTTCACGATGCAGCGGCTACACCAGGCCCACGTCGATCATCTCGGACACGAAGGCGAGGTCGGTGGCGGGGCTTCCGGCTCTCTGGATCGGCACCAGTTGCAATGTCAGTGATCCAACCGCTGGCGGGCCATTCTGTCCGAGCTTCTTCAATGCGCGGGTCAACTCGACGGAATAGCAATGCCCGGGATCCCCTGTGCCCTGGTGGGACTTGTTGGCGAAGAAGTTGATGGAGGTGACGTAGTGGGGGTCGGTCGTCGGCGTGCCTGGCCCGGCAACTGGCAGGTTGACGAAGACGCGCACCGACCGCAGGTTGCTGCCCACGTGCGAGCCTCGCAGCAACGCGAAGACGCGGGTGCCGGAAGTTGGCGCTGACGGGACGTTCAGCAGAATGTTGAGGGGCGCAGACGGCGTTGCAGTGCCTGTTTTTTCGGTACGTGCCCGGGGTATGACGGTGGTTGCGGCGGGGTTGCACAGGGCCTTGAAGCGGGTTTCCTGCGCATCGGCCTGCACGCGGCTGAGCGTGGGGGGGACTGCAACCCGGCTGTCATCGTACTTGTAGCCCAGGTCCGCGGGGCGCCGCAGCCCGTCCACCCTGACGCTGTAGCGCTGGCCATCCAGGCGCAGGAAATGATTGGGGAATACCATGTCCAGCCAGAGCGGGTCGGTGGTGTTGACATGCCCCTGCAGGATCCAGTTCTCCCAGATCCGGTCCACGTTGGCATGGTGCAGGAAGAACAGCGGGTCACGCGCGGCGGCGGGGAAACCCATGTAGCCGTTCACTTCATCGTGTACGTAATTGTGCGGACCCGATTCCAGCTCTGAAACGGCGCCACGGAGGCCCAACCATACCGGCGATACACTGTTCTGGACCTGCGGAGGCGTGACCCTTTCATCGAAGGGGCGGCCCCCGCCGAAGTTTTCCAGGATGCTGGCGTTGAGTAGTTCGCGTATTCTCTCCGCTCCTGTTTCGGCGGGAGGAAGGCTGGGAACCGCCTTCCTCTCCTGCCGCATATCGTCGCCAGCAAAGGGCGAAAAGAGGGGGTTGGGCTTGCCTTGGTACATCGCGTCGCTAAATGCAGCCGGGTACGCACGCTGGGTCGACCAGTCCCAGTAGGGCATGGCGAACCGCGTGTGGCCGGTCATCTCGATGACGGCTTTCTCGTACATGTCCAGGTAGGCCCGGTGCCACGGCAGGAAGTACCAGTTGCTGTGCTGGCAGTGGTTGAAGTTGAGGGAACCGCCATGGATGTCCGCGAACTTGATCCAACTGGTCGCATTGGACTGGTTGCGGCCGCGCATCTGTTCTACAAACTGCCTGAGCGCAACCAGATCAGGATCGTCGAGGGACAAGTTCGCGATATTGCGGCGCACCCGTAGGCCCTGTTGTGCGGACGCACGTTTCGAGCCTGCCAGTCCGCTTGCCAGGGCCAGCGCGGAAGCGGTTCCCGCCATCATCGATCTTCGGTTCAGCACGTCGTCTCCTTGGGGGGGCCGTGGTGGCCCCTGCAAGGTCGATTCCAGGCGACGGCACCGGTGGCATCAAGCGGGGATATGCGTCGGACCATGCACCGCAGCGCACGGCGGCGGGGCGCGCCTGCAGGCGCTGCCCGGAGGCGACAACCTGCAGGCCCGTTAGCGTCCGTACCTCCACGGCCAGTGGTCTACCAGCGCGCTTCCAGGTGCTTGAACGCGCGTGGCAGCAACACGCCATCGGCATCGAATGCGTCCACGCGGCGTCCGTCCACGCGTACCTCGCGCGGCCGCGTGCGGCTGGGCCACCACACCCGCACGGCAGTGCCGGCCCGCAGGCCTTCGCCCAGCGTCATCGCCAGCACGCCATCACGTTGGCGTGCATCCATCTTCAACGTGCCATGCGCTGTCGGCAGGCGCTCCACCGACAGGCCATCACCCACGAGCCAGGACGCCGGCGTGCCCGGCAGCAGGGACAGCGTGTCGTCGTCCTCGCGCATCAGCATGCCGAACAGGGTGCGGCCGTATTCCGCGCCAATCCACGTATGCGGCATGTCGCCCAGGTAGCGCGGGAAGCGCAGCCGCGAGTGCACCACTTCGGCCAGCACCTGCCATTCCAGCGGCCGCCGGTCATGCAGCAGCCCAAGCAGCAATTCGTTCGCTGCTTCGGGTTGGCCGAGGTGCACGTAGCTCAGCACGTTGCGGATTTCGTACGGCGTGTAGGCATACAGCGCGCCCGGCTGCGCGCGCTTGCGCACATCGTCCAGGTATCGCGCGAAAGTGGTGCGCAGCGCGGCATCGGGCAGCACGTCCTGCGCGCCAGTGGGGTCCAGCGCGATCGAAACACCGGTCGGGTCGCCATCGCCCAGGTCGGCCGAAGACGGAATGAAGTCGATGCCTTTCCACGCCATCGTGGCGCGTATCGAGGCCGCCACCGCGTCGTGCAGCAGGCGACCCTGTTCGCGCGCCCAGGCGGCGGTTTCCGGGTCACCCAGTGACTCGGCCAGCCACGCACCGTCGTGCCAGCCCTTGATGCCCCAGTAATCATCCCAGTAGCTGTGGGTCGGCGCGGGGTAGCCTTCATGGCTGATCGACGGGGCCAGGATGCCGGCGAAACGCTCCGGCGAAGGATGCCCGGCCATGTAGCCCGGCACCAGCGTGCGCTCGCGCAGTTCCTGCAGGAAACGCATTGCCGCCTTTACCTTTGGCAGGTAGGCGCGCACCGATTCCGGGCCGCCATCCAGTCGCGCCACGTCAGCAACCAGGCTGATGTACTGGCCCTGGCTGTCGTATTCGATATCCGAGCCGAAGCCGGTGTTGACGCTGCCGTCGTTGTTGAGGATGGGGGAAACCAGGCCGTTGGCGTGCACGCCGTGCGCGCTGTACCAGGCCAGGTAATCGCGTGCCACCGCGGCTTCGCCCATGCGCGGCAGCACCGCCGACGTCGCCATGCCATCGCGGATGAAGGAACGGTTGTAGTTGCGCGGGCCGGGCTGCATCGCCGGGCCGGTCTGGTTGATCAGCATGTAGGCGGCCTGCGCGCGCAGCATGTCCACCAGCGAAGGGTCCGGCAGCCGCAGGCCGACCTGGCCGAGCCGCGCCTGCCAGTCAGTGGACGCGCGTGCGGCCAGTGCATCGAAGTGCGCATCGGCGTCGGCCGCGGCGTCGGCGAGCTCCAGCGGCGGCGCCTGCGGCAGGCTGCCATCGGCGGCCGCTGGCGCGGTGCCCAGCGGGAAGGCGACCACCACGGAGCGGGATGCGCCGGGCTTCAACGCAATGCGGTAGGCGAGGCCGGCCGCGGCAAGGCCGTCGGCATCCTGCGCGTGCTGCGCGCGGGGCAGCTGGCCGCCGGCGATGGCTGCACTGATTTCGCTGCTGCCGTCTGCGCCGAACGGTGCCGCGCCGGCTTCGTCCACCGCGGTGAGGGAGTGCAGCAGGCGGCGGCCATTCACGCTCACTGTCCGTCCTGCCACCGCGATCTCGCGGATGGGTGACAGGCCGCCGTTCTGCCACGGTGGGTTCATCTGCATCGGGCGCACGGCGAGGGTCAGCGTGCCGTTGATCGGGGTGGTACCGGTGTTGTGAAGGCGGTGGCGGACCAGCGTCACCGGCTGCCCGCCGAGTTCAATGGCGAACGCTTCGCTGCGCAGGTCCAGCCCTGGCTGCGGTGTCCACGTGGCAGATGGCATCGGTTTCCAGCCATCGCGCAGCGCGTGCCGCACCGGGTGTCCCGCGGCGCCTGCGGCACGGCCGTCGGCGCTGCGCCAGATCGGTTGCACCAGCGGGGCGCCCTTGAAGGCTTCGATGTTGCCGTACTCGTCGAAGATCGATTTCTGCACCCCGGCGTGCACGCCTACGGCGGTCCAGTAGGTCTGCTGCATCTGCAGCGATGCCGGGGCCAACGCACGCTGCGCGCCACTGGCGGCAACCTGGTAACGCTTCATCGGGGTCATCACCGCGGCAGGGCCCAGCAGGCGGATGCGCTGGACTGATGGCGCGCTGCCCTCCACCTGCACTCGCAGTCCGTGTGCGGTCACGGCGGCATTGCCGGCCAGCCAACTCTGCTGGCGGCTGCCGGCCTGCGGGTCACGCGCCAGCACGGTCCAGTGGCCGTTCGCGTCCTGCACCTCCAACCGCGCAGCGCCGTGCGCGCTGTCCGCCCAGTCCACTACCAGCCCGGTCGTGGCCAATGCGCGGGGCAGGGCGACCTCCAGCACGTGCCGTCCGTCGGCTGCGGCCGGAAGGGCCACCGCGCCGCCTCCCTGCCACAGCGCGGCGGCGGGCCCGGCGCCCAGCCCGGCCGTGCGCGCGCTGCTGCGGGTATCCAGTGGCTCCATTTCAAGGATCGACACCCCCCAGTCCGAGGTGCGTTCGGGACTGGCCACGCGCAGGTAGCGGGCCTGGCGCGGGGCGAAGAACAGCGTCTCGACGCCGCCCAGCGAATCGCCCATGGTGTAGGCCGCTTCCCACTGCTTGCCATCCAGCGAGGTCTGCACGCTGTAGCCCTCGGGATTGGACACGTCCCAGGTAATGCGAACGCCGCCGAGCAGCGCCGGCTGGCCCACATCGACCTGGAACCAGTGGCCGGGGCTGAACGCGCCGCCGGTCACCGTTTTGGGATCATTGTCGATCAGGTGGCTGATGGCCATCGCCGCCACCTGCTGCGAGGAACTGCTGGCCTGCCACTGGCTGCGCGGCGCCAGTTCCTGCGTACTGCCGACACCGGCCCAGGCCAGGGTCGGCAGCAACAGGAGGCGTGCCACGCCCGCCGTCGCCCACTGGATCGTCTTCCCGTCACCGGCATGCAGCACCATCTGTCCACTCCTCGACGCATCGCGGACCCCACATGGGGTGAGCAGACGCTAACAGGGGCTGGAAGCGCTTACATGATGCATTGCAGTATGCCGCCGGCGCCGTCAGAGGCCCGCTCAGGCAGGCAGCCAGCAGGGGCGGATGGTCCGTGGGGTCGGGCGTCGCGACCGGAAAGGTCAGCCGATCGCGCGGCGCGCTGGCTGAACGCGCCAGATCGCGCCAGATATCCGATCGTGCGCACAAGCGGTTTATGGTAGCCCGCATCCCACCGACGTCGCATCCTGCCCGGGATCGGTCGTCGACCGTGCGTTCGACGTCGGGCCATAGCCCGCATCTCTCGACGATCCTGAGTCTTGTGTGTCGTAAATGGCTTGCAGGTCAGCGGGCCCAGCGGGCCGGGAGCGACCAGCGGTGTCGCCAGCAGGCTGTTTCTACGTCCCGCTTCTCCGCTTCTGGGATAGTGCGGATTCAGACCAGTCCTATGGCGGATTCCTCATGAACCAGGTGCCGATCGTCCATGCAACGGAGATATTGGCCCGCGCGTTCGGCGTCGTCGCAGCAAGCGTACGACGACAGTCCAGCGAGAGCGAAGGCGTGATGGCGAGGTTCGACGTCGTTGATGACGCAGGCCGGCGGTGGCAGCTGGAGGCAGCGTCCCTGCGCCGCCAGGCGGGTCGCGCGCGGGTGCCGGGCGCGATCCGCTGGGGTCTTCACTGGGTGTTGAGGGAAGTGCTTTCGGCGCGGCAGCCTCCCGGCGATGCGACGCGGCCGCAGCCAGCGGGCCCGGTGGAGCCTGCGCTCCCTTGCCTACCGCACGCCTGGGCGTGTGCCGACGGCCGCGCACTGGAACGGGTAGGCAGCTGGCTTGCGCAGCCAGCGGGCCTGCCAACCGCGACGGACATCCTGGGACAGGCGTTCGTCGATATGTGGCGGCGCAACCGCCAGCACATCGCGACCATGCACGCGCGTGCCGAAGCGCTGCACGATGCGCTCGGCCGGCATGCTTCGGCATTGGACCAGGCCCCTGCGCGCAGCGCCTCGCCGGGTGTCTGCAACGAGGCCTATCGCCACCAGCGCGTGCTGCGCCACCTGGTGGAAACCCAGCAGTTGCTGTTCGGGCCGCAGGCGGCAGCGCATCCGGTGGCGGTACGCCGCGACGCGCTGCGGCGGCTGGACACCCTGCTGGATGCAGAACGGGCCAGGCGGGTCCAGGGGGATACGTTCTGGCGGGCCGGGGCGGGCTGATTCCGCCGCGCGCGGCGCCGGACTATTCGCCCGGCTTGGCGGCCGCGCTGGCGGCTTCGCTCTTCGCCCGGCGCGCCAGTACCGCCTCGCGGTGCGCGATGTAGGCATTGGACCCCAGGATGACCAGCGCGCCGATGACGGTCCAGCGATCCAGCGCCTCGCCGAACAACAGCCAGGCCATCACGCTGACCAGGGGCAGCTGCATGAAGCTGATCGGGGTCAATGCGGACACTTCGCCCAGACGCAGGGCACGGGTCCACAACAGCTGGCCAAGCGTGCCCAGCACGCCGGTGAGCGCCAGCCACAGCCAGGCGATGCCTGCGGGCCATTGCCAGACGAACAGCGCCGGTATCAGCGACAGCGGTACCCAGAACACATAGGTGTAGAACACCACCGTATCGGCGCTGTCCACGCGGGTGAGCTGCTTGATCTGGATGGCGACCACCGAGCTCAGCACCGCTGCGGCCACCGCCACCAGGCTGCCGACGCTGAAGCTGCCGGTGCCCGGCCGCACGATCACCAGCACGCCGATGAAGCCGATGATCACCGCGGCCCAGCGCCGCACGCGCACCGTCTCGCCCAGCCACAGCACCGCCGCGATGGTGACGAACAACGGCGTGGAGTAGGACAGCGAGACGGCCTGCGCCATCGGCAGGTGGCCGAGCGCCCAGAAAGCGCACAGCATCGACGCCAGGCCGATCGCACTGCGCATGAAATAGCGCGGCAGCTGCTGGGTCCTGAGCGGCGCACGGCCTGGCCGCAGCAGCATCGGCAGCAACGCCACCAGTCCGAACGCATTGCGGAAGAAGGCCACTTCCTGGGTCGGCACGTGGGCGGTGGCGTAGCGGATGGCAAGGGCCATGAAGCCGAATGACAGCGTACTGCCCAGCATCAACCAGGCCGCGCGCATCGGCGGCGCGGCGGTGCTCGACAGGGTGGGGGTCACCACTGCGCGCCGATCAGCCGCGGTTCCGGTTCAATCGCTACCGCGAAGGTTTCCAGCACCGAAGCGGAGATCCTTCGTGCCAGCGCCAGCAGTTCGGCGCCGCTGGCATGGCCGTGGTTGACCAGCACCAGTGCGTGGCTGGGTGCCACCCCGGCATCGCCTTCACGGAAGCCCTTCCAGCCACAGTGTTCGATCATCCAGGCAGCGGATACCTTTCGCTGGTCCTCGCGCTCTGCCGGATACACCGGCAGCTGCGGGAAGGACTGCAGCAGCACCTCGACCTGGTCCACGCCGAGGATCGGATTCTTGAAGAAGCTGCCGGCGTTGCCCAGCACGGCAGGATCAGGCAGCTTGCGGCTGCGGATCGCGATCACCGCGTTGGCCACGTCCACCGCACTGGGCGTATCGACGCCCTGCGCCTGCAGTTCTTCGGCGATGCCGGCGTAGTCCATGCGCAGTTCGTGCAGCAGCGGCAGGCGCAGCTCCACGGCGGTGATCAGGTAGCGGTCCGGCTGCTGCTTGAACACGCTGTCGCGGTAGCCGAAAGCACACTGTTCGGTATCCAGCCGCGCCCATTCGCCGGCGTCGCGGTCCCAGGCTTCGACGGTCTGGATGAACTCACCGACCTGCACGCCATAGGCGCCGATGTTCTGGATCGGCGATGCCCCCACGGTGCCGGGAATCAGCGCCAGGTTTTCCAGCCCGGACAGCCCATGCTGCAGCGACCACAGCACCAGCTTGTGCCAGTTCACCCCGGCAGCGGCGCGCACCACGGTGTAGTCCGCGCGGTGTTCGAGGATGTCGATGCCCTGGTTGGCGAACACCAGCACGGTGCCCTCCACGTCACCGGCCAGCAGCACGTTGCTGCCGCTGCCCAGCACCAGCAAGGGGCCTTCGGCCACGCCCGGCAGGGCCAAGGCATCGGGCAGGGTGGCGGAGTCCTGGATTTCCAGCAGCTGCGCGGCCTGCGCCTGCACGTGGAAGGTGTTGAGCGCCAGCAACGAGGCGTTTTCGGTGAGGGTCCAACCGCTGTTCGCCATCACAGGCCTCCCACCGCACCGCGGCTGGGTGCTTCGCGGCGGCGACGGATCGCCTCCACGCATTCGGACACCAGCGACGGACCACGGAACACCAGGCCGCTGTAAAGCTGCACCAGTGCGGCACCGGCGGCCATCTTGGCCACCGCATCGGCACCGGAGCTGATGCCACCCACGCCGATCAGCGGCATGCTTTCCGGCAGCCGCGCGCGCAGGCGGCGCAGCACCAGGGTGGACTGTTCCAGCAGCGGGGCGCCGGACAGGCCGCCGGCTTCGTGGGCGCGTGCGTCGCCGGCGATGCGGCTGCGATCGATGGTCGTATTGGTGGCGATCACTCCGTCCACCTGCAGTTCGGCCAGCACGCGCGCGGCGGCATCGATATCGCGTTCGTTGAGGTCCGGCGCCACCTTGACCAGCATCGGCACGCGCTTGCCGTGCACGCTGGCCAGTTGTTCCTGGCGCTCGCGCAGGCCGGCGATCAGCTGGCGCAACGCGTTTTCTTCCTGTAGTTCGCGCAGCCCGGCGGTGTTGGGCGATGAGATGTTGACGGTGATGTAGTCCGCCAGCGGGTACACCTTGTCCAGGCAGGCGAGGTAATCGTCCAGTGCCTGCTCGTTGGGGGTGTCCTTGTTCTTGCCGATGTTGATGCCGAGCAGGCCGCGGCGGTCACGCGCGGCTTCCACATTGCGCACCAGTGCATCCACGCCGGCATTGTTGAAGCCCATGCGATTGATGATGGCGCCATGGTCCGGCAGCCGGAACAGCCGTGGCTTGGGATTGCCCGCCTGCGGCCGCGGGGTGATGGTGCCGATCTCCACCGAGCCGAAGCCCAGCGCGAACAGCGCATCGATATGCGCGCCGTTCTTGTCCAGCCCCGCCGCCAGGCCGACCGGGTTGGGGAAGGTCAGGCCGAACGCGGGCGTGGGCAACGGCGCGATGCGCGGCGCCACCAGCGGCGTGGTGCCGAACCGGTAGGCCGTATCCAGCGCGGCCAGGCCTAGGCCGTGGGCGCGTTCGGCATCGAGGGAGAACAGGAAGGGACGGGCAAGCGAGTACATGGGCAGATCAGTCCAGCGTGCCGAGGAAGGCACGGGTTTGGTATTCAAAAGCAACGTTGCCGTCGATGGCATGCTGGTCGAACAGCGTGCGCAGCGCCGCCAGCATGGCGTCATGCTTCGGTTGGCCGGCGGTGGGGGCGTATGAAGAGGACAGCAGGCGGCCCTTCAGGGCATCGAAGTCCAGCATCTGCACGTTGGGGAAATAGCCGATGGCCTGCAGGCCGCCGGCGAACCACTCGCGCATCTGCTCATCGGTCTGGTAACGCTCGGCCACGGCGCTGTAGTCGGTGCCGAATTCCAGCAGCAGCTGCTCGTAGCCACGCAGGAACGGGGAGGCGTCCAGCAGGCGGGAATTCCAGAACACCAGCACGCGCCCGCCCGGGGCCAGGATGCGTTTCCACT
Source organism: Stenotrophomonas lacuserhaii (assembly GCF_039674585.1). GTDB lineage: Bacteria > Pseudomonadota > Gammaproteobacteria > Xanthomonadales > Xanthomonadaceae > Stenotrophomonas > Stenotrophomonas pennii_A. The sequence continues at coordinate 111,733 of NZ_JBDJNU010000005.1, read as the reverse complement.
CGCGGCGCACGGCGTCCGTATCGAACCAGTGGAAGGCCTGCGCGGCGCTGACCAGGCCGATGCTGGCATCGGCCAGGCCGGTCGCCTCGGCGGTGCCGTCGGCGGCGCGGAAGCGGGGGTACTCCGTGCCCAGCCACTGTTCGGCCGCCGCACGCATGGCCGCATTGGGCTCCACCGCGATCAGTGGATGACCGGCAGCCAGCAGCACCTGGCTGGAAATGCCGGTGCCGGCACCGATGTCGGCCACCAGCGCCTCGCGCGGCACGCCCTGTTCGTCGTGCAGCCACCGCAGCAGGGCGGGCGGGTAACCGGGGCGGAAGCGCACGTAGTCTTCGACGCGGTTGGAGAAGCGCGAAGCGGATTCGGGAGTGCTCATGCCCACCTCATGACGAAACGTGGGCCAGCCAGGCCAGGCCACCGAAGAAGGCGAGGAAGGCACCGACGGCCAGCAGCGCGCCGAGCACCATCAGCCAGCCCAGGATCAGGCCGCCGATGGCCAGCCCATCGCCATCGAGCTCGTGCGGGCGGCGGCGGATCTCCGCGCGTGCCATGTGCCCGGTGATGATCGCCCCGAGGCTGGCGACGAACGGCAGCACGGTCCAACTGCAGATCCCCAGGACCAGGCTGGCGACGGCCAGTCCACTGGTATGACGGTTAGGCACGCTCATGCGGGTCCTCCCTAAAGACCCGGTCATGATAGAGGTTGTGCCTGCATTAGCCCATCAATACCTGTCCACCGTCGACATTGAGCACGTGTCCGGTGATCCATCCTGCCAGTGGCGAGCACAGGAACAGTGCGGCATGGGCGATCTCTTCGGGACGGCCGAAGCGGCCGAACGGAATCTTCGCCAGAGTGCCGTGGTACAGGTCCGGATCGTCCACGCGGCGGCGATCCCACAGGCCGTCTTGGAACTCGATGGAGCCCGGTGCGATCGCATTTGCCCGGATCCGATGTGGCGCCAACGCGAGTGCCTGGCTGGTGGTGTAGTGCGCAAGCGCCGCCTTGGCCGCGGCGTACGGCGCCGCGCTGGGGCGCGGTTGCTGGGCGGCGATCGAGGACAGGTTGAGGATGCAGGCATCGGTGGAGGCGCGCAGCCAGGGCAGCGCCAGCCGCGAGGCGCGCACCGCCGCCATCAGGTCGATCTGCAGGCTGGCGGTCCAGCCGTCTTCGTCGTCGGCCATGCCGTAGCCGGTCGCATTGTTGACCAATACATCGATGCCGCCGAGGGCTTCGGCGGCGTGCTGCAACCACCCCCCGATCTGCTCCAGATGGGAGAGATCGGCGGCGTGGGTGTGCAACGGCGTGCCCTGGTCCACGGCATCGTGCGCCAGTGCGGCAAGCCCCTGTTCGCCGCGCGCGCAGACCGACACCGACGCACCCGCGCCGGCGAAGGCCAGCGCCAGTTCGCGGCCGATGCCCTTGCTGCCACCGGCAATCACTACCCGGCGGCCGGCAAAATCCATCGCCGGCCGGCCGTCGCGCACAGACGCGGTCTCTGCCATCACAGGTCGAACTTGATGCCCTGGGCCAGCGGCAGCGAGTCGGAGTAGTTGATGGTGTTGGTCTGCCGGCGCATGTAGACCTTCCAGGCATCCGAGCCGGATTCACGACCGCCGCCGGTGTCCTTCTCGCCACCGAACGCGCCACCGATTTCCGCACCGGAGGTGCCGATGTTGACGTTGGCGATGCCACAGTCCGAACCGGCCGCCGACAGGAAGCGCTCGGCCACCTTCAGGTTGGTGGTGAAGATCGACGAGGACAGGCCCTGCGGCACGCCATTCTGCATGTCGATGGCCTCGTCCAGCGTGCTGTACTTCATCACGTAGAGGATCGGCGCGAAGGTTTCGTGCTGGACGACCTCGTCGCTGTTGTTCAGTCCGGTCACGATGGCGGGCAGCACGAAGTTGCCGGCGCGGTCGATGCGGGTACCGCCGGTTTCCACGGTGCCACCGCTGGCCTTGGCCTTTTCGATGGAGGCCAGGAACTGCTGCACGGCACCGTCGCTGTTGAGCGGGCCCATCAGGTTGGCCGGGTCGGTCGGGTCGCCGATCTTGCCTTCCACCTGCTTGTACGCCTTGACCAGCGTGGCCAGCACGTCGTCATGGATGGATTCGTGCACGATCAGCCGGCGCGTGGTGGTGCAGCGCTGGCCGGCGGTACCGACCGCGCCGAACACGATGCCCGGGATCGCCAGCTTCAGGTCGGCGGTCTCATCCAGGATGATCGCGTTGTTGCCGCCCAGTTCCAGCAGGCAGCGGCCCAGGCGGTGGGCGACCTTTTCGGCGACCGTGCGGCCGACCTGGGTCGAACCGGTGAAGCTGATCAGCGGCACGCGCTTGTCGGCCACCATCTTTTCCGACAGCGCGGTGCCGGCATCGTTGATCAGGAAGAACAGGTCGGGGAAGCCGGCTTCGCGCAGCGCTTCATTGCAGATGCGCATGGACGCGATCGCGGTCAGCGGAGTCTTGTTGGAGGGCTTCCACAGGCAGATATCGCCGCAGACGGTGGCCAGGAACGCATTCCACGCCCACACCGCCACCGGGAAGTTGAAGGCCGAAATGATGCCGACCAGGCCCAGCGGCTGGTACTGCTCGTACATCCGGTGGCCCGGACGCTCCGAATGCATGGTATAGCCATACAGCATGCGGCTCTGGCCCACCGCGAAGTCGGCGATGTCGATCATCTCCTGCACTTCGCCGTCGCCTTCCGGCTTGCTCTTGCCCATTTCCAGGGCCACCAGCGAACCCAGCGCGTCCTTGTTGGCGCGCAGGGCTTCACCGCACAGGCGCACCGCTTCACCGCGGCGCGGGGCCGGGGTGGTGCGCCACACTTTGAAGGCTTCCTGCGCCCGCGCGATCACGGTTTCGTATTCGTCGTCGGTGGTGGCGCGGACCTGGGCGATGGCTTCACCGGTGGTCGGGTTGACCGGGGTGATCAGCTCGCCGCCGGTGGCGGTGGACCACTCGCCGTTGCCCAGGTAGGTACCGGCGTTGATCGCATCCAGGCCCAAGGCCTTGAGCAGCTTGGCAGACATGCAGACTCCCTCTTTTCGCGTTGTATTGGGGCGGCCGCAGGCCCTGGGGGCAGCGGCGCACTGAGCCGGAGATGGTAGCAGAGGGGCCGGCGCGGGCATGGTGCGCTGCGGTGGGCGCGCTGGCCGGCGGGGCCTTGCCGGTCGTGCTGCGGCGAGCACGCACGGTACCGGCATTTTCTGATGGCGGCGGGTTGCGCGTTGTGGCGCAATACCAACGCGGGAATCGTGGCGTCACCCTGAAACGCTTTGTCCGATGCGGGCTACCCTCTGCGTCAAAATGTTGGCGCTTTTGGCCCGAAATAGGACTGACCTGTGAGCCAGTTCACGTTTTACCAGTACGGGGTGGGGAGCGAGTCTGGTACATTTACGTCATAAATCAATGCGTTTCTTCTATTGTCGTTTTTTTTGTTGCGCTGACAGGGGAGGCCAGCGTAGGAGCGAAGAGGTGCCGGAAGATGCGTAAGCCAGGAGACGTTGAAGTGCTACAGGGATCTGTAGGAGGCCTTCCAGAACCGCAGGCAGCAGGTCGCGGTCGTCGTGCTGAAGCGCGCGCCGCGTTGGAGTTGGGGCTTCGGCTCGCTGACCTGCTGGTCATACCCGGAGCTGCGATCGTCAGTCATCTGGTCCGCAATGGCGCCGTGTCGCCCTCCCAGCCGCAGCGCGTGGTGTTCGGCGCGTTGCTGCTCAGCACCATCATCTGTTTCGGCATAGCCCCGCTTTATCGCAACTGGCGGGCGCGCGGTCTGCTGGCAGATCTGTGGATAGTACTGCTGGCCTGGACATCCTCCTTCGGGCTGTTCTCCATGTATGCCGTTCTGGTGGACATGGCCGACGTCGTGCCCACGTTCTGGCTGGTCGCGTGGTACGCGCTGGGCCTGCTGGGCATGACGGCTTCCCGCATCTGCCTTCGTGTGCAGCTGCACCGACTTCGCTCCCGGGGCCTGGACCGCCAGCGCGTGCTGCTGGTCGGCTTGCGTGCGCCCGCGCTGAAACTGCACCGTCTGCTGCGCGGCAAACCGGAAATGGGCGACGAAGTGATCGGCTATTTCTCAAGCCCTGGCGATATCGCCACCCGGCGCGGGGGGGATGCTCCGCGCTGCCTGGGCAGCATCGACGAGCTGCCGCGGTACATGGACCTGCATCGCGGCGAGTTCGACCAGGTATGGGTGTCGCTGCAGATGGGCAGCGGGCCGCAGATCAAGGACATGCTGAAGAAGATCGAGCGCTTTCCAGTGCCGGTCCGCATCATTCCGGACATCAGTGGCTACGGCGCGCTGAATCCCGGCGTGCACCTGGTCGGCAACGTGCCGATGATCGGCGTGCGGCAGGGCTTGCCGGACCAGCATTTCAGGTTGGTCAAGCGGATCGAGGACCTGCTGGTGGCCGGCATCGCGGTGGTGTTGCTGGCCCCGGTGTTCGCCGTGCTGGCGGTCGGGGTGAAGCTGAGTTCGCCGGGCCCGGTCCTGTTCCGCCAGCGCCGGCATGGCCTGGGTGGAAAGGAGTTCTGGATGCTGAAGTTCCGCTCCATGCGCGTACATGCCGAGACCCCGGACACCATCACCCAGGCGACCCGCCACGATCCGCGCATCACCCGCTTTGGTTCGTTCCTGCGCCGCAGCAGCCTGGATGAACTTCCGCAGTTCTTCAACGTGCTCGGCGGCAGCATGTCGGTGGTCGGGCCGCGCCCGCATGCGATCCAGCACAACAACCACTATGAAAAGCTGATCGGGCGTTACATGCACCGTCATTACGTCAAGCCGGGCATTACCGGCTGGGCCCAGGTGCATGGCCTGCGCGGCGAAACGCCGGAGCTGCGCTCGATGAAGAAGCGCGTGCAGTACGATATCGACTACATCCGTCGATGGAGTCCGACGCTGGACGTGCGCATCATCGCGTTGACGGCATTCAAGGTGCTGGGGCAGAAGTCGGCTTACTAGGCCGCTTGCTGATGCATCCCGGCCGGCCGCTGCGCTACCCTGTGCGCTGATGGCGACAGGAACCGGTTGTGTTCAAGAATATTCTTTTCGTGTGCGTGGGAAACATCTGCCGCAGCCCCTCCGCGGAGGTCATGCTGCGCGGCCTGGTGGCCGGCAAGGGCATCGAGGTGTCTTCCGCAGGGCTGGGGGCGCTGGTCGACCATGGCGTCGACCCTACCGCACAGGCATTGCTGCTCGAGCATGGGCTGGATGGCAGCAGCCATCGTGGACGGCAGATCAGTGGCAGCATCCTCGGGCAGGCTGACCTGGTGTTGACGATGGAGCGCAAGCACGTCCGCCGCATCACCGAGATCGCACCGGAAGCCTCGGGAAAGACCTTCCTGCTGGGCAAGTGGCAGCAGGACCGTGAGATCCCCGATCCGTATCGCCAGCAGCGCGCCGCCTTCGAGCACGTGTACAAGCTGATGGCCGAAGGCGTGCAGAGCTGGGTCAAGTACCTGTAGCGCGCGTGGCGGACGGTGGTGCCGCCAAGGCAGTGCCGACCCTGGTCGGCACCTCGCCGGTCAGTCGGTGATCGACTTCAGGTTGTCATAGAAGAATCGCTCGTCGCGCTCGCCGGTCACGTTGTACAGCGAATACTTGCGTGACAGCATCGCGCCACCGTCGCGGATCAGCGGATTCCAGTTGATCGCCGCACGCGCGCGGGTGGAGCGGGGCAGGATGTTGTCGAACGGGATGCTGAAGTAGAGCCCCTTGTCGAAGCTGCCCTCGCCGAAGTCGGCGGCCGACACATCGGTCTTGGTCGCGTACGCGCCCATGGTCACGCCGTTGTCGAACACGCGCGCGATGTTCACCGTGGCGCCGTAGTCGCCGGCCAGGTAGCGCCCGACCGACATCGAGCCGACGATGCGTTCGCGCGCGTCGAATGCGTAGTACAGCGTGGCATGGCCGGTGGTCATCCGGTAATCGCGCAGGCCCCAGTGCTGGTCGTAGTCGCGCTGCTGCACGCGGTTGATGTTCACCCCGACAGCCCACGGCTGGTCCATCGGACGGTACAGCAGCTCACCGCCGACGCCGGCGTACATCCATTCCAGGTAACCGGCGTAAGCCATTCCGTAAACGTCGCGACCGAAGCGGTGGGCGACATTGAGCTGCAGGTTGGGCAGGGTCACGTCGTTGTCGACCATGTAGCGACGCAGGTCGGTACGCACGCGCGGCAGCCGGCTGGGCGCGTTGTACTTGAACTTGTCGTAGTTGTTCAACAGGTCGGCACTGACCGTGCCGGTGAGCCACATGTCGGGCCGGAAGAAGAAACTGCCCGAGTAGTTGGCCGCGACCTGGTACAGGATGAAGCCGTCCGGGCCGCCGAGATTCTGCCGGTAACCCAGGCTGAAACCGCCGCCGTACGGGCGGTGCGGGACGCGGTAAAGCACCTCGCGGTCCACTTCGGCAGGTGCCTGCAGATCGGTGCTGCGCCGCAGGACATCGTCGTCGACCGTGCCGTCCAGGTTGCCCAGCAGCGCGTCGCGCTTGACCGACATGTCCACGATCGGCATGCCCAGTCGGGTGGTGCGCAGGGTGTACCAGTCGTAATCCTCGCCCGTCGTACTGGACAGGATCCGGCCTGCCCGGCCGAGGCCCTTGGCCGGACTGAAGTAACGCACCTGGTAGCCGTCGACGAACAGTTCGTTGCCGCGGCGGGAAATCTGGTCGACGCGGAAGCCCGCGTTGTCGCGGAGCTGTGATGAAATGGTCGCCCAGTCCGGCTCCACCCGGCTGGCAGTGCCGGTTTCAGGCCTGTCGGCGGCCGACGCGAGGCCCGGGGCCTTCGCGGCCTCGGCGCGCTGCACGGCGGCTGCAGCCGGGTTGATCGGCGGTGGATCAAACGGCTTGGGCGCCGCGGATGCGCCGCCGGGATTGCCGCGCAGCGTGAGCGAGAACATCGCCGCGTCGCCGCGCTCCCAGGCCGCGGTCAATTCGACGTTGGGGTTGGGAACGTAAACGAGGCCGACATTGACCGGTGTCCGCTGCGTGAGGTTGTTCCCACGGGGCTCGCGCTTGTAGTCGTTGCCGTCGTATTCCACCTTGACCAGCAGGGCGTCCCAGGGCGTCTGGTAGGTCAGCCCGCCGAAGATGCCGACCGGTCCACGGAACATGTTGCTGACGCCGAACTTGCCGGCCTGGGCAATGGCGCTGGTGGCGATCGGGCGACGGTCCTTGAAGCGGTCATCGATGACCCCCAGCGGGTTGGAGAAGTCGCCGCGGTTGCCCAGGTAGCCGGTCGCCAGGCCCAGCGAGGCGTCGACGGGGCCGAAGTTCTTGCTGGCCACCAGGTATTCACTGGAGAAGAAGCCGGTGCCGCCGATGTCGCGCACGCCGAACGATACGTCCGGCATCCAGCGCGATTCCTGCCACAGGCGCAGCTTGAAATCGATCGACTTGTCCTTGTAGTTCTGGTCCCCGGCAATGCTCGGACCGTAACGGATATTGGACACGTTGATATAGCGGAACGTTCCTTCGAGCCAGCTGAACGGCTGCAACGTGACGTTGTAGCGGCTGTAGGGGGAGTTGTGCGACGCGGTGAAGGCAATGTCGCCCGCGGTGTTCATGCGCGCAGTGGGGGTCTGCAGCAAGCCGCTGCCACCCCATTCGCTCGCGGTCACCGGTGGTGCCTGCTGCGCGTGGAGCGCGGTGGACAGGCACATCGCCAGCAGGCTCACGGCGAGGGTGGCGGGCCGACGGGCGGGCAGGGGTTTCGCGGGAACGGTCATCAAGGATCGACAGGTTGCGTTGCGATGAACGAAGCAAAGTCTTCGTTGAAGGAGGTGTCGATGTGCTTCATCGCCGATTCGCGTACCGGCACGTAGATCGTGCCGCCGGCGGCCACGGGCTGCGGATCGGCACGGTTCCACGCCGCAATGCCCAAGGCCTGCACCAGCCCGTCCGGCTGCACGACGTACAGGGTGTCCGGATCTGCGGCAACGGAAACAGGGCAGTGCGCCAGATAGGCCTTTGCATCCTGCAGCGGCTGGTGGGGCAGCGTGCAGGGTTGGGTAACGGCGCCGACGACGTGCACGGTGTGCGGGCGCAGCGGGATGATGATGCTGTCCCCCTGCCTGGCGATGGGATTGTTGGGCGGCTGGGCCTGCATCAGGCGGCGATCGAGCACCAGTCGCACACGACCGGTGGCCGGGTGAGCTTCCAGCCAGTCGTGCAGCCGTTCGCCTGCTGCCCGTACATCGAGGTTTTCATGCTGGGGCAACTGTCCCAGCGTATGCAGCAGGCCGGCGCGCAGGCGCAGCTGGTCCTGCCGTTCGTGTTCGCGCTGCAGGCTGCTGCCGAGCAGGTAGGCCGCTGCACTGGGGCGCACTGCGTTGAGCACGTCGGAGATGCGTCCGCCCGCCTGTACCTGGACGGCGCCGGGCACCTCGACCGCGCCCTGCACGCTGACTTCGGACACACCCGGGACCGGTGCCGCAGCCCACAGGGAGAAGGAGCAGGCCAGGAGGACAAGCGTCGCCGCACTGCGAAACATCATCATTCAGTCCTGCGCCGTGCGGTAGGGTTTGAGCTGGGTGAGTTCCACCGCATAGCCGGGTGCCAGGTGCTGGCGGCTCTTCCAGATGAAGCCGGTCGTTGCATCCGCCCAGTACAGGTTGGTTGCACCGATGCCTCCGCCTTGCAGGTGCTCTTCGAAGCGCACCAGCTGCATCTGCCTGCCGAGGATTTCCACCTTGTCCATGCCGTGGCGGGTGAGCGTACCGGTGACCGGCACCGACACCGCATAGGCCGGGGTCGCGTCGTATTGGCGCTGCACCTGCACCGGTGTGGTGACCGCCGCGAGGTCGTGGAACGGCGAATCCCCGACGATGCGGTTGCTTATCCGCCTTCCGTTCCCCGACGTCCCTGTAACCAGGCCATCGCGGTCCAGCTGGAACACCGCTTCGTTGCCTGCGTACCAGACCTGCTGCCCATCATCGACATAGCCGAGCACCATCACCGCGCTCATGTCAGGAGCACGCAGCTGGATCAGCGGATAGCGGCTCGCAGCGACCTGGGCGGGCGCGGGTTCGACCTGGCGGTTGAGCAGCAGCCGGAAGGAATCGCTGGTGGAGCGGCTGGCCGATGTACAGGCCGCCAGCCCCAGAACCAGCATGGATCCGGCCGCAAGCAGCCCGACCCTATGCCACTCCGTGGAAGAAGTGGCAGCAGGGACCTCGTCGTGCGCCATGTCAGTTGTTTCCGATTTCGCTTTCCGTACGTGCTGCGTTGTACAGAATGCTGGTGAACGGCAGCAGCTGGTTGACGAAGCGGTTCCAGCGCGTCACGCCTGCGGCACCGACGAAGACGACATCTCCGGGCTGCAGCATGAACTGGCTGGCCACGGCAAAGGCGGTCGGCGAGCGTGCTTCGAGCTGGTACACCATCGACGGTTCGGCGATCAGGTCCTTCGCGCCCCGGATCACGTAGACCGAATTGCCGCTGGCGGTGGCCTGCGTGATGCCACGGGCACGTCCCAGGGCCTGGTTCAACGATACATCGCCGGTACGGAAGCTGTAAGCGCCGGGCAGGTTGACTTCGCCAACGACGAAGATTTCCTTGCGGTCCAGATACGGTACGAAGATCGAGTCGCCGTCCTTCAGGTACAGCTGGCGCCCGCCGTATTGGTTGGCGAGGGTCTCCAGGTTGATCGTATAGGTTACCCCGGCACGGCTGAGGCGCACGCCGGAAAGGTCGGCTTGGCTGGCATTCAGACCGCCCTGGCTGATCGCGTCGGACAGTGTCAACGGAGACGTGCCCAGCGACAGCGGCGTCGAGCGCTCGGCTGCACCGGTGATCCATACCCGCTGGCTGCCGTAGGTCAGCACGGAAACGTCGACCTGCGGGGATTCGATGTACTTGGCGAGCCGTTGGGTGATCTCCTCACGCAGCTGGACCGGCGTCCTGCCCTGTGCGGTGATCTTGCCGATGTAGGGGTAGAACATCGAACCGTCACTCTGCACCAGCCGGCCCGCCAGGTTGCCCTGCTGCTGCGAGCCGGCAGGCACGGTCAATTCCGGATGGTCCCACACCGTCACATACAGTACGTCGCCGATGCCGACCTGGTACTCCTGCGGCTGGTAGTCGAAAAGCTCTGCGGGCAGCACCTGCCCGGCCTGCGTTGCCCGGTCCATTGCGATCAGCTTCGGGGTGATCGTGGCCATTTCGAGGCGACCATCGTCGCTCTGCGTGGAGCGCGAGACATCGCCCTGCCGCAGGTGCTGGCCCGGCGCCAGCAGGCAGCCGGAAAGGGTGGCAGACGCGACAAGGGCGACAGCAAGGCAGGAGAGCTTGGTTTTCATGGATCTATGTGGTTTCCGGCAGGCAAAAAAAACCCTCGCCAAGCATTGCCCGGCGAGGGCTGGGATTCAAGCGGGCTGCTGATCAGCCGCCCGTGCCACCGGTGCCGCCGGTGCCACCGGTACCGCCGGTGCCACCCGTACCGCCAGTGCCGCCGGTGCCACCACCGCCGTCACCACCACCGCCGCCACCGCCACCGCCTGCGTCGTTCTCACCACTGGAGCTGTCGCCGCCAATGCTGTAGAGAACCGCTGCGGTCGCAACAGCCGCCACAGCGGTGCTGGCGATGGCAACGGTCGAATAACCGGTTGCTTCGGCGCCTGCGACTTCCGCGCTGGTGGTGGTCGAGGACTGCTGAACCTGTGCATCCTGAGCCAGGACGGGGGAAGACAGGCCAACGAGGGCCAGTACTGCAAAGATCTTCTTCATAAAACGGGGTCTCCTACTCCGTCTGGGGGGATTTGAACACCCCTATGGTCAGGGCATGCGCGAGGGCTGTCAAGGCAATCACGACATGAAAGGCCTATGGCGCCAGCATTTTACGTTGCAATGTGACGGATTTCTCATGCAGCGCACTTCGCGCGTAGGCCTTCTTCGCCCCTGACAGCGCGGTGGCCAGACGCACCACGGCCTCATGCGTCGTTGCCTGGGGAAAGGCAGCCGGCATGAACGCGCCCGCGAAGAGTGCCGCTGCAAGCCACCCGGGCGATGCGCGGGCGGTCGGGTCCAGGCGCCGCAGGGTCCAGGCGGCAGCCAGCGAGCCGAGCAGCCATCCACTCGTCACTTCCGACCAGGAATGCGCGTTGAGCGGAAGGCGCGAGTAGGCGATTGCAGCTGCCAACAGCAGGCCGCCCACGCTGGCCCAGCACGCGCCGCGCCTTGGCAGGCAAACGGCCAGCAGCACGGGCCAGATCGCGGCAGACATGGCCGCATGGCCGCTGATGCCGGTGAAATCCAGGCGCGCCGAACCGATGCCCCAGCCGAGGAAGGCCAGTTTGGAGGCCAGCACCATGGCGCCGGTGACGCACAGCATGAGCACCCACCGCAGATGCCAACGGCTGCGCCGACGCCAGCCCATGACGATCAGGACCAGCGCTGACGGTACGAGCAGGCGGCTGTCACCCAGGATTGAAAGGAGGTGCCACGTGGACGGCATGCAGGGGAGGGACCGGGTGGGGTGGGACAGGATACGGCGCAGGTGCGCCGCCCGGCTGACCATAGGCCTTACGTGGTAGTCCTGCGTGCGTTCAGGCTGTATCCTTCACACCCTCGATCTGGCCCCGTAGCTCAGCTGGATAGAGCGTCCCCCTCCTAAGGGGAAGGTCGCCCGTTCGAATCGGGCCGGGGTCACCAGAATCAATGGGGAGTGGACAACTCTCCCACCCATTCGCCGCGTCGACGGCGACCAGGTCCTTTGACGCGGGCACGCCCGCAGGCGGGCTGGATCAGCCGCCCAGGGGCCTGAACACCCGTACCGGCGAGGCAGGGCTGCGCTTCAGCGCGGCACCCTCGCGCGTCGGTCGCGGGCACAATCCGCCGCCGCAGTTCGGGCAGCGTCCACCAAGCCGCCCCTTCGCGCATGCCGTGCAGAACGTGCATTCGAACGAGCAGATCCACGCGCCGGTCGACACTGCCGGCAGATCGATATCGCAGAATTCGCAGCCTGGACGCATCTGCAGCATCGGGTGCACCCGGAACCAAGTCAGGACGCCAGCGTAGCGTCGAGCCGACCGCCGTTCCAGCGCCATCCACCGCCAACGAACGCTTTACACGGCGTGACGCCTCACTGGATACAGTGCGCGATCACTCAGGGGGTTGGCATGCAGCACGGACGTATCAGGCAAGGGATCGGCTGCGGCGCCACGCTTGCGGCGCTGCTGCTGCTGGCGTCTCCCCGCGTAATCGCGCAGGAGGTCACGGCAGCCGAATCCGTGGTCGACATGGCCGCGGTCCAGGTCACCGGCGAGCAGCCCGGCCCGGGCTTGTGGAAGGTGAGCAACGCGCAGGGCCATGTGCTGTGGCTGCTGGGCACGGTGGCACCGTTGCCGGCCGGGGTGACGTGGCGTTCGGACCAGGTGCAGCAGGTCATTGCCGCCTCCGACCACGTGCTGGGTCCGCCCGGCTGGACGCCGGACGTCAAGATCGGCCTGCTGCGTGGTCTCACCCTGTTGCCGCTGGCGATGAAGACCGCCAGGGATCCACAGGGGCGCACGCTGCAGCAGATCGTAGCGCCGGACGCCTACGCGCGATGGCTGGGGTTGAAGGCCACGTATCTCGGTCGCGATGGCGGGGTCGAGAAAAAACGTCCGATGATCGCTTCCGGCGAGCTGTACATGGCGTTTCTCAAACGCCAGGGCCTGCGCGACAGCGGGCAGGTTGCCGAGGCCCTGGAACGCGCCTACAAGGCCAACAGGCTGGAGCCGGAAGACGCGCGGGTGAAGCTGCCGATAGACGACGCGCGAGCCGCCCTGAAGGAACTGCAGGGCACCGAGGTGGACGACCGGGCCTGCTTCGAGCGCACGCTGGATACCGTGGAATTCCAGGCGGCGGTGCTCCGCGAGCGAGCCAACGCCTGGGCAGCGGGGGACATCGGCGCGCTGCGCCGGCTGGCGGTCATGTCCATGGCGCGCACCTGCAGGGACGTGGTGCAGGATTCGGCCTTCGCGCGCAGCCGCGGCTGGAATGACCTGCCGCAACGGGCGCGTGCGCAGTGGGTCGGGCTGGCCGACAAGGCGCTGGCACAGCACGCAAGCACGTTCTCCACGGTGCCGGTCAGCCTGCTGATGGGGCCGGACGACTATCTGGGCGCGCTGCGCGCACGGGGCTACGCGATCGAACCGCCACCGGAATGAACCGCCGGCACTGACGCCTGCGGCGCTCCGCGCAACGGCATGCGCAGGGTGAAGGTGGTGCCGATGGCGTCGCTGGACTGCACCGTCAGCGCGCCGCCATGCGAAACGGCGATCTGCGAGGCGATGTACAGCCCCAGGCCCAGCCCGGAATCCAGCCGCTGGTCGCCGGTGCGGTGGAAGGGCTCGAACAGGGTCTTCATCGATGCCTCGGCGATCACGCCCTGGTTGTGCACGTCCAGCACCAGCGTCGTGTCGTCGGCGTGGCCGCGCAGTGCGATCGGACTGCCCTTGCGGCCGTGGATGGCGGCGTTGATCAGCAGATTGCTGACCAGCTGGCACAGACGGTCGGCATCGCAGCTCACGACTTCCGGAAGGGTCAGTTCGACGATCAACGGGCAACCGGGGTAGGGGGCCATCGCCTGCTCGGCGGCATTGGCCAGCAAGGCAGACAGGTCGCGCCAGGGCCGCACGCGCAGCGCGATGCCCGAACCCAGCCGGCCGCGCGCGAAATCCAGCGTCACATCGATCAGTTCCGCCATCCGGTCCGCGCTGTCGTCCAGGTGCCGCAGCAGGCTCTGCTGCGCCTCGCTGGTGGCCGACAGAGACAACAGGTCGGAGGTGACCCGGATCGCCTGCAGCGGATTGCGCAGGTCATGGGCGAGTACGGCGATGAACTCCTCGCGCTCCTTGCCTTCCTGGCGCAGCGCGCTGTTCAGCACTTCGGACGCCCGCAGGCGGCTCTCCGGAGACGAGGGGCGATCCTGCTTCGCTTCCTCGTCGGGTTCATCCGTTTCACGCACCTGCGGCGCACCGATCTGCTCGGCCACCACCGCCGCCAGTGCTTGCATGGCATGCAGGATTTCGTCGGTGACCGGGCGCGGATCGGGATCCAGCGTGCACAGCGTGCCGAACACCCGGCCGTCGGCCAGCACCACCGGCACCGAAACGTAGCTGCGGAAGCCGTGCATCGCCGGGATGGGACTGTCGCAGCGCTCCGGGTCCTGGCGGTAATCCGCGAACCAGATCGCTTCCCGCGTTGCGGTGACATCGCGGCAGAAGGTATTGACCAGATCCAGCTGGAGCCCGGGGGAAATACCCAGCCCGGCACGGTCCAGCACGTGGATGGCATGCCATTGTCGTTCACCGACCTCACCGATCAGCGCGACACGCATGCCGCTCACGGCGCAGGCAAGTTCGAGGCAGGAGTGGAACGAGGGCAGGGGACCTTCCTTGGCGTGTATGTCACGCAGGGGCGGGGCACGTCGTGTCAGGAACGGCGGGCCGAGCACTTCAGCCGCGGTAGGTCGATTGTGACACCGCCACGCCATCACCGGATCGGCCGCGCCAGCCGGATGCTTAATTATTCAGACTTCGGCTCGGCGTTGGTGAGCGTGGTGGGTCCCGTGCAACGGGCCGTCAGGCGCGACGCCGGGCCCCGGCAAGCTCGATTGCCCACGACATTTTCAGATAAGTCTCATTGGGTTGGCGAATCGGTCCGGCTAGCGTGGATCGGGCAGCGTCCTGCTGCCGATGCCATCAAGGTCGTCCTTGGCGCAATGCCTTGGCGATGTCCTGCGGACTACGGAACACATGAATTTCTTGATTGTTGGAACTTGCCCGACTCGTCGCCAATCAAGGCCGAAGACGCCGATATGAGTGAATTCCGCTATGCCTATGGGAAGTTGCGCCGGTGGCACGTCGGCACGCTGGCCGCGATCTGCCCTGCCATTCGCTACGCCCTGACCGGGGACACGGGAAGCGTCCGCTCGCACGGGGGGTGGATGAAATCGCGGCTGCGTAGCGCGAGCCAGCGAGAGGCGGACTGAGTCGCACGCAACCAGCCCCCGCACAAACCCAGCCCGATCCGAATGGGCCGGGACGTCAGATGGCGCGCGCCCGGTGAGGTCCCTCTCGACCACAGATCAACGCGCGGTCAGCAGCTCCACCAGCTGTCGCAGCCGGTACGGTTTGGGCAGGAACTCCACATGCCCCGGCAACGGAGGCAACTGCGAGCGCGCGTAGCCGGAGGACAGGATCATCCGGGCGCCCGGCTGGGCACGGGCGACGTGTTCGCTCAGCTCGATGCCGGACATGCCGTTGGGCATGCTGACGTCGCTGAACACCACGTCGTACTGGCGCTCGCTTTCCATCATCGCCAGCGCTTCGTGGCCGTCCGCGGTGGTGTCCACGGTGATGCCCATGTCCTGCAGGGCCAGGCCGATCATGTCGCGCAGGTCTTCCTGGTCTTCGACCATGAGCACGCGGATGGAATCAGTCATTGGCGGGAACCTCCAGGGCAGGCAGCAGCAGGCTGACCGTCGTGCCACCACCTTCGGTGCTGGACACGTCGACGAAACCGCCGCATTGAGTAATGAAACCGAACACCTGGCTCAGGCCCAGACCGCTGCCCTTGCCGATGTCCTTGGTCGTGAAAAACGGTTCGCTGGCGCGGGCGGCGACGTCGGGCGCCATGCCGTGGCCTTCATCCTGCACGCGGATGGCGACGAAATTACGGTACGTGGGGGTGTCAGCCTGGGGGTCCAGGCGCCGTTCCATGTCGCCGATGATACAGATCCGGCCGCCATTGGGCATGGCATCGCAGGCGTTGCCGACCAGGTTGGACAAGGCCGCTTCCAGCTGCCCGGGATCCAGCAGCACATCCGGCAGGTCGCTGCGCAGCTGCAGGCTGAGCGAATGATGGGCCAGGCAGCGCTGTTGCAGGGCGGCCATCGTCGGCTGCAGCCAGTTCGCGGTGGTGACGCGTTCGCGCACCAGGGTCTGCCCGGCCCCGAACGCCAGCAGCTGCCGGGTCAGCAGTGCGCCACGGTCGGCCGCGGCCTGGGCGTTGCCGATCAGGCGTTCGGTGGCTTCATCTGAAGCGCAACGCAGCGCGATCAGGTCCAGTGCATTGTGGATGGTGGTCAGCAGGTTGTTGAACTCATGCGCCAGCCCGCGGCTGAGCTGGCTCACTTTCTCGAACTGCTGGGTGCTCGCCAGGGCGCGCTGGGCATCGCGCAGCAGCACTTGGGCCTGGTAGCTTTCGGTGATGTCGCGGGTCACCTTGACGAAGCCGACCAGTTCCTCGGCTTCGAACACCGGTTCGATCACCACGCTGGCGCGGAAACGACTGCCATCACTGCGCAGGCGCCACCCCTCTCCGGCGTAGCGGCCCTCGGTGGCGGCGATGACCAGCGAGCGTTCCGGTTCGCCGGCATCGCGGTCGGCAGGGCAGTGGAAACGCCTGAAATGGGTGCCGATGACCTCGTCCGCGCTGTATCCCTTGATCCGCTGGGCCCCTGGATTCCAGGTGCAGACCAGTCCTTCCGGGTCGATCAGGTACAGGGCATGATCAGTGACGCTTTCGATGAGCAGCGTCAACTGTCGGGACGTATCTGTCTGGGCATTGAGATTGGAGACGGCGTGTACCACGGGACTGCGCTGAAACCCCTGAGGTCGGTGACGCTAGAAGCGACAGTGTGAAGGAACTGTGCACGGGGTCACGTGCCGAAAGTCGTGCCGGAAACGACGGGCATTCAGTTAACATCGCACTTCTTTGTGCCGGGATCTCCACTCATGACGTCAGCTTCAAGTACGCGCGACCCCTGGATATGGGCCCTGTCGGCCGCCCTGCTGGCGGCCACCGCTGCGCTTGAACTGGTTGTCCCGCTTGGGTATGCGGTCTGGCTGGCGTACTTCCTGGCGATTGGCGTGACGGTGTTCCAGCGCCACGCCGGGCTGCCGCTGGTGGTCGCCGTGGCCGCCTGTGTATTCCTGGCGGTGGGCTACAACATCGCGCCGGCGAGTACCAATTCAGCTTTTTCATACGTCAACCGCAGCATTGGCGGATTTGCCTTCCTGATGATCGGATTGATCGTCAACCGCGCAATCCAGGCGCGGCGCGAGGCGGCCGAAGCGCTCTGGCTGCAGGAAAGTGAAAACGTGGTGGCGATGAGCCTGCGCGGCGACCTGGGGCCGGAAAAGATCGCCGAAGCGGCGATGACCACGCTGGCCGAGCAGCTGCGAGCGCAGACCGCGGTGATGTACCGCATCGAAAACCACCAGTTGCTGCTGACCGGCGGGGTCGCGTTGCCGGCGTCCGTCCCGCAGTCGCTGGGGCTGGATGAAGGGCAGCTGGGCCAGGTCGTCCGCGACGGCAAGGTGCGGCACCTGCAGGGAGGCGAGGGCAGCGTGCTGCAGATCAGCACCAGCCTGGGCAGCACCCAGCTGCGTGAGCGCGTGCTGGCGCCGATTTTCAGTGATGAACAGATCGTCGGTGTCGTGGAGCTGGGCCGCATCCGCCCGGGACGCGCGCCGCAGCTGGACCGGGAGCTGCTGCAGCGCTGCGCCGACACCATCGGCATCGCGCTGCGCGCGGCCGTGTTGCGCGCGCGGCTGGCCGAGCTGCTGGAAGAATCCCAGCGCCAGAGTGAAGAGCTGCAGGCCCAGCAGGAAGAGCTGCGGGTGGCCAACGAAGAACTGGAAGAACAGAGCCGCAGCCTGCTGCATTCGCAGACCAACCTGGAGCAGCAGCAGGCCGAGATGGAGCAGACCAACGTGCAGCTGGAAGAGCGCACGCATGAGCTGGAAGGCCAGAAGCAGGCCTTGCTGGTGGCCCAGGCGCAGCTGGTGCGCAATTCCAACGAACTGTCTGCTGCTTCGCGCTACAAGTCCGAGTTCCTGGCCAACATGTCGCACGAGCTGCGCACCCCGCTCAACAGCTCGCTGATCCTGGCCAAGCTGCTGTCGGACAATCGCGATGGCACGCTCAGCGATGAGCAGGTCAAGTACGCGCAGGCCATCCTGTCGTCCAACAACGACCTGTTGTCACTGATCAACGACATCCTGGACCTGGCCCGCATCGAAGCCGGCCACGTGGAGCTGGCCGATGAGATCGTCGTCGTCGAAGGTGCGCTGCAGCGCCTGCGCGAGACCTTCGACCCGTTGGCGCGGGAGAAGGGCCTGGTGCTGGAGATCGTCGCCGATTCCGGTGCGCCCAGCCAGTTCACCGCCGACAGCCAGCGCCTGCAGCAGATCCTGAAGAACCTGCTGGCCAACGCGGTGAAGTTCACCGAGCGCGGCACGGTCAGCCTGCAGGTGCAGGCCGCGGGCCGTGACCGCGTGCGTTTCGTGGTCCGCGACAGCGGCATCGGCATTGCCGCCGAACAGCTGGATGCGATCTTCGAAGCCTTCCGCCAGGCCGATGGCAGCACCCGTCGCCGCTACGGCGGCACCGGCCTGGGGCTGTCGATCTCGCGTGACCTGGCTACCCGGATGGGCGGTGACATCCGCGTGGAAAGCGAGCCCGGTCGCGGCAGCACCTTCACCGTGGAACTGCCGTTGAGCGGGGCGCCGGAGCAGCCGGACGCTCCGGCGACCCTGGGCACGGCGCATGCTTCGCAGCCAGCGGCCACCTCGGCACCGTCACCGGGCCGGGCAGCGTCCAGTGCCGGCCTGTCGCCGGTGCGCAGCGAACCGGTCCCGCCGTCGCTGGGTGCCTGGAAGACGGCGGTGGCCCATGGCGCCAACGCCCAGCGTAGTGACCGCCTGATCCTGGCAGTGGAAGATGATGCCGCGTTCGCCGAAGCGCTGGTCACGCTGGCACGCGAACTCGATTTCGACTGCGTGGTGGCCACCACCGCCGAAGAAGCCTTGTCGCTGGCGCGCGAGCTGCGCCCCAGTGGCGTACTGCTGGACATCGGCCTGCCCGATGTGTCCGGCCTGAGCGTGCTGGAACGCCTGAAGCGTGATCCGTTGACCCGCCACATCCCCGTGCACGTGGTGTCGGGCATGGAGCGCAGCCAGCTGGCGATGGAACTGGGCGCCATCGGTTACGTGATCAAGCCGGCCACCCGCGAGCGCCTGGTCGAAGCGATCCAGCATCTGGAAAAGACCAGCCAGCGCGACGTGCGCCGCCTGCTGATCGTCGAAGATGACACCGAACTGCGTGGCAACCTGGAACTGCTGCTGGGCCGGGAACAGCTGGAAATCACCGCCGTCGGCACCATCGCCGAAGCGGTGCAGCAGCTCAGCAGCGCCACCTTCGACTGCATGGTGACCGACCTGGCACTGCCCGATGGCAGTGGTTACGACCTGCTGGAGTTCATGGCCGGCAGCGAGGACGTCAGCTTCCCGCCGGTGATCGTCTACACCGGGCGCGCGCTGGGCCGCGAAGAAGAACAGCGCCTGCGCCGTTATTCGAAGAGCATCATCATCAAGGGCGCGCGGTCCCCGGAGCGCCTGCTCGATGAAGTCACCCTGTTCCTGCACAGCGTGGAAGCCAACCTGCCCAGCGACCAGCAGCGCCTGCTGCGCGAAGCGCGTCGCCGCGATTCGGTGCTGGATGGCCGCACGGTGCTGCTGGCCGAAGACGATGTGCGCAATATCTTCGCGCTGTCCAGCGTGCTCGAGCCGCTGGGGGTGAAGCTGGAGATCGCCCGCAATGGCCGCGAGGCCGTCGAGCGGCTGGCCGGCATGGAAGTGGACCTGGTGCTGATGGACATCATGATGCCGGAGATGGACGGGCTGACCGCGATGCGCGAGATCCGCAGCCAGCGCCAGTTCAAGGACCTGCCGATCATCGCGCTGACCGCCAAGGCCATGCCCGATGACCGCGAGCGCTGCCTGCAGGCGGGCGCCAACGATTACATCGCCAAGCCCATCGATGTCGACAAGCTGGTCTCGCTGTGCCGGGTGTGGTGCTCGCGGCAATGAACGAGCAGGAGCTGTTCGACCTGGAACTGAAGGTGCTGGTGGAGGCGATCTACCAGCGCTACCACTACGATTTCCGCAACTATGCGGTGTCCTCGCTGCGGCGTCGGATGCACCAGGCGATGCAGCGTTATGAGTGTGCGCGCCTGTCGGACCTGCAGCACCGGCTGCTGCACGAGCCCGAATTGTTCACCCAGGCCATGCAGTTCTTCACCGTGCAGGTGTCGGAGATGTTCCGTGACCCGGCCTATTTCCTGGCGCTGCGCGAGCACGCCGTGCCGGTGCTGAAGACCTATCCGTCGATCAAGCTCTGGGTGGCCGGCTGCAGCACCGGCGAGGAAGTGTGGTCGCTGGCGATCCTGCTGCAGGAAGAGGGGCTGCTGGACCGCAGCATCATCTACGCCACCGACATCAATCCGGCCGCGCTGGCGGCGGCCGAATCGGGCACCTACGGCATCGACCGCATCGCCCAGTTCAGCCGCAACTACCTGCAGGCGGGCGGCCAGGGGTCGTTGTCGGACTACTACACCACCGGCTACGACGGTGCGGTGTTCGATCGTCGCCTGCGTCGCAACGTGGTGTTCGCCGACCACAGCCTGGCCACCGATACGGTGTTCTCCGAAGTGCACCTGGTGTCGTGCCGCAACGTGCTGATCTACTTCAACCGGCCGCTGCAGGACCGCGCCGTCGGCCTGTTCCGCGAAGCCCTGGTCCATCGTGGCTTCCTGGGCCTGGGCAGCAAGGAATCGCTGCAGTTCGGCGAGCACGGCAATGCCTTTGAAGTCAGTGCGCGCGAGCAGCGCCTGTACCGGAAGGCGGCCTGATGGACGCCCGTGTCCCGCGTGTCCTGGTGATCGGTGCCTCGGCGGGCGGTGTCTCCGCACTGCAGCGCGTGCTGGGTGCCTTGCCGGCGACGCTGCCGTGCCCGGCGCTGGTGGTGCTGCACGTGCCGCGCGACCGCCCCAGCCGGATCGCCGAACTGCTCGATCCGGGTTCGGCGCTGCGGGTGCGCGAGGCCGAGGACAAGCAGCCGCTCGAGGTGGGCACGGTGACCTTCGCGCCGCCGGACTACCATATGCTGGTGGAAGACGAAGCCTCCATCGCGCTGTCGCTGGACGAGCCGGTGTTGTTCTCGCGCCCGGCCATCGACCCGTTGTTCGAGTCGGCCGCGGCGGTGTTTGGCGCCGATGTCCTGGCGATCCTGCTGACCGGGGCCAGCAGCGATGGCAGCGAAGGCGTGGCTGCCGTGCGCCAGGCCGGCGGCCAGGCCTGGTTGCAATGCCCTGAAGACGCCGAGGCATCGATGATGCCTGCCTCGGCCCTGCAGCGTGCCGGCGCCGATGCGGTGCTCACGCTGGATGAACTATGCGAATGCCTGAAGGAATTGAAATGAACCTGCTTGCTCCTGCGCCGGTGGAAGACGCGGCGCCGGTCAACATACTGATCGTTGATGACGTGCCGCAGAACCTGGTGGCGATGGAAGCGCTGCTGCGTCGTGATGGCCTGCGCATCCTCTGCGCTGCCTCCGGCAACGAGGCGCTGGAACTGCTGCTGGAACACGAAGTCGCGCTGGCCCTGCTGGACGTGCAGATGCCGGAGATGGATGGTTTCGCCCTGGCCGAACTGATGCGGGGTTCGGCACGCAGCCGCGACGTGCCGATCATCTTCCTGACCGCCTCGCCGCAGGATCCGGTGCGCGCCTTCAAGGGTTACGAAAGCGGTGCGGTGGACTTCCTGCACAAGCCGATCGAACCGCAGATCATCCTCGGCAAGCTCGGCGTGTTCATCGAGCTCTACCAGCAGAAGCGCCTGTTGAAGTCGCGCAACGAGGCGCTGGAGCGCGCGCTGACGCTCAACGAAACCATGATGGCCGTGCTCACCCACGACCTGCGCACGCCGCTGTCGGCGATCCTGCTGTGCGCGGACAAACTGTCGCTGGACATACCCGCCGATGCCAGCGCGCAGCAGACCCTGCGTCACCTGGAAACCAGCACGCTGCGCATGGCGCGCATGGTCGACCAGCTGCTCGACTTCTCGCGCATCCGCTCCGGCGGGCTGCGCCTGGAGCGCACCCCGTGCAATGCGGCCACCGTCATCGATGCGGTGGTGCAGGAAGTGGAGCAGGGCAACGCCACGGCGGCGATCGAAGTCGTCGCGGTGGGCGATGCGCGCATGCAGGGCGACCCGGATCGGCTGGCCCAGGTGGCCTCCAACCTGATCGGCAACGCACTGCTGCATGGCGGGCAGGCGCCGATCCAGGTGCATGTGGATGGCGAAGATCCGGCGCAGGTGGTGTTGCGCGTGCGCAATCGCGGGCAGATCGGCGAAAGCCTGCTGCCGCGCCTGTTCGAACCGTTCAAGGCCAGCTTCCACGCCAGCAAGGGACTGGGCCTGGGCCTGTTCATCGCCGATCAGTTCGTGCGTGCGCACGGCGGCCAATTGCAGGCCCGCAACGAGGCGCAGGACGTGGTGTTCGAAGCCCGGCTGCCGCGCCGGGCCTGACCCGGCCGGCATTGCGCGGCCGTGGCTGCGGCGGCAGACTCCTGCCATGCACGCGCCGCGCTTCCATGTCCGCAGTTACGGTGACACCCAGGGCGGCGATCGCCACGCTTATGCGCAGTGGGTGTTGCCGCTGCAGGGTGAGCTGGAGTTCGAACTCGACGGCCACGCTGCGCGGCTGGATGCGCTGCAGGGCGTGTTCGTGGCACCCGGCGAGCACCATGACCAGGTCGGACAGGGCCGCAACCAGCACCTGATCATCGACTGCGATGCCGCCTGGTTCGACGATCACACCCTCGAGCACCTGCGCGGACAGCGCTGGCTGTCGCTGCCACGGGTGTTGCGCGCCTCCCTGCAGGCGTTGCCAGCCACGAGCGGCGGTGAGCAGCTGCTGCCGCTGCTGCTGCAGGCGTTCGCGCCCGATGGCAGCGGTGCACGCCTGCAGGCCCTGTGCGCGCGCATGCAGGCCGCCCCCGGCGAAGCCTGGCCGGTGGAGCGCATGGCGCGGCTGGCAGGCCTCAGCAGCAGCCACCTGCACGCCCGCTTCGTCCGCGAGCTGGGGCTGCCGCCGCAGGTCTGGTTGAGTGCATTGCGGCTGCGCTGGGCCCGTCATCTGCTGCGCAGCACCCCGCTGCCGATCAGCACGGTCGCGCAGCGGGCGGGTTACTCCGAACAGAGCGCGCTGACCCGTGCGTTGCGCCGCGAAACCGGACGCACGCCGTCGATGTGGCGGCGGCAGTCACCGTAGGCCGGGTCAAGACGCGCGTGGCCGGGGCGCACTAGACTTCGCGCCTGTCTGCAGCAAGGGTGTGCGATGAATCGTTCGATGGGCGTGGGGATCGGCAACGGCGTGATGGCCGGTGCGCTGTGGGGTGTGGTGTTCCTGGCCCCCGCGGTGCTGCTGGCATTTGATGCGCTGCAGCTGTCGGCCGGGCGCTACCTCATCTACGGGCTGGTCGCACTGGTGCTGCTGGCGCCGCGCTGGAAGCGGCTGGCACCGCAGCTCGGGGTGGCCGAATGGCGTGGACTGGTGTGGCTGAGCCTGGCCGGCAACCTGGTGTATTTCCTGCTGCTGGCCACGGCGGTGCAGTGGGCCGGCGGCGCCGCGGCTTCGCTGATCGTCGGGCTGATTCCGGTGGTGGTGACCCTGGTCGCGGTGCGCGAAGAGGGCGCGGTGCAGCTGCGCCAGCTGGCGCCCGCGCTGTTGCTGTGCCTGCTGGGCGTGGCGCTGGTGGGTTACGAAGCGGTGGTGTCCGAACACGTGCAGACACCGTGGCGACAGCGCGTGCTTGGCCTTGTGTGTGCCTTTGGCGCGCTGCTTTCATGGGCTGCGTATTCGGTGGGCAACAGCCGCTGGCTGGCCCGGCGCCCGGATCTTTCCGCGCACGATTGGTCGCTGCTCACCGGCGTGGTCACCGGTGCGCTGGCGCTGCTGCTGGTGCCCTCGGCGTTCGTGTTCGACAGTGCGGTGCACGCGCCCGGCCAATGGGGCCTGTTCTGGATGGTCAGCGCTGGCGTGGCGGTGATCGCCTCGCTGCTCGGCAATGCCTGCTGGAACCGCGCCAGCCGCCTGCTTCCGCTGACCCTGACCGGACAGATGATCGTGTTCGAGACCCTGTTCGCGCTGCTGTATGGCTTTGCCTGGCAACGCCGCTGGCCGACCCTGCTGGAAACCATGGCGATCGGCTGCCTGGTGGCAGGCGTGCTGTGGTGCGCGCACGCACACCGCGCACCGCCGGCGATCGCCGAGCATGCGGGATGAAGGCCGGCGGAGCCTGCATGGTCTCCGATGCAACCTTTTTCGTAGACGTTGGCCGCTGATCAACGTGCGCGGATTTTGCACTGCAACACTTGACAGCGGCTTGCCCTGCGGTGTTTTCTAGCGTCATGGTCCTTGCCGCCGCCCGCTTCGCTCCGCTCCTTGCCGCTTCCGCGGCAGGCGGCCGCGCGAGCGCCATGGCCGGCACCACCACCATTACCACCATTACCACCACCCGCAGGGTGCGGTCCGTCGTCTTCGCGTAACTCACGAAAACCACGGCCCCGCACCGAACCAGGTGGCGGGGGAACCTTCCACTGGCGCGATGCGGGGCCTCCTACCGAGGTCACCATGTCCATTGCCGCTGCTGTACCGTCCGCCGATTCCGCTCCGCCATGTTCCGCCGCGCAACCGCGCGTGGTGGTGCACAAGTTCGGCGGCACCTCCGTCGCCGATGCCGACTGCTACCGCCACGTCGCGCGGCTGCTGCAGGCGCGCCCGGAAGCGCTGCAGGTCACCGTGGTGTCGGCCATGAAGGGTGTGACCGATGCGCTGATCGCGCTGGCGCGGTTGGCCGCGGCCGGCGATGCGCAATGGCGCGAACACTGGCATGACCTGCGTGCCCGTCATCGTGGTGCGGCGGCGTCGCTGCTCGGCGAACACGCCGGGGCCAGCGTGGAGTGGCTCGATGCGCGATTCGACGAACTGGCCGAACTGCTGGCCGCACTGGCGGTGATCGGGGGCCTGCCCGATGAAGTGCTCGATCGCGTGCAGGGGCTGGGGGAAGTGTGTTCGGCGCACCTGCTGGGCCAGCATTTCCTGGCCAGCGGCGAGCCGTGCGCGGTGCTGGATGCGCGCGACGTGCTGGTGGTCGAACACGGCGAGCTGGGCGTCAACGTCGATTGGGAAACCAGCGCACAGCGCCTGCACGCGTGGCGGCAGGCGAACGTGCAGCAGCGCGTCGTGGCCACCGGCTTCATCGCACGCGACCGCCAGGACCGCATCACCACCCTCGGCCGCAACGGCAGTGATTACTCCGGGGCGATCTTCGCGGCGCTGTTCAATGCCGATGAGCTGCAGATCTGGACCGACGTCGATGGTGTGCTGTCGGCTGATCCGCGGCTGGTGCCCGAAGCGGTGCAGCTCGAGGCGCTGAGCTATGACGAGGCCTGCGAGCTGGCCTATTTCGGCGCCAAGGTAGTGCATCCACAGACCATGTCTCCGGCCATCCTGCGCGGCCTGCCGATCCTGATCCGCAATACCTTCCAACCCGGGCATCCCGGCACCCGCATCAGTGCGGAGCGCTCGGTGCGTGGACCGATCAAGGGCCTGACCCTGAGCGCGGAGCTGGCCGTGCTGAACCTGGAAGGCACCGGCCTGATCGGCGTGCCGGGCACCGCCGAGCGGGTGTTCTCCGCGCTGCGCCAGGCGCATGTGTCGGTGGTGATGATCTCGCAGGGGTCGTCCGAACACTCCATCTGCTGCGTGGTCTGCGGCAACGAATCCGAACGTGGTCGTGACGCGTTGCTGCAGGCTTTCGCGCATGAGCTGGCGGTCGGCCAGGTCCAGCGCGTGCAGGTGCGTGGCGGGGTCAGCGTGCTGGCGGCAGTGGGCGACGGCATGGCCGGCCAGCCCGGCGTGGCGGCGCGCCTGTTCGAATCGCTGGGCAGGGCGCAGGTCAACATCCTGGCGATCGCGCAGGGTTCATCCGAGCGCAATATTTCAGTGGCGGTGGACAGCGGCGATGCCACCCGTGCGCTGCGCGCGGCGCACGCCGGATTCTGGCTGTCACCGCAGACCTTCGCGGTCGGGGTGATCGGGCCGGGCAATGTCGGCGCGGCGTTGCTGGACCAGCTGCAGGCCGCGCAGCCGCAGCTGCTGGGCAAGGCCAACATCGACCTGCGCCTGCGCGCGGTGGCGTCCCGGCGCGGCATGCACCTGGCCCCGCGCGCATTGCAGGGGCCGTGGCGTGCCGCGCTGGCCGACGCACCCAGCGCCAGCGACCTGGACGCGTTCACCGCGCACCTGCTGTCAGCGCACCTGCCGCATGCGGTGGTGATCGACTGCAGCGGCAGTGCCGAGGTCGCCGGGCGCTACGAAGGCTGGCTGGCGGCGGGCATCCATGTGGTGACGCCGAACAAACAGGCCGGCTCCGGGCCGCTGGCGCGTTACCAGTCGATCCGCGCCGCGGCGGCGGCCAGCGGGGCGCGCTTCCGTTACGAGGCCACCGTCGGCGCCGGCCTGCCGGTGATCACCACGCTGCGCGACCTGGTCGATACCGGCGATGAAGTGCTGTCCATCGAAGGCATCTTCTCCGGCACCCTGGCGTGGCTGTTCAACCGCTTCGATGGCAGCCAGCCGTTCTCCGCATTGGTGGAGCAGGCACGTGGCATGGGCTATACCGAACCGGACCCGCGCGATGACCTGTCCGGCATCGACGTGGCCCGCAAGCTGGTGATCCTGGCGCGCGAGGCCGGTCGCGAGCTGAGCCTGGAACAGGTGCAGGTGGAAAGCCTGGTACCCGAGGCCCTGCGTGCGGGCAGCGTGGACGACTTCATGCAGCGGTTGGGCGATAACGATGACGCGTTGCTCCAACGCCTGCAGCAGGCGCGCGGACGCGGCGCGGTGCTGCGCTACGTCGCCGCGCTGTCAGCGCAGGGGGCATCGGTGGGGCTGGTGGAAGTACCGGTGGACCATGCCTTCGCCAACCTCAAACTGACCGACAACGTGGTCCAGTTCCGCACCCGGCGCTATTGCGACAACCCGCTGGTGGTGCAGGGGCCGGGCGCGGGTCCGGAAGTCACCGCGGCCGGCGTGTTCGCCGATCTGCTGCGGGTGGCCGCCGGCGAAGGAGCGCGCCTGTGATCGCACGTGCCTTCGCACCGGGCTCGGTGGGCAATGTCGGGGTGGGCTTCGACATCCTTGGCCATGCCATCGCCGGTATCGGTGACACGGTGACGGTGCGCCGCATCGCCGAGCGCGAGGTGCGCATCGAGGCCATCCGCGGCGCCGATGTGCCGCTGCCACGGGAGGCGGCGTTGAACACTGCCGGTGCATCGCTGCTCGCGCTGCGGCAGGCGCTGGACCTGCCGTTCGGCTTCGCCGTGGAGATCGACAAGGGCATTCCGCTGGGATCGGGCATGGGCGGCTCGGCGGCCTCGTGCGTGGCCGCGCTGGTGGCCGCCAACGCGCTGCTGGACAGTCCACTGGACCGCCACGCGCTGTATCGCTTCGCGCTGGAAGGCGAAGTGGTAGCCAGCGGCGGCCGCCACGGCGACAACCTGGGTCCGATGCTGCTGGGTGGGCTGGTGCTCAGCACCGCCGACCGGCTGGTGCCGATCCCGGTGCCGGCGCGCTGGCACAGCCTGCTGGTGCACCCGGATGCGGTGCTGGAAACGCGCCGCGCGCGCGCCGCGCTGCAGGGCAGCTATGCGTTGGGCGATTTCGTGACGCAGAGCGCCAACCTGGCGCTGGTGCTGGCCGGCTGCCACCAGGGCGATGCTGCGCTGGTACGTGCCGGCCTGCGTGACGTGCTGGTCGAGCCGCGCCGCGCGCCGCTGATCATCGGCTTCGATGCCGCGCGTGATGCCGCGCTGGCGGCCGGTGCGATGGGTGCCAGCATTTCCGGGGCCGGCCCCAGCGTGTTCGCCTGGTTCGAAGACCAGGCCAGTGCCGAAGCCGCTGCAGCGCCGGTGCAGGCGGCCTTCTCTGCGGCCGGCTTCGGCAGCCAGGCGTGGGTGTCTTCGTTGGCGGCGCCGGCGGCGGTGCTGCTGTGAACTCTTCTTCCTTACAGGATCGTGCGATGCGCTTTGTCTCTACCCGTGGCCAGTCCCCTGCCGTTTCGCTGAGTGCGGCAATCGCCGCCGGGCTGGCTCCGGATGGCGGCCTGTACGTGCCCGAACAGCTACCCGCGCCGCGCGATTGGGTCGCCACGCCGAGCCTGGCGCAGACCGCCGCGCAGGTGCTGGCACCGTTCTTCGAAGGGGATCCGCTGGCCGACGCGCTGCCGGCGATCTGCGCCGAAGCGTTTGATTTCCCGGTGCCGCTGCGTGCCTTGCCGCGTCGCGGTGACCATGTGCTGGAGCTGTTCCACGGACCGACCGCCGCGTTCAAGGACGTCGGTGCGCGCTTCCTCGCCGCCACCCTCGCGCGGCTGCGCAGTGGCGCGTCCACGCCGCTGACGATCGTGGTGGCCACCTCCGGCGATACCGGTGCAGCGGTGGCCGCAGCGTTCCACGGCCAGCCGGGCCTGCGCGTGGTGGTGCTGTACCCCGATGGCCGGGTGTCGCCGCGGCAGGCGCACCAGCTGGGCTGCTTCGGCGACAACATCCAGGCCTTCCGCGTTGCCGGTTCGTTCGATGACTGCCAGGCGCTGGTCAAACGGGCGCTCGGCGATGGCGAACTGCAGGCCAGGGTGCCGCTCAGCTCGGCCAACAGCATCAGCCTGGGCCGGTTGCTGCCGCAGATGAGTTACTACGCCCACGCCGCGCTCCAGCACCAGCAGGCGGGCAGGGCAGCGCTGAACCTGGTGATCCCGACCGGCAACCTGGGCAATGCGATGGCCGCGATCCTGGCACGGGCCATCGGCCTGCCGATCGGTCGCATCGCGCTGGCAACCAATGCCAACGACGTGCTGCCGCGCTATTTCGCCGGCGCCGATTACCAGCCCGCCGACAGCGTGGCCACCACCGCCAACGCCATGGATGTCGGCGCGCCGAGCAACTTCGAACGCCTGCGCTGGCTGTTCAACGGCGACGACGCGGCATTGCGGCAGGCCTTCACCGCCGAGGCGGTGGATGACGTGGCGATCCGCGCGACCATCGCCAGCGCGCATGCTGGAAGTGGCGACGTGTTCTGCCCGCACACCGCGACCGCGGTCACGGTGCTCAATGCGCTGCGTGCCAAGGGAGCCAAGGGGGACTGGGCGGTGGTGGCAACCGCGCACCCGGCCAAGTTCGAATCGGTGGTGGAACCGTTGATCGGCGAGGCGCTGGCGGTGCCGCCGGCATTGCAGGCGCTACTGCAGAGGCCGGCACATGCCGAACCGCTGGCGGCCGACTACGCGGCGTTCCGTGCGGTGCTGCAGGCCGGCGTCCCGATGCCCTGACGAGAAGCCGCCGAGCATGGCTCGGCGCTACCGGGGCGTGGCGCCGGTGCTGCGGTAGCGCCGACCCATGGTCGGCGAGCGCGCAGCGCGGCCTGTGTCCGGACCAGGGCGTGGCGCCGGTGCGCCGATCGTAGTGCGGTAGCGCCGACCATGGTCGGCGAGCGCGCAGCGCGGCCTGTGTCCGGACCAGGGCGTGGCGCCGGTGCGCCGATCGTAGTGCGGTAGCGCCGACCCATGGTCGGCGAGCGCGCAGCGCGGCGTGTGTCCGGCAGACGCCAGCTCTTTCCCCGCTTTCAGCGCCTTAACCGGTCGCCAGCGTCCGCAGCGCCGGTTCGTCCAGCAGTTCCACCACGTTGAGGTGGGGCAGGGCGATCAACGCCTGCTGGCGCAGCCGGGTGAAGGTACGGCTGACCGTTTCCATGGTCAGCCCGAGGTGATCCGCGATGTCACCGCGGCCCATCGGCAGGGTGACCCGCAGGGGGTCACCGCCCAGCCGCGCTTCGCGCTCGGCCAGCCGCAGCAGGAAGTCGGCCACCTTCTCGGTCGGTTGCAGGCGGGCCAGCGACAATGCGGCATCCTGCGCGTCATCCAGCGCCTGGCAGGCGCGCTGCAGCAGCTTCCGTTCCAGGTGCGGGTAGCGGCTGCGCAGCTCGCGCATGTGCGCCACCGATACCCGGCAGACCCGGCTGTCGGCGATGGCTTCCACGTCGTGGCGGTGATGGTCGCTGCTGCTCAGGCCCAGGTAATCGCCGGGCAGCACGAAGCCGGTGATCTGGCGGCGGCCGTCGGACAGCGTGCGCACCAGCCGCAATGCGCCGTGGGTCAAGGTATAGACGTGCTGGCGCGGTTCACCACTACGGGCCAGGGTCGCGCCCATCGCCACCTGTTGGGACACGGTCACCGCTTCCAGTGCCTGCCCTTCTTCGGGCGACAGCGCCGAACACACGGCCAGGTGGCGCACCGAACAGTGGGTGCAGTCCAGCGTGGTACAGCCGGCGGGGGCGGGATCAGGACGCGACATGGCGTGGGGACGAGGCGCGCAGCAGGGAAGCGCTCATGATACGCCATGTGGCCCGGTTGGCCTGGCGCGGGCGCGGCAGGCGACGCAACCGCTACAATAACCGCCCTTGCCCTTCCCCCGTTTTTCGCAGGAGCCCCACGTGATCAAGCCCCGTACCCCGCCCGGCATCATGGAACTGCTGCCGCGCGAGCAGATCGCGTTCCAGCGCATGCTGGACGTCATCCGCCGCAACTACGAGCGGTTCGGGTTCCTGCCGGTGGAAACCCCGGTGTTCGAGCTGTCCGACGTGCTGCTGACCAAGTCCGGCGGCGAAACCGAGCGCCAGGTGTATTTCGTGCAGTCCACCGGTGCGCTGGCCAATGCCGCGCAGGCCGGCGATACCTCCCTGCCGGAACTGGCGCTGCGCTTCGACCTGACCGTGCCGTTGGCGCGCTACGTGGCCGAACACGAGCACGACCTGACCTTCCCGTTCCGTCGTTACCAGATGCAGCGCGTCTACCGCGGCGAGCGTGCCCAGCGCGGCCGCTTCCGCGAGTTCTACCAGTGCGACATCGATGTGATCGGCAAGGATGCGCTGAGCATCCGCTACGACGCCGAAGTGCTGGCGGTGATCCATGCGGTGTTCTCGGAACTGCGCATCGGCGATTTCGCCGTGCAGCTGAACAACCGCAAGCTGCTGCGTGGCTTCTTTGAAACCCTCGGCGTGGCCGAAGGTGAGCGCCAGCTGGCGGTGCTGCGCGAAGTGGACAAGCTGGACAAGCGCGGCCCCGACTACGTACGCGAAACGCTGGTGGGCGAAGGCTTTGAGATCCCGGCCGGGCAGGTCGAGCGGATCCTGGCCTTCGTCGCGGTGCGCTCCAGCAGCCACGCCGACGCATTGGCGCAGCTGGACGCACTGTTGGCCGATCCGGCCGCCAGCGAGACGCTGAAGGTGGGCGTGGCCGAACTGCGCGAGGTGCTGCAACTGGTCAAGGCGCTGGGCGTGCCGGAAACCGCGTACTGCCTGAACTTCTCCATCGCGCGCGGCCTGGACTACTACACCGGCACCGTGTACGAAACCACGCTGACCGACCACCCGCAGATCGGTTCGATCTGCTCCGGCGGCCGCTACGAAGACCTGGCCAGCCACTACAGCAAGTCCAAGCTGCCGGGCGTGGGCATTTCCATCGGCCTGACCCGTCTGTTCTGGCAGCTGCGCGAAGCCGGCCTGATCGCCGGGATCGAAGACAGCAGCGTGCACGCGCTGGTCGCGCTGATGGACGACGCCAGCCTGCCGCAGTCGCTGGACATCGCCCGCCGCCTGCGCGCCGGTGGCATCAACGCCGAAGTGCAGATGGAGCCGAAGAAGATCGGCAAGCAGTTCCAGTACGCGGCCAAGGCCGGGATCCGCTTCGTGGTGCTGGCGGGCGAGGATGAGCTGGCGCGGGGCGTGGTGGCGGTCAAGGACCTGCTGCGCGAGCAGCAGTTCGAGGTCTCGCGCGAGGAACTGGCCAGCACCCTGCAGGTGGAACTGGAGCAGGCCAAGGTCATGCCGTGAGGCGGCTGGGGGCGGCGGCAACGCTGCTGCTCCTGCTGACCGCGTGCCGGACCGATCCTGCGCTGCATGGCCAGTGCATCGGCCCGGGCCAGTACCGGCTGACGGTCGACCGCTGCCATGTGTTCGACCGGGAGCAGCTGCAGCGTGACCTGCGCGGGTTGGCCGCGCAGAAATGCCCGGACGGGGCAGGGGAGCTGGAGGTCGTCCAGTCCATCCCGAGCCGCCAGGGCAGCCTGTTCGGCGAGTGCCTGCGCAGTGGCGCCCTCCGCGCCGAGGTAAGGTGCCGGTAGGTTACGACCGGTGCTCGGTACGCCTTGAACATCCCGATACCCAATGCAAACGCCCGCTCAGCGGGCGTTTTTCGTTCCCGCCCCCTGAACCAACCCGGTCCGGGCAGCAAGCCGGTTTGACCCGGCACCTTCGGTTGCGCTAATGTAATAGCACGTTATTACATTGATACGATGAAACTCCGCCCCGCTCCCCGAGAAAAAGACGCCCAGGCCGATCTGGCCTGCCTGGCTGCGGCCTTCGCCGCGCTGTCCAGCGCCGAACAGGTCACCGCCTTCCTGCGCGACCTGTGCACGCCGGCCGAGCTGGAGGCGCTGTCGGACCGCTGGAAGGTGGTGCCGCTGCTGCAGCAGGGCGTGCCGTATCGGGAAATCCATGAACTGACCGGCGTCAGCGTTACCACCACCGGGCGCGTCGCGCGTTCGCTGGAGCATGGACACGGCGGCTATGCCGCCGCCATTGCTGTCACTGCCACGCTTACGCCCCCCGAATCCGAGTAAGAGAGCCTCCCCCATGAGTGCAACCCAGACCGCCCCGGCACGCGACCGGCTGCGTATCGCCATCCAGAAGAACGGGCGGCTGGCCGAGCCGGCGCGCAGCCTGCTCACCGCCTGCGGGCTGAGCTGGCGGCAGAGCCGCGACAAGCTGTTCTGCTACGGCGAATCACTGCCGGTGGACCTGCTGCTGGTCCGCGACGACGACATCCCGGGGCTTATCGCCGATGGCGTCTGCGACTTCGGCATCGTCGGCCGCAACGAGCTGGACGAGCAGGGCGCTGCCCGCCGCCGGATCGGCCTGCCGGACGCCTACCAGGCGCTGCGTGGCCTGAATTTCGGGCAGTGCCGGTTGATGCTGGCGGTGCCCGAGGAGTGGGAATGGACCGGCGTCGAGCAGCTGGCCGGCAAACGCATCGCTACCAGCTACCCGGCGATCCTGGCCGACTGGCTGGCCGCGCGCGGGGTGGATGCGCAGGTGGTGGAACTGTCCGGGTCGGTGGAAATCGCGCCGCGCCTGGGCACCGCCGACCTGATCTGCGACCTGGTGTCCAGCGGCGCCACCCTGGCCGCCAACCAGCTCAAGCCGGTGGAAACGCTGCTGGAAAGCGAAGCGGTGCTGGCCGGCCCGGTAAAAACCCCCGACGAC
Organism: Stenotrophomonas lacuserhaii; assembly: GCF_039674585.1. Taxonomy (GTDB): domain Bacteria; phylum Pseudomonadota; class Gammaproteobacteria; order Xanthomonadales; family Xanthomonadaceae; genus Stenotrophomonas; species Stenotrophomonas pennii_A. Next base: position 78,507 of record NZ_JBDJNU010000005.1, on the reverse strand, counting down.
GCCCGCGCCGGCCTCATGGCGATGCTGCTGCGGCGGCTGGATGGCGTGGTCAAGGTGCGCGACAGCAAGCTGCTGATGTTCCGCGCCGCGCTGGACCGCGTGTCCGAACTGACCCGCCTGCTGCCCGATGCCGACCCGCTGGTGCAGCTTCCCGACGACGGCGGCCAGCTGCGTCTGCAGACCATGTGCCACGGTGCTTTGACCTGGCAGCGGTTGGAAGACCTGGAGCGCGCAGGCGCCCAGGGCCTGATGGTATTGAGCGTGGAGCGGTCGCTGGCATGAATCGTCTGAACTGGTCGGAACTCAATGAACTGGCCCGCGCCGAGGCCTTGCAGCGCCCCGTGCAGGCCGTCGCCGCGCAGACCCGCGAAGCGGTGGCCGCGCTGATCGCGCAGGTGCGTGCCGACGGCGATGAGGCCCTGCGCGGGATCACCGCGCGCTTTGATCGGGTGCAGCTGGATGACATCGAAGTGACCGCCGCCGAGTTCGACGCGGCCGAGCAGGCCGTGGCCGCGGACCTGCGCGCGGCGATGGAAGACGCCGCCGCGCGCATCCGGCGTTTCCACCAAGCCGGCATGAGCCAGGGCTTTACGGTGGAAACCGCGCCGGGCGTGCACTGCGAGCGGATGATCCGGCCGATCGGCCGGGTTGGTCTCTACGTGCCGGCGGGCAGCGCGCCGCTGCCCTCCACCGCGCTGATGCTGGGCGTGCCAGCGGCGTTGGCTGGCTGCCCGCAGGTGGTGCTGTGCACGCCGCCGCGCGCCGATGGCAGTGCCGACCCCGCTGTCCTGGTGGCCGCGCGCCTGACCGGCGTGCAGCGCGTGTTCAAGCTGGGCGGCGCGCAGGCGATCGCCGCGATGGCGTATGGCACGGCCAGCGTACCGGCCTGCGACAAGCTGTTCGGCCCCGGCAACGCCTTCGTGACCGAAGCCAAACAACAAGTGGCGCAGGACGGCAGGGTGGCCATCGACATGCCGGCCGGCCCGTCCGAGGTGCTGGTGATCGCCGACGCCGGCGCCAACCCCGCCTTTGTTGCGGCCGATCTGCTGTCCCAGGCCGAACACGGCCCGGATTCGCAGGTGCTGCTGCTGACCGACGATGCCGTGCTGCTGCAGGCGGTGGAAGCCGAAGTGGAACGCCAGGTGGCGCTGCTGCCGCGCCAGACCATCGCACGCCAGGCACTGGGCGCGTCCCGGCTGATCCAGGTGGATCGCCTGCAGGACGCCTTCGATATCAGCAACCGCTATGCACCGGAACACCTGATCCTGGCGCTGCGCGAACCACGTGCCTGGCTGGGCCAGGTGCAGGCGGCCGGTTCGGTGTTCCTCGGCGATTACACCCCCGAAGCGCTCGGTGACTACTGCAGCGGCACCAACCACGTGCTGCCCACCGCCGGTGCGGCGCGGGCCTGGAGCGGGGTCAGCGTGGCCAGCTTCCAGAACACCATCAGCGTGCAGAGCGCCAGTGCGGAGGGCATCGCCGCCATCGGCGGTTGCGCACGCATCCTGGCCAGCGCCGAAGGCCTGGACGCGCACGAACGTGCGGTCGCGCTGCGCATGGAGGCGGTGGCATGAGCGCCAGCGTGCAGGACGTGCTGGCGCTGCTGCGACCGGACCTGCAGTCCTTCGCCGGCTACAGCTCGGCGCGCAGCACGGCGCTGCAGGGCGATGTGTGGCTGAACGCCAACGAATCGGCATGGGCCAATCCGGCCGATGCCAGTGGCAGCAGCCGGCGCTACCCGGATCCGCAGCCGCCCGCCTTGCTGCAGGCGCTGGCGGGACTGTACGACGTCGGCCCGCAGCAGTTGCTGGTCGGGCGCGGCAGCGATGAAGCCATCGACCTGCTGGTGCGCGCGTTCTGCCGCCCCGGCATGGATGCGGTGCTGGCCACGCCGCCGGTGTTCGGCATGTACGCAGTGTGCGCGCGGCTGCAGGGCGCACCGCTGCTGGAGGTCCCGCTGGTGGAGGGCCCCGCCGGCCTGCAGGTCGATATCGACGCAGTGATCGCCGCCGCACGCAGGCAGGGCGCGCGGCTGGTGTTCCTGTGTTCGCCGTCCAACCCGGCAGGCAGCGAGATCAGCAGCGCGGACATCATCCGCACCGCGCAGGCGCTGCAGGGCCAGGCCATCGTGGTGGTGGACGAGGCCTACATCGAATACAGCAGCCAGCGTTCGGCAACCACGCTGCTGGAAGCACACCCCAATCTTGCCGTACTGCGCACGCTGTCCAAGGCGCATGCGCTGGCCGCCGCGCGGGTGGGCAGCCTGATCGCCGCGCCGGAAATCATCGCCGCGCTGCGCCGTTGCCAGGCGCCGTACCCGGTGCCGCAGCCGTGCGCCGAACTGGCACTGGCGGCACTGCAGCCGGCCGCGCTGGCGGCCACCCGCGCCCGTATCGACGAAGTCGTGCAGGAGCGGGTGCGGCTGTCCAGCGCGCTGGCGGCGGTGGCCGGCGTGCGCCAGGTGTATCCCTCGGCCGGCAACTATCTGCTGGTGAGATTCGACGACGCGCAGGGTGCGTTCGACGCGCTGCTGGCCGCCGGCGTGGTGGTGCGTGACCAGCGCGCCGCGCCACAACTCGGCGATGCGCTGCGCATCAGCATCGGCAGCACCGACGAAAACCAACGCGTGCTTGCCGCGCTCTCGGCCTGGAGGGCCGCTGCATGACCCCCATCCTGTTCATCGACCGCGACGGCACCCTGATCGAAGAGCCCGCCGACCATCAGATCGACGCGTATGAAAAACTGCGCTTCGTGCGCGATGTCATTCCCGCGCTGATCAAGCTGCGCGACGCGGGCTGGCAGTTCGTCATCGTCAGCAACCAGGACGGCCTGGGCAGCGAGAGCTACCCGCAGGCGATCTTCGATGCACCGCATGCGCTGATGATGCACGTGTTCGAAAGCCAGGGCATCGTGTTCCGTGACGTGCTGATCGACGCCAGTTGGCCGCATGAGAACCTGCCCACGCGCAAGCCGGGCATTGGCCTGATGACCGCCTACCTGCAGGACCGCAGCATCGACTGGGCGCGTTCGGCGATGGTGGGCGACCGCCTGGCCGACATCCAGTTCGCGCAGAACCTCAACATCCGCGGCTTCCAGCTGCGCACCGAAGAGTTCGGCGGCGAGTGGGACTGGCCGGCCATCGCCCACGCGTTGGCCGATGCGCCGCGCACCGCGGTGGTACAGCGCAACACCAAGGAGACACGCATCCGTGTCGAACTGGACCTTGATGCCCAGGCCGAACCACGGATCCACACCGGCTTGCCGTTCTTCGATCACATGCTGGAGCAGATCGGCAAGCACGGTGGCATCTCCGTGCGCATCCAGGCCGAGGGTGACCTGCACATCGACGAACACCACACCATCGAGGACACCGGGCTGGCGCTGGGCCAGGCGCTGCGTGAAGCGCTGGGTGACAAGCGCGGCATCGGCCGCTACGGCTTCACCCTGCCGATGGACGAGACGCTGGCCAGCGCCGCGCTGGATTTCAGCGGACGTCCGTACTTCGTGTTCGATGGCGAGTTCAAGCGCGAGCGCGTCGGCGACCTGCCCACCGAACTGGTGCCTCATTTCTTCCGCTCGCTGTGCGATGCGGCCGGGTTGAACCTCAACCTGCAGGTGCGCGGTGACAACGACCACCACAAGGTGGAAGCCTGCTTCAAGGCGCTGGCGCGCGCGCTGCGCACCGCCGTGGCGCGGCAGGGCACCGAGCTGCCCAGCACCAAGGGGGCGCTGTGACCGAAGTTGCCTTGATCGATGCCGGCGGTGCCAACCTCGGGTCGGTGCGCTACGCGCTGGAGCGGCTGGGCGCGCAGGTCCGGCTGGTGCGCGATGCCGACGGACTGCGCGACGCGCGGCGGGTGATACTGCCCGGCGTCGGTGCGGCGGTGCCGGCCATGCAGCGCCTGCATGCGCAGGGCCTGTTCGAGCCGCTGCGCCAGCTGGAGGTGCCGCTGCTGGGCATCTGCCTGGGCATGCAGCTGCTGTTCGAGCGTTCCGAAGAAGGCGGTGGCGTGCAGACGCTGGGGCTGATCCCCGGCACGGTGCGCAAGCTGGTGCCCGCCACCGGCATCCGCGTGCCGCACATGGGCTGGAACCGCCTGTTGCCGCTGCGCGGGTCGCCGCTGCTGCGCGATATCCCCGAACGCGCCAGCGCCTATTTCGTGCACAGCTATGCCGCCCCCTTGAACGCGCACACCGTGGCCGCCTGCGACCATGGCGGGCTGTTCAGTGCGGTGGTCGAGCATGGCCGCTACTTCGGTGCGCAGTACCACCCCGAACGCTCCGGTGACACCGGCGCCTTGCTGTTGCGCAACTTCCTGCAGGACACCGCCGAATGAGCTTCATCGTCTATCCCGCTCTTGATATCCGCGAAGGCCGCGTGGTGCGCCTGCGCCAGGGCGACTACGCCCAGGAAACCCGCTATGGCGACGATCCGCTGCCGCGCGCGCAGGCCTTCGCCGGGCAGGGCGCACAGTGGATGCACCTGGTCGACCTGGATGCCGCGCGCGCCGGCGGCTATACGCTCGCGCCCCTGCTGGCGCAGATCCGCCAGCAGGCCGGCCTGCACGTGCAGACCGGTGGCGGCGTGCGCGGTCGCGCAGACGTCGAGCGCATCCTGCAGGCCGGTGCCAGCCGGGTGGTAATCGGGTCGCTGGCCGTGCGCGAGCCGGATGCGGTGATCGGCTGGCTGGCCGAGTTCGGGCCCGAGCGCATCACCATCGCGCTGGATGCCCGCCAGGACGACGACGGCCAGTGGCAGTTGCCGATCCACGGCTGGACGGAAAATGCGGGCGTCACCATGGACGCCCTGGCCCAGCGCTATGCCGCGGCCGGCATGCGCCACCTGCTGTGTACCGACATCGCCCGCGACGGCATGCTGGCCGGCCCCAACCTGGACCTGTACCGCCACCTGGCCGGGCTGTTGCCAGGCGTGGCGATCCAGGCCTCCGGCGGCATCCGCGACGTGGCCGACGTGGCTGCTTCGCGCGCCGCCGGCTGCAGTGGCGCCGTGCTTGGCAAAGCCCTGCTGGAACAGCGGATGGACCTGGCCGAGGCACTGGCATGTTGAGCCGGCGCATCATTCCCTGCCTGGACGTGCGCGATGGCCGCGTGGTCAAGGGCGTGCGCTTCCGCGACCACGTGGACATGGGCGATATCGCCGAACTGGCGCTGCGCTACCGGGACCAGGGGGCCGATGAGCTGGTGTTCTATGACATCGGCGCCAGCCCGGATGGCCGCAGCGTGGACGTGGCATGGATCGAACGCATCGCACGGCTGATCGACATCCCGTTCTGCGTGGCCGGTGGCATCAGTGATGTGGAAACCGCACGGCGCGTGTTGCACGCCGGCGCCGACAAGATCTCGATCAACTCGCCTGCGCTGGGCCGCCCGGAGCTGATCACCGAACTGGCCGAGGCGTTCGGTGTGCAGTGCGTGGTGGTGGGCATCGACTCGGTGCGCGAGGCCGATGGGCAGTGGCGCGTGCGCCGCTTCACCGGCGACCCGTCCAAGACCCAGGCCGTGGCCGTGCGTACGCTGGACTGGGTGCGCGAAGTGCAGCAACGCGGCGCCGGGGAGATCGTACTGAACTGCATGGACAGTGACGGCGTACGCCGCGGCTACGACGTCGAGCAGCTGCGCCATGCGCGTGCGGCCTGCCACGTGCCGCTGATCGCCTCCGGCGGGGCGGGCACGCCCGATCACTTCGCCCAGGTCTTCGACCAGGCCGATGTCGATGGTGCCCTGGCTGCCAGCGTGTTCCACAGCGGCGCCATCGCCATTCCAGAACTTAAGCGCTATCTGCGCGAGCACCAGATCGAGGTACGTGATGTCTATTGAAGTGTTGCCGGGACTGCCGGCGCTGGAAAGCCTTGACTGGAGCAAGGGCGATGGCCTGTTGCCGGCGGTACTGCAGGATGCCGACAGCCTGCAGGTGCTGATGCTGGGCTATGTAAGTGCGGAGTCCCTGCAGGTGACGTTGCAGACCGGCCACATGACCTTCTTCAGTCGCAGCAAGCAGCGCCTGTGGACCAAGGGCGAGCAGTCCGGCAACGTGCTGGCGGTGCGGTCGATCGCGGTGGATTGCGATGCCGATACGCTGCTGGTGCGGGCACGCCCGGCCGGGCCGACCTGCCACACCGGCGCAGAGAGCTGTTTCCCGCAGGCACCGAAGGATTTCATCGGCCAGCTCGACCAGCTGGTGGCCACGCGCGAGGCGCAGCGCCCGGCCGGCAGCTACACCACCTCGCTGTTCGACGGTGGCATCCGCCGTATCGCGCAGAAGGTCGGCGAGGAAGGCGTGGAGACCGCGCTGGCGGCGGTGGTGCAGGGCGACGACGAACTACTGGGCGAAGCGTCGGACCTGGTGTTCCACCTGCTGGTGCTGCTGCGCGCGCGCGGCCTGGGCCTGCAGGACGTGCGCACGCTGCTGGAATCACGCCACCGCTGAACCAGGCGGTGACGCGGTTTATCTGGCGGGCAGGTAGCGTGGGCGCTGTTGGTACCACTCGCGCGCACCGGCCAGGTGCCACTGCCGCTGTTTGCCGTCCAGCTCCACGCCCGCGCCCAGCACGCCCCAGCGCAGGTACAGGTCGCCGCGCTTGCCGGCCTTGCCCAGGTCCAGCCGGCCGCGCAGCGAAAGCCGCGCGTTTTCTGCCTGCAGGTCATCCACCACCCACTGGCCATGGCGAAGCCGCAGTTGGCCGCTGGCCTGCACCTGCCCGGAATCGACCAGCCCCAGCACCCAGCGCGGGTAGCTGCTGCGCTCGCCGAAGGCATCCAGCAGCGGGCCGGCATCACGCAGGGTGATGTCGGCCATCGCATCGGCACTGAGCGGGGCCGCGGCTGCAAGATGCCCGCTGCGCACCGCCACCTCGCCCCACCAGCCGGCGTCCTTCGAGTCGGCGACGCGCACGTCCTGCAGGCGCACCGTGGTGCCGCCCAGGTCGAATTGTTTCTGGCTGAAATCGGCGCGCCGCACGCGGGCTTTCAGCAGCGCATTGCCGCGCATCGCCACGCCTGCCACCTGCATTCGCGCATTCTGGCCGCTCAGGTCGGCGCGGCCGGTACCGATGCGGCCGGTGGCGTCCAGTTCCACGTCACCGCTGATCAGCCCGGTGCCGCCCAGCAGCTTCACCTGTTCGTTGCCCAGGTAGCGGTTGTAGCGGGTCAGGTCCGGCACCTGCGCGTTGTTGAAGCGCAGCCGCGCACGCACGCCTTCCTTCAGTTCCTGCAGTCGGGCATCGCCGCTGAGTTCCAACGCCAACGCGCGCCCGTCGAACAGCACCTGCGACGGCGCATCGGACGGGGCGGCGCGGAACTGGTCCACGTCTACCTGCACATGTACCTGCGGCGTGCGGCCTTCGACGATCCGGCCCTGAGCCCGCGCGTCGCCCTGCATCCTTACCCCGGCCACCTCCGCGATGGCAGCCACGTTGGGAATCTCCGCGATGCTGCCCGGGGCCAGCTGGCCATCGACCAGCTTCACGTCGGCCCGCAACAGGCCGCCGCCATCCAGCCGGAACCATGGCTTGCGCACGATCAGGTCGGATATCCAGTTCAGCGAATCAAACGTCCACGCCGCCTTCAGCTGCCCTGACGTGCGCGGCAGCAGCCCGGACATCGCGTGGAAGGGGATCTCGCGCCCGGCGATGTGCAGGTCGGCATCCAGTTCACTGCCGCTGGCCTCATCGCGGGGCAGCCGCGCCTGCACCCGGATGTCGTCGGCCACGTCCAGCTGCAGCGCGAGCAGTCCACGGTCCTTGGCATGTTCGCCGGCGTGCACCGGCAGCCGCCACACTACATGTCCGCCGGGCCGCAACGTGCCATGGTCCATCGCCAGCTGGCCCTGCAGGCGGGCCGTGGAGGGCACCGTGCCCACCGTGGCACGGGCACCGGCGGTGTCGATGCGTACCGCCTGGCTGCGCCCGTCGATGGCCAGCTCGGCGGTCAGGATGCCGAGCTTGCGCAGCCCCGGCGCGTCGTCGCGGTAGTGGCGTGGGAAGCTGGCCCGCGCTTCGATATGCGCCTGGTCCAGCAGGGTGGTGCCATCCCAGCCGATCCGCGCATCGTCGAAGGTGGCGTTCGAATCGAACAGTTCGGACGGGCCGCCCTTCATCTGCTTCAGGAAGCCCACCGTGGCGCTGGCCTTGCCGGAGATCAGCAGCTTGCCGAACTGGCCGCTGCGGATGCTGTCGCTGTGGATCGCATCCATCCGCACCGTCCAGCCCCGGTTGCCGCGCGGCGGCGGCGGGATCGCTTTTTCCACGCGTTCAACCACCGCGCGTACGCCGACCGCATCCACGCGCGGGATGTGGATTTCGCGGCGCAGCAGCGCCGGCAGCGAGATGAACGCACTGGCCCGCTCGGCACTGAAGACGTAGACCGTGCGATTGGCCTGGCCGCGAACGTGCACGTTCCACAGCACCGCGTGGCCCGGCACCAGGGTCAGCGCCGGCCCATTGCGCAGCTGGAATTTCTCCGGTTTGCGGTTGGTCACCATGTCAAACAGCGGCGTGTTGAGAAACACATTGCCGGCGATCAGGTACAACAGGTACAGCGCCAGCAGTACGGCCAACAGGATGCGCACCGGGCGCGGCCAGCGCCGCAAACGCTGCAGGCGCTCGGGAAACAGGGACATGGCAGGCCGCAGAAAGAAAGAATGCCGCCACTATCGGCAGTGGCGGCGCGCCATGGCGTGAAGGCGTGGCGGTTGCAGGGCTCAGCGGCGGCGGTAATACGCCCGCGCCTGGCCGTGTTCGACGCTCCGGCGTGGCGCGGCGGCGTGTCAACCCTGTAATTGGCAATGGGGCGGGTGGTACCTTCGCTGCACCGTGTTATCCGTGATGCCCGATGACCAAGCTGTCGCACCGTCTGTCGATCCTCCTGGCCTCCGCGCCGCTGCTGGGTACAGCCCACGCGCAGCCCAGCGCGACCGATCCGCTGTTCACCGCCGCGCCGGAATCGCTGCAGCCGCAGCAGGTGCGCTCGCTGCAGCAGCGCCTGTCGGACTGGCCGCAGCTGGCGTACTACCGCGAACAGAACGCCACATTGCCGGCGCCGCGCAACGGCGCAGCGCGCGTGGTGTTCTACGGTGACTCCATCACCGAAGGCTGGGGCCGGACCGGCAGTGAGCGCTTCTTCCCGGGCAAGGGTTACATCAACCGCGGCATATCCGGGCAGACCACCGCGCAGATGCTGCTGCGCTTCCGCCAGGACGTCATCGCGCTGCGTCCTGCGGTGGTGGTGATCCTGGCCGGCACCAATGACATCGCCGGCAACACCGGCCCGTCCAGCCAGGCGATGATCGAAGACAACCTGCATTCGATGGTTGAACTGGCGCAGGCGCACGGCATCAAGGTCGTGTTGTCTTCGGTGCTGCCGGTCAGTGCCTATCCGTGGCGTCCCGGCCTGCAGCCGGCCGCCAGCGTGCGCGCGCTGAATGCCGCACTGAAGGGCTACGCAGAGCAGCAGCGGCTGGTGTATCTGGACTACCACGCAGCGCTGGGCAATGCGGACGGCGGACTGGACAAAGCGCTGGCAGAGGATGGCGTGCATCCCACGCCGGCCGGCTATGCAAAGATGGCCCCCTTGGCCGAAGCCGCGGTGGCGGCGGCATTGGCGCACTGATCGATTCCATTACAGGGGGCTGGCATGGTGGGGATGCAGGCGTGGGGCGCGGTGGAAAGCGGGGTGATGGGCGGCGCGCTGGCCAGCATGCTGGTGGCCTGGTGGACGCGGCGGTTGCCCCGCCATTACAAGGGGTGGTCGCGCGGCGCGTTGTCGCGTCGCCATCGCACGGAAATACGCATCGCCAATACGCTGTTCTTCGCCGGATTGCTGTTCGGCGTGGCGCTGTATCCGCTGGGCGGCTTTGCGCGGAATGATCCGCGGCCGTTGTTGCTGGCCTTCGGCCTGGCCTCGCTGCTGCCGTTGCTGGCGCTGATGGTGGTGCCCTGGCTCAGCGGGCGCAGTGTGCGGGCGGCATTCGTCGCCTTCAGCCATGGCCAGGGCACGCCGGTCTGGGCCACCTATCCACTGCTGGCCGCCGGTCTGGTGGGGCTGGGCTTTGCCATCGCAGGCTTCCTGCGCTGAGTGCGTTGAGGCGCACGGAAAGGCCCGCTACCGTGAGCGCATGACCATCACCCTCCGCAAAGAACATCCTGCAGACGCGGGCCCGATCGCCGTGCTGACCGAAGCGGCCTTCCGCACCGCGCCGCATTCCAGCCATACCGAACATTTCATCGTCGATGCGCTGCGCAACGCGGACCGGCTGACCCTGTCACTGGTTGCCGAGGACGCAGGGCGCATCGTCGGCCATGTCGCGCTGTCTGCGGTCAGCTTGTCCAGCGGCGATGCCGGCTGGCACGGGCTCGGGCCGATATCGGTGGATCCGCGGCGGCAGGGGCAGGGCATCGGCGCGGCGCTGGTGCACGGCGCCCTGCAGTGGCTGCGCGATCGTGGTGCGGCTGGCTGCGTGCTGCTGGGGGATCCCGGCTACTACACCCGGTTCGGCTTCAAGCCGTATCCGCAGCTGGCGCTGGCCGACGTGCCGGCGGAATACTTCATGGCGTTGCCGCTGGCCAGCGGCGTGCCGCAGGCGGAAGTGACCTATGACCCGCTGTTCGGCGTGACCGGCTGATCCGCCGGCATCAGCCGGCCAGCGCGACGGCCTGCTCCGATACCGCCAGCAGGATCGAACAGCGCAGGCCGTCGTCGGCAAAGCCGTAATCCACTTTCGCACCGATCTGGTACGGCAGGGCGCGTTCGATCAGCTCGCGGCCGGCGCCGCCACCGCGGATGCTCGAGGGATCGGCGGGCAGGTCGCGCACGCCATGCTCCTGCCAGTCCACGCGCAGCCGCGGGCTGGCGGCATCGGATGCCTCCGCTGCCACCAGGTTCCAGCGCACGTGCAGGCGGCCGCCTTGCTGGCGCAGCGCCCCGTACTTCACCGCGTTGGTGGCCAGCTCATGCAGGGCCATCGCCAGCGGCTGCACCGTGCCCGAACGCAGCGCCACGTCGGGCGGTCCTTCCAGCACGATCTGGGTGCCGTGCAGGGCCGGGTCCACGTGGGCGGAGAGTTCGGCACGCAGCAGCGCGTCGAACTGCACCCGATCCAGTTCACCCAGCCGCGACAGCAGGCTCTGCGCCCGTGCCAGCGCGTCCAGCCGGGCGTCGAAACGGCTCGAGAAATCAGCCATGTCGCGGCTGGTGGCCAGCGTACGGCTGGCCATCGCACGCACCACCGACATGATGTTGCGCGTGCGGTGCTGCAGTTCGTCCACCAGCATGCGCAGCAGCGATTCGTTGCGCGCACGTTCCTCTTCGTGTTCGCTGCGTTCGGTGACATCGCGCGTGGTGCCGATGATCGCCTCGACCTCGCCATCCAGCCCCAACTGCGGCACGAAGATGTAGTCGTACATGCGCCGGCCCAGCGGACCTTCGAAGGGCACGTCGCCACGGATCGGGCGTCGCGTGGCGATCACCTGGTCGATCTCGCGGCTGTGCATGGCCGCGTGCCAGTCCGGATAGCCCAGTTCCAGGCAGTTGCGGCCCAGCGCCTCCTCTTCGGTCTTGCCCCACATGCGCAGCAGTGCGCGGTTGGCATAGGTGAAACGGTGTTCCAGGTTGAACACGTAGGCCAGGTCGGGCGAGCTGTCCAGGAAGGCTTTCAGCCTGCGCCGCTCGCGCTCGGTATCATGCAGCGCATTGCCAACCGCATCGGCGGCCTGCTGCAGGGCGATCTGCTGGTCTTCGCGGTCCAGCACCAGCGCGGCGATGCGGGTGGCGAAGCGGGCTACTTCCTGTTCCCATCCGGTAAGCGCGCGCGGCGCGGACAGGAACAGCAGCAGCCATGCACGTTCGGGGTGGGCTTGCCGGGGGACCGCGATGGGCCTGCAGGCGGACAGGTCGTGCTGGCTGCACGCAGCCTGCCAGTTCGTGCGCCACTGCGTATCGGTCGCGACCTCGCCGCCACCCGGTAGTTCCAGATCCGCTGACGTCGGCGCGGCGCCGGGATGTTCCAGCAGCGCGGTGATCGTCGGGTGCACGTTGCAACTGCTGCCGTAACCCGGCCGCTGCCGGTCGCCCGGTGTGACGAAGAAGGCACTGCGCAGGCCGGGCTTCAGCCGTTCGATGGCCTCGGTGAGCACGCGCAGGCACTCGCGCGGCGGCGTACCCCGGGCGAGGGTATCCAGCAGCATTGCCTGCTCGCGGACCAGTTGTTCGGCACGCACCCGGCGGGTCATGTCCACGCACATGCCGCGCACTTGCCCCAGCGCGCGATCATGGCGGCCGCGCAGCATCAGCCAGCGGCGACTGATGCCATCGGTCCAGGGCAGCTCGATCTCAAAGACCGGCTGGTCCGGCTCCTGCCGCAGGATCCGCCGCCACGCACTGCGCACTGTGTGCGCGCCGATGCCGGCCAGCTGTGCGCTGGCCATGTCCGAAGCGCTCAGCTGGCGCGTTGCGAGGTCGAACTGCCACATGCCCACGCCGGTGTCGTCGAGGATGGCGTCGATGGCGAGCGCGTCGGTCAGGGCAGGGGACATGGCAGGCGCGGACGTTCAGGGATCGCCTTTTTTGCCAACCTTGCCGCCAACATGTTGTGAAAGTGGCAACGCTCCAGTCAGGTTCCGTCAAGGCGGAGGCGCAGCCCGGCATACACACCGAAACCTTCGCCCGGCGTGGAGCGCGCTATATCGCGGCCCCCATCGTCATAGCCCGGCGTCACCGTGGCGGCGTAGTGGCGGTCACCCAGGTTGCGCAGCTCCAGCCAGCCCTGCCAGCGCCCACTGGGCGCATCAAAGCCCACGCGGCTGCCAAAGATGAGGTGGCTGTCAGCGCGGTAGCTGTTGGCGTAGTCGACGAACACCTTGGAGGCATACTCGGTGTTCACTGCGGCATACACGCCCGAGGCGTTGTCATGACGCAGTTCGGCCTGGTAGAAGTGCATCGGCAGCCCGGGCAGGCGGTTGTCTCCGAAGCGGTCGTCATGGCGGTAGCGGAAGTCACTGAAGGTGTACGCCTGGCGCAGCGAGAGGCGCCCGGTTCCTGCCTGCCACAGCGTGCTGTCCAGCCCGGCTTCGATGCCACGATGCACGGTGGGGCTGGCGTTGTTCTCGGCGATGAACAGGTTCGGCACCGGCACGACTTCAACGCTCAACAGTTCGTGGTTGACGTGCGCGTAGTAGCCGGTGAGTTCCCAGCGACCGATCCGGCCCTCGCCGCGTGCACCGAGTTCCAGCGTGGTGGCAGTCTGGTTGTCCAGCTTCACCGGTGCGCGCTGGCGGCCGCTGGACGCGCCGTTGCCGGCGGCGAAGTACTGGTTGGAGCCCCAGATCATCGACCAGGGATGGGCCGGTTCCACCGAGCGGCTGAGGTTGCCGAACCACTGCGTGGCGGGCGACGCCTGCCAGGTGAAGCCGACACGCGGCGCGTAGTCCCAGTCGCGCTCGTTCAAGCGCTGACCGGTGCGTGGCCAGGTGACTTCCACCGTGCGCCGCGTCTGCACCAGCGCCAACCCGGTCTGCACGCGCAGTGCATCGCTCAGCTGCAGTTCGTTGCCCAGGTGCAGCGTGCTGTCGGTGCCGTGGTGGGAGAAGTCACGCGCGTGGGTGCCGGCTGCATAGCCGTTGCTGGCCAGGCGCAGCGTCTCGCGCACGTCGGCATCCAGGTCATGGGTGACGCGCAGGCCGAGCGTGGTCACGCTGTCATGGCCGAACAGGGTATGCCGGCGGCGGTAGTCCAGCGTGGCATTGAGGTTGCTGTAGTCCAGCTGCTGGCGGTACAGGCTCTCGTTCAAGTCCATCGGGTACTTGTGGTACACCAGCCCGGCCTGCAGCGAGGAGTCTCCGTCCAGCTGCAGCGTGGTCGTGTTGCCGATCCAGGTGCTGCCCGGCTGCGGCCGCTTCGCGTCGATCGCCAGGTTGGCCGGGTTGGCCGCGCGCGGGTCGTTGCGGACCTGCGCGCGGGTCAGTCGTCCCGGTGTTTCGTGGTTGGTTTCGCGGTAACGCAGGTAGAAGCGGGTCTGCAGGTCCGGGTTGATCTGCCAGCCGATGTTGGCCATCGCGCCCTTGCCATCGCCGCTCGCATGGCGCTGGTAGCCGTCGGATTCGGTACCGGTGTAGGCGAAGTAGTAGTCCAGGGTGTCCTGCACGCCGCCGTAGCCCAGGCTGCGTTTCTGGTAGCCGCGGCTGCCGGCTTCGTAGTGCAGTTCAAGGCCCGCTGCATCGCGGCCGCTACGGCTGACGTAGTTGATCGCACCGCCCAGCGCCAGTGCGCCGCGCTCGAAGCCGTTGGCACCGCGAAGCACCTCCACGCGCGACAGCCACAGCGGTTCCAGCAGTTCGTACGGGGTACCGCCGGCGGCGGTCAGCGGCAGGCCATCCAGCGACACCGCGATGCCCGAGGCATGTGCGCCCGGGCCGCGGTTGATGCCCGATCCGCGGATGGACACCTTGGTGCCTTCGTTGCCCGGCGACTGCGCACTGATGCCCGGCTGGTAGGCCAGCACGTCGGCGGTACTGCCGACGCGGCCCTGCGCGACCTTGGCCAGGTCGATCACGTTGCCGGCGCCGGGCACACGCGCCAGCGCCTCGCGCGCGGCGTCGGTGGTGTCGGCGGCGGTGACCTCGACGCGGTCCAGGGTAGTGGGCTGGGTGGCCGTTTCAGCATGGACGGGCAGGGTTGCCAGAGCGGTCAGCACGGAAACGGTAAGCACGCAGGTACGGGGGCAAGCAGAAGTCATGAGCGTTAGAGCCAGCAGCGAAGTGGGGCCGCGGCCGGGGGTGAGCCCTGTAAACCGCATAGAGGCGGCGAAAGTTAACAGTGTCTTCTGGTGTTGTCGAGCCTCAACGAGGCATGAAGACGGTTGGCTCTGGCAGCGCAGCGGCCAGGGCAGAAGCGTGACGACCAACGGTCGTCACCCACCAAGGCGACGGGGAGCAGGCAGCGCCGAGCCGTGCTCGGCGAGCGCAGCGGCAAGGGCAGAAGCGTGACGACCAACGGTCGTCACCCACCAAGGCGAAGAGCGGACGGCCAGCGGCCGTCACTACCGGGGCCAGGGCGTGACGACCAAGGTCCTCACCTACACACTGGGTCAGCGCAGGATGCCGGGCAGGTCCAGGCCCTTTTCCTTGGCGCAATCGATGGCGATCTCATAGCCGGCATCGGCATGCCGCATCACGCCGGTGGCCGGATCGTTCCACAGCACGCGGGCGATGCGCTTGGCGGCCGCTTCCGTACCGTCGCAGACGATCACCATGCCGGCATGCTGGGAGAAGCCCATGCCCACGCCGCCGCCATGATGCAGCGACACCCACGTCGCGCCGCTGGCGGTGTTCAACAACGCGTTGAGCAGCGGCCAGTCGGATACCGCATCGGAGCCGTCGGCCATCGCTTCGGTTTCCCGGTTCGGCGATGCCACGCTGCCGCTGTCCAGATGGTCGCGACCGATCACCACCGGCGCCTTCAGTTCACCGTTGGCCACCATCTCGTTGAACGCCAGGCCCAACCGGTCGCGGTCGCCCAGTCCCACCCAGCAGATGCGTGCGGGCAGGCCCTGGAACTTGATCTTCTCGGCCGCCATGTCCAGCCAGCGATGCAGGTGCGGGTTGTCCGGAATCAGTTCCTTCACCTTGGCATCGGTCTTGGCGATGTCTTCCGGATCACCACTCAGCGCGGCCCAGCGGAACGGGCCGATGCCGCGACAGAACAGCGGACGGATGTAGGCCGGCACGAAACCGGGGAAATCGAACGCATCTTCAACGCCTTCTTCCAGTGCCATCTGGCGCAGGTTGTTGCCGTAGTCCACGGTCGGCACGCCCAGCGCATGGAAGGCCAGCATCGCGCGGATATGGTTGGCCATCGATTCGCGCGCGGCCTTCTCCACTGTCTTCGGCGCGGACAGGCGCTTTTCGTCCCATTCCTCCACCGTCCAGCCCTGCGGCAGGTAGCCGTTGACCGGGTCATGCGCGGAGGTCTGGTCGGTCAGCAGGTCCGGCTTGATCCCGCGCACCAGCAGTTCGTCCAGCACGTCGGCGACATTGCCGAGCAGGCCGACCGACAGCGGCTTCTTCGCCGTGCAGGATTCCTCGATCAGCCGCAGCGCTTCATCCAGGTCGTCCGTCCAGGTGTCCAGGTAGCCGGTGCGCAGGCGCATTTCGATGCTGGTCCGGCGGCATTCCACCGCCAGGCACGAGGCACCGGCCATCACCGCAGCCAGCGGCTGCGCGCCGCCCATGCCACCCAGGCCGCCGGTGAACAGCCACTTGCCAGCCAAGCTGCCGTCATAGTGCTGGCGGCCCATCTCCACGAACGTTTCGTAGGTGCCCTGCACGATGCCCTGCGCGCCGATGTAGATCCAGCTGCCGGCGGTCATCTGGCCGTACATCGCCAGGCCCTTTTTATCCAGCTCGTTGAAGTGGTCCCAGTTGGCCCAGCGCGGCACCAGGTTGGAATTGGCGATCAGCACGCGAGGCGCATCGGCATGGGTGCGGAACACGCCCACCGGCTTGCCCGACTGGACCAGCAGGGTCTGGTCGTCCTCCAGCCGGGTCAGCGCGTCGACGATGCCATCAAAGCTTTCCCAGTCCCGCGCGGCGCGGCCGATGCCGCCGTAGACCACCAGTTCCTGCGGCCGTTCGGCCACGTCCGGGTGCAGGTTGTTCATCAGCATCCGCAGCGGTGCTTCGGTCAGCCAGCTCTTCGCGGTCAGCGTGCTGCCGGTCGGCGCGATGATGGTGCGGGACGGGTCGTTACGGGTCATGCGGCGCTCCGGTTGGATGCGAATTCAAGGCAGGCGGTGAGCACTTGCGCCAGTGTGTGGCGCAGTGGCGTGGCGTGGTCGTCATCCAGCGGGGTGGGCCAGCTGTGGGAATTCAGCGCTTCGGCGGCCGGTTCGGCCATGTAGCCGCGGCAGGCCAGTTCCATCTGCAGGCTGTGCACGCCGCCGGGGATGTCGCTGTAATGGCGGGTGATCCAGCCGCCCTTGAAGCGGCCGTTGCGCACGTGTGGCATCCCGCTGAGCCGGCACAGGTTGTCCACCACGTCGGACAGCGCGTTGTCGCAGGACGTATCGACCTCGCCGGTGGGGCCGGCGGTGCCCAGGTTGAACTGCGGCAGCTCGCCATCAAACAGGTGCGGGATGCGCGAGCGGATCGAATGCGCGTCATACACCACCACGGTGCCGTGGCGCGCGCGCAGGCGGGCGATCTGTGATGCCAACGCGTCGTGGTAGGGCGCGAAGTACATCTCACGGCGACGCACGATCTCCGCCTCGTCCGGTTCCTGCCCGGGGGGGTACAGCGGCTGGTTGTCGAAGGTGGTCAGCGGGCACAGGCCGGTGGTGTTCTGGCCGGGATACAGCGATACCCCGCTGGGGTCGCGGTTGAGGTCGATCACCGACCGCGAAACGGACGAGCGCACCGTGGTCGCGCCGAGCCCGCGCGCGAACGCGTACAGCTCATGCACCCACCAGTCGGCATCGCGCCGGGCCAGCCAAGGCGACACGAAACGTGCGGCCAGGTCGTCTGGCAGCCCGGTGCCGGTATGCGGGAAACTGATCAGCAGCGGCGCATCGCCTTCATGTACCTCCAGCCACGGCGGCTGCGTGCTCATGCCACCGGCTCCACGTTGGGCAGCACGTCGGCCAGCCCGGCGGCGAGCGCGCCACTGCGTACAAGGTCGGTGGCGGCCACCATGTCCGGGTGGAAGTAGCGGTCTTCTTCCAGCGTCGGCACCTGCGCGCGCAGCAGCACGCGGACCGCTTCCAGCGGGCCACTGGACTGCAGCGGCGCGTGGAAATCGCAGCCCTGCGCGGCGGCCAGCAGCTCGATGCCGACCACGTTGGCGGCGTTCTCGGCCATCTGCAGCAGGCGGCGCGCACCGTGCGCGGCCATCGACACATGGTCTTCCTGGTTGGCCGAAGTGGGGATTGAATCCACGCTGGCCGGGTAGGCGCGCTGCTTGTTTTCGGACACCAGCGCAGCGGCGGTGACCTGCGGAATCATGAAGCCGGAGTTCAAGCCCGGACGGGGGGTCAGGAAGGCCGGCAGGCCGGACAGCGCCGGGTCCACCAGCATCGCGGTGCGGCGTTCGCTGATCGAGCCGATCTCGCAGATCGCCATCGCCAGCATGTCCGCGGCGAAGGCCACCGGCTCGGCGTGGAAGTTGCCGCCGCTCAGCGCTTCGCCGGTATCGGTGAACACCAGCGGATTGTCGGACACGCCGTTGGCTTCGATTTCCAGCGTGGTGGCGGCTTGGCGGATGATGTCCAGCGCCGCGCCCATCACCTGCGGCTGGCAGCGCAGGCAGTACGGATCCTGCACGCGCACGTCGTTGTCGCGGTGCGATTCGCGGATCGCCGAGCCCTGCATCAGCGTGCGCAGCGCGGCGGCGGTGAGGATCTGCCCGCGCTGGCCGCGGATGCTGTGGATGCGCGGGTCGAACGGCGTGTCCGAGCCCTTGGCCGCTTCCACCGACAGCGCGCCGGTGACCAGGGCGGCCTGGAACACCACCTCGATCTCGAACAGGCCGGCCAGCGCGTAGGCGGTGGAGAACTGGGTGCCGTTGAGCAGTGCCAGGCCTTCCTTCGCACCCAGCTGCAGCGGCTGCAGGCCGGCACGCGCGAGTGCATTGGCGGCGGTCAGGCGCACGCCGTCAACGAAGGCTTCGCCAACGCCGATCATCACGCTGGCCAGATGGGACAGCGGCGCCAGGTCGCCGGAAGCGCCGACCGAGCCCTGCGCCGGAATCACCGGCACCACGTCGTGCTGCAGCAGCGCTTCCAGCAGCTGCAGCGTCTCCACGCGCACGCCCGACGCGCCTTGCGCCAGGCTGACCAGCTTCAGCGCCATCATCAGCCGCACCACCGGCAGCGGCATCGGTTCGCCCACGCCTGCGGCGTGTGACAGCACGATGTTCCGCTGCAACGTGGCCAGGTCTTCGGGTTCGATGCGCACGCTGGCCAGCTTGCCGAAGCCGGTATTGATGCCATACACCGGCGCGCCCCGGGCCACGATCGCGTCCACGGTGGCAGCACTGGCACGCACGGCGGGCAGGGCGGCGGCATCCAGCGCGATGCGCGCGCCGCGGTAGACCTGCCGCCACTGTGCCAGTGGCACATGGGCGGGGCGAAGCACCAGGGTGTCGGGTGTTCCATGCTGCATTGAAGCGTGCTCCATCAGAGGGGATCGAGCTGCCCGCGCACCACGCGCGCGTGCAGCGGGTTGAAGCCGATGCGATAGACCAGGTCGGCCGGGGCGTCGATGTCCCAGATCGCTAGGTCGGCGTCCATGCCCACGGCCAGCTGGCCGATGCGGCCGGCGCGGCCGAGCGCGCGCGCGGCGTTGCGGGTGAAGCCGGCGATGCATTCGTCCACAGTCAGCCGGAACAGCGTGGCGCCCATGTTCATCGCCAGCAGCGGACTGGTCAGCGGCGAGGTGCCAGGGTTGCTGTCGGTGGCCAGCGCCAGCGGCACGCCGGCCGCACGCAGCGCCGCGATCGGCGGCAGGGTGGTGTCACGGGTGAAGTAGAACGCGCCCGGCAGCAGTACGGCGACCGTGCCGGCGGCCGCCATCGCCGCGATGCCGGCCGCGTCCAGGTGCTCGATATGGTCGGCCGACAGCGCCCCGTGGCGCGCGGCCAGTTCAGCGCCGTGCTGGTTGCTCAGCTGTTCGGCGTGGATCTTCACCGCCAGCCCGTGCGCGCGTGCAGCGTCGAAGACCTGCGCCGCCTGCGCGGTGGAAAACGCGATGTTCTCGCAGAAGATATCGACCGCCTCGGCCAGCCCTTCGGCGGCCATGGCGGGAATCATCAGGTTGCAGACTTCATCGATGTACTCCGGGGCGTCCCGCCCCGGCGGCACCGCATGCGCCCCCAGGAAGGTCGGCACCACGTGCACGCTGCAGTCCACACCCAGCTGGCGTGCGACCTGCAGCTGCTTGCGCTCATCGTCCAGGGTCAGCCCGTAACCGGATTTGATCTCCAGCGTGGTGATGCCTTCGGCGCGCATCGCCAGCAGGCGAGGGCGGCTCTGGCGTGCCAGTTCTTCGTGGCTGGCCGCGCGGGTAGCGCGCACGGTGGAGACAATGCCACCGCCGGCGCGGGCGATGTCGGCATAGCTGACACCCTGCAGGCGCTGCTCGAATTCGTTGGCCCGGTTGCCGGCGTAAACCAGGTGGGTGTGGCAGTCGATCAGGCCGGGCGAGATCCATCGGCCTTCGCCGTCGATGCGCGTGGCCGGCTGCAGGTGCGCGCCACTGCCGGCCGCGCCGACATGCACGATGCGGCCATCCAGGCAGGCCAGTTCGGCATCGGCGATCACGCCCAGGCCGTCGCCCTGCAGGGTCATCAGGTGTACGTTGGTCCACAGGGTGTCGCAATGCATGGGCGGCGCTACACGGATGAGCTTATATGTCTATACAATATAGGCGTCCCTTTCCGGTTGTCCAGCCATGACGGATTCGTTGTCTCCCCCTGCCTTCCACGCTGACCGCGCATTGCTGCCGCAGGGCTGGGAGCGCGATGTCCGGCTGACCGTGGTGGATGGCTGCATCGGGGAGGTGCGCACCGGTGTTGCGGCCCAGGCTGGCGACCAGCGCGTGCAGATCCTGGTGCCGGGCGTGCCCAACCTGCACAGCCACGCCTTCCAGCGCGGCATGGCCGGATTGACCGAGATCGGTGGTGGCGACGGTGACAGCTTCTGGAGTTGGCGCGAGCTGATGTACCGCTTCCTGGCCAAGCTGGTGCCCGACGCGGTCCAAGCGATCGCCGCGCAGGCCTACATGGAGATGCTCGAATCCGGCTTCACCCGCGTCGGTGAGTTCCATTACCTGCACCACGATGCCGACGGCCAGCCGTATGCCGATCGCGCCGAAATGTCCGCACGCATCGCCGCCGCCGCCGCGCAGACCGGTATAGGCCTGACTCTGTTGCCGGTGTTCTACGCGCATGCCGATTTCGGCGGCGCCGCGCCCAACCCGGCCCAGCGCCGGCTGATCCACGACGTGGACGGCTTCGCGCGGCTGCTGGACGGTGCACGCACGGCCCTGCGTCCGCTGCCCGATGCGGTGCTCGGCATCGCCCCGCACAGCCTGCGCGCGGTGACCGGCGAGGAGCTGTCCGCGCTGCTGCCGCTGAACGATGGGCCGGTGCACATCCACATCGCCGAACAGCTGCGCGAAGTGGACGCCTGCGTGGCCTGGAGCGGCCTGCGCCCGGTGCGCTGGCTGTATGAAAACGTGGCGGTGGACGCGCGCTGGTGCCTGGTGCACGCCACCCATATCGACGACGACGAGCGCGCGCGCATCATCGCCAGCCAGGCCGTGGCCGGCCTCTGCCCGATCACCGAAGCCAACCTGGGCGATGGCCTGTTCCCGATGCAGGCCTTCGCCCGCGAGGGCGGCCGCTTCGGCATCGGGTCGGACTCCAACGTGCTGATCGATGCGGCCGAAGAGCTGCGCCTGCTGGAATACGGCCAGCGCCTGAGCCGGCGCGGGCGCAATGTCATCGCCCCGGATGCGCAGCGCAGCAGCGGTCGCTTCCTGTTCGATGGCGCGCAGCACGGCGGTGCGCAGGCGCTGGGCGTGACGGCTGGATTGCAGCCTGGCGCCAGTGCCGACCTGCTGGAACTGGACGCCGATCACCCGGCGATGATCGCCCGCGATGGCGATGCCTTGCTTGACAGCTGGGTGTTCGCCGCACGTAATGGCGCGCTGCGTTCGGTATGGCGCCGCGGCCGCCAGTGCGTTGCAGATGGCCGTCACCTGCAGCGCGACGCCATCACCGCCCGTTTTGCCCATGCCCTGCACGGCGTGCTGGGCTGATCCTCTTTCCAGATCGAGACCACAGTGAAGGCCAGCAAGTCCGCCACGCTCAACCAGCGCATCCGCAGCGAACTGGAAGGCCGCATCCTCAGTGGCGAATGGGCGCCGGGATTCCGCATCCCGTACGAACACGAGCTGATGGAGCAGTACGGCTGCTCGCGGATGACCGTGAACAAGGTGCTGACCGCGCTCGCTGAAAGCGGGATGATCGAACGCCGCCGGCGTGCCGGTTCGTTCGTGGCCCGGCAGTCACCGCACCTGGAACAGGTGGCGCTGGCGATACCGGACATCGCGATGCAGGTCACCGCGATGGGCCATCAGTACGCATACCGGCTGCTGCGCCGCGAACTGCGCACCGCGCGCGACGGTGATGACGGCGAACGGGAACTGGCCGGTGAGGGGACGCTGCTGGCGATGGACTGCCTGCACCTGGCCGATGACCGACCGCTGGCGCTGGAACACCGTCTGATCAGTCCGGCTGGCGTGCCCGAGGTACTGGAGGTGGATTTCGAGGTCACCGCGCCGGGCAGCTGGCTGCTGCAGAACGTGTCCTGGACGCGCGCCCAGCATCGCATCAGTGCGTGGGGGGCCGATACGGCCAGTGCCAGGCTGCTGGACGTCAAAGCAGGCACGGCGTGCCTGGTGATCGAGCGGCATACGTGGCGCGGGGACCAGGCGATCACCCGGGTACGGCAGATCTTCCTGGGCGATGCCTGGGATCTGGTGGCGCGGTTCGCGCCCGGGAATAATCGTTGATTGCTTGTTGACGGCCAGCGGCCGTCACTACCTCATGGTTGACGGCCAGCGGCCGTCACTACCGGGTTAGAGGGTGCACTGGCGCCAGCGCACGGGTTCGTCCATGCCCGGGCGCGCGTTGAGCTGGATGCGCACATTGCTCAGCGCCGGGTAGCGGGTCACCTGGTCGCAGATCAGCGGCCACACCTGGTCCAGTTCGCCGGTGCGGTTCACCGCCAGCGTCTGCCGGGTCTGCCAGATGCCGCTGTGCACGCCCGGCAGCTTGCTCAGGGCGCGCGAGATTTCCTGCTGGTAACGATCCAGCGTTTCGCTATCCGGGTCGAGGTCCGGCCCGGCCACCGGCGCCTGCGGGGTGGGCGGTGCTGGGTCAGCGACGGCGGCAGCTGCGGACGCGTTGGCCGCAGGCGCCTTGAGCACGGCCTGTGCCGGCCCGGGCGTCGGCACCGGGTCTGGCGCGGCCACGTGTACCGTCTGGTAGCCCATGCCCACCAGCAGGCCCAGGGTGCTGGAGGCAAAGGCGGCGATCACGATGCGCCGGATGGCCTCATGGCGGGCGGCATTGTTGACCCCGGATTCGATGTCACCGGGCAGGTAGGGCGACAGCAGCGGCCACAGCCGTCGGCCATCCAGCACTTCCACGGCCTGCTTTTCCGCAACGGCCTGGCCATCGCCATCCACCAGGCCTTCGGTGATCAGGATGCCGCCGCGGGCTCCGGCCAGGCGCGCCGCCGCGCCCAGTTCATTGATCGCCGCAGTGCCGATGCGGTAGGCCAGCCCGTGCTTGCAGGTCACCAGGAAGTGGCCGCTGGTGTCGGCCATCAGGAAGTCGCTGCGCGGCTCACGGGTGTCGTCCTCGTGCCGGCTCATCTCGGTCAGCCCACGCCGTTCGTGCAGGGCGCGCTTGACCAGTTCGGAGAAATCGCGCCAGTGCATGCCGGCCAGGGCCTGCAGGCCCAGCTGCATTTCCTTGCGACGCCGTTTGACCAGCCACAAGTAGCCGGTGGCAAGGAAGAAACAGGTGGCGGCCAACAGCAGGGCCAGTATCCAGGAGAACATGCAGGCAGCAACGCACAACGCAGGAAGGGGCGGACAGTGTACTGGGCCGCCGTGCTGATCGCGTCAGGGCAATCCCCACAAACAGGGCGCACGTCTCAAACTGCAGGCACGAAAAACCCGCCATTACCGATTCCGTGAGGGGAGGGACAAACGGGGCAATGACGGGCTGGTTGCAGTGTCGCCCACTGCCTGTTGCGTTGCAACAAAGCGGCGGGCAACACAGCGTTCCGGCAGGATCAGCTACCGGTCGGCGACTGATGGCTGCCCGGGGTCGGTTCCCCGCTGGCCGCGCTGGCCTGGCGGCTTTCCACGCGGTTCAGCCGCGTGGTCAGCGCATCGATGCGCGCATTGAGCGCGGTCACGTCCTCGGCATTGGGGACGTGCAGGCGCTTGAGCACGCCGTGCACGCGGTCTTCAAAGGCTTTTTCGACCTTGTCCCACGTGCCGGCGGCTTTCTCACGCGCCTGGCCCAATTGCTCTTCCACATTGTCGCGCCAGCCCGGGCCTTCTTCGCCGGACTTCTCGCGGCGGCGGTTCTCGAAGGCTTCGCCTTCCTTCACCAGTCCGTCGAAGAAGCGGCTGCCTTCTGCCTGCGCGCGACCCAGCGCGCCCAGGCCGGCCAGCCATACCTGCTGCGCCGACTCGCTGAGCTTGCGCGAAACGCGCTCTGCCTGGTCCTGGAAGGACGCCTTGTCCTGTCCGTCGTTGCGGGGGTCGTGCTCGTCATACTGGTTCATGGGGTCTCCTGCATGGGCGGATGCAGGGACCAGACTAGCGCTGCAAATGCGGGGGTGGCGTGATGGACGTCGGCAGCGCCGGCCGGCAGTTCAGCCGGCGGTTGGATCAGCCGAGCTTTTCCTTCAGCACGCGCTGGATCTCGCTTTCCACCATGCCCTTCATCGCCGACAGCAGGAAGCCGAGCTTGGCGGTGACGCGCACTGCGGTGGGCTGCAGTTCGATGGCACCGTCCACGCCGCTGCCGGAGAAATCCAGCACGTCGCCGCGCCAGGTGGACTGCAGGCCGAAACGATCGGCCAGTTTGGCGGCCACTTCCTCGATCGCCTGGCGCGCAGCCGGTGCGGTCAGGGCGTGGGCGTGGACGATATCGATGCTGGACATGCGGATTCCTTGGCGGGGTGGGGCGATGACAGGGCGAGCATTGTGCGCATCAGGCGCGCAAACGCCAAGCGAGGGTTCTTCTGCGATTGCCAGCCAACTGCTAGTCTGCGCCGCATGCCTAAACTGCTCGTGCACTACAGCCAACCCTCGCAACCCGACCAGCCGCTGGTGCCGGGCGTGCAGAAGATCGTGCGCCAGGCCAACGGCAGCATCCGCCTGGTGGAAGCCAGCCAGGGCAGCCTGCTGCTGGCCCAGCTCAGCCTGGACCAGCGCGGCCTGTGGCTGCAGGTGGCCGCCGGCGTGCGCGGGCTGCATGTCAACGGGCGCCCGGTGAAGCGCATGGCGCTGCTGCGCGCCGGTGATGCGGTGTACGTGGAAGGCGTGGAGCTGCTGATCCAGGGCGAAGTGGATACGCCGATGCTGCCGCCCTCGCCACAGGCGGCGGTGCAGTCCGACGAACCGCGCCTGCTGCGCGGCGTGGGCGGGCCCCACCACGGTCGCGGCTACCCGCTGCACGGACCGTTGCTGGTGGGCCGCAGCAGCGAAGCGGATATCGAGATTGACGAGCCGGCCTTCGCCGAACAGCACGCACGCATCGAAAGCCATGGCGAGCGGATCCTGCTGCGCGACCTGGGCACCGGCGAAGGCAGCCGGGTCAACGGCGTGGCCGTGCGCCACTGCTGGCTGCAGGGCGGTGACCAGGTGGTGTTCGACGGCCAGCACCGCTTCGTGCTGGAACTGCCGGACGACCCGCGCCAGCGCCCGCTGCCGACCGAAGAGTTCGTGTTCAACGACCTGGACGAAGCGGCCGAGCCGCAGGCCCCGCGCCGCGTGCGCCGCTGGCCCTGGCTGCTGGTCAGCGCATTGCTGCTGGCCGGCGTATTGAGCCTGCTGCTGTGGTTCGGCGCCCGCTGAGCGGGCGGTAGTGACGGCCGCTGGCCGTCAGATCCTGCCTTGGTGGGTGACGACCGTTGGCCGTCACGCTGTTGCTCCCTCACCGCTGCGCTCGCCGAGCACGGCTCGGCGCTACCACCCGACCCAGCACTGAAGCGCGCCCGGTAGTGACGGCCGCTGGCCGTCAGGTCCTGCCTTGGTAGGTGACGACCGTTGGTCGTCACGCTCTCCCCGATGGATACCAATGCAACCAAATTTCCCTTGAACGGCGCGGTCTAAAGCCTGATGCGCTGCGGCATACTAGGGGTCTTGCCCCACAGGTGTGACATGACCCGCGCGTACAACTTCAGTGCCGGCCCTGCAGCGTTGCCGGAAGTGGTCCTGCGCCAGGCGCAGGAAGAGATGCTGGACTGGCATGGCGCCGGGGCCTCCATCGTGGAAATGAGCCATCGCGGCCCGGAGTTCATGGCCGTGGCCGCCGCCGCAGAGGCCGACCTGCGCCAGTTGCTCAGCGTGCCCGACGACTACGCGGTGCTGTTCCTGCCTGGTGGTGCCACCACCCAGCAGGCGCTGATTCCGATGAACTTCGCCAGCCCCGGCCAGCGCACCGATTACGTGCTCACCGGCCACTGGGGAAAGACCGCGGTCAAGCAGGCCTCGCCGTATGTCAGCGCGCACATCGCCGCCAGCAGCGAAGCCAACGCCTTCCGTGACATCCCCGCGCGCGCCGACTGGCAGCTGTCGCCGGATGCCGCCTATGTGCACATCACCGCCAATGAAACCATCCATGGCGTGGAGTTCCGTGACATTCCCGATACCGGCGATGTCCCGCTGGTGGCCGATTTCAGTTCGTCCATCGCCAGCGAACCGCTGGATATCAGCCGTTTCGGCGTCATCTACGCCGGTGCGCAGAAGAACCTCGGCCCGGTCGGCATCGCCGTGGTGATCATCCGCCGCGACCTGCTCGAACGCACCGGCCAGCCGCGTGCGGACATCTTCAACTACGCCTCGCACGCCGCCCGCGACTCCATGCTCAACACCCCGCCCACCTGGAACTGGTACCTGGCCGGGCTGGTGTTCAAGTGGATGCTGGCCGAAGGCGGAGTGGTGGAATTCGCCCGCCGCAATGCCGCCAAGGCCGCGCTGGTGTATGCCGCCATCGACGCCTCAGGTGGCTTCTACCGCAACGAAGTGGCCGTCTCGGCGCGCTCGCGGATGAACATCCCGTTCTTCCTGCCCAACACTGATCTGGATGCGCGATTCGTCGCCGATGCCAAGGCCGCCGGCCTGCTGGCGCTGAAGGGCCACAAGGCGGTCGGCGGCATCCGTGCCTCGCTGTACAACGCCATTCCGGTGGCGGGCGCCGAAGCGCTCGTTGCCTTCATGGCGGACTTCCAGCAGCGTCACGGTTGAGTCGCTTCATTGTGTCTACCCCCGGCGCGCGTTGACCGCGCGCCCTGCACCAAGGAACACCGATGGCACGCAAACCTGCCAAGCCGGCCAGCTCCAAGGCCCTGGCTGCAACGCCGAAGACCGCCAAGCCGAAGGCCAAGGCCAACAAGCCGGCCAAGCCGGAAACCGCCACCAGCGCACCGCCGGTACTGGCCGATGTGCGCGGCAAGATCGACCAGATCGACCGTGACATCCAGTCGCTGATCGCCGAACGCGCGCGCTTCGCCCACCAGGTCGGCAAGGCCAAGGGCAAGCTGGCCGCCGCCGTGGATTACTACCGTCCCGAACGCGAAGCGCAGGTGCTGCGCATGGTGGTGGACCGCAACGAAGGCCCGCTCAGCGACGAACTGCTGGTGCATGTCTACCGCGAGATCATGTCCGCCTGCCTGGCCCAGCAGGAGCCGCTGAAGATCGGTTACCTCGGCCCGGAAGGCACCTTCAGCCAACAGGCCGTGCTCAAGCATTTCGGTCGTTCGGCACTGGGCCTGCCGATGGCCAGCATCGAAGAAGTGTTCCAGGAAGTGGAAGCGGGCAACGCCGATTTCGGCGTGGTGCCGGTGGAAAACTCGGGGCAGGGCACCATCCAGATCACCCTGGACATGTTCCTGACCTCCAACCTGAAGATCTGCGGCGAAGCCGAACTGCGCGTGCAGCAGTACATCATGTCGCGCAGCGGCCACCTGGAAGACATCGAGCGCATCTACGCGCACCCGCAGTCGTTCATGCAGACCTCCGCCTGGCTGCGCGCCAACCTGCCCAATGCCGAAAAGATCCCGGTGTCCAGCAATGCCGAAGGCGCGCGGCGCGCCCGCAATGCCGACGACGCGGCGGCGATCGGCGGCGAGAACGCCGGCCACGTGTACAACCTGAAAAAGGTGGTCACCAAGCCAATCCAGAACGATGCCGACAACACCACGCGCTTCCTGGTGATCGGCCGCAGCCTGTTCCCCAGCTCCGGTCACGACCGCACTTCGGTGCTGGTGCTGATCCATGACAAGCCCGGCGCGCTGTTCGATGTGCTCAGCCCGTTCGCGCGCCATGGCATCAGCATGAACCGCATCGAATCGCGGCCCTCGCACCACGGCAAGTGGGAATACGGCTTCTTCATCGACCTGTCCGGCCACATCGACGACGCGCCGATGCAGGCTGCGCTGGCCGAACTGGAAGGGCATGCGGCACAGATCAAGGTGCTCGGCTCCTATCCAGTGGCCGTGCCCTGAGTGAGTTCCGCGGGGGTGCCAACGCGCCCCCGCGCCCAGATCCCTCGCCGCACCGCGGCGCTGACGGAAGCAACAGACGATGAGCAACGCGCAACACTGGATCGCCCGCAAGGGCCGGCCCCTGCAGGGCAGCCTGGTCATCCCGGGCGACAAATCGGTTTCCCATCGCGCGGTGATGTTCGCCGCGCTGGCCGATGGCACCTCCACCATCGATGGCTTCCTGGAAGGCGAAGACACCCGTGCCACCGCGCGCATCTTCAGCCAGATGGGCGCGCGCATGGAAACCCCGTCGCCGTCGCGGCGCGTGGTGCACGGCGTGGGCATCGATGGCCTGCAGGCCCCGCAGGGCGAACTGGACTGCGGCAACGCCGGTACCGGCATGCGCCTGATTGCCGGCGTGCTGGCCGGGCAGGCGTTCGACAGCGTGCTGGTGGGTGACGAGTCACTGTCACGCCGCCCGATGCGCCGGGTCACCGGCCCGCTGGCCCAGATGGGCGCACGCATCGATACCCAGGCCGACGGCACCCCGCCGCTGCACGTGCACGGGGGCCAGCCGCTGAAGGGCATCGACTTCGCCTCGCCGGTGGCCAGCGCGCAGGTCAAATCCGCGGTGCTGCTGGCCGGGTTGTACGCCGAAGGCGAGACCTCCGTGGTCGAACCACATCCCACCCGTGACTACACCGAACGCATGCTCGCTGCCTTCGGGGTGGAGATCGACTACTCGCCCGGCAAGGCCCGCCTGCGCGGCGGCCAGCGCCTGCGTGCCACCGATATCGTGGTGCCGGCGGACTTCTCCTCGGCCGCGTTCTTCCTGGTGGCGGCCAGCATCATTCCCGGTTCCGAACTGCGCCTGCAGCAGGTCGGCCTGAACCCGCGACGCACCGGCCTGCTGCACGCACTGCGGCTGATGGGCGCGGACATCACCGAAGAGAATCCGGCCGAGCAGGGCGGTGAACCGGTGGCCGACCTGGTGGTGCGCCATGCCCCGTTGAAGGGCGCACGGATTCCCGAAGCGCTGGTGCCGGACATGATCGACGAGTTCCCGGCGTTGTTCGTGGCGGCCGCTGCGGCCGAAGGCCAGACCGTGGTGACCGGTGCGGCCGAGCTGCGGGTCAAGGAATCCGACCGCCTCGCCGCGATGGCCACCGGCCTGCGCACGCTGGGCGTGCAGGTGGACGAAACCGAAGACGGCGCCACCATCCACGGCGGCGCGGTGCTGGGCAGCGGCACGATTGAAAGCCACGGCGACCACCGCATCGCGATGGCGTTTGCCATTGCCGGCCAGCTGACCGATGGCGAAGTGCGGATCAATGACGTGGCGAACGTAGCGACCTCGTTCCCCGGGTTTGACAGCCTCGCCGGTGGCGCAGGCTTCGGCCTGACCGCCGCATAGACCCGGTAGTGACGGCCGCTGGCCGTCATGCCCGCCCGTGCCCTGGTGGGTGACGACCGTTGGTCGTAACGCTTCTGCTCTGCTACCGCTGCGCTCGCCGAGCATGGCTCGGCGCCACCAGGCGTCGGCTGGTCTTACGCATACAAAAAATGCCGACCCAACCGGGTCGGCATCTTCATTCGCACCCTCACCGCACTCAACGCCCGGTACGGAAATCCACCGGCACGTTGACCACGCTGGCAATCGCACGGCCGTTCTGTATCGCCGGCTCGAACTTCCAGTCACGCACGGTGGTCAGCACCGCACGATCCAGCTCGCGGTCGCGCTGGCCGGTACGCGAGACGATGCTCGCCTCGGTCACGCTGCCACTCGGAGCCACCTTCAGGCTGGCCACCACGCTGCCCTGCACGCCATTGCGCAGTGCGCTCGGCGGATACGACGGCTTGGCATTGCTGGTCAGCGGACGCGCCTCACGGTTACGCACGGCCGGGGCTGCCCGCTGCTGGGTAGGGGCCGGGGTGGCGCGCGGCGTGGTGGCCGGCGCATTGGCGACCGGTGTGCCGGTGGCCGGCAGCATCCGCTCGCCAATGGGCGCCGGGGCGACTTCGGTGTTGGACGTACGCAGCCACACCAGCGCCGCGCCGAACATCGCCACGATCAGCGCCATCCACAGTAACGGAGACGGGCGGCGGCGTTCGTGGGCAAGGTCAGCATCGGCCTGGTGACGCGGCGAGGCCGGCATTTCCGGAGCATGGGTCGCACTCATGTTGGATCTCCTGCACTGTCGTTTCCGACGACGCCCAGAGTCTTGCCGCTAACGCAGGCGCGGGTGTAAGCGTCGCGTCAATGCAGTGCACGGAGTTCAGGTTCGGGTGCGGGGACCGTTCAGCGATGCAGCGCGTGCGTAATCAACGGCCGGGCGTGAAATCAAACGGCACCTCGATGGTGCCCGGCACGGCCTGGCCATTGCTCATCGCCGGGGTGAATTTCCAGCGACGCACGGCCTCGGTGGCGGCACGGTCAAGATCACGCGAACCACTGCGCTGCACCAGCGCCACCCCATACGGGCGGCCGGTGGCATCCACTTCCACGCGCAGTACCACCGAACCGGACTCGCCACGGCGCAGTGCGGCAGGCGGGTAGCTCGGCGGCGGCGACTGTCCGGCGATCGGCATCGGGCGGTCGTTGGCCACCGGCCCGGCGGTGGTCGGTGCGGTCCCCGGGGCCGGCGTGCCTTCGGCCATCGGCGCGGGTGCCGGCGTGGTTTCCACCAGAGTCGGGGTTTCTTCCGGCGGCGGGGCGGGGCGCGCGTCGGGCATGTCGCTGGAACCGGCCGCGGCAGCCAGTGGCTCGGGCAACGGCTCGACCTCGGCCACTTCCTGCGGTGTCTTCGCGGCCGGTTCGGCCTGGAAGAAGCCCTTGTCGCGGCTGCTCAGCCACACCACCACGAACAGCAGCAGCCCCACCGCGAACGCGATGCCGGCGATCTTGAAGGCGTTGCGGGGAATCTGCAGGGTGATGGACTTGCCGGATGAGGTGCGGGTAGCAGGCATGACGCAAACCAATACGGGACC
Organism: Stenotrophomonas lacuserhaii; assembly: GCF_039674585.1. Classification (GTDB taxonomy): domain Bacteria; phylum Pseudomonadota; class Gammaproteobacteria; order Xanthomonadales; family Xanthomonadaceae; genus Stenotrophomonas; species Stenotrophomonas pennii_A. Next base: position 47,219 of record NZ_JBDJNU010000005.1, on the reverse strand, counting down.
GGGCGATTCTGGCACAGCCGCGATGAACGGTCCGGCAGAAATCCGCATAACAGGCGATAATCCGGTTCCTGAACCACAACCACCGACCGCCGCCATGCTCGATCCAGCCCTGCTCCGCAACCAGCCCGCCGACCTTGCCGAACGCCTGCGCTCCAGTCGCGGCTTCGAGCTGGACGTGTCCGCGCTGGAGTCGCTGGAAGCAGACCGCAAGCGCATCCAGGTGCGCACCCAGGAACTGCAGAGCCTGCGCAACAGCCGCTCCAAGGCCATCGGCCAGGCCAAGGCCAAGGGCGAAGACGTGGCTGCGATCATGGCCGAAGTGGCGGCGTTCGCCGACGAACTGAAGGCATCGGAAGTCACCCTGGACGAACTGCGCGAGAAGATCGACGCGATCGCGATGATGATCCCGAACCTGCCGGCCGACGACGTGCCGGCCGGTGCTGACGAAAGTGAAAACGTGGAGCAGTCGCGCTGGGGCACCCCGCGCCAGTTCGATTTCAAGGTGCTGGACCACGTAGAGCTGGGCGCGCGCAACAAATGGCTGGACGGCGAAACCGCGGCCAAGCTGTCTGGTTCGCGCTTCACCGTGCTGCGCGGCCCGATCGCACGCCTGCACCGCGCCCTGGCCCAGTTCATGCTCGACCTGCACAGCGGCGAGCACGAGTACCAGGAAACCAACGTACCGGTGATCGTCAACGCCGACAGCCTGTATGGCACCGGCCAGCTGCCGAAGTTCGAAGAGGACATGTTCATCACCCACCTGGGTGAGCAGAAGCGTTACCTGATTTCGACCTCGGAAATCTCGCTGACCAACATCGTGCGCGATGAGATCGTCGACGCCGAGCGCCTGCCGCTGCGCATGACCGCCCACTCGCTGTGCTTCCGTTCCGAAGCCGGCAGCGGCGGCCGCGACGTGCGCGGCATGATCCGCCAGCACCAGTTCGAAAAAGTGGAGCTGGTCACCGCCTGCCGCCCGGAAGACAGCGATGCCGAACACCAGCGCATGACCCGCTGCGCCGAAGTGGTGCTGGAAAAGCTGGGCCTGCCGTACCGCAAGGTGCTGCTGTGCACCGGCGACATGGGATTCTCCGCAGTGAAGACCTACGACCTGGAAGTCTGGCTGCCCTCGCAGGAGACCTACCGCGAAATCAGCTCGTGTTCCAACACCGGTGACTTCCAGGCCCGCCGCATGCAGGCCCGCTGGCGCAACCCCACCACCGGCAAGCCCGAGCTGCTGCACACGCTCAACGGCTCTGGCGTAGCGGTGGGTCGCGCGATGATCGCGGTGATGGAGAACTACCAGAACGAAGACGGCAGCATCACCGTCCCGGACGTCCTGCGCCCGTACATGGGCGGCATGGAAACCATCGGCTGAGAGCGGTAGTGACGGCCGCCGGCCGTCAGCTCCTGCCTTGGTAGTGACGGCCGCTGGCGGTCAGTTCCTGCCTTGGTGGGTGACGACTGTCAGTCGTCACGCTTGCGCTCCAACCGCTTCGCTCGCCGAGCATGGCTCGGCGCTACCGCCCATCGCGCGCACCCAAAAAAACGGCCCCGCAAAAGCAGGGCCGCCGGGTCGGGCTGGAATGGGGGAGGGGATCTTCCAGCCCACGGCTACCGGCCGACGACGAGCCCGCCAGCAACCGTCTTGAACGCTTTACTCAGGCCTCAGCGAATTCCGCTTCCGGCAGGCTCGCCAGCGCGGACGCAATCGCCTCTTCGCGGTGCTTCGGCGAATACGCGATGCCCTCGGCACGCACGAACTCCACCTCGGTGATGCCCATGAAAGCGAACATCTGGCGCAGGTAGGGCTCCTGGAAGTCCGCCGGCGAATCGACATAGATGCCGCCGCGGCTGCTGGCGATGATCACCCGCTTGCCACCGGCCAGGCCCACCGGGCCCGCTTCGGTGTACTTGAAGGTCTTGCCGGCCACGGCCACGCGGTCGATCCAGGCCTTCAGCGTGGACGGGATGCTGAAGTTGTACATCGGCGCACCGATGACCACGACATCCGCCGCCAGGAACTGCGCCATGACGTTTTCAGCATCCGCGACCTCTGCCGCGTCCGCGCCGGCCAGTGAGCTGCCGCGCAGGTGGGGGATCGGATTGGCATCCAGATCGCGATAGGACACGTCGAGGGATTCGACCGAATCCTTGAAACGGGCGACCACGGCCGCCGACAGCTGGCGGGAGACCGAGTTGTCGCCGAGCGCGCTGGCGTCGATGTGAAGAAGCTTCATGGCAGTCACCTGAGGTTTGTGGGGTGGGCAGCCGTGCTGCCGACGGAGCAAACGATAGGTTGTTGCCAATCTGGGATAAAGATGGTTGAATGCCACGTATTGTTCTAGATATGGAACTGCAGCATGCAAGACCTCAACGATCTCTACTACTTCGCCATGGTCGTGGACCATGGTGGTTTTGCCGCAGCCGAACGCGCGCTGGGCATCCCCAAGTCCCGCCTGAGCCGCCGCATCAGCCAGCTGGAGACGGATCTGGGCGTCCGCCTGCTGCAGCGCTCCACGCGCCGTTTCGCAGTTACCGACGTGGGAACCAGCGTACACCGACACGCGCAGACCATGCTGGCCGAAGCCCAGGCCGCGCGCGAAGTGGTAGACCGCCTGAGCGCCGAGCCGCGCGGCCTGGTGCGTGCCAGCGTGCCGGTATCGCTAGCGCAGATGCAGCTGCCCAAACTGCTGCCGAAGTTCCTGGAGCAGTACCCCAAGGTGCGGCTGCAGTTGAACATCAGCAACCGCCGCGTGGACATCATCAACGAAGGCTACGACGTCGCCCTGCGCGTGCGTTCGCGGCTGGATGACGATGGCAGCCTGGTGATGCGCAGCTTCGGCCAGGTGCAGGAACTGCTGGTGGCCAGCCCGAAATACCTGGACCGCGCCGGCCGCCCCAAGGACCCGGACGAACTGACCAACCATGTCACCCTGAGCATCAGCGAAGACGAAGCTCGCCAGCGCTGGGAACTGCACGGCCCGGAAGGCGCGGTACGCCGCGTGGACCTGCAGCCGCGCGTGGCCGGCTTCGATTTCCCGCTGCTGCAGAGCATGGTCAAGGACGGTTTCGGCATCACGATGCTGCCGGAAACCGTCTGCGCCGACGCCGTACGCAAGGGCGAACTGGAAGTGGTGCTGCCGGACTGGTCGCTGCCACAGGGCATCTGCCACGCCGTGTTCGCCTCGCGCCGCGGCCTGCTGCCGGCGGTGCGCGTGTTCATCGACTTCCTGGCCGAGCACCTGCCGCCGCAGCTGGAGGCCTCGCGCCTGGATTGCGGTGGCGCCTGCGAACGGGCCAAGGAGAAGATCAAGGCGACAGCCCTGGGCGCGCTGGCCGTAGACGCAGGCTGACCCGACAGGCTGACCCCTGGTAGCGCCGAGCCACGCTCGGCGTAAAGCCTCAGCGCCCGGGCTACTGGCGCGCGCCGGACCATGGGCAAACGCCCCCGACGCATGCGAGAATACGCCTCCCCGGACAGCCTCCGGGACTGCAGCACATCGGAGAGATGGCCGAGCGGTTTAAGGCACCGGTCTTGAAAACCGGCGAAGGGTCAAACCTTCCGTGGGTTCGAATCCCACTCTCTCCGCCAGATACACAAGACGCCCCGGAAAGGGGCGTTTTGCGTATCTGGCGGAGAGAGTGGGGTGGCAGAAGCTGCGCGGGTTCGACGGATTCGCCTGGAGCGAATCCGGACAGCCGAATGGCTGGCCCTGGAGCGCGCAGCGCGGAAGGGTTGGGTGCATGGATGCACCCAACAATCCCACTCGGGCTATCCGAACTACATGAAGCTCCGAAAGGGGCGTTTTACTTATCTGGCGGAGAGAGTGGGGTGGCAGAAGCTCCGCGGGTTCGACGGATTCGCCGGGAGTGAATCCGGACAGCCGAATGGCTGGCCCTGGAGCGCGCAGCACTCGGTCTGTCCGAAGTTCATGAATCCCCGAAAGGGGCGTTCTGCGCACCTGGCGGAGAGAGGTGGGTGCCGAAGCGAGGCGGGTTCGACGGACTCGCCAGGAGCGATCCGGACAGCCGAATGGCTGGACCTAGAGCGAGACAGAGCGTCGCATGGATGCATGCAGCGATTCTAGTGGAGGGATCAGCTGGAGAAGCCACAGCCGCATCAGCCGAGGTCATTGCGGCCTGACAGCTTAAGTAAGTAGCTAAGCGTGGTAGCCCCGGCCCGCAGACCAGTGTCGCCGAAGGCTTGCATTCGGGGGTGAAGTGATGCCAGTCTGGATTCGGCCCTCTGCCTCTCCGATGTGCGGAGTGCCATAAGGAAGATCAGGTTGTGATGGATCAACAGGGGGCTTCAAGTGCTGACTTTTAAGACGCAGTTCCCGCTTCGCAAGGAAGTGGGTATGGTCGATTTTATGGATTGCTGTAAGGAGTGGATTGGCGGAAGCCCTTACTCTCTACTTGTCGAAAATCTGCACAGTGAAAATATCGATGGCGTTTACGAAGTCGAAGGTGAAAGGGCTGAGTTTCTCTCATCCGCCTCTGCTGGTGACGAAGTGGGTGGCGTGAAATATGAGAAGGTCGACAACGACGGGGTTCATTGGACTACCGAAGTAGTAGGTTGTAAGTCGTCTGATGGCAATTTGTTCGTTGCGGTTCAGTTGAGTGTAGATGCTGAAATTCCGGTGGAGAAGCTCGGTAAAGGACGCCGACCTTACATCATCAAGCTCTTAATGCAGAAGTTCGGAGGGGGGTTTGATGGCTTGCTCCAAGTCGACGATGCGCCACTCTTTCTGAAAGAGGATCAGCAGGATCTCGCTGCAGACATCATATGTGCGCGCACAGAGAGTGTCATGCCGGTCGTATATGTAAGCCGTCACAGTGATGGTGGCCTTTCAGTCGATCCCGCCCAGCTGGCTCAATGGGTCTCTGCGATGGCGCATGTTGTGGTTGAGCCATCTCGAACCTTCTCTGCCGAGCTGTCCCGCGAAGTATTTTCGGAGAATCCTTACGGTGGCGCAGTCGCGATCTACTGGCCTGATGGCGTCGGACGTTGGCTCTATCTTCCGGACAGGTGGGGAGAGCCAGGCGCGCTTCAGGGAGCCATCGCGCGCAAGATCAGGGGCTCTTTACTTTTCCACCGTGCGCGAAGGGAGTGTACCTGGAATTATCTGCAGGAGCTTGTCTCACGCGATAGATTTGAGCGAATCCGCAGTTCCGGATCTGGCGGTGTTGAAGACTACGTTGCGCATTTTGACAGGGAGATGGCGGAGCGCCGCGAGGAGGTTCGGCGTCTCGAGGCTGAGCTCAATCGAATTAAGTTCTCAAAGTGGAATGTTGAATCGAGTTCGGAGCAAGGTCTCTTTACTATCGAGCTGGCCTCGCCTGAGCGTGATCTCTATCAAGGGGAGCAACTGAGCGCGGTATTGGATGCCATCGAACGCGCAGCAGAATCGGCAGAGGTAAATTCACGCAAGCGGCACGTGCTTGAGTCCATCTTTGGCGCCAATCAGCGTGAAGGCGAGCGTGAGATGATATTGCCAAGGCTGAAAGAGATTCTCAATCAGTACGAATCAATGTCGGGCCCCGTAAGAAAAGAGCTGGAGGACTTAGGGTTTGAGGTTAGTCAGGATGGCAAGCACTGTAAATTGACCTTCAGGGGCGATGATCGGTTTCCCTTCATTCTTTCCAAAAGTAGTAGTGACTGGCGGGCCGGAAAGAATGCTTTCACAGATATTCGAAAAAAGGTTTTCTGAGTATTTTGTGCGCCTGCGGCTCCGGGCGCACTGTCAAATTAACCTGGGGAAGGACTGAACAAATCTGCGCGAAATCCGGCGGTGGTGCCGGCCGCTGTCCTGCAAGCTTGATGTCCATCACACAACGTAGGAGGACCCATCATGCAGCTGACGTTCTGTGATGCCGAATTCGCGGACACCCTCCGCGTTGAATGGTGGGCGGGTTGTAGAGTCCGGTGCTGATGTTATCCTTCATCTCCGTCAACTGTGAGACGTACTGGGCGGGAATTAGCCCGCCAAGCTCTCGTTTGGATCGTTCTTCGCTGTAGTCGCGCCGCCTGCGTTCGATGCTGGTGCGGGCATGACGTAGTGTTGGAAACCAGCGCTCGTCGAGGCATTCGTCGCGCAGGCGTCAGTTGAAATATTCGACCTAGGGATGGTCTGAGCAGATCACTCGCAATGCTGGATTCATGAGGCGCGCGCGTGCCGCGACCACCTGCTGCGGTTTATTAGTATGAAAACAGGGTTTTGAAGGCGCCGTTGGGCGCCTTCAGACGGATTTATTCCTGGGCCGGCACGAACTGCCGGCGGGTCATCCATAGGTTGGACAACGCAAACAGCGTCAGCACCAGCGCGCTGTTCTTGGCCAGCCCGCGATAGCGCACCTTGGTGTAGCCAAACTGACGCTTGATCACCCGGAAGGGGTGCTCCACCTTCGCGCGCATGCTGGCTTTGCAGCTCTCCCAGCGCTCGTGCTGCCGGCGGTCCCGCGCGCTCTTGATCGCCTTCACTTTGCCTCGCTTCCTGGCGATCAAGAACGCCGCCTTGGCGTCCTGTAGCTCTGGGCGCGCATCCGCTCCGGTAAAGCCACTGTCGCCCAGCACGCAGTCCTCCTTGCCGTGCAAAAGTTCGTGCGTGACTGTGACATCGCCTACATTGGCAGCGGTGCATGTCACAGGGTGCACAAGGCCCGAAAACTCATCCACACCGATGTGCGCCTTCATGTCGAAGTACCACTGATTGCCCTTCCTGGTCTGGTGCATTTCCGGATCACGCGCCTTGTCGGCGTTCTTGGTAGAACTGGGCGCGTGGATGATCGTGGCATCCACGATCGTGCCCGCACGCAGGCTCAGGCCCTGATGCTGCAGGTGGGCATTGACCGCTTCCAGCATCTTCGCGCCCAGGCCATGCGTCTCCAGCAACCGGCGGAAATTGAGGATCGAGGTCTCGTCAGGAATGCGCTCCAGGCTGTTGATGCCGGCAAATCGGCGCATCACCGCCGTGTCATACAGCGCTTCTCCCATCGACGGGTCGCTCAGGGCGTACCACTGCTGCAGGAAGTGGATGCGTAGCATGGTTGCCAGCGGATACGGCTGACGGCCGCGGCGGCCTGTCAGCGGGTAATGCGGCTCGATCAGTGCCAGCAGTCGCTTCCAGGGAACCACCTGATCCATCTCGTTGAGGAACAGCTCGCGGCGCGTTTTCTTGCGCTGGCCCAGGCCTTCGGCATCACCGAATGTCAGCTGCATGGAGGGTCCTTCAACGTGGTCTGATGGACCTCAGGCTTGCCGGCCAGCGGCCGGCACTACCGTCGGATTTCGCGCAGATTTGTTCAGACCACCCTTAGCGACGCCATGACTGCTGAGCGTGACCGGCCGCTCGGCGCCCAATGCTATGAGTCTCATAGGCCGCACAGGCTGTCGGTCCAAGTTGTGAAGTCAGCTTTACAAGTGCTAAGGCATGTAATGGGCGTATGTAATCATCCGAGTGTAGGAAAAACCCTACATTCACAAGCTTCTCGAGATGCGATCATTCGACGTAAAGGGCATGTGACGACGCCATTGACCATGCCTCACATCCACAGGGGGATATTGTGACATCGCATTCGGTTTCGGCTTACGAAATTCTGGTAAAGAGTGGTTCCATTAAAGGCAAGGATAAGCGCGCTGTCCTGGATGCGATAGATGTGAAGGGTAAGAAGTACGACCTTATCGATGTGCTTAATCAGTTTTTGGTTGCTCATTCGCATGCGCACAACATCTGCATAGTTAACAATGGAAACAGGCTTGTTAGAGTATCTGATATTAAGATTGATAAGGCTCTGCGAGAAATAAGCTGTTATGTAGGGCAGGGCACTTTTGGGGTTCCGAGCGAGATTGTTAGCTCTACCAGTCTAAAGTCAACGCATGATAAAACAAAAGACGAAAGTGATGTAATTAAGTACTACTGTCATTTTCGAATCCCGTGTGGCTCAAGGAACGGCTTCGCAATTCTGCACGCAATCGGCAACCTTAATGTGAAATCATGGCTTTCAGATTACCTGGGGCTTCATGCGAATGGCCAGTTGTCAGGCTATGGACTAACAATTACACCGTTATGCTCCAAGCTCGCACTAAAGGCCTACCTTAAGGACGCAGATATACGTGCAATTAAAGTCTCTCACTATGAGGCCCCTGCAGGTGCTGATGTGGCAGACCTTCTTAAAGATCCTAGCATTGAGAAGACTTTGGTCCTTAAAAAGGAGGGGGGGTTTGGAACGGTGGCAAGCTATCTTTCGAAGGGCAAAAAGAGAGACCGCCTTGTCGCCCTGTCTGATCAAAATTGCACAGCTGTGAAGGCTGATGTGGTTTTCAATGGTCGCGCACGGACCATTTCGCTAGAAGGTTCAAAGACTCCAAAGGCAAAGTTCTACCTACAAGAGCCTGAGGTTGAATTCGATGACGGAATGCCGGTTCGTGAATCGATCGCAGCTGTTGCGACGGATCTGATAGATGATCTCGTCGCTGAGGACTGACGTCAGTCCATATAGGAGGCGATGGTGAGCGGAAAAATTAACGTGTGGTCAGTGTTTTGTGGGCACATGGCCACTATGCGGCACCACGGGGAGGATCGCGTCAGTGTCCTGGACGTGACTGTCTTTTTTATATGCCCAGGAATTGTGGCGGCTGTTGTTTATCTTTCGGATATCCCTTTAACCGATAGTCTGATTGGGGCGCTGATTAATGCTTCAGCTATACTTCTTGGCCTCCTGCTAAATTTGCTAGTGCTTATGTTTGACCAGAAGAGCAAGGCGGCAGAGCTCTTGGATAGGCTTTCTAGGCCTGACTGTTCGAGCGGAGGTGGGGCATCCGTGCCTGTTGCGCAAGACAAGATTCGCCATATCCGCCTGAGGGGTGTGGTGATAACCGAGTCAGTTTCAAATATTTCATTTGCCGTTTTGCTCTGCATCGCTTCACTTGTTAGCCTTCTGGGATTTTCAATGCGCGGCGAAGCGGGTGGTGGCGATTCGCTTGAGAGTTTTGTTTGTTCACTTAATACATTTCTCTGGCTGAACGTGTCGCTGACTATCTTGATGATTATAAAACGAGTTTTTGTACTATTTAGTACGTCCCCATGAGTGGCTAGTGGACTTGTTTCAGTTGATCCAGGACAGCGTGGTGCTGCGAGGCAGTGGTACGCAACTGGAAACTCAGCACACAACAAGCCCGCGCTGATTCGTAAGCCCAATGTGTAGCCGGTGCACTTATGCCAGACGCGTACTTGCCCGCGGATCATCGCCGCCAGCCCCTCCTATCAGGACGGCAGCCCCCCCTCGCCGAGCCACCCCAGGCGAGTGCCCCATAACCCGCTTGTAAGCACGACTAAAAGCCGCCTGCGACGCATACCCGAGACGCTCTGCCACAACCTCTATGGACAGGCTTTGGTCGCTCAACCATTGACTAGCCAGCTGCATTCGCAGCTCAGTGACATACCGCAGCGGCGCCGTTCCAATCACAGCCTGGAAACGGTCAGCAAACACAGAACGCGAGATGTTTGATTCTGCCGCCAGCGCTTCAACGGTCCAATCGCGCCCGGGGTCTCGGTGCAGGGCAAGCAATGACAGCGATAGCCGAGGGTCGCGCATGGCGATCACCAATCCGGATGCGCCTTCGCAACCACGCTCCACCCAGTCACGCACAATCATGGCGGCTACGGCATCCGCCAGCCGGGCGAGTATTCCAGCAAAGCCAATACGTCCTGAGCACACCTCGCGCTTCATCGCGTCGACCATCGGCAACAGCCCAGGAAACTGAGCGGCATTGCCATCGACCAGCATCACGGCCGGCATCAACTTGCTCAGCCCTTGCATGCCACCGAGATCGAACACCATGCATCCGTGGAAGAGCACAGCGCTTGGCACGGCATGCGTGCTCGGGCACGTGTCGATCCCGCTCACCGCGTCACCCAGTGGGGCGGCGTCTATCGTTTCCAGACACTGGACGGGATGGTCCTCGCCAGACAAAAGCGCGTGGCCTTCTCCGCGGGGAATGAGCACGACATCCCCGGCGGATAGCAGGTGTTGGCTGCCGTCGGCGCCGCGAAGAATCGCATTGCCCACCGCCACGTAGTGGAAGTAGGCATGCCCTGGCTTCGGGGGGAATCCAAGCCCGAAGCTCGGCCCGGTCTGGATGCGCCTGTATTGGACACCCTGTATCCGCATGCCGGTCAGCAGTTGGCTGATCAGGTCGGTGGGCTGGGGTAGGGCGTGGCTCATCGAAAGAGTCAGGGGTTTCGATCAAAAATGCAGGTCGAACAATCATAGATCATCCTGACTGGTCTCCCTAGACTTTCGGCTGCACGATTGCACTGGGATATTTGATGAGTAACGACGTAGTGGATACCGCAGGCGCGCCTGACGGTGTGGAATGGGGTAGTAGTGATCCGGCTCAGTCGGCATGGGTGGCCGTGTTTTCGCTGGCCATGGGGGTCTTTGGGCTGCTCACGGCCGAGTACTTGCCTGCCAGCCTGTTGACGCCGATGGCGGCGGATCTGGACGTGTCCGAGGCTCTGGCCGGACAGGCCGTGACAGTTACTGCCGTGGTCGCCCTGTTCGCCGGCCTGCTGGTACCGCGGCTGACCCGTTCCATCGACAGGCGCGTGGTGCTGCTGGGTTTCACGGGCCTGATGATCCTATCCAACGCCTTGGTGGCGCTGTCTTCCAGCATGGGCGTCCTGCTGGTGATGCGCGTCCTTCTGGGCATCGCGCTCGGCGGTTTCTGGAGCATGGCAGCAGCCGTCGCGATGCGATTGGTGCCGCCCCAGCGCGTGCCGCGCGCGCTTTCAATCATCTTCAGCGGGATTGCGGTCGGCACCGTGGTATCCGTGCCCTTGGGCAGCTATCTGGGCGGATTGCTGGGCTGGCGCAGCGCCTTTTGGGCGGCGACGGCGGTAGGCTGCCTCACCTTTGCATTCCAGTGGTTCACGCTGCCCCGAATGGCCCCGCGCACGTCGGCGGTCCCGGAGTCGGTGGTGGGGCTACTGCGCCGGCCGGGCATCGCAGTCGGAATGCTGGGCTGTGTCCTGGCGCACACCGGTCAATACTCGCTGTTTACCTATATCCGCCCCACGTTGGAGAGCCTGGGGCAGATGAGCGCTGACAGCCTGGCGCTGATCCTGCTCGGATTCGGTGTGGCGAACTTTATCGGCACGCTACTGGCCGGCTGGCTCATGGAGCGCAGTCTGAAAGTCACGTTGGTGATCATGCCTGCCTTGGTTGGCGTAGCCGCTCTCGGCATGCTCCTTTTGCCGGTGGGCGTTGGTGGGCTGTCGATCCTTGTCGCGCTTTGGGGCCTGGCCTTTGGTGGCGTGCCCGTTGCCTGGTCGAGCTGGGTCGCGCGCGCGGTGCCCGACCAGGCCGAGAGTGCCGGCGGGATGGTCGTCGCCGCTGTGCAGTCTTCCATCGCGGCGGGGGCGGCGCTGGGCGGCCTGGTGTTCGGGTTGGGCGGCATCGTGGCCGTGCTCATCGTCGCCGCGGCCGTGATGCTGCTCGCCAGCCTGCTTATTGCATTGCGGGTCAGAGTGAGTTCGCGGACGCTCTCAGCGGGTCCGATGTTCCATATCTAGCCGTTACGCAGCGGAACCAGGCGGCGACGCAGCGCACCTGCCGCCGCCGCGATAGCCATGGCAGGCACCGCCAGCAACAGTGCGTATGCCAGTCCGGCCAGCAACAACGGGCCAAAGCCCGACACCACGGCCACCACCGGCACCAGCAGTGCCATCAGCAACAGCCCCCACAGCCACGCGTGCCGGGGAAAGCAGGCGCCCAGGACTGCGGCAATGACCAGTGCGATGGGATAAACGACCGCCCAGAACGAGGGCGAATCCCAAGGCTCGCCGCCCGGCGTCCGCCACGCCACCACCACCCAGAACACCACGCCGACTTTCAGCGTCACCGCACTTGCTGCAAGCAAACTACCCGTCATCCGCATCGTTGGTCCCCCGCACGAATGCGCAGCATGCCACTGTCGCCGTTGACGGCGTATGACCAGCGACGCCACCGGGATGCCGGGCGCACCCGCTCCGCACCCACGTGTCGACGCATCGATTTCCGTCTCCATCCCTGAGACCAGCCCAACCTATCCTCCAGCCCCATGGACGTCCCCCAGCAAACCCTCACCCCCATGCCAGACGACTTCCACTGGAAGCCGCGCTGCCACCTCGACACGCTCCCCACCGGGCTCTTCCTCCACGGCGAGATCGTAGCCAGCATGCACCAGCGCATCGACGGCGCGTGGCTGGCTCGTCTCCACGCGGACGATGGCCTGGATACCCCGCTGGTGATGCGCCGCTGCACCTCCTTCGATGCCGGCCGCAAAGGCTGTGAACTATGGGCCCTGCGCCACGAACGTGCGCTGCGCCGCAAAGTGGCGATAAAGCTTCAATGGATCCAGGACAACGTGGTGCTGCGGGGCAGGGGGGCGCAACTGGAACCTCAGCACGCAGCAAGCCCCAGCTGATCCGGATCCAAAGCCACCGTACGCATCCATACTCCCAGTATTCTTCGCAAGCACCTGGGCTCCCGAGCTGAAGCCCTGACCCAAGGCATCGCGTGCTGGCATCCGTCGCAGTGGGATAAAGCGTGTCCGGGGCGGAATTCGGTGAGCAGATACGGTCCGCACCGCATTTCTGGAGGCTGTGATGGCGGTCGTTTGACCCCTATTGACAACGTCGCGCGCCGCACTCAATCTCCGCGACGAGGACACGCGCGCTCATTGTGGAAGCCGCGCTACAGGGATGACATGTCACACGGAAATGCGGCGCTGTCGGTCGTGGGTGATGGGGTGGTCGGGGGTGAGGAGATTAGCCTGGCGTTACGCGGGCTGGTCCTGCTCGCTCAGTTTCATGGAATTGCGGCGGATGCCGACCAGTTGGCGCACGAGTGTGCATCCGATAACGCGCGTGTGGATGACACCATGCTCGTGCTGGTCGCACGCCGGTTGGGCCTGAAGGCCAAGATCGCCAAGCTTTCCGTGGATCGGCTGGCAATGGCGAACCTGCCCGCACTAGTGTTTGGCGCCGACGACGACGCGTTCATCCTGGCGCGGATCAACGGCGAGCAGGTCTTGATCCACGACCTGCGCACCAAGCGACCGCAGACCATATCGTTTGAACAGCTGACGCAGCGTTACGCTGGCCGAATCCTGCAGGTGGCGTCTCGCGCGTCGGTGCTGGGTGACCTGGCGCGTTTTGATTTCAGTTGGTTCATCCCGGCCGTAGTCAAATACCGGAAGTTACTGCTGGAGGTCTTCATCGTCTCCTTCTTCATCCAGCTGCTGGCGCTGGTTACGCCACTGTTCTATCAAGTGGTGATGGACAAGGTCCTGGTGCATCGCGGGCTGACCACGCTGGATGTAATCGCCATCGGTCTAGTGTCAATCGCCGTGTTCGATGTGGTGCTCAGCGGCCTGCGGACTTACGTGTTCGCACACACGACCAGCAAGATCGACGTGGAGTTGGGCGCGCGTCTGTTCCGGCACATGCTGTCTTTGCCACTGGCGTATTTCGAGTCGCGCAGGGTGGGCGATACCATTGCGCGGGTCCGCGAGCTTGAGAACATTCGTAACTTCCTGACGGGGCAGGCGCTGACCTCGGTGCTGGACCTCTTCTTTACCGGGGTGTTTCTCGCGGTGATGTTCTACTACAGCGGCTGGCTGACCCTGATCGTCGTGTTGTCGCTGCCGCTGTATGCGCTCATCTCGGCAGGCATCACACCTGTGCTGCGACAGCGCCTCAACGAGAAGTTCTCACGTGGCGCTGACAACCAGTCGTTCCTGGTGGAAACCGTCAGCGGCATCAGCACCGTCAAAGCGATGGCCGTTGACCCACGCGTGACCCGCACCTGGGACAACCAGCTGGCTGGCTATGTGGGTGCGGGATTCGCGGTAACCAAGGTAGCAACCGTTGGCCAGCAGGGCGTGCAGCTGGTGCAGAAGCTCGTCAGCGTAGCGATCCTGTTCTGGGGCGCGAAGATGGTCATCGATGGCAAGCTGAGCCTGGGTCAGCTGATCGCGTTCAACATGCTGTCCGGCCAAGTGTCGGCTCCCATTATTCGGCTGGCGCAGCTGTGGCAGGACTTCCAACAGGTAGGCATTTCCGTTGAGCGCCTGGGCGATATCCTGAATACCCGGACCGAGCTACCGGGCAGCCGCCTTGCACTTCCGCCGATCAAGGGCCGCGTTACATTCGAGCGGGTGGCGTTCCGCTACCGCCCCGACGCCCCCGAGGTGCTCTCGGGGATCGAGCTCGACATCGGTGCGGGGGAAGTCATCGGCATCGTTGGCCGCTCCGGCTCCGGCAAGAGCACGCTGACCAAGCTGGTGCAGCGTCTCTACACCCCCGAACGCGGCCGCGTGCTGGTTGATGGACAGGACTTGGCGTTGGCCGATCCAGCATGGCTGCGCCGCCAACTCGGTGTCGTGCTGCAGGAGAACTTTCTCTTCAACCGCAGTGTGCGGGAGAACATCGCGTTAAGCGATCCGGGCATGCCTTTGGAGCGGGTGATCCAGGCTGCCACGCTGGCCGGCGCGCACGAGTTCATCGCGGCGCTGCCCGAAGGCTACGACACCAAGGTGGGCGAACACGGTACCGGACTGTCAGGCGGCCAGCGCCAGCGCATCGCGATCGCGCGGGCGTTGATCACCGACCCGAGGATCCTCATCCTCGATGAAGCCACCAGTGCGCTCGACTACGAGTCCGAACATGCGGTGATGAGCAATATGCGTTCGATCTGCAAGGGCCGCACGGTTCTGATCATCGCCCACCGCCTGTCCACGGTCCGCCACGCCAATCGAATCGTAGTGGTGGAGAAGGGACAGATCGTTGAGAGCGGGACACATGACGAGTTGGTGGTGCGACCCGGCGGGCACTACGCCCACTTGTACCGATTGCAGCAGGGGATTGCATGAAGCACATCCGCGATGGCATCGGGGACTTCCTCAAGCGTTACCGCACGGTATTGGGTGCGGCGTGGAAGGCGAGGCGAGAAATGGACCCGCCGCCGCGCGGCGAGGAGGAGCGTGCCTTCCTGCCCGCCCATCTGGAACTGATCGAAACGCCGACATCGCCGACGGCGCGGTGGACCATGCGGATCATCATTTGCATGTTCATGGTGGCCGTAGTCTGGGCGACCCTCGGCAAGCTGGATATCGTGGCGGTGGCGCCGGGCAGGACGGTGGTGGATTCGCGGACCAAGGTGGTGCAGTCGGCCGAAGTTGGCGTGATACGGCAGATCCTGGTGCGCGATGGCCAAGCCGTCCAGGCAGGTCAAGTCCTGATCACCCTGGACGCCACGGCTACCGGTGCCGACGTGGCAAAGGCCGGCGATGCGCTGCTCAACGCGCGCATGACCGCCCTGCGCCTGCGCGCCTTGGGCATCGCACTCGATATCGATAGGGCGCCGCAGGTCAGTGCGGAGATAGACCTTCCGTTGGCCCGGGTAAAAGACGAACAGGCCCTGGCGCGTAGCCAATATGAGGCGCTTGAGGCGCGCCGGCACAGCCTGCAGGCGATGATCGCCCAGCGCCGCGCGGAGCTTGCCACTACACTAGCCGCAGTGCAGCCTCTGGAGGAATCGGCACGCATCTCCAAGCTGCGCGCCGACGACTACCGCGGCCTGCTCGATGGGAATTACGTAGGCCGGCACGACTACCTGCTGCGTGAGCAGGAACGCATCGCCGGCGAAAGCGACTTGGCCACCCAACGCAACCGTGTTCAGGAAGTGCGCTCGGCCCTGCTGGCCGCCGAGGAAGAGCTCCGGGTGCTCGTTACCGATTTCCGCCAGCAGACCCTGGACGGCCTGCGCTCGGCTCAGGAACAAATCGGGCAGATGACCCCTGAAGTGTCGCGTAGCGGCCAGCGCGACCACCAGATGACCCTGCGCGCTCCTGTTGCCGGCACTGTGCAACAGCTGGCGGTGCATACCGTTGGCGGCGTCGTGACTCCGGCGCAGCCTCTGTTGGCCGTGGTGCCCAGCGAGGAAGCGCTGGAGGTAGAGGCGACCATCCTTAACAAGGACATCGGCTTCGTCCGGACCGGACAGGCGGTGACGGTCAAGGTGGAGAGTTTTCCGTACACGCGCTATGGCTACCTGACCGGCAAGGTGGTCAGCGTGTCCCACGATGCAATGCAGGATGAGAAGCTTGGCTTGGTGTTTCCGGTACGGGTGAAGCTGGACAAGACCATGCTGCAGATCGACGGGGTAAACGTACGGTTGAGCGCCGGCATGAACCTCAGCGCCGAGATCAAGACCGGCAAGCGGCGGGTGATCGACTACCTGCTGAGTCCGTTACAGCAACACACCACAGAATCGCTGCGCGAGCGCTGAGCTCCCCGCACTATACCTACTTGGGAAAGCGAACATGTTCGAAGGCATGGAACCAGAGCAGCAGCAGCGGGACGTGCAATGGCAACAGGTTTCCCGTTTGTTCAAGATGGCCATGTGGCTGAGCGTATGCCTTGCACTGGCAGCAGAAGCGATCCGTCAACTGCCGATGGTCAAGCAGTTGATGGGCGATGACCGAGCTGGCGACGCGCGAGCGTGGGTCTACGTGGCCCTAATGTACCTGGTGTCTGTACCTCTGCTTTTCCTTCGCATGCGCCGTGCGCTGTCCGGGTTCAAGCCGCCCGACAATAGCCTGGCCACCCGGGTGTTTGTCGCAAGCGGAGGCGCCTTGATCTGCATCGGCCTCATCGTGCTGCCCATTATCGTCCTGGAGTGGGGTACCGGCGCCACACCGCGGGGACAGAGCCTCTATCTGCTCTTTTCGCGACATGTGCTTGGCACGGCACTGGTGGGCGGAGTGCTCGGCTATGGCGCAGCCCTGGCCGCATGGATGCTTTTCTGCGGCGTGCCTAAGGTTGTTCTGCGCTAGCGGTACACGCGTCGCTTGGCCCCACGGACGTGCGCACCGGGAGGGGGGGCAGGGCCAGCTGACTGCGGCGGCGCATAGCCGCCCCCCACCAAGCATTGCATGACCGACTGCGACTCCGTTATGCCTGCGTGGCCCGGGATTGATGAATTATCTGATCGATTCACCACAACAAAGGAGTGTTCCAGTGGCAACGACAACAATGACGATCGAGCAGATTCAACAGGGTGCCAGTGATTTCGCCGGGCACATGAATAATTTCATCGGCGGCTTCTACGATGCGTATGAACAGGGCTACGATCTGGCCATCCAGAACGGCAAGACGGCTTTCGAAGCGAAGATCAACGGTCTCCAGAGCGGCATTCAGGCCAATGCGCGCTATGCGGATCTCAATGCGCAGCGCTACGCCAATAACCCGAATCTGAGTTTCTCCCAGACCTATCAGAATCTGGCCAATCACTACAATGCGATGGCCGACAGTATGGTCACGCAGAGCATCAAGACCCAGGACCAGCTGAGCAGCTTCATGGGCAACATGCAGCAGAAGGCGCTCAGCGATCTCGGATCGTTTGGAAACAGCCCGGCCGGGCGCGCGGCCGGCGAACTGCTGGGGCCCGCGTTCGATGTATTCCAGATGGCAAGTGCGGTGGCCGACCAGAACTGGAGCGACTTGGGCAAGGCCGGCAGCAGCCTGCTCATGGCAGAGGCTTTTGGCTTCGCCGCTCTCGCCCTGGCCGGTGCATTTGGCCTGACCATCGGACTGCCTGTGACCATTGCGGTGGGGCTGGCTGCGGTCCTTGGCGGATACATCGGTGGAAAGATATGGGACGAAGCCAATGGACCGATCCAAGACGCCTTGTCGCGGCTTGGCGACGCCATTCGAGGCGACGACTACCGCATCGAGCGCTACGATCCGATTGGCCTGGACTTGAATGGTGATGGAGTGGTGACCACCATCGGGGACGGCAACTGGTCCGGTCCGCTGTTTGATTACGATGGTGACGGCATCCGCACGGCCACAGGCTGGATCGGTGCCGAGGACGGCATACTCGTGCGCGACCTCGACGGTTCCGGCGGCATCGAGACTGGTCGCGAGCTGTTCGGCGACCAGACCCGCTTGGGCAACGGCAACCTCGCGCTTACGGGCATGGAAGCCTTGGCCGATCTGGACGCAAACCAGGATGGTTTCCTTGACGCGGCCGACGCTGCATTCGCTTCGCTGCAGATATGGCAGGACCACAATGGCAACGGCATCAGCGAGTCGTCTGAACTGATGACGCTGTCGCAGCTGGGCATCACTCGCCTGAAGACGCAGTTTCTGGGCAATGGCCCGGCAAGTGACGATGTTGCAGGCGGCAATCTGATCGCCAGCAGTACGTTCACCCGGGTCGACGCCAACGGCGTGGAAACCACCCATGTCATGCAGGACTTCAACTTCGATGCAGACACGATTCACAGCGACTTCTCCGACCATGTGGCCATCCCGGAGGAACTCTTTGCGCTACCCGATCTAAAGGGCATGGGTTTGCTGCGGGACCTGCGTGAAGCGGCTGCGCTCTCGCCAGCCCTGCTACAGGCGATCCAGTCATTCGCCGCTGCCACGACGCGTGAGGCCCAGCGAGGGTTGATGGATGAAGTCCTCTATCAATGGGCAAAGACCAATCCCAAGTTCAGCGACGAACGCATCGACCTGCACATGGGAGGCGGCCGCTATGACGAAAGCTCTTCCAATGTGGTGCGACTACGTCCGAACGAAATGGTGGTCTGGGGCGACCCTGAGAAGCTGGATGATGCGTACACACGCAAGGTCCGGGTGGCGGAGGCGGTGCTGGGCATGCTGCCGATCAGCGCCGTATTTTGGGGCACGGCCAATCTAAACAATTACGGGCGTGTGTACGACGCCTTCTTGGAGAGCAGCTACGCCGAGCTGGCGGTCCAGACCCGGCTTCGGGCCTATATCAACAAGGTGACCCTGACCATCGATACCGATGCAGGAACCACTGTGGTGGATTTCTCACCGGTGAACGCAGTGTTGCTCGATCGCTATGCCATCGACCGGACCAACGCGGCCCTCGATCTGGTCGAGCTGGTGCGCGCCATGCCCCGTCAGGTGCAGGGAGCAATGTGGAACGAAAGCGAGGCGATGCTGCGTAGCTGGGTGGCCGACAACGCCCAGGATGCCGCCTTCAACGCTGCGCTGCTTTCGGTCGGGTTGCGGCACGGCACTGGTGGTGCCGAGGCGGACACCGTTCTGGGCGCGGATGCGCTGGATGTCAGCGAGCAGATTCTGGCAGGGGCCGGTAACGATATCGTGTTCGCGGGCCAAGGGCGCAACGTGGTGTACGGGCAGGACGGAGATGACACGCTCTATGGGGGCTCGCAGCAAGATCAGCTGGACGGCGGCACCGGTATGGATACCCTGCATGCCGGCGGAGGCGATGATGCGCTTGACGGCGGAGATGGTGCCGACAAGCTCTTCGCTGGAAGCGGAGCGGATTCGGTGCATGGTGGCAGCGGCGACGATCGCCTTGACGGCGGGGCCGGGGATGACTACCTGGATGGCGGTTCGGGCAATGACCGCTACGTCTTCGCTCGCGGGGCCGGGCACGACCGGATCCACAACTACGATACCGCAGCCGACCGGCTGGACGTGCTGGAGATCGGTGCGGGCATTGCGCCGTCGGACCTGAAGGTCTGGCGCAGTGGCGACTACCTGTGCATCCAGATCGCAGGGACTGACGACCGTATCGACATCCAGAACTACTTCCGCGACGACGGCGGTAGTGCGTATCGACTGGACCAGATCCGCTTCGCCGATGGCACATCGTGGACGATCGCAGATGTGAAGGCGAAGGTCCTCGTGCCGGTGCCAGGGGTGGACGACCTTTATGGGTACGACACGGACGATGTCATCAACGGCGGCGACGGCAATGAATGGCTGAGTGGCCGCGGTGGGAACGATACCCTGTCGGGCGGGGGCGGGGCTGACCGATTGAACGGCGACGACGGCAACGATCAGCTCACTGGTGACGCCGGCAACGACCGGCTGTCCGGCGGCGAGGGCGTGGACGTCCTATCCGGCGGGGAGGGCGATGATCATCTCGATGGTGGCGCAGGCGCAGATCGCCTGGAGGGCGGTGCCGGTAATGACGTGCTTCAGGGGGGCGATGGCAACGACGTCTATGTGTTCGGGGTCGGCTTCGGCCGTGACGTCATCAACAACTATGACGACGGTCAGGGGCGCGTGGACGCCGTGCAGTTCCTTGCCGGCATTGCCCCGGGCGACGTAATCGCGACCCGCAGTGGTGACGACCTTCATCTGGCCGTAGGTACCAACGGCGATCTCGTGATCGTTTCCGGCTACTTCATCGGCAATGGCTCAAGCGCAACGCGTATTGACGAGATCTGCTTCGCCGACAGTGTTGTTTGGAACGTCGACGCAGTGAAGTCGATGGTGCAGCAGGCGACGGCTGGCGACGACGCACTGCAGGGCTACGACGGCAATGACGCGCTGGCCGGCCTGGCTGGTCACGACGACATTCGCGGCGGCACCGGCAATGACCAGCTTTCCGGAGGGCAGGGCGACGATCTGCTGCAGGGTGAGGAAGGCGATGACATCGTCCTGGGAGAGGACGGCAACGATACTCTCACTGGCGGAGAGGGGGCCGACACGCTGAGTGGCGGCGCTGGCATGGACGCGCTCTACGGAGGCAGCGGCGTGGATGTACTGGACGGAGGCGACGGTCGAGACTGGATGGCCGGCGACCAAGGCGACGACCTGCTGTCCGGTGGCGCGGATATCGACGAAATGTTGGGCGGATCGGGCAATGACATCCTGACCGGTGGCGCCGGCGATGATCGGATGGGAGGTGGCGAGGGCGACGACGAGTACGTGTTCGCACGGGGTGATGGCCAAGACACGATCTCCGACCTTGCTGGGCTCAACACCCTGCGTCTGCAGGACGTCGCCGCGACCGAAGTCGTCATGCGCCGCGATGGCACCAGCCTGGTACTGCGTTACGCCGGTACCGAGGCGGACGAGATCCGACTCGAGGGCATGTTCGATTCGCTAACGGGGCTGGCGACAACCGGATTGCGCGTCATCGCCGGCACCGGGCCTGCCTGGCAGGTGGACGCATTGGGTTTGGACGCGGAGGTGCTACGCGCGACTGCAGCGGATGACACGATTATCGGCAACAGCCTGGCCAACCTGATCCATGGGCAGACCGGCAACGATGTGATCCACGCCGAAGACGGCGATGATGCAGTGCACGGCGATGCGGGCGACGATCAGCTGTTCGGTGGCGCCGGCAACGATGAGCTCCTTGGCGGCGCCGGTGCCGATCGGCTTGACGGCGGCCAGGGCGCGGATCGGGCAGTCGGCGGTGACGGTGACGATTACTATGTTGTCGGCGAGGCCGGGGATACGGTCGTGGAAGCGGCTGTTGGTGGGCACGACACGGTGCTGTCCGATATCGACCACGTGCTGTCCGACAACGTCGAAGATCTGGTGCTGGCGGGCTGGGAATCGATCAATGGCAGCGGCAACAGCGGCGCCAACACGCTGACCGGGAACGATGCAGGTAACCGTTTGGATGGTCGTGATGGAAATGATCGTCTGTTCGGCATGGGCGGCGATGACGAGTTGGAAGGTTCCGCGGGCAACGACCTGTTGGACGGAGGGCAAGGCATCGACCTGCTCGCTGGTGGTGCCGGCGATGACGAATACCGGATCGACACCAGTGACGACGTCGTCGTCGAAGCGGCTGGGGAGGGTTCGGACAGTGTTTACGCCAGCAGCGATTACACCCTGTCGGCCAACATCGAGCGACTGATCCAGGTTGAAGGCAGCAGTGCCGTCATCGCGATCGGAAACCAGCGCGACAACGAGCTGATCGGCAACAGCGGCAGCAACCGCTTGGACGGCAGTGGAGGCGCTGATCGCATGGTGGGCGGGCTTGGCGACGATACCTATGGCGTGGACGACAGCGGCGACGTGGTGGTCGAGCTGGATGGCGAGGGCCGCGATACGGTGGAGTCTTCCATCGATTACGTGTTGGGCACCACGCTGGAGGACCTGACCTTGGTCGGTACCGGCAACATCAATGGCACCGGCAACACTGGCGACAATGTATTGATCGGCAATGCCGGCAACAACCTGCTCGACGGCGGGCAGGGCGGCGACCAGATGTACGGTGGCCAGGGGGATGACTACTTCATCAACGACAGCAGCGGCGATTTAATACACGAGTACGCTGGCGAAGGTGTCGACACCGTCGAACGACGCTATGAGACCAATCTGGTGCTTGCCGACGAAGTTGAAAACCTCATCCTGGCCGTCGGAATCCAGACCGGGAACGGCAATGGGTTGGACAACACGATCACGGGCAACGCAGCGGCAAATACGCTGGGTGGCTGGGATGGTGACGACCTGCTGTACGGCCTGGATGGAAGCGACTCCCTCTTCGGGGGCACAGGCACCGACCAACTGTACGGTGGAGCTGGAAACGACTATCTCGATGGTGGAGAGGGGTTGGACCGCCTGGAAGGCGGACTGGGTGATGACGTCTATATCACCGATGAAAGCGACGATGACGTCGTGGAGGCCCCCGGCGGCGGCAAGGACCAGGTGCAGACCACGGCGACATATGCCTTGTCAGAGAATATCGAGAACCTGTTCCTGACCGGCGCTGGGGTCATCAACGGCACTGGCAATGCACTGGACAACTACCTGGCTGGCAACGCGCAGGACAATGTCATCAACGGCATGGGCGGCAGCGATACCATCGTGGGTGGCGCCGGCAATGACACGCTGATTGGTGGGGCCGGCGACGATAAGTATGTGTTCGACACCACCAGCGGCGTTGATCGCGTGGACAACACCGGAGGCGGCTTCGACGGCGTCTTCTTCAACAGCGGCGTCACCCGTGAACGGATCTCGTTCAGCCGCGACGGCAATGACCTGCTGATCACCTTGGACAACGCTGCGACGCCCAGCGTCCGCGTGACCAACCACTTCCTCGGTGGCGATGCGGCGATTGACTACGTGCAACCCGATGGCGGCGCATACCTCACCACGGCGCAGATCAACCAGATCGTGGCTGGCGGCGGCACCGGCTTCGACCAGGTCATTCAGGGGACGGGCGCAGGGGAGCAGTTGGTAGGCAGCACGGGCAAGGATCTGCTGGAGGGCCTCGGCGGCGACGACACGCTGTTCGGCATGGCCGGCAATGACACGCTGCGCGGCGGTGACGGCAACGATTCGCTGGCTGGCGGCAACGGCAGTGCGGCGGGTTCCGGAAATGACCGGCTCGAAGGTGGCGCGGGCAACGATTCACTGCGCGGCCAGGACGGCAGCAATGTGCTGATCGGAGGCAGTGGTGACGACCAGTACATCTACGGCGGTGGTGTCGACGTCATCGACAATACTGGCGGCGGTACCGAATGGTTGTTCTTCCAGAACGGCATCACTGCGGCCCAGCTCGGGTTTACCCGAGAGGGCGACAACCTGGTCATCACCGTCAACGGCAACAGCAACCAGCGCGTTACCGTGACCGGCCACTTCCTGGGCGGCGACATGTCGCTGGACTACCTGCAACCCGCGAGCGGATCGGCGCTCGACACTGCGGCAATCAATGCGCTGGTGAGTAACAACGGGGGCGGCGGCAACGACGGCGGTACGCCGGGTGCCGGCAACGACAGCGACTACCCGTCGAAGATAAACGGCACCGCCAGTGCTGAGCAGTTGGTGGGGACGAGCGGGCGAGATCTGATCAAGGGGCTCGCCGGGGACGATACGCTGTTTGCGATGGGAGGCGACGACAAGCTGGACGGTGGAGAGGGTAACGACTACTTGTCCGGTGGCAACGGCAGCTTCAGTGGATCGGGTAAGGACATCCTCATCGGGGGTGCCGGCGACGACCAGCTGGTGGGTGAAGATGGAAATGATCAGCTGTTCGGCGGCGTCGGCAACGATACTTACTTCTATGCCGAGGGATCGGGTGCGGACACAGTCGACAATACGGGTGGCGGCACCGATTGGTTGTACTTCGATGCCATCAGCCGCAACCGTCTGTCCTACCATCGCGACGGGGACGACCTGGTCGTCCGCGTTGATGGCAGTGCAGCCCAGCAGATGCGCGTGCTGCGCCACTTCCAGGGCGGCGAGTTCGCAATTGCCTTCGTGCAACCCGGTGATGGTGGCAATGCCATCTCTGCAAGCAGTATCGCCAGCCAGCTGACTCCATTGTCTTCGGCTACTTCAGCGTCCGCATCCCAGTCCCGACGCGTTGAGAATGGAGTGGGGGTGGGACAGGCATCAGGAAATGCCGAACTGAATCTCCTCATCGGCGCCATGAGCTCGTTCCAGGCAGTGGCTACCGATATGACGGAGCCCCGCAGTGGCGTGGCGGACATCGCCGGGTCGTCGCTCTGGGGGGCTGGCGAGCTGTTCCGAGCGGAGCGCTCGGTCATGCAGGCTCTCTAAAGTTGGATCCAAAGGTATGCGGCGTCCGGGAGCGGCTTGTTGGCCGCTCCCTGACGTCGCCACTGGGCCCGGAGCCTGTCACCGCACTACCAATGATGTTTGAACCTCCCACTGAACACGGACGCCTTATAGTGGTATCTCAGCGGCGAGCTTCAGCCGCCCTGGAAGGCAAGCAATGAAAGCCCTCCGGTACATCTCAGCCACGATTTCACTGCTCTGCGCAGCGCTCGTCATCTGGCTCTCAGCCACCCTGGGCGCCGGCCCGAAGATGATCGCGGCGATGCAGCTTTTCGTCCTCGGCGCATGCGCAGCCCTGGTCTGCGTCATCACCGCCGTCGCCCTGCAGGGCCGTCGCGGGTAACACCTCCGCCGCCGTGCCAAATCCGCAACTTTCCTCATGTACACGCCCGCCACACCAGCACACGATGTCCGTGCTGACCCGTAGGGCCAGCCGGGATCGAAGTCCCGTATGTCGTTAGCAAAGCGTCTCCGTTGTCGCCTTCGGGTACGGCGGAGCATGCGCCCTCGTGCCATCCTTTTGGCGGACGGTGCGGGGGATCGCATGATCCGCCGGTTAACTGCTTTGTACGACGCCGGTACTTCGACCCGCACCGTCCGCCACCCCGCGCCTCGGCGCCGGTGGCCATGCCATGCGAGGTCACCCCTTGTCCGCAGAATTCAGAGCCAGCGTTCGCCTGTACGCGCTCATCGGCGAATCCGTCCATACGCTGCCCCCGCGCTTCGTCACGAAGCTGGAAGGCATCCTGCAGGCGCACGAAAGTTCCCGGAACGCCTACCGCCCCGTGGTCGCCGTACCGCCGCCGCCCCCGCGCTCGCCCAGCGACCGTTTCAACCCGGATCCACGCGCCGCCGCCGACGCCTGGCGCTGCGATCTCAGGCTGGTGGACCGCCAGCTGCGCGCCCTTGCCGACGTGCTGGAGATCGTCCATATGGCGCACCGCGACATACACACCTCGGTAGAGGAGGCGATATCCAGCGACAGCCTGATCGATGCCTTGCTGGGCGACGGCCGGGATATGGTCAGGACGGCGCGTGACGCCCTGCGTGGCGTGCTTTAGGCCACGCGCCAACTATCGCTACAATCGCGCACAGCCCGCAGCAAGCGGGCACGCCCGATCTACACCACCCCATGAGCAGGATGCACATGCGCAGATCCGTCTACACCTTCACCGAAACCCCGCACGTCATCGTCGGCCTCGGCACCGCCCTCGTGGCGACTATTCTGGTCATCACCATCGCCAAGGGCTTCATGCTCTGGTTTGGCGCTGCGATCGCCGTGGGCTCCGCGCTTGCCGCGCTCCGCTCTCTGGGCGCAACGATCCTCGTCACCGGCGATTCGCTGACCCGGCGCTCGCCGTTCGGCGAGGTCCGCATCATGTGGCGCGACCTGGATGGCGTGGAAGTCGGCCCCGGTTGCAGGACGCTGCTGTTCCGTGCCGGCGACAAGCAGGTATGGATGCGCCGGCCCGCCGAATCGGTGGCGGCGTGGTTCAAGGAATTCCACGACCAGGAGGTGGAGGAGGATGCGCTGGACCATTTGTTGTACATGGCCGACGTGAAGCGTGTTTCCGCAGAGAAGGGTTGGCTGACGCCGCTTCGTGCTTCGCGTGGTCACGAGTGAGCGGAGGTCTTCATGACGCATGTCTCCACGGCGCTGGTATTTTTGATTTGCTGCATTGTTGCAGGCTGCAATCTTGCCGGGCTTCCGCCTCTGGGTTGGAGCACCAGAGAGGAAGGAACGCAGGACTGTCGCTTCGACCATCAGGGCGACCCTTTGGTTGGACAGAACGCCTCGGTTCTCATCGAGGCCAAGCGCGGTTCAACGTGCCGAGTGATGTACGCGCTGAAGAGTCAAGACTACGGCTCCAAGACACTCAAGCTGTCGGCGCGGCACCTGACCGCAGAGGGAGCCTCCTCGGTTCAATTGCGCGCTTTCGACGGAAAGAAAACGGTCGGGCGTGCAACGCGACGATTCGAGAGTGGGGCACCCAGCTCTGAAGCGCTGATCCAGATAGATCTGCCGAGGTCTTATGATTTGGTCGTGGCTTCCTTTGTAGCCGAGAATGAAACCCGGCTCGAGGTGAAGGGGCTGAGGGTGGAATCGGCTGAATCCAATAGCGCCGGGCAAGCGCAGGCTCAGGCGATCTATGTCGAGGCGGTAGGCCTCATCAAGACCCATGCTCTGGCTTACGAGGCGCTTGGCCCAGAGCGCATCGAGGCGGGTCGGCCAGCCTCGGATGCCACGCTTTGGCAAGCGCGTTCGGCCATCAAAGCCCTTCTGCGGGATCTGGGGGACGGGCATAGCTTCCTGAGCTCGCCAGATGGTGTGCAGGAGGCGGAGAGGATATCCGAAGCAGAAGTGGAGCACGCAACCTGGCGCATGTTTCCTCCAGGGATCGCGGTTATCCACGTGCCGATGTTTCGTGGAACGGACGATGAGCTTGAGCGCGTATTTGCGAACAGTATCCGGGAAGCTCTCGCGAAAGGACTGGAGGCCGGGGCCAGGGCGTGGATAGTCGACCTCAGCGGGAACAGGGGCGGGAACATGTGGCCGATGCTGGACGGCCTATCGCCGCTGCTGGGTACGGAGGGGGTGGGTAGGTTCCGCTATAGAGACGGTTCTTCCAGTCCTTGGACTCTCAAAGGCCACGAAGGAATTATCGACGTGCCGGACCTCAGAAGCGTGCCTGTCGCGGTGGTGACTTCTGGGCGAACTGCCAGCTCCGGGGAAGCCGTTGCGGTGGCTTTCCGTGGCCGGCGTCTTACCCGCTCTTTCGGCGGTGCCACGTCTGGCTACTCTACGTCCAACACGACATACAAGCTTGCAGATGGATCCAGACTCTATCTCACCACGGCTGTATTTGAGGATCGGAACGGCAATCGCTATGGCGGCAAACTTGCCCCGGATCAGGTCGTTCAGGGCATAGGTCCTGAAGCATCAATCGGTGCAGCTGCTGAGTGGTTGGAAGCGTGTTTGCGTGATGAATGTAATGAGTAAAGCGGTCGAATGGTTCTCGGCCGGTCAGGCGTCAAGGGCTAACTGAGACGGGGTTAAAGCTGGCTTACGCGCTTCATGCTTCGTGGTCACGAGGGAGCCGAGGCAGGCCGTCAGCGGAATATCGATGGTGGTCAACGCTGGGATCTTCTTGGGGTTGTGGACGCGAGCGATGTCTAGAAGCTGATCCGGGATCTGGCCATGTTTGGCCGCAGGGATATCGGAAGGCCCAGCACGCGCTCGAGTCTTTCGACCGCAGCCTGTAGCGCCTCCGCTTGCCGCTCATTGCCTTCGATGTAGATGATCAAGCGATCTTCACCTGGACGACCGAGCAAGCCGGTCATGCCCGGTATGGCGCTGTAAAGAAGATCCTTGTGCTTATCAATACGTGCGTGGAACTCTTCGCCGGTGTGCTTGTGGCCCTCTTCGAAGACTACCCGCGTGCTACCACTGGGGGTAACGAGTAGCCTGTTGGCGACAGGCGCTGAGCCTTTCAGTTCAACAAGGATGTGTTGATCCGGCGCTGGTTGGATGGATATCTCCGTCAATCTGCCCGCGAACTCCCGGCGCACGTCCTGCATTGATTGCAGGATTTCCGTCTGAACCGCGAGCCTGGTGATGGCTTCGTCGATGGATATCCCGGGATGCTCGGCGACGTAGTTCTTCACCAGCGTCTGCATCTCCTGGCCCAACTCAGAGTCTGGCTCAGGCACTTGTGCCCAAGCTGTCGTGGACAGGCTCAGGAGGAGCGAGCAAGCGAGAATCTTCCATTCCATAGAGGTGTCCACGTCCCGGTGGGTGAACTGGGGGCTTCTTCAACGCCCCGAAGTAGGTAGGCTAGCAGTAAGTACGTCATCAGAATGGTCAATCCGGACCATCCAGGAGCATTCAACCCATGCAAGCATGCTGCTCGGCGCGCCTTCTGCTGATTTTCTGCACTGCACTGTCAGTGGGCTGTTCGCAGGACCGGCCATATCCCGGTGCCGCTGGAGACCGGGCGGACGGACGGCTGCACGATGATCCTGCATGCGCAGGGTCCTCTATCGAGCGGGATCTGGTGACCGCTGTGATTCCACTTCGCCTCGCGGCCCAGGAACGATACGCAGGCAGGCGGATTGTCTGCGAACCGCTGAAGGTAGTGGTGCTGTTGAAGGGGGGCGCGCCCCTTCAGGGCCGAGTGATCCAGACAGCGCGAGGTCCTGCCGAAGTCACCTATGACGCTGGATACCGTTATTCCGTTCGCGATATGCAGGAGTTGGCGGATGGAGAGTTCATGGCCAAATGGTTCCCTGATGCCAGAGGGATTTACACCGACACAACCTATGGCCGTGTGGTTGTTCTCGTGAACGCGCCCTCGACCATGAAGGCCTATCAGGATCGGGCCGCTGAGGCCGAAGCAGAACTGGACTTGCCGATTATCGTCATGGCCATTGGCGAGGCCAGACAAGCGACGCCTGCCGTGGTCGAGCTGGAGGACCTGGAATGACGAAACCCAATCTACATGGCGCCGCCGCACTGGGTGTCCTCGTAATCGCATCGTTCCACGTTCGCGCAGCAGCCCCATGCCCTGACCACGCGCCTTTTATGCGCCCCCCTGTCTAATGATTTCATGCCGTCCAATCTGCCTGCCCCGCATTCGCTGACGCTCTGGACCATCGGTCACTCCACCCGGCCTTGGGACACGTTCCTGCAGCTGCTGTCCGCGCACGGAATATCGGCCATTGCGGACGTGCGTCGCTTTCCGGGCTCGCGTCGCCACCCCTGGTTTGCTTCGGAGCAGATGGCAGACACGCTGCCAAGCCTCGGCGTGGCCTACCAGTGGATTCCCGAACTGGGCGGGCGTCGCAGGGTGCAGCCGGAATCGCCCAACGGCGCGTGGGATATCGCGGCCTTTCAGGGCTATGCCGACCATATGACGTCTGCCGAATTTGCCGGCGGGCTGGAGAAAATTCTTGCGCTGGCGGGTACGCACCGGACGGCGCTGATGTGCGCGGAGGCGCCCTGGTGGCGTTGCCATCGGCGCCTGGTCTCCGACCTGCTGACGCACCGCGGCAATCAGGTGCTGCACATCGTGTCCGGTGCGGAACCGAAGCCGCATCCGCTCAATCCGATGGCGCGGGCGGTGGGGCAGGACCTGATTTATCCGCCCGCGCAGGCCACCTTGTTCTGAGTCCGCCCGCGTCCCGGGGCCACGACCGGCCTTACCGCCGTCGCCGCCGTTCGGATCCGGGCGCCGGGCTCTCCGTGGTGGGAAACACCCGCGCGGACAGGAAATCGACCAGTGCCCGGATCTTGGGCGAGGGATGCTTGCTTGCCGGCCACAGCACATGGAAAACCCCGCTGCGCTGTACGTAGTCGGCGAGGACCGGCAGCAACCGTCCATCGTCCAGCGGCTCGCGGATGGCGAAGTCGGGAAGGTAGGCGATGCCCAAGCCCCGGAGCGCAAAACACACGCGCGTTTCGATGTTGTTGCAGATCATCGAAGTCGGCAGTTGCAGCTCGGGTTCGCCGGGCTTCTGCCGCAGCGCCCAGGTCTCCAGCTTGCCGCTGTTCGGAAAGCGGAAGTGCAGGCAAGCGTGTTGCTGCAGATCGACCGGCAGCGCGGGCGTCCCACGTCGCGCCAGGTACGCAGGCGAGGCGACCAGTCGCATCTGGAAGGCGCCCAAGCGACGGGCGGACAGCCGTGAATCTGCAGGTTCGCCCGTGCGGACCACGGCGTCGAAACCTTCTTCGATCACATCCACCATGCGGTCGGTGAAATCCAGGTCCAGTTCGATCTCCGGATACGCCTGCATGAACTCGCCGAGCACCGGCAGCACCAGCGAGCTGACCAGCGGCAGGCTGACCCGCAGACGTCCCCGCGGTGCGGCGGTGGCCTGCGATAGTTCCATTTCAGCCGCTTCGATCTCTGCCAGGATGCGGCGGCTGCGCTCCAGGAACAGGGCGCCCTCGGACGTCAACGTGACGCTGCGCGTGCTGCGGTGGAACAAGCGCACGCCCAGCTTTTCTTCCAGCCGCGCCACGCTCTTGCCGACAGCGGAGGCCGATACGCCGAGCAGCCGCCCGGCGGAGACGAAACTCCGGGTTTCGGCTACCTGCACGAACACGACGAAGCCACCCAGGCTGTCCATGATCCAGTCCCTTCATTGCGGACAGGATGTTCCGCACATCGAGGAACTGTAGCCCACTTTTTCTTTAATCGCCGGGTTCCTATCGTTGTGGCCTGCCAATCACAGCGAGTTGAACAGCATGACGCGTCTCCCAGTCTTCCCGCACATCGGCGGGGTTCACCGATGAGTGCGCCCACGGCACGGGTGGGGGCCGCCGCGGAGGGGCGGCTGCCGCTGGCGTCGCTGCTTGCGCTGGCAATGGCGGCTTTCATCACCATCCTGACCGAGGCGCTGCCGGCCGGTCTGCTGCCGCAGATGGCGCAGAGCCTGGCAGTGTCCGAAGCATGGGTTGGGCAGACCGTCACGATCTATGCCATCGGGTCACTGATGGCGGCAATCCCGTTGACCGCCGCCACGCAGGGCCTGCGTCGCCGTCCATTGCTGTTGGCGGCCCTTGCCGGCTTTGTGCTGGCCAACACGGTGACCACGCTCTCCACCAGTTACGTCCTGACCATGACGGCGCGCTTCCTGGCCGGAGTGTCGGCTGGCGTGTTGTGGGCGCTGCTGGCCGGTTATGCGGCGCGCATGGTGCCCGACCACCAGAAGGGCCGTGCCATTGCCGTCGCGATGGTCGGTACACCGTTGGCGTTGTCGCTGGGCGTGCCTGCCGGCACGTTCGTTGGCAACCTGGTGGGCTGGCGGGTGTGCTTTGGCACCATGAGCGGGCTGGCACTGGTGCTGATGCTGTGGGCGCGTCTCAAGCTGCCGGATTTCGCGGGGCAGGCGGCGGGCAGGGCGCTGTCGCTGCGGCAGGTGTTCACCCTGCCCGGCGTGCGCCCGGTGCTGGTCGCGGTGCTCGCCTTCGTGTTGGCCCACAACGTGCTCTACACCTATATCGCGCCGTTCCTGTCTGCCGCAGGCATGGCGCAGCGCACCGACGCGGTGCTGCTGGTGTTCGGCGTTGCATCGTTGCTGGGCATCTGGATTGTCGGCGTGCTGATTGATCGTCGCCTGCGCGCAATGACACTGGGCAGCATCGGCGTGTTTGCGATGGCCGCGTTGGCACTCGGTGTGGCCCGTGATGTACCCGGCGTGGTGTATGTGGCCGTGGCCGCGTGGGGCGTGGCGTTCGGGGGTTCGGCGACGCTGTTCCAGACCGCGCTGGCCAAGGTGGCAGGCAGTGCCGCCGATGTCGCGCAGTCGATGTTGGTCACGGCCTGGAACCTGGCGATTGCCGGGGGGGGCATCGTCGGGGGCGTGCTGCTTGAACGCGTGGGCGCAGGTGCTTTCGCCCCCGTCTTGATCGCGCTTCTGGCGCTTGCGTTGGGGGTGGTATGGGCGGCCAGGCGGCATGGTTTCCCGGCACCGGCACGATAGCCGTTTCACCGGCCTGCGCACCCCTGGCATGGACGCGCGGGCAGCGCCTGCGTCGTCGCTACTTCATGGCTTCCAGTGGCACCAGCGACGCCCATACCAGCAGCAGCACCAACCACAGCCAGCGCCAACGACCCATGCCGTGCCACGCCGCGCGCCAAGGCGCCGGCCGTTTTTCGTGACTCACGCCGGCCTCCTCTTTGCTGCCGATCGCAGCGAATCCACGGTGCGCAGCCCGTAGAGATACACGCCGGTAAAGCACAGCCCGGTCAGCAGGGTGCCGGCCAGCAACCAGAGCAGCCGGATGGGCCAGCCACCGAAGCTGCCGAAGTGCAGGGGGTCGGCCATTTCGGCGATGCGCTGATGGACGCTCAGCGCACGGCCGTCATGCCTGCCCATCACCTGCCCGGTACGCAGGTCGACGGCGATGTTGTTGGCCCGCTCGCGTACCAGCCAGGCGTCGGCTTCACCCATGAAGAGGATGCTGCCGCCATCGCGCGCGGGAATGGCCGCGAGGATATCGAGGGTGGGCCATTGCTGGCGGACGGTCTGCACTGCCGTGTCGACGGCGACGGGGTCTACGGGGGCAATCCGGTCGCCGCCCTCGGCCAGTTGCAGGGTGGGCGCGGCCGGTGCGTCGCCGCCGAGCGATTCGACCAGGTACCACGCCCCGGTCAGGCCGATCAGCAGCAGGAACCATAAAGACCAGACCCCGGCCAGGCGATGCACATCGCCCCACAGGCGGCGCGGTCGCGAAGCGTCGGGCCATTTGAGGAATCCGCGCCACCACTTCTTGTAGATGTAGAGACTGCTGAGCAGCGAGAGCAGCAGGGGAATGGACAACGCCGTCACCAGTGGTACGCCCCAGGCCACCGGCAGCATCAGGTGGCGATGGGTGTTGCGGAGCAGCCGTTGTGTGTTGAACCAGCCGGTGTCGCCGGTCACCTGCGCGGTATACGGGTTGATCCAGACGAAGCGCCGCTTGCCATCGGGCAGGCGCATCTGCGCGCGCGCAGCGAACAATCGCGTGTGGCCGGCGCTGATGCCTTCCAGTTCCCAGTCCGGATGTGCCGTCTGCGCGGCATGGATGACCGCGCCCCAGCCGGCCTGCTCACCCCCATCGGCCACGCGCATGGGGGAGTGCAGCAGCCAGTCGATTTCCTGGGAGAACACCGCCAGCGTGCCGGTGAGGCAGACAAAGCCCATGAACAGGCAGAGTTTCAGGCCCAGCCAACTGTGCAGGTCGAACCACAGCCGCCGGCCACTGCCGACGCGTGCCGGGCGGGTGGGGGGCGCTGGCGAAGGCTGGCGCATGGGCGGGCTCAGAAGGAGTAAGCGGCTTGCACGTACACCCGGCGCGGCTCGCCCGGGAAGTGGCCGGTGCGCCCGGTGAAACCGCTGGCGGCATAGACCTTGTCGAACAGGTTCTTGACGTTGGCCTGGAACTGCCACTGCTGCCACTGTGTTTTCCAGCTCATGTCGAACACGGTGTACGGCTTTACCCGTTGGCCATCCAGGCTGACGCGCTCATCCACGTAATCGGCACCGAAGCCGATCGCCGAGTTGATCGCCGGCAGCTCGTAGCGTGTCCACAGGCCGAGCTTGTTCTGCGGGGCATTGGCGAAGCGGTCGCCGGAGGCATTGGTGATGCCGTTGCTGCCGGCGTCCTTCACCCGGGCATCGTTGTAGGCGTAGGTCAGGTTGAGCACCCAGCGTTCGGTCACGTCGGCCAGCAGGTCCAGCTCCATGCCGGTACTGCGTACCAGGCCGAGCGCGGCCAGCTGGTTCACGCCGCCCACGATCTCGCCGGTGGCCTGCACGATATTGCTGCGGTCGATCCGATAAGCGGCCAGGTTCAGGGTCACGCGCTCGGCCAGCAGGGATTTCAGGCCCACTTCCCACTGCCTGCTGCGCTCGGCGTCGAACGGGCCGCCCGCTTCGGCGCTCTGGTTGGCCGCGCTCTGGGGCATGAAGCCGCTGGCGATGTTGGCGTAGACATTGACGCCTTCGCGCACGGTGTAGGTGCTGCCCAGCCGCCAGCTGATGTCGTTGCCATCCACGGCGGTGCCGGCGATGCGGTCGTCGTCCTTGAAACCGTCCCAGCGCAGCCCGGCCAGCACGTGCCAGCGCGGGGTCAGCGCCAGTTCGTCCTGCAGGTAGCCGCCATAGCGCTTGCTGCGCGTGCTGGTGCTGCGCCAGGGCAGGGCGGCCAGGTTGTAATCCCGCCACGAACTGGCGCCATACACCGGGTTGAACAGGTCGATGCCGGGCACCGGGCCGGCACCCCGCGCCAGGTCGGCGCTGTTGGCCGTCTGCGCGGTGAAGTCGGCGTCCTGCTGGTAGACGTCGGCGCCGAACAGCAGCTTGTGCCCGATGCGGCCGGTGCTGAAGCGCCACACGGCGTTGCCGTTGGCGGTAAACGCGTCGTTGTCGCGGATCTGGTTGCGCAGCTGGCGGGTCATCCATTCGGGCACGCCGTCGCGGTTGCGGTCGATCAGGCCCATCGGCTCGTGGTAGATCTGATGTTCGTTGTTCTCGAACCAGCGTGCGCCAAAATCGACGTCCAGGTTGCTGCCGGGCGAGAAGCGGTACTGCACCAGCGCCACCTTGGCACGCATATCCAGGAAGTCGCTGGCTTCGTTATGGTTCCATCGCCGGTCGGTCAGGAAACTGCCGTTGTCGTCCACCGGCACGCCGCGCAGGCGGTTGCCGCCCAGGTTCTGGGTGATGTCGGTGAACTGCAGGGTCAACTCGCCGGTGTCGCCTACGTCGAAGGCCAGCGACGCATCGCCGATCACGCTCTCGCTGTCCGCGTTCCAGCGCACGCCCTGTTCGGTGTCGCCATACAGCCCGGCGCGGTAGCGCACGCTGCCGGTGGCGTTCACTGGCCCGGTGGCGTCGATCGATGCGGCCCTGAAATCGTTGTTGCCGGCCTGCAGTTCGATGCGGCGCTCGGCCGTGGCTTTGGG
Organism: Stenotrophomonas lacuserhaii; assembly: GCF_039674585.1. GTDB lineage: Bacteria > Pseudomonadota > Gammaproteobacteria > Xanthomonadales > Xanthomonadaceae > Stenotrophomonas > Stenotrophomonas pennii_A. The sequence goes on along the minus strand of NZ_JBDJNU010000005.1, from coordinate 12,388 downwards.
CTTGCGCGTGACGTAGTTGATGACCCCCCCGGCATCGCCGCCGCCATACAGCGCGCCGGCCGGACCCTTCAGTACCTCCACGCGGTCGATGTTGAACAGTTGCGGTACCGAAAATCCAGCGTAGGGGTCGCCGCGCATGCCGTCGTACAGCACGTTTTCCTGGCGGAATCCGCGCAGGGTCACGCCGGCGTAGCTGAAGAAACTGATGCCGCTGATGCTGCGGTACAGGTCGGTGATCTGGCGCGCAGCCTGGTCTTCAATCAGCTCGCGCGGCACCACCTGGATGGACTGCGGCACCAGCGCCAGCGGGGTATCGGTGCGCGTCCCCACCGTCGCATCGTCCACCCGGTAAAGGGTCTGCGCCCGGCCATGCACCTGCACGGCATCCAGCTGCTGCACATCGGCGGAGGAGGGCGGCGCTGCGTGGGCCGAAGCACAGGCGAGGGTCAGGGCCAGGCCCAGGAGGGAGAGGGAGGGCGTCGGGCAGGTCATCAGGGTGGAGAAGCGGGTGAGAATGAGAAAGATTAGCATGTAGCGTGGGCAACTGTCGGCTGAGGACGCCGAGCTGCATTCCTACCGCCGGCGCGACCTGCTGAGATGGAGGGCGAGGCCGGCCGCGCACGCGCCAGCGATCGCAGCGGGCAGCGCCAAGGTGAAGAAGCCCATGTCATCGAACAGCACGGTAGCGACAACGCCTCCGCCACCGAACGCGACCAGTACCAGCAGCCACATGGATACTCTCCGCCTGGGCCAGCTGCCTCCACGGGTGGCTTGTCCGAGTACCAGGCCCAGATCGGTAAAGAAGCCAGTCAAATGGGTGGTGCGGATTGCAGAGCCGCTGTAGAAGGATGTCATCGCATTCTGTAAGCCGCATCCGGCAGCCGCTAGGCAGGCGCCAAGGGCGTTTCCAGACGCCAGCAGGAAGCCCGAGGCGAGCAGGCATACGGCCTCTGCGGAAAGCAGCCAGACATAGGCGTAGGAGAGGTCTCGCTCCCGCAACAGCAGGCCGGCCAGGTATGAGCCGGCAACAAACCCCAGGACGATCGACAGCAGCTGTTGGACGACGTTCCACCGTGCTTGTCCAGCGGCCATGCTGGCCAGTGAGATGGTGCCGGTCATATGGCTGAAAGCGTGCTGCTCGTAGCCGAGGTAACCCACCGCGTTGACCACGCCAGCGGTGAAGGCAAGCAGGCCTGTGCCGATCCAGACTACCGGAGGTATCTCTATTCCCACATCAGGACCCCTTTCGATGGTGTTGCAGGGACAATACCGGCTCCCCGCCACGCGGTGCCTCCGTCTCGGCGTGCCCGGCATCAGAATGATCAATCCGGCGTTCAAGCAGGCCGGCCAGCCCGGGCAGGCTGGCCGGCATTGCCATCAGCGGACGTGGTCCAGGAACTGGCGGTGACGCTCGTACTGGTCCAGCACGTCGTGGATCACCTGGACCTTGGGCCATCCCATGACGTCGTAGTCCTGGCCGCCTTCGCGCAGGTAGACCTCCGCCCGGTAGTGGCGGGTGCCCTCGCTGGCGGGGCGGCGGGGATCCTGCAGGGCAAACGTAGGCGCTTCGTAAGGCTGGGGGCGCACGGAATAGAAGAAGTCCATTTCCTCACCATGGCCTACGCGCAGCCATGCCCGGCCATCATCGCCTGCGGTCACCTCGACCGGCAGATCCTGCTTGCGCAGCTCCACGGCGACCTCCTGCAGCGCCGGCAGCACATGGTCCCTGATGAAACCGACCACCTCGATCTTGACGGGGTTGTGCGCCAGCAGCTTCAGCCTGGCCCGCCAGTCGCCACTGGTGCCCGGCAGCATGCGCGCCTCGCGCAGGATCGAACGCTTGGTCGCGTCCAGGTGCATGGCCTTGAGCAGGCCCCAGCACATCAGGATCATGACCACGGTGAAGGGAAGGGCGCTGGCGATGGTGGCGGCCTGGAGTGATTCAAGACCGCCGGCGATCAACAGGGCGACCGCGATGGCGCCGACCAGCAGCGCCCAGAAAATCCGCTGCCAGACCGGAGATTCTTCTTCACCCTTGGATGTCAGCATGTCGATCACCAGCGCGCCGGAGTCGGCCGAGGTGACGAAGAACAGCGCCACCAGCACCACGGCAAGCGAGGAAGTGATCATCGTCAACGGCAGGTGGCGCAGGAACTCGAACAGCGCCATCGAGCTGTCGTTGGATACCGCCGTGACGAGGGCTTGAACCCCATCGGACCGGACCATGAACAAGGCCGAGTTTCCGTAGATGGTCATCCACAGGAACGTGAAACCAAGCGGCACCAGCAACACGCCGACGACGAATTCGCGCACCGTCCGGCCGCGGGAAATGCGCGCGATGAACATGCCGACGAACGGCGACCAGGCAATCCACCAGCCCCAGTAGAACAGCGTCCAGCCACCCAGCCAGCCACTCGGCTCATACGCGTACAGGTTGAACGTCATGGAGAAGAGCTGGGATGCATACATGCCTGTGTTCTGGACGAATGCCTGCATCAGATGCACGGTGGGGCCGCAGACCAGCACGAACGCCAGCAGTGCCACGGCCATGATCATGTTGATCTCGGACAGGCGGCGCACGCCGCTGTCCAGGCCCGCAACCACCGATCCGGTCGCGACCAGGATGATCACGCCGATCAGCGAAACCTGCACCAGCGTGCTGATTTCCAGGCCGAAGAGATAGTTCAGACCCGAGTTGATCTGCATGACCCCGAGGCCGAGCGACGTGGCAAGGCCGAAGATGGTGCCAAGGGCTGCAAAGGTGTCCACTGCGTGGCCGATGGGGCCATGGATACGGTCACCGATCAGCGGGTAGAGTGCCGAGCGCACCCGCAGCGGGAGATTGTGCCGATACGCGAAGTAAGCGAGTGCCAACGCAACGACCGCATAGATGGCCCAGGCGTGCACCCCCCAATGGAAGAAGGTGATGCGCATGGCTTGGCGGGCTGCCTCGGCAGACTCGGCCGTGCCGGTCGGCGGGGTGGCGTAATGCATGATCGGTTCGGCCACGCCGAAGAACATCAGGCCGATGCCCATGCCCGCTGCGAAAAGCATGGCGAACCACGACGCATAGCTGTAGTCGGGGCGGCTGTGGTCGGGGCCCAGCTTGATGCGTCCATACCCGCTGATGGCCACGCCGATGACGAAGACAAGGAAGCCGGCAACGGACAGGATCGTGAACCAGCCTGCGTCGTTGGCGGTCCAGTTCTTGGCCGCGGTGAACCAGGTGGTGGACTGTTCCGGGACGAAAATGGACAGCGCGACGAGGAGCAGGACGATGGCCGCGGTAGGGATGAACACCTGCGGCAGGATGCGCTGGCGGACAGGAGTGGATGGCGGAGCGGGGCTCTGCATGGAATCCTCCGGTTGATGCGATTGGAGCGGGAGAGCGGAGTGCTCTTAGAAATAGAACCCGATGTTGAGGTTCAGCCGGCTGTGCCAGCGCGAGGGGCCGCCGTCGTCGATGCCGATACCGTCGCCGCCTGCGAACCACATGTTCTTGCCGGCGATCCAGTCCACGTAGGTCAGCATGATCCCCTTCTGCAGGCTGCATCCGGTGACGTTCTGCCACGATTCCCTCACGCCCGCGCGGCGAGCGACCGGCCGCGTCATGCTCAGGTTGTTGTAGCAGGTGATGTCATCGAGCCAGTGCCGGGCACCGAAGGAATAGGCGACGTTGGCACTGGGCACGTCGGCTTCGGCGGCGATCTCGAACGGCGCGAGGAAGGCGGACATCGCCATCCGGTCGCCCGGGACGCTGTAACGGTAGCGGGCCCACTGGAGCTGGGTGGTCCAGCCCTCCCGTTTCCATTGCGCATGCAATGCAGCGCCGTGATGACCATGGTGGCGGCCGGTGGTGGTGTCCTGGACCTGGCCGCTGAATGCCGATGCGCCGAGCAGCAGTTCGCCCTCGTTCAACACGCCTGTATGTTCGTACCGGACGTGGACCCGGCCCCGCTCGCGGTAGGGCAGGTCGGGTGTCTGCGCCACATCGAACGAGTAGCGGTCATGGCGCGAACCGGTTCCGTATTCGTCGCCTGAGAACCAGCCTGCGGTCCAATGGTGGTCGCCCTGTCGATGGCTGAATGTCAGGCCCGGATCGTAATCGTCCTCGATCCCCAGGTAATAGCCCGAGCCGAACCAGAAGCTCTGCGAAACGGTGGGCAGCAGGCCAAAGGGGACCTGTTGGATACCCGCCTTGAGTTGCGTGGCCTCGCTGAAATTCCATCCCGCGTAGGCGTGGTGGACGGCGTCGAATCCGTCATACCAGCGATACTGGGCAGAGAAGAAAAGCGGTCCGGCGCCGGCTTCGATATCTGCGCGGAGCAGCTCCAGCTGCAGCCGGCTGGTGGGGCCGTAGTCGAGCCAGCCGTAGTTGAAGCGCACCGCGCCGCCGATGTCGACAAACGGATCGAGCTGTCCGCCAGACGCTTCCTGAGCTTGTGTTGCGCCTGTGGCCGTCGCCGCCGCACACAGAAAAATGAGGGGAAATACCTTCACGATAGTGGCCGTGGCCTCCGTTTTGCGAACGAAAGCGTCCAAGTCTAACGCGTTGGCGCGGACGACCCAACCGCAGGCGCATCCCCGTTTTCGGTAGCGCCGAGCCATGCTCGGCCGGTTTGACCGCGGCCCGTGGCAGACAGAGGGCTGTCTGACCGGAGCGCCGACGAGCACCGCTCGGCGCAAGCGTTTCCTGCTTAGAACAGGCCTTCGAACGGGTTCCAGCTGACCTTGCCCTGCACGCGTTCGGCGTAGTAGCTGTAGTTGGTGCTCATGGCCACCGAGAGGCCAAGTGCTGCCACCAGCGCGCGTACCAGCAGGTCCGGTACGAAGAAGGAGAGGGTGATGAGCGCCACGTACAGGCCAAACACAACCAGGCCCTTGCGCCACATGCCCAGGATGAAAAGATAGATCCAGCTGAAGAACAGGGCGAACAGGTTGATGTTCACTTTGAGTTTGCCGGCGAAGGGCAGCTCCCTCAGTGCCTGCCGGTACGCCTTGGTCTTCGGCGCGCCATGCTGTGCGAAGAAGTCGAAGCGGTACTGCCATTTCGGACTGTGCGGGACGGTGTTCGGTGTTTCCATTGTCGATCAAAGCTCCATGTAATCGTTTACATGATAGCGAGGTCGAGTCGTATTCACCACGGGAACGCCTGCGTTTCAGGCGAGATCATGGAGGCAGGGTAGCGCCGAGCCACGCTCGGCGAGCGAGGAGCGCGGCGCGTGTCAGACATCGTGTCGTCCGACCGGAAAGCCGCCGAGCATGGCCCGGCGCTACCCGACGTGGTTGCACAGAGCGAAACTGTGATCCGGTCGATAAATTTCGATATGTTTCGATATTGATACATAACGAAACATGGCACAAGGTCGTCGGCGACAACCCCGGGGCGGGTCCAACGCCTCCCTGTCGCCGTCTCCCCTCGTGCAACCGAAGAGGTACGTCCATGTCGTCGTCACGTCCGCTTTCCGGAATGCTGGCTGTCGCGGTCCTCGCCAGTGCCCTGTCCGCCGCCTGCGCCCAGGCCGGCACCCTGACCCCCGCGGTATCCACCCAGGAGTTCGACAATCCACATCGCGGTTTCATGCTGTGGGGCAGTTCGTATGCAGTGGATGGCGGGGTGGACAACTTCCACGGCGCGCACATCTACCACGTGTACCTGCCGTGGCGGATCATCGAAACCGCCGACCAGGTATTCGACTGGAACGCGGTGGAAACGTTGTACCTGCAGCCGATCCTCAACGACGATCCGCTGGCGACCTTCGTGCTGCGTCCCGTCGCCGATTATCCGGAAAGCGCCGCCAGCCAGATCGACGCGCATTACACCGGCGGGGAGAATGAACGCGACTATCCGAAGTTCCTCGAACAGGCGCCGCTCAACATTCCCTATGCGGTGCGTGCCAAGTGTGATTCGGACGGTCCGATCCGCAGCCTGGACTACAACAACCCGGCGGCGCGCCAGCAGATGCAGCAGTTCGTGCAGGCACTTGCCACACGCTTCGACGGCGATCCGCGCATCACCGCCATCCAGGTGGGCCTGCTGGGCTTCTGGGGCGAGTGGCATACCAGCGGTTGCGAAGACCTGCAGCCCAATGCGCAGACCCGTTCGCTGATCCGCGATGCCTACACCGCTGCCTTCCTGAAGACCCCGTTGCAGACCCGCTATGCGCGGGCATCCGACGTGGGATCGGCGCTGTTTGGTTTCCACGAGGACTACTTCCCCTCGTTCACCGGCAAGTGCAACGCGTTCAATCCGCAGATGCCCAGCTGCAGCGACGATGGCTGGTGGAACCTGGAATACGGGCTGGCCAACGAAGTGCCGGCGGCGCGCCAGAACTGGATGGTCAACCCGGTCAGCGGCGAGAGCCCGAACAGCAACCAGAAGAGCACGTGGACCAACCGCACCGCCGATGTGCGCAAGCTGCTGCGCGATTACCATTTCAGCTTCCTCGGCCCGGCCGGGGCGCATGAAACCAGCGGCAATGCGGCGAAGTTGAAGACGCTGAAGAGCGACCTGGGATACCGGCTGGGGATCAACACGGTGACCTGGCCCGACACCCAAGTGCGTGGCCAGCAGGCGGCGCTGCAGCTGGACATCAAGAATCACGGGTCGGCCCCGCTGTACAACGCCTACCACGTGGAACTGCACTGGGTGGCGGCTGATGGCAGCACCAAGGCGCGTACTTCGATACCCGCGGTGACCCTGAGCGAGATCATGCCCGGCACGGTGCAGAGCCGCAGCACCACCTTCACCGTGCCCGGCAGCCTGGCACCGGGCAGCTACGCGCTGCGCCTTGCGCTGGCCGATGACACCCCGGGCCGCCGCAACATCGCCCCGCAGAACGATGGGCAGGATGCGCAGCGTCGACTGCCGCTTGGGCAGGTGCAGGTGAACTGAGGTAGTGCTGGCGCGCGGCGATGCGGCTTGGGACCGCATTGCCGCGCAGGCGGCGGGGCAGGCCCAGCCTTTCCCCGCCGTCACATATGCGTCATCATGCCGCCCATTCTGTTACCTCCAGCCGCCGCCAGAGGATCACTTCCTGCCTGGAGGCATTGCCGTGTCCGTCGTTCCGTCCCCTGTTGCCCAGACCCATCGCGGTTGCCTGCGTCGCTCCCTTGTCCGTTCGCCGTTGACCCAGGCGGTATCGGCCGTGCTCACCGTTGGCCTGCTTGCCGCCAGCGCGCAGGCGCAGCAGACCGCCACCACGCAGACCAGCGATGAAGCCGCGCCGACCCTGCAGACCGTGCAGGTGACCGCCAACCAGCTGGGCACGGTGACCGAGAACAGCGGCTCCTACACGCCGGGCACCATCGCCACCGCCACCCGGCTGGTGCTGAGCCCACGCCAGACCCCGCAGTCGATCAGCGTGATCACCCGGCAGCAGATGAACGACTTCGGCCTCAACGGCATCGACGATGTCATGAAGGTCACCCCGGGCATCAGCATCGTCACCTACGACAGCGAGCGCACCGAGTACTACGCACGTGGCTTCGCCGTGCAGAACTTCCAGTACGACGGCATTCCGATGGCGCGCGATTCGGCTTATTCGGCCGGCAACACGCTCAGCGACATGGCCATCTACGATCGCGTGGAAGTGCTCAAGGGCGCCACCGGCCTGCTGACCGGCATGGGCGATCCGGGTGCCACCATCAACCTGATCCGCAAGAAACCGACGCACGCGTTCGCCGGCAGGGTGGGTCTGGGTGTCGGCTCGTGGGACAGCTACCGCGCCGAAGTGGACGTCAGCGGCCCGCTGACCGGAAGCGGTCGGGTGCGTGGCCGCGCGGTGGCGGCGCAGCAGGACAAACATTCCAACGTCGACCATTACCAGCGCACCAACAAGGTGTTCTACGGCATCCTGGAAGCGGACATCGATGACCGCACGCTGCTGACCGTCGGCGCCGACTACCAGGACAGCGATCCGCAGGGTTCCAGCTGGGGCGGCATTCCGCTGCTGGACAGCACCGGCAACTTCAACAGGATGCCGCGTTCGTTCAACAACGGCGCGCGCTGGAGCAGCTGGGCGCAGTACAGCCGCACCGCGTTCGCCACGCTGGAACATACCTTCGGCAACGACTGGGTGGCCAAGCTGCAGCTCAACCACCAGGTCAACGGCTACGACGCCCCGCTGGGTGCGGCGGCCGGCGGCAACCCGGATCCGGTGACGGGCCAAGGGGTGAGCATGTGGGTCGGCAAGTACGTCGGCGAGACCACCAGCAACGCCGCTGATCTGTATGTCAGCGGCACGTTCGAATGGTTCGGTCGCCAGCACGAACTGGTGGTCGGCGGCAGCGTGTCGCGCAAGCGCTGGATCAACGACGGTTACTCGCCGCAGGAGGGCTACGTCACCGGCGTGGCCGATTATCGCGGCTGGACCGGCGATGTCCCGGAGCCGGACTGGCAGTGGGGCTACGGCAACAACGAAGTGACCCGCGAAAGCGGCGCCTACGTGGTGGGCCGCTTCGACCTGGCCGATCCGCTGAAGCTGATCCTGGGCAGCCGCGTGGCCAACTACAAGGCCATGGATATCGACGAGACCGGCGTGGTCGTGCCGTACGCCGGGCTGGTGTACGACCTCAACCAGAACTACTCGGTGTTCGCCAGCTACAGTTCGATCTTCAAGCCGCAGAGCAACCAGGACGAGCAGGGCAGGGTGCTGGATCCACTGGAAGGCCGCAGCTACGAAGCCGGCGTCAAAGCCGAGTTCCTGGAAGGACGCTTCAACGCCAGCGCGGCGGTGTTCCAGCTGGAGCAGGACAACCATGCCGAGCCCAGTGGCGGGCTGACCCCCAGCGGTGGCATCGCCTACCGCGGGCTGATGGGCGTGCGCACCAAGGGCTACGAGTTCGATGTGTCCGGCCAGGTTGCACCGGGCTGGCAGGTGCAGGGTGGCTACGCGCACAAGATCGCGCGGCAGCAGTCCACCAAGGTTTCAACGCTGGAGCCGGAAGACCAGTTCAGCCTGCACACCACCTACCGCGTGCAGGACGGCGCACTGCGTGGGGTGAGCATCGGCGGCGGCGCGCGCTGGCAGGGCAGCACCTTCGGCACCATCACCAACCCGCAGGACGGGGGCAGCCTGGTGCATCGCACCGATCCGTACTGGCTGCTGGATGCGATGGCACGCTACGAATTCAACGACAGGCTGTCGGCCACGCTCAATGTCAACAACCTGCTGGACAAGCACTACTACACCATCTTCAACTGGTACAGCACCTACACCTGGGGAGAGCCGCGCAACGTGCGGGTGACGGTGAACTACCGGTTCTGACGGCTGTGGAACAGGTGCCCCGGGACGGATTCCCGGGGCGCCTGGTTGCGCTCAGGGAATCAGCCGCTGTGCCCGCAGCGTGGCGAACAGGTCGAAGAAGGCGTCATCGCTGGGCTGGTAGTCCAGGAAGCCCAGCCGGCGGCTTTTGGACATATCGGTCATGACTTCGACCGGGCGGCCCAGGTCGGCGTCGGTGTGCCACGGCGACACCAGCCGGTGGATGTCCGGCTCGGCCAGGCCCTGTTCGATGGCCAGCTGCACCCACAGTGCCGCGTCGTCCGCCATCTGTCGTTCCAACGGGCGCAGCTCACCGGTGAACGGCGCCGCTTCGATGCCGAACCAGTCCGCGATGCGGCCCCACATCCAGCTCCAGCGGAACACATCCCCGTTGACGATATTGAAAGCCTGGTTGGCCGCTGCCGGGGTCTGGGTGGCCCACACCAGCTGGCGTGCCAACTGGCGCGCGTCGGTCATGTCGGTCAATCCGTTCCACTGCGCCAGCGAGCCGGGGAAATAGAAGGGGCGACCACTGCGCTTGCACAGCGAGGCATACACCGCCAGCGTGGTGCCCATGTTCATGGCGTTGCCCACCGCCGCGCCTATCACCGTATGCGGGCGATGCACGCTCCAGCTGAAGCCATCACGCGCGGCGGCGGCGAAGACCTCGTCCTCCTGGGCGTAGTAGAAATTCTCGATCGGCAGGCGGGGCTGCTCCTCGCGGAACGGGGTCTGTGGCAGCACGCCCTGTGCGTAGGCTTCGAACGGCCCGAGGTAATGCTTCAGACCGGTCACCAGCGCGACGTGCTGGACCGAACCGGCCGGCTGCAGGGCATCCAGCAGGTGGCGCACCATGGCCGCATTCACGCGGATGTTCTCGGCCTCGCTGGCCTGCCGCGACCAGGTCGTGATGAATACATGGGTGGGGCGCAGGTCTGCCAGCGCGGCCCGGGTGGCCTGCGCATCGCGCAGATCGGCCGAGACGCCGTGGACGCCCACCGGCAGCGCAGCCGGGTTGCGTGCCAGGCCGTGCACCTCCCACCCTTCCTGGCGCAACTGCTGGATCAGGGCACTGCCGGTAATGCCGGTTGCACCGACTACCAACGCTTTCCGGGTCATGGGGTCGCCTCTTTGCATCAAATAACAGGCAGACACCTTAGGATAATGCGGTCAGGCCCGAAAGAAGGCACCAAATGGTAACCATGCGATGAAAGCAGGCACTCCGGACGAAGAATGGCGCGAAGACTGTGCGCCCCGGCGGGTGCTGGAATTGTTCAGCACCAAGTGGACGTCGATGGTGCTGCATACCTTGGCGGTGCGCCATGACGGGGTTGCGCGCAGCAATGCGCTGCACCGCAGCCTGCCTGCCATCTCCAAGAAGATGCTGATCCAGACCCTGCGCGAGATGGAACTGGCGGGTACCGTGCTGCGGACCGAGCATCCCACCGTGCCGCCATCGGTGGAGTACAGCCTGACCGCGCTGGGCCGGCAGCTGGTGGAACCGATCGAGCTGATCTACGACTGGGCGCGGCGCAATGCCGATGCACTGGATGCGCTGAAAGCGCGGCCGACGTCGCGGCGGCGCGGGTAGGCCAGGCAGGACCGTTCCGGTTCCGCATCCACCGCTCAGCAGACTCTGCGTGGTGCGCGGTTGGCCGCTTGCAGCTCATTCCAGACGTGGGGTGGGTGCTGGCGGAGCAGCATGCAGCAGCGTGCCAGGCGGGACGCCAGTGGCGGGCTTGGGCGCCTGCGGCGCCACCTGGATGGCCGCTTTTACGGTCGGCTTCGGTTGCACCAGCGTCACCGCCCATTTTCCCGAACCGGCCGGGATATGGGCCAGCTGGGGATAGCACTTCAGCATTTTCATCAGCCCTGAGTGGCCGTACTTCTTGGGTGAAAATTCGGGGTGCGTCTTGGTCAGGTGTTGCATCAACTCATTGCCGCCCACCTTTCCGCCGGTCGCTTGCGAGGCCAGGTGCCTGACCGCATCGAGCACGAACGAAGGCGACTGCTTGGCGACGGGCGACGCGGCTTTCTTCGGCGCAGGCGCGTTCGTCTTGGCGGGTGGGGCAGGCTTGATCGGCAGGGGCGGTTTGGCTGGCACCGCCTTCGCTGCAGGCGATGCGGGTTGCTTCACCGCAGGCGCTGGGGGATCTTCCGCGCTGGTCCTCTTCCCCTCGAAGAACTGATCGCAGGCTTTCCTGAGAGAGGCGGGCGACTTGACGTCCCCCGCAACGATGACCGCAGCGCCACGCTCGCGCAATTTGTGGCACAGGTAAGCGAAGTCGGAATCGCTGGATATCAGGCAGAACGTATCGGCACGGCCATCCAGCAGGATCTCCATGGCGTCCAGCGCCAAGGCGATGTCCGTGGTGTTTTTTCCTGGCGCATAGGCGTACTGGAGGTGGGGCGTGAATGCTTCGCGAACCAGCATCTCCTGCCACTTCTTGCCGAGCGTGGTGTGCGTGCCGTAGCCGCGCCGGATGACCAGGCGCCCAAGTCCGGCGACTTTCTGCAACGCAAATTCGACGATCTCGGGCGAGACATTATCGCAGTCGACGAGGATCGCCACGCGTGCCGTGCTGGTCGTCGAGGAGCCGCTCATCCGTGCGCTGCCTGTGCTGTGATGCCCCATCTTGGAGCCAAACCGGCAGCCTCGGCAAGCAGGCCCCCCGGGGGCAGTGCAGGCACGGCGTTACGGAAACCCCGGCCCCCGCCGCAGCCGGACAGGGCCAGGACCCGGGTCATCTGGATCCAGCGTGGCGTTCTTCCGGGTAATCACGATCCGATTTTCCCGCGCCAAGGCAGCGGCGGCTTCCCGCACCGGCTGCATGAGCGGGCGCCAGTCACCTGGCTCCGGGCGCAATGCCCGGGCCACCTCGGACGGGCAGAGGGAGGCCGACGCCGCGCGCTGGCCCAGCAGGTCGATGATGGCGGCGGCGATATCCATCGCTGCACGATGCGTCGGCGTGCGTGATGGGCGTGCGGAGGTGGGCTGGATCCATCGCTGCACGATGCGTGGGCGTGCGGAGGTGGGCTGGGTAGCGCCGAGCCATGCTCGGCGGCGTTCCGTTCCGGCAGCGCGATGTCCGACGCAGGCCGCGCGGTGCGCTCGCCGAGCA
>NZ_JBDJNU010000004.1:0-178359 GCF_039674585.1 Stenotrophomonas lacuserhaii | reverse complement strand
GCGGTGGGGCTGGGCGGGGGCGTTGAGCGCCATGGATGGCGCGAAACGAGGCCCGCAGGATGCGGCTTCTGCCGTCCCCCGACCAGCCCCACCGCCCGGCCCAGCCCAGCTGCGGCAACCAGCAGCCACCCGCGAGGGGGTCCCACCCGTTCGCGCCCTCAGCGCTGTCTGGACGCCCGCAACGCCTGTTGCTCGACCAGCGTCAACGCCACGTTGTCGCGCAGGTACGCCGGCTCCACCCGCTCCGGGGCGATCGCTTCGCCGCGCGCCAACATCGGCAGCGCGAGCGCCAGAACATCCGAAGCACGCGGCAACGCCGTGGCGTCCACGCTGATCAACGCAGTGCCCAGCTGCACCACGATCGCGCCCTCGGCCGCGGCAAAGCCGGTGCCCACGCCGGCACAACGGACGCCCTCGGGCAGCACCACCGCCTGGGGCGGGCACACCCGCTCGGCATCCTGCAGCCGGGGCAAGCCGTCGACCTGCTGGTAGCGGGCCACGTAGACCTCGCCCATCCGCGCATCGATCGCAGCCAGTACCTGGCCGGCGTCGGCCGGCGCGCGCATCGCCAGTGCCTGCAGCGTGGAAACCGGGATGAGCGGGCGGTCCAGCGCCAGCGCGACGCCCTGCGCCAGCGCGATGGCCAGGCGCACGCCGGTGAACGCGCCCGGACCGCGGCCCAGGGCGATGGCATCAAGCTGCGAACGCGCGATGCCGGCCTCGGCAAGCAGTTCCTCGGCCCACGGCAGGGCCAGCTCGGCATGCCGGCGCGGCGCGATCTCAAAGCGTTCGCGTACCTGTCCATCCACGTGGACGGCAACGGAGCAGGCTTCGGTGGACAGTTCAAAGGCGAGCAGTTTCATCGTTTCAATGTTCAGAACAGGGAGAGCGGTGTACCGGGCGGCGCCACGTCATCGGGAGCAGGCGCAGGCGCGGCCGGCGACCATTGTGGGGCAAAGAAGGCCTGCACATCGGCCAGCGCGCGGGTGCGCCGGAACGGTGGCAGCGAGTCCAGGAAGATCCGGCCATAGCCTCGGTTGAGCAGGCGTGGATCACACAGGACCAGCACGCCGCGGTCGGTCTCGCTGCGGATCAGCCGGCCGACGCCCTGCTTCAGCGCGATCACCGCCTGCGGCAGCTGTTCGTCGCGGAACGGGTTGCCGCCCTGGCTGCGGATCGCCTCCAGCCGCGCTTCGAACACCGGATCATCCGGTGCGGCGAAGGGCAGTTTGTCGATGACCACCACGCTCAGCGCATCACCGACCACGTCCACGCCTTCGCGGAAACTGGCAGACCCCAGCAGCACCCCGTTGCCGGATTCACGGAAGCGCTGCAGCAGCGTCGCACGCGGCGCCTCGCCCTGTACGAACAGCGGCCAGGGCGCTCCACGCAGCGCTTCGGCCGCCTCGCGCAGGGCGCGATGCGAGGCAAACAGCAGGAAGGCGCGCCCGTGCGAGGCCTCCAGTACCGGACGCAGGGTGGCGATCAGCGCGGTGCCGAAACCGCGTGCGGCCGGATCCGGCAAGCCTTCCGGCAGGTAGCACAGCGCCTGGGTGGGCCAGTCGAAGGGGCTGGGTTGGACCAGCGTGCGCGGGTCGTCCAATCCCAGGCGCTGGGTCACGTGCTCGAAGCCCCCGCCCACGGTCAAGGTGGCGGAGGTGAATATCCACGCCGCCAGCGTGCGCTGCCGGTGTTCGCGCAGTGGACCAGACACATCCATCGGGGTGCGCTGGCAGCGGAATCCACGCGGGGTCAGTTCGTACCACAGCACGTCACCGGCCGCGGTCGGCGCGGCGTCCGGCTCGGCATCGAAGTCCAGCAACGGCGCGTCATCGCCCAGCCAGCGACCGAGCCGGGACACCGCCTCGCGCGCCCGCGCATGGCACGCATCCAGGCCGGACGAGGCTTCGCGCAGGCCCTCCAGTCCCTGCAGCAGGGCATGCAGTGCGCTCATCGTGGCATCGAAGCCGTCGCGTACCTGCGGCACCGCCAGCGCACGCCACTGCGTGCCGCGCTGCGGCAGCCCGTCCATAGCGGTGCGCAGGTCGACCAACGCGTGCTCCAGCGTGGAGACCGGCGCCTGCAATGCCGCCTGTGCGCCCGCCACACTGCGCGCCTCCAGCAGGCAGTCACGCGCCAGCTCCTGCCAGGGCCGCATGCCGAAGCCTTCGCCGAAGAACTGCGCGGCCAGTTCGGGCAACTGGTGGGCTTCGTCGATGACGAAGGCCTCGGCGCCCGGCAGCAGCTCGCCGAAGCCTTCCTGCTTCAACGCCAGGTCGGCCAGCAGCAGGTGGTGGTTGACCACCACCACGTCGGCGGCCTGGGCGCGTTGGCGTGCCTGCACCACGAAGCAGTCATCGTAGAAGGCGCAGTCGGGACCCAGGCAGTTGTCCACCGTCGAGGTGACCATCGGCAGCAGCGGGGAGTCATCGGCGAGCGCATCCAGTTCGGCCATGTCGCCATGCCGGGTACGCCCGGACCAGGCCAGGATGCGCTGGAACTCGGCCGCCTGCTGGGGCGAGCTGAAACGCGGCTCGCCGCGCGCCTGCTGCAGGCGGTAGCGGCACAGGTAATTGGCGCGGCCCTTCAACAACGCGCTGCGGTGGCCCACGCCGAGCGCCTGCCGCACGCGTGGCAGGTCGCGATGGTAAAGCTGGTCCTGCAGCGCGCGGGTACCGGTGGAGATGATGGTTTTCATCCCCGACAGCAGCACCGGCACCAGATAGGCGTAGGTCTTGCCGGTGCCGGTGCCCGCTTCGGCCAGCAGCAGGTCACGTTGCTGCAGTGTTTCGGCGATGGCCTCGGTCAGGCACAGCTGTGCCGGGCGTGGCACGAACGCGTCCAGGTGGGAGGCGAGCGCCCCGCCCTGGCTCAGCGCCTCGCGGCTGGCATGGACAAGATCAGGCTTCATCAACGCTGACAGGATACCGGGTGGGGAACGTTTTCGCCGGGCGGCGCCCGGCAGCGCAGAAGCCGACGTCAAGATCAACGTCAACAGCTGCATGGTCGTGCGGTTGGTGGGGCGGGTCCATGGACGCCTTGGTAGCGCCGACCCATGGTCGGCGGAATGTTCCCGCCAACGGCCCGCTCCCAGCTGCGGCGTCAAACAAGGGCCACCCGCGAGGGGGTCCCACCCGTTCGCAGACCTCAGTAGCGCATGATCGGCGGCACGGTGCAGCTGGCAATCTGCGCGTGCGCAGACACGGCGTTCTCCTGCTCGCCGCGCGCCAGCCGCGACTGTTCAATCGTCGCCCAGTGCCGACGGCACAGCGGGCCGGTCTTCGACCCCAGCTGGAGGGCCTGTTGTGCGAACTGCTCGGCCGGCGCCCACTGGCCCTGCAGCAGCGCGACCTCGGCACGTTCCTGCAGCACCGCCGGATCTTCGGCGACCAGTCCCAAGGCCTGGTCCAGGTGACCGGCCGCGGCATCCAGATCACCCGCCTGGCGTCGTGCCAGCGCGGATTGGCGAAGGTCGTCGACCTGCGGATCGCGCAGCGGTGCCACCGATACTTCCTTGTCATCGGGACCTGCGGCGGCTTCAACCGCGGCCATGCGCTGGGCCGGCGTGGTGGTGTCCACCGGGGCCACCGCCGCCGGCGGTGCGCTGACACAGGCGGCCAGCGAGGCGCTCAGCGCCAACGCCACCAGGGAGACACGCAGTGCGGGAAAAGTCATGGGGTTACCTCGGGGACGTGGTAGGCGCCGGCTGCGCCGAAGGTTCCGCGGAAGCGTCCGGCTTGGGATCCAGCCCGAACCAGCTGCGCCAGCCCCCGCCCTGCTCGCCGCCCTCTTCCGGCACCGCCGCAGGCGGAGCACAGGGAGTGTAGGCCGGCGCGTAGCCGACCACGAACGGGAAGCGACGTGCGCCGGGACAGGCTTCGTCGGTCGAGCCAGTACCACTGGCCTCCACGTACTGGTAATCCAGGCCCTTGTCGCTGACCCGAAGCGGCGCAGTGGGCAGCCGCGAGAAGATGCCCGACCACACCCGCATCGCGCCCGTCGCGCCAAACAGGCCGGTCTCCTGGTTCTGGTCGTTGCCCATCCACACCACTGCCAGATGGTCGCCGGTGTAACCGGCATACCAGCTGTCGCGGCCATCGTTGGACGTACCGGTCTTGCCGGCCGCCTGCAGGCGCCCCAGGCCGTCGGCGTTCAGGCGCTGCGCGGTGCCGCTGGATACCACCTGCTGCAGGCCGATGCTGATCAGGTTGGCGGCGATCGAATCGCCTTCCTGCGCCGGTGCCGGCGTTTTGTCGTAGCGCTTGAGCAGCTTGCCCTTGGGATCCAGCACGCCGCGTACCGCGTGCAACGGCTGGATTTCGCCGCCGGAGGCGAGGAACTGGTAGAGCTGGGCCATTGCATAGGGGCTCTGGTCCGTCGCTCCCAGGATCACGGCGGGGTTGGATTCCGCCTTGATCCCGGCCAGGACGTTGATGAGCTGGGTGACCCGTTCCGGGCCCACCTGCATGCCGACCCGCACGGTGGCCTGGTTGTAGGAATGTGCCAGCGCATCGACCAGCCGCACGGTGCCGTGGCTGCGGTTGTCCGCATTGCCCGGCGACCAGTTGCGGTTGCGGCCCAGTTTCACCGTGACCGGTGAATCGTCCACCCAACTGGCCAGCGAATAACGATCCGGCTGGGCAAGCGCCAGCAGATAGACGAACGGCTTGAGCAGCGAGCCGACCTGGCGCTGCGCTTCGATGGCCCGGTTGAAGCCGGGCGCGGACACGTCGCGGTTGCCGACCACCGCCAGCACGTCACCGTTGTGCACGTCGGTCAGCACAAGCCCGGCCTGGATTTCCGGCCTTTTCCTGCTTTCCAGCGACTTCACCGTGCGGGTGACCGCGCCTTCGGCATAGGCCTGCGCGGACGGCGCCATGCCGCTCATCACGCTCATGCCGGCGCCCTGGAGTACCGATTCCGGGTAGTCATGGCCGAGCTGGCGACGTACCAGGTCGATATACGCAGGGAAACGGTTGGCGGCCGCGATGCCCGGACTCTTCGGCACCCCCAGCGGGGCCTTCAGCGCGCGCTGGTACTCCGCATCGTCGATCAGGGTGGCTTCGTGCAGCTTGCCCAGCACGAAGTTGCGCCGGTCCAGCGCGCGTTCCGGGTTGCGTCGCGGGTCGTAGTAGGACGGCCCCTTGACCAGGCCGATCAGCAGCGCGATGTGCTCGCTTTCCAGCGATGACAGGTCGCGCCCGAACCAGAACTCGGCGCCCGAGGACATGCCATGGATGGCCTGGCTGCCCCGTTGCCCCAGGTAGACCTGGTTGAGGTAGGCCTCGAAGATGGTGCGCTTGTCATACCGCGCTTCCATGATCAGGGCGAACAGCACTTCATTGAATTTGCGGGTGAGGGTCTGCTCCTTGCCGATGCCGAGCAGGCCGCTGCGCGCCAGCTGCTGGGTCAGCGTGGAAGCACCCTGCCGGCTCTGCCCTCCCGACCGCACCGTGACCCACACCGCACGCGCGATGCCGGACAGATCGATGCCGTGATGGCGGTTGAAGTCTTTGTCCTCCACCGCCTGCAGGCCCGTGACCAGCAGGTCCGGGGCTTCTTCCATGCGGATCAGGCGACGCTCTTCCTGCTTCTGCCCGTACAGCGTGGCGATCCGGGCCGGGTCCAGGCGCGCGGCTTTCAACGCCTTGCGCGCCTGGGCATCGCGCAGCGAGGCGATGCTGCCTCCCGCCAGGGTCAGCTCCACCCGCCGCGGCGCCACGCGCCCATCGACATCGTTGTAACCGCGGCTGGAAATGGTGAAACGCGCGCCCTGCACGGCGTAGGTCGCCGGCGCCTCACCGACGCCGTCATCGCGGTAGGCCGACGCGGCCAGTTCGGTCTTCAGCGTGGCCGCATCCATTGCCTTGCCGGGCACCAGCACCAGCGGACGCGCATACACGCGCGTGGGGATCTGCCAACGCAGTTCACCGAAGCGCTGGGTCACCTGTTGGTTCAGGTACACCGTATACGGGATCAGGAAACCCAGGCCCAGCGCAACGGCGGCCATGCTCCAGGTGACCAACCGGCGGCGCCAGGGCGAAGGGCCGGTCTCGTTGTCGTCGTCGAGATCGTCGATGTCGTCGGAATCGTAGCGTCGGGGCACAGGCGGGACACGATATTTGAATCCGCCGAGTCTACCCCAGCACCCGCGAAGGCCGCCTTATCCCGTCCCCGCAGTTGGTTTCAGTTCAAGCTGGCCGCGGCGCCGGGCACGCTCAGCCCGGCAGTCCACCGCTACGGCCCAGCACGCCGTCGCGCAGGCCCTTGCACATGAACACCAGCCGCTGGCGCCGCGCCGGCAGGAACAGCGCATTGCCGACGAACTTCAACACCAGCCGCGGCAGGTCCTGGGCGATCCACACCCGCGGCGTGTAGTGGCGGCGGTAAAGCAGCACGCGGTTGCGCATGATGAAGTACAGGCGGAACGGCTTGTGCACGATCACCCCATCCTGTTTCACCCGTGAAGCGAGCAGCTCTTCGCCGATGCTGTGCGCCATCTGCGCATCGCAGATTCCATGCAGCGACAGCCCGGCGCGCTTGGCGCGGAAGCACCAATCCATGTCGATGTTGTCGATGAACAACGCCTCGTCCATCGGACCGATCCGCTGCAGCGCCGTCAACGGAATCAACGAACCGGAGGTGATCAGGAAATCGCAGGACACCCGCTGCCCTGCGCCGCCGCGTAGTTTCCGGTTGAACGGGAATCCGAAGCGCACGAACGGTGCCAGCTGTCCACTGCGCGCATCGCGGAACTGCGGACCCACCGCAGCCACCTCGCCGTGCTGCTGCAGTTCAACCAGTGCCGTCCCCAGGGTGCGCACCATGCCCTCGGCAAGCACGCTGTCCTGGTCCATCAGCAGCACATGCAGGAAGCCCATCGCGGTGGCGCGCTCGCACGCGCGGTTCAATGCCGCGCCCAGCCCGACATTGCGCGGTGATGCGATGACGCTGACCTGCGCATGTCCGGCCAGCAGCCCGGCCACGTCCACCGCGCGGCTGCCGTTGTCGAACACCACCACGTGGCCCACCTGCGACACGACGCCGGCAACCACCTGCTGCAACAGCGCGGGGTCCGGCCCGTAGGTCACGATCACCGCACAGGTCGTCTGCGGCTGGAAAGCCGTCAGCTGCCCGTGGTCCGGCGCGTTGCGGGCCATGGGATCTACGGATGGGGCAGCAGCAGGCATGACAGACCGTGGCGGGGAGTGCAGCGGCAGGACTATAGCGGACCGGGCGCCATGTCGACAGCGCGCGGGCTCAGGGGGGAAGCCCGCCGGCCTGGCGCACCCGTGCTTCGAACGCGGGCAGTTCGGCGAGCGCGGGCTGCCACAGGCGGGCCTGGGCCGCCGCCCGCGCGGCGAACGCCACATCCCCGCTGCCCAGTCGTTCACTGCCAACGGCGACCCAGCGCAGCGCAAGGCGGTTGCGCGCCCTGCCGATCCCGCTGTCGGTCGGTGCAAGCGTCTGCCAGGCATCCAGGCAGGCTCCGGCTGCTTGCACCCGGTTCTCCCGCAGGGCGTCCTCGAAGCAGTGGCGACTGGCTGGCAACAGGCGCTTGGCCGCTGCGGCCACGCGGCGGTCGTCCGGCGCAAGTGACTGGGCTTCGCGCAACGCGTCGTAGGCACTGGCGCCGGGCGGGGCGATAAGCTGGCCACGCGCTTCGGCCTCGCCCAGGCGCTCAAGCAGCCGCTCGAGCTGTTGTCTGCCGGCACCAGAGCGGGCACCGCTGCCGCGTTGCGGCTGCCGCCCCGCGCGCACGCGCTCGACCTGCTGGCGGGCCGCCGCGAGGTCGCGCGGGGCCACCTGCCAGCGCTGGGCATCATCCAACCGCGACACGGCCTCGTCGAAGCGATAGTCCGCCGCCAGCCGCAGGGCGTCCTTCAGCAGTGCGGCCGCCAAGCGCTCGCGCTGCGTGGCGACCGACGGCTCGTCGCCGGCAGCGTCCTGCGCAGGCTGCAGCTGCTCCATGGCAGCGTCCAGCCGGCCACGCCGCAGGTGGTTGGCCGCACGTCGCGCGCGTGATTCCAACGCGCGCGAAAGGGCTTCCTGGCTGGCAGGAAGGTCCGCATGGCCGGGATCGTAGGCGCGTGCGCGCTGCACCAGCCGGGCCGCCTGCAGCACTTCGCCGTCCTCGCTGGCCGCGCGTGCGCGCAGCAGGAGATCGCTGAGCGCATCCTCGCGCATTTCAAGTGCCGCCACGTCCAGCGGCCGCAGTTCCAGCACACGCTGGAGCAGCGGCAGGGCATCATCGGGCGTGTCGTCGAGGCGGCCTGCGGCCAGTGCCTGGCGGGCCTGGCCCAGCAGTACGTCCAGCCCGGCACCGGCGGCGCGGCGCGCTCTGAGCTGCCGCGCAAGCGCGTCGCTGGCCCGCTGCGGCACCTGCAGCTGCCGGGCCAACGCCAGTGCTTCGGCGGCTGAATCCAGATCATCTCCAGCCAGGGCCAGCTCGCCAGACTGCAGCGCGGCCATGCCGGTGCGCGCCAAGCCCTCGCGCGCCTGGCTGCGATCGTTATCCAGCGCCAACGCGGCCTGGAAATACTCGCGCGCGCCCGTGCCGTCGGCGGCACTGAGCCGGCCCGACGCCAGGGCATGGTCGCCCTGCTCCAGCAGCTGCTGGATGCGCGGTTCATCCCAGAACCAATCCGCCAGCGGCTTGCGCAGCAGGATCAACGCGAGGAACAGCACGCCGGCCGCCAGCAGCGCCCACCGCCATATCCGGCGCGTATGCCGTGCCTGCAGCCACCACCAGCGTCCCTCCTGGCGCACGCGGTGCAGCGCATCGTGTCCGTGCCCGCCTGCGCCACGCGAATTCCTGTCCATGTGCAGAGACTAGCCCGGATGGCGTGAAGTTCAGCCCAGCCGACGGACCTGGCTGACGCCGGGCAGCGCGTCCATCTTGCCCAACAGCGCGGACAGCTGGTCGAAACCGCTGACCTTCAAGCGCAGCCGAAGGTGCGCCTGCCCACTGTTGCGGACGTTGTCACTGTGGATGTCCAGCACATAGGCATCTTCCTGCGCGATCAGGTTGGTGATGTCCTTCAGCAGCCAGCGCCGGTCCACCGCATCGACCACGACATCCACTTCATAGCCACTGCCGGCCTGGCCCCATTCCACCGGCAGGATGCGCTGCGGGCTGACGGCCGACAGGCGCGCCAGCGACGGGCAGTCGGCGCGGTGCACGGTCACCCCACGGGTGCGCGTGAGGTAACCCACGATGGGTTCACCGGCCACCGGCTGGCAGCAGCGCGCCAGCTGCACCAGCAGGTTGCCGACGCCCTGCACGGTGAACTTGCTCTTGCCCAGGCCCTCGCGACGCGCGGTCGGCCGTGGCAGCGCCGGCGCGGCAGGTGGCTGGCTGGCGGCACGTTCGGCTTCCAGCAGCGCGCGGCTGACCTGGTTGGGACCGGTATCTCCAAGGGCCACCTGGATGTACAGGTCATCGGCGCTGTCGGCATGGAACTTCTTCAACACGATGGACAGATCCGCCTGCGCCAGCCCAAGCCGCTTCAGCTCGCGTTCCAGCAGTTCGCGGCCGGCCTGCACGTTGCGCGCACGGTCCAGCTTGTGGAACCAGTTGCGCACCTTCTCACGTGATCGATTGCTGGCCAGGTAGCCGTTGGCGGGCAGCAGCCAGTCGCGCCGTGGATCGGCTTCCTTGGCGGTCAGGATCTCCACCCGGTCGCCGCTGCGCAGCCGGTAGGTGAGTGGCACGATGCGCCCGTTGATCTTCGCGCCGCGGCACCGGTGCCCGACCATGGTGTGCACGTGGTACGCGAAATCCAGCGGCGTGGCGCCTTGCGGCAGGTCCATCACTTCGCCCTTGGGACTCAGTGCGTACACCCGGTCTTCGGTTAGCTCGGCATCCAGCGCACCGGCCAGGCCACTGGCCGACGCCTCCTGCGCCTGCTCCAGCAGCTGCCGCATCCAGGTGATCTTGCGGTCGAATGCCTTCTCGCCGCCCTTGCCGCCTTCTTTGTATTTCCAATGGGCGGCCACGCCCAGCTCGGCCTGCGCGTGCATGTCGTGGGTGCGGATCTGCACCTCGATCGTGCGTCCCTCCGGCCCGACCACGGCGGTGTGCAGTGAACGGTAATCGTTGGCTTTGGGACGGGCGATGTAATCGTCGAATTCGCTGGGCACCGGGGCCCACAGTGCATGCACCACGCCCAGCGCGGCGTAGCAGGCGCCGACGTCATCCACCATCACGCGCACCGCGCGGATGTCGTACAGCTGGTCGAAGGACAGCCGCTTCTTCTGCATCTTCCGCCAGATGCTGTAGATGTGCTTCGGCCGGCCACTGACCTCGGCGTTGATGCCGTTGCCGGCCAGGGCGCGCGACAGCAGTTTCTTGACGTTCTCCACGTAACGTTCGCGGGCGACGCGGGTCTCGTCCACTTCACGCGCGATGCGCCGGTAGGTGTCCGGCTCGAGATGCCGGAACGCCAGGTCTTCCAGCTCCCATTTCAGCTGCCAGATACCGAGCCGGTTGGCCAGCGGGGCATGGATGTCGCGGGTCAGCTGGGCCAGCGCACGCCGCTGTTCCTCGTCGTCCAGCTTGTCGGCCGCACGCATGCGCGCCAGCTGCCGGGCCAGCAGCAACGGCACCACGCGCAGGTCCTGGATGATCGCCAGCAGCAGCCGCCGCAGGCCTTCGCTGTTGCGCCCCGCTTCGCGCCCGGCATGCAGCGCCCACACCTGGTCTGCGGCATCCAGGCCATCCAGCAGCCCGTTTACCGCGGAGGAATTGGTCAGCGGCAGGCCGGCCATGCGATCACGCAATGCCGGCAGGTCGAACAGCAGGGCGGCCACCAGCGAGCTTTCGTCGGCGGACAGCAGCGCCAACGCGTCGAAGGTATCGCCCAGCACCGACCAGTTCGCATCAGCACCGGCGGCGTGGCCGTCCGCGTTCCACCGGCCGAGCAGTGCGGCGCGCAGCGGTTCGTGGACCGCCGAGGCGGAGGGGCGGTTCAACAAGGCATCCAGGCCGGGTACGGAAGCGCGGTTCACAACGATCACGGATAAGACAGGTACGACCACACTAGCGCCGCACCCGTTCAGGGACAATCGTCCCCGGGGACATCCACCCGCCTATGTTCATGCCCGGCGCAGCTGGCCTACACTCGGCCCAAACCCTCTGGAAGCGCCCCATGACCCTGCCCTCGCCCCGCCTGCTTGCCTGCTCGTTCGCCCTGCTGGCGGTTTCATCGACGGCCTGGGCCCAACGGGTCGTGGAAGGCGACCTGCAGCAGCAGATGAGCCCGGCCGAGTTCAAGGCCGCCGGACTGGACAAACTGCAGCCGGCCGAGCTGGCCAGCCTGAATCGCTGGCTGCAGGGCAAGGTGGAAGCCGCGTCGGCCGCGGCGGTAGAGGTGGCGCGCGAAGAAGGCCGCAGGGCCGTCGTCGAAGAGAACCGCGGCTTCTTCGATTTCGGCAGCCGCGAGCCGATCACCAGCGTGCTTCCCGGGGAGTTCCGCGGCTTCGCCCAGGGCCGCGTGTACGTCCTGGCCAACGGCCAGCATTGGGAGCAGACCGACAGCGCCAACGTCGGCGGCGTGCGCCGGCAGGATCCACAGGTCAGCATCGCCCCGTCGGTCAGCGGCGCCTGGTACCTGCAGATCCCCGGCGTCAATACCCGCGCCAAGGTGAAGCGGGTCAAATGAGCTGCGCGCCGGGCCGCGAAGGCCCGGCAACGGGGGCGGCGCTACCGTGCTTTCTGCAGGTCGGCGACGCGCTGGGCGACCTTCTTCGGCGAAATACCGCCGCGCCCGATCAATTCCTGCGCGAACAGTGAGACACGCAGTTCCTCCACGTCCCAACGCAGCGCCTGCCACTGTGGCCGATCCTGCATCCCCTGCTCGCGGCCCTTCTGCAGCGCTTCCAGGAACGGGTGCAGTTCAAGCATCCGCGCCTGGTCGCGTGGCGGATCACGCTTGGCCCGCTCGGTCCGCAGCAGCATCGCCTTGAGGTAGCGCGGGTACTGGGACAGCGCGTCGGCAGGCGTGTCGCGCAGGAAGCCGGCATGCACCAGCCCGGCCAGCTGCCGTTCCATGTCGTCCAGGTTGCCGCGCGCCCAGCCCATCAGCGGCGCCTCGAGTGCAGGCTTGACCTCGGCTACCAGCCCGAGGATCGATTCGGCCAGCTTCAGGCGCTCCATGGCTTCGGGGAACAGGGACTTTGCCGCACTGTCGCGGCGCTGCGCGAACGCTTGCGGGTCCCGGATAGAATCCAGGCCCTCGGCCAGCACGGCGTTCATCGCCGCATCGACAATGTCACCGCGCAGCCGCTCCTGCGACTCGATGGCCGCGTACAACAGACCGGTTTTCGGTGACACCGGCAACTGCTTGCGCGCCTGCTTGGCCTTCTCGGCCAGGCCGATCTCCAGCAGTCGGCGTACGCCGCGGGGATGTGCGTCAGCGGCCTGCTGCGGATCGGCAAAGATGCGCAGCGCAGCCGAATCCCCTTCGTCCACCAGGGCCGGGTAGGCGGGTACACCGGCTTCGCCGGGCACCTGCAACGGGATCGGTGCAGGCGGGAAATCGCGCAGGCCTTCGGCCGCCATGTCACGCCCTGCGCGTGCCGCGAAGGCATGCCCGGCCTTGTCACCAAAACGTGCGCGCAGCCCTTCCAGGTCGCGCGAGGTCGCCAGCACCTTGCCCTGCTCATCGCGCAGGCGCAGGTTCATGTGCAGGTGGGTATCGACCGATTCCAGGTCGAAGTCGAGCGCGGCAACCGTCGCGCCCGTCGCGCGCGACAGGAAGCGCGCCAGCTCGCCGCGGATGTCATCGGCACTAGGCTGCGGGAACGCTTCGGCGAAGGCCCGTGCGAAGTCCGGTGCGGGCACGTAGTTGCGCCGCATGGCCTTGGGCAGGCTGCGGATCAGCGCCGTGGCCTTGTCCGCCACGAAGCCCGGCGCCAGCCAGCCCAGTTGTACCGGGTCCAGTGCGTTGAGCAGGTGCAGCGGCACGTCCAGCGTTACGCCATCGTCGTCCGCGCCGGGTTCGAAGCGGTAGTGCAGCGGCAGCCGGGCATCGCCCAGCGCGAAATACTTCGGGAAGCGGTCTTCTTCGCTGCCTTCGCCCGGCAGCAGATCGACGAGTGACCAGCACAGGCCATGCCGCTGCGCGGGCGGCAGGCTCTTCCACCAGGCATCCAGTCCGGCCGCGGAATGGATCTCCGACGGAATCCGGTCCAGGTACCAGCGCGCCTGCCAACCTTCGTCGGCGACGATACCCGCACGCCGCAGCTTGGCTTCCTCTTCGCGCGCCTGTTCCAGTACTTTCTGGTTGTCGGCGACGAAGCTGGCGCGGGTGGTGATCTCACCGGTCACCAGCGCCTGGCGGACGAAGATGTCGTGTGCTTCGGCGGGCTCGATGCGGCCGTAATGCACCGGCTTTTTCGGCGCCAGCACCAACCCGAACAGGCTGATCTGTTCCGAGGCCAGCACCTGGCCCTGCGCACGCGACCAGTGCGGGTCGAAGTGCTTGCGCAGCAGCAGGTGCGGCAGCTCGGCGATCACCCAGTCCGGCTCGATCGCCGCATTGGTCAGGCCCCAGATCTTCTGCGTATCCAGCAGGGTGGCGGCGAGCAGCCACGGCGGTGGCCGCTTGGCCAGCGTAGAGCCCGGGAACGGCTGGAAACGGCGCTGGCGGGGCGCCTGGAAATCGCCCTTTTCGGTACGGTGGCCGATCTGCGTGGGCAACCCGGCAATCAGCGCGCGATGCAGCGTCTGGTAAGCCGCGGCACGTGCGCGCTCGCTGAAGCCACCGCCTTCCGGCGCCTGCTCCTTCTGCGCACGCACCGCCACCGGCGCCTGCTCGGCCGGCTTGCCTTCGCGCGCCAGTCGCGCAGCGCGGTGCAGCTGGCCACGCGTGGCCTTGATCGCGGTGGCGTCATCGCTGGCCGCGGCCGGCGCCTTGCTGCCCGCCAGCAGCGGCGCCAGCGAAGCCTCGGCAGCCTCTTCGGCCCAGCCCAGTTCCTCGCACAGCAGGCGCAGCTGTCGATGCAGCTCGCGCCATTCGCGCATGCGCAGGAAGCCGAGGAAATTGCGCCCGCACCAGTCACGCAGCTTGGACTGGGTCAGGTCCTCATGCGCCTGGCGGTAGGCATCCCACAGCCGCAGCACGCCGACGAATTCGGAGCGTCCATCGGCGAACTGGGCATGCGCGGCATCGGCCGCGCCACGAGCTTCGGGTGGACGCTCACGCGGATCCTGGATGCCCAGGAACGAGGCGATCACCAGCATCGGCTTCAGGCAGCCGGCCGCCTGCGCGGCCACCAGCATGCGCGCCAGTTTGACGTCCACCGGCAGTCGCGCCATCTGCTTGCCCACGGCCGTCAGGCGACGCTCGCCATCCACGGCACCCAGTTCGGCCAGCTGCTGCCAGCCGTCGGCAACCGCGCGCTCGTCCGGCGCTTCCAGGAACGGGAAATCCTCGATCCGGCCCAGGCCCAGCTGCAGCATGCGCAGGATCACCCCGGACAGGCTGGAGCGCCGGATTTCCGGATCGGTGAAGTCCGGCCGGGCCTGGAAATCCGCTTCGGCGTACAGCCGGTAGCAGATGCCCTCCGCCACGCGTCCGCAGCGCCCCTTGCGCTGGTTGGCGCTGGCCTGGGAGATCGGCTCGATATGCAGGCGATCCAGCTTCTGCCGTGGGCTGTAGCGCTTGACGCGGGCGAAGCCAGGATCGACCACGTAACGGATGCGCGGCACGGTCAGCGAGGTCTCGGCCACGTTGGTGGCCAGCACGATGCGCCGGTTCGGGCCCGGGTTGAACACCCGGTCCTGGTCCTGGTTGGACAGCCGCGCATACAGCGGCAGCACCTCGGTCTGGCGGTACTTGCGCCGTTCCAGCGACTGGTGGGCATCGCGGATTTCGCGCTCGCCGGGCAGGAAGATCAACACATCCCCGCGCGCATCCAGCCGGGTGATCTCATCGATCGCACTGACCATGGCATCGTTGACCGTGCGCTCGCCCTGCGCTTCGCCCTCGCCCTCCAGCGCGCGGTAGCGCACCTCCACCGGGTAGGTCCGCCCTTCCACGCTGATCACCGGCGCGTCGTCGAAATGTTCGGCGAAACGTCCGGTATCGATGGTCGCCGAGGTGACGATCAACTTCAGGTCCGGCCGCTTCTTCAGCAGCTGCTTCAGGTAGCCGAGCAGGAAATCGATGTTGAGGCTGCGCTCGTGCGCCTCGTCGACGATGATCGTGTCGTAGCGCGACAGCCAGCGGTCGCTGGCGATCTCCGCCAGCAGGATGCCGTCGGTCATGAATTTGATGCGGCTGTCTTCGCTGACCTTGTCGTTGAAGCGCACCTGGAACCCGACCAGCTGGCCCAGTTCGCTGTTCAACTCCTGCGCCACGCGGCTGGCCACCGCGCGCGCGGCGATCCGCCGCGGCTGGGTGCAGCCGATCATCCCCGCTTCACCCCGACCGGCAGCCAGGCACAGCTTGGGCAGCTGGGTGGTCTTGCCCGAACCGGTTTCACCGGCGATCACCACCACCTGATGGTCACGGATCAGCGCGATGATCGACTCGGCTTCACGCGCGATCGGCAGCTGGGGGTCCAGAGTAATGGCCGGTTTCTGGCTGGCCCTTGCCTGGCGGCGCTGTACCGACGCCTGCAGTGCCTGCTCGAACGCTTGCGCCAAGCCAGCATCCTGCGGCTTGGACTGCCAGCGCGCGAGCATGCCGAGCAGGCGCCCCCGGTCGCGGGTCATCGCGCCGTCGAGGGCAGTCCGCTGCTGCGACAGGCGGGAGGCCTGGTTTTTTTCAATAGAGTTCATCAATCGATTCGTTTAAAAACTTGATAGCGACCGGACATTAGTTCTGGTCTATCGTGAAGATCATCTCACCCACAAGGAGAAACGTCCCCATGGCAAAGACCAAGAGCATCACCAAGGCCCCGGCACTTGAAAAAGTGAAGGCACCCCAGAGTGGCAAGCAGAAGCTCGCCGCAGCGGCTCCTTCCGCACCTGGCATTGATATCGGGATCAAGGAAGGCGAGCGCAAGAAGATTGCCGACGGGCTGTCGCGGTACCAGGCTGATGCGTTCACCTTGTACCTGAAGACCCATAATTTCCATTGGAACGTGACCGGGTCGATGTTCAACTCGCTGCACGCCATGTTCGAAACCCAGTACACCGAACAGTGGGCCGCGCTGGATGAAGTGGCCGAGCGCATCCGCGCGCTGGGCTTCAACGCCCCGGGCTCCTACCGCGAGTTCGCCGCGCTGACGTCGATCCCGGAAGAAGCGGGCCTGACCAACAGCGCCGACTGGCGTGAGATGGTACGCCAGTTGGTGGTCGCCAACGAAGCCGTCTGCCGCACCGCCCGCCAGGTGCTGGACGTGGCCGACGACGCCGACGACGCCCCCACCGAAGACCTGATGACCCAGCGCCTGCAGACCCACGAAAAGTACGCCTGGATGCTGCGCTCGCTGCTGCAGTAAGGCCGCGGGGCGAAGCCCCGCTGCCTTACTGCCCCCGCATCCCTCCTATCCCCCGCCTTCGGCGCGCCCCCCTTAACAAAGGGGGGCTTGCACGCGGTGGGGTCACGTGGGGGGCGGCCTTCCTGGTGTCTGGTGGTTTCCGCCGAGCGTGGCTCGGCGCTACCAGGGCCTGCCTCACCGCATGCCCGTGGCCACCGGGAACCTGTCGGAGGTGGGGCGGGGTGGGTTGGCGGGGGCGTTGAGCGCCATGGATGGCGCGAAACGAGGCCCGCAGGATGCGGTTGTTGCCGTCCCCCGCCAAGCCACCCCGCCCCGCCAACAAGCAGCCCCGCAGCTGTTGACGTTGACGTTGCTTGTTACAGCGAAGGATTCAACGTGTAAGTGCCGTGCAGTGAAGCTTCGGCCAGCACGTGGCCCTGCATCGCACGATGCACGTCGCCGGCGGTGAACGGCGTCGGCAGTTCCAGCGTCGCCACGTCCAGCGCGAACACGCGGAAGAAGTAACGGTGCATGCGCTCGTCATTGAACGGCGGATACGGGCCGTCATAGCCAAGATAGTCACCGGCCATCTCCGGATTGCCGGCGAACCAGCCGGTGAAATCATTCAGTCCCTGGCGGCTGCCCGCCGGGCCGGCCGGCGCGGTCTTGCCCTTGGCCACGAAGCCATCGCTGCAGCTGCCGGCAGCGAGCTCACGCACGTCGGCGGGGATGTCGGCCATCACCCAATGCACGAAATCGCAGCGCGGCTGGTCGCGCGGGATGGTCATGTCGTCGCGGCCGACGGTATCGGCCACCGTCGGTACGTCCGGATCCACGCAGACCAGCGCGAAGGAACGGGTGCCCTCCGGCACCCCGCTCCATGCCAGCTGCGGATTGCGGTCCGGGGCGAAGCCAGCGGCATCGCCGGCGGCGAACTCGCGCTCGATCGGGGCGCCGTTGATCAGGCTGGTGCTGGTCAGTTGCATGTGGCTCATTCCTCCGGATAACCAAGCCGCACCGCGACCGGGGTCAGCAGCTCGATCGCCGCGCCCATCACCTCACGGTAGTTGCGCCAATGGCCGCTCGGCAGGCGCGGCGGTCCGATGTTCGGTGCCGGCGGCAGCTGCACGCCCATCACTTCGCTGAGCAGCAGCGCCATCGCCTGCGGGTCGTTGCCCGCCGCGTCCACGCGCACCAGGACGTGCGGATACAGATCCTGCTCGTTCAGCACCGCGACCTGGACCAGCGCGCGGGCCAGCCATTCGGCGGCTTCCTGCAGGCTGGTGATCGCCAGCTGTGCACCGGAACCGTAGGCGATCCAGTCCAGCAGCATGTCGCGCGGATCGCGCAGCACCACCAGCAGGCGACCCTGCGGCAGCGCCGGGCGCAGCGCCCACAGCAGGGCGTTGTCCCAGAACAGCAGCCAGTCGATCACGGTGTCGTTGGCCAGGCCGCGCGACGGCAGGCGCGCGCGCCAGCCATCGACCAACCCCTGCGGCGTCAGCTTGCCAGACGCCAGGTCCTGCAGCGTGTTGTAGTTCTGGAAGGCGTCGTCCGGCGGCGTGGCACCGAAGCGGTCAACGCGCACCAGCGGACTGGCCGCGCTCAGCGCGCTCATCACTTTTTCCACGTTCGAACCGGGTGCGCCCCACAGGAACATCGGGCGCGATGCCAGCTCCGGATCGACCTCGCCGAGCGCCGGCCAGCTGGCCGGAGCCTTGGCCTGCGGCGGCAACGGCAGGCGGTTGGCCACGTTGTCGGCATGCAGGTCCAGCCAGGTACGCAGGGCCTCGCGTGGTTGGCCGCCACGGTCATGCACTTCGCCCAGCCAGGTGCGCAGGTCTTCCCTGGCGCGCCCTTCGGCCGCGTCCACCATCTGCTGCACGCGGGCTGCAGCGGCGGCCGGATCGCGCCGCACCAGTCCGTCCACCAGTCGCGTGGCGCCGCTGACACGGCCCGGCTCCAGCGCCAGGATGCGTTCGGCCATCGCTTCGGCCGCGTCGTGCTCGCCGGTCATGTCGTGCAGGCGCATGCGGGTTTCCAACGCCGGCAGGTGCGCCGGCATCGCCGCCAGCCAGCGCTCGCCCACCGCCACGGCGCCTTCGCTACCCACGCCTTCCACCGAAAGGCGCGCCAGCCACAGGTTGTGCAGCTGGTCGTGGTCGGCCAGCACCGCATCCAGTTCGGTACGTGCTTCTTCGTCGCGGCCCAGCCGCTGCCACGCCATCAGCAGCAGCTGCAGCAACTGCGGGTCACCCGCGTTGGCGGCCAGCAGCGGGCGCAGGTGGTCGCGCGCCTGCAGCGGCTGGCCGGACTGCAACGCCATCTGCGCGGCGAAACGGCGCATCGCCACGCTGTCCTGGCCGGGTTGCTGCAGGGCCTGCTCGATGATCTCGGCGGCCGCCGCGGGGTTGTCCTGGCGCAGCGCCAGCTGTACCAGCAACCCGTGCAGTGCGGTCATCCTGGGATTGAGCACCAGCACGCGTCGGAACGCCTGTTCGGCGAAGGCCAGCATGTCCTTGCGCAGGTAGGCCGTGCCCAGGGCGTAGACGATGCGCGGGTCGTCCGGCAGCGCGCGCACGGCACTGGACAACTGCGCCAGCGCTTCATCCAGCGCGCCACGGCGCAGCGCCACCATGCCCGACAGCGCCACCACTTCAGGGTTCTCCGCATCCACACGCGAGGCCAGCTTGAGCTGCTTCTCCGCCTCGTCCACGTCGTTGCGGGCCAGCGCCAGGTGCGCCTGCATCAGGTAGGCCGGCAGCTCGTTCGGGTTGAAGCCGGTGGTGCGTCCAAGTGCGGCTTCGGCGTCTTCGAACTGGTGCAGCGCCAGCAGCAGGCCGGCGTGCTGCAGGTGCAGGTCGGCATCGTCGGGGACGAGCTCCAGCGCACGCTGCAGGCTTTCGACCGCAGCCGGCAGCTGGCCCTGCTGCTGCAATGCCAGCGCGTGCCAGCGATGGGCCTGCGGCTGCTGCGGTTCGGCGGCGATCCAGCGGGTGGCCAGCTGCACGGCCTGGTCGGCGTCATGGCGACGCAGGGCTTGGAGTATCTGATCTTGCATGACGGGTCCGGCTGGAGTGCAAACCCGCATTGTAACGACCCTGACCGAACGTGCCGGCGCCGCCGCGCTCAAGCGTCCCGCGCGGCCTGTCCCAGGTGCTGGGCCACCCAGCGTTCGGAGAATCCATCGCCGCGCCAGTTCTCCAGGAAGCCGCAATGCCCTCCCCACTCGGCGGTCTGCAGGCGCGCCGACAGCGGCAGCTGCCAGTCGTTGAAGCTGGTGTACGGGATCACCGGGTCATCCTTGGCCATCAGGATGTCCGCGGGAACCTGCAGATCCGCCAGCCGCTCGCCGGCGATGGAATAGCCATCGAAATAGGCCTGCAGCGAGCCGTAGTCGGTGTGGTGCTCGACCAGCCAAGCGGTCAGGGCACGGATATCCAGCCGCAGCACGCGTTCATCCCAGTCGCTCAGGTCCGGATAGACCGCCTGCTTGCGCCGCAGGGAGCCGGCCCACTTGCGGCGGAAATACCAGTCATACATCGCCGGGCCGTTTTCGATGCTGTCCATGGTCAGGCCCGGGTCCAGCACCGGGCACACCGACGCCACCCGTTGCAGCGGCACGCCCGCCGCGGGCGCACGCAGCGCCAGCCGCAGCACGAAGTTGCCACCCAGCGAGTAACCGGCCGCCACCAGCGGCAGCTGCGGCCAGCGGCCTGCGATGTCTGCTGCCGCATGCACCACTTCGTCGATGCGGTTGGAGTGGAAGATGCCCGGATTGAGGTGATGGGTGTTGCCGTGGTCGCGGAAATTCAGCCGCACCACGTCGAAGCCTTCGACCAGCAGGCGGGCCGCGGTCATGCGCATGTAGCTGGATTCGGCGCTGCCCTCCCAGCCATGCAGCAGCAGGGCGATACCGCGCGGCGCACGTCCTTCCACGGCGCTGTGCCAGGCCTGCAGGCGCACCCCCTGCCCGCCGTCGACGATCAGCTCGCGGTGGCTCGCACCGGTGGCCGCCAGCAGCTCCTGCCCGCGACGCAGGCGCAGCCGGCTGGAACTCAGCATCGACTGCAGGTGCGCGTTGCGCAGCCAGCGCGGCGGCTGGTAATCGGCCGCTGTCAGCAGTCCGGGCGGACCGGCATCGAAGGACATCGCGGGCGCGGGGACGGACACCGTCGGCTCAGCTCCCGGCCATCGCCGCGACGATGCGGGTGCGCGAGGTTTCGGCGATGCGCCGACGCCCCTCCAGGTCCTGGCCGCCGATCGGCTCCAGGAAGTGCACTTCGGCACGGCGGGCCGGCTCGCCGAGCAGGCGCAGGAAATTGGCGAAGAAGCTCTCGCGCGGCCCGAAGGCTACGATGGTCTGTGCGTCGCCGCCTGCACCGTAGCGCAGCGCCACCGGCTGCACCGGCACGCCGGTTTCCACCGCCGCCTGGAAGATGCGGGCATGGAACGGCCCGACGTCGTGGCCGCCCCGGGTGCGGCCTTCCGGGAACACGCCCACGCCCTTGCCTTCGCGCAGCCGCACGACCATCTGCTGCATCACTCCGTCCAGCGATTCGGTGCTGCCCCGCTGGTGGAAGATGGTCTGGCCGCGCCCGGCCAACCAGCCGACCACCGGCCAGCCAGCGATTTCGCGCTTGGCGACGAACCCCATCATGCGCTGGCTGTGCAGCACGCAGATGTCGACCCAGCTGACGTGGTTGGCCACGAACAGCACCGCGCCGTGCAGCGGCTTGCCGATGCGCACCAGGCGGAAGCCAAAGATCCACATCAGCCCCGCCGACCACCAGTTGACCACCTTGTAGCCAAGCGGTTCATCGCCCACTCGCAGTTCGCCCCACGGCGGCAGCATGCCGATGAGGATCAGCGGCAGGAAGACAAGCAGGTGGATGAGCAGCAGCGGTACGCGGTACAGGTAACGGCACACACGCGCCACGCCGCCACGAGTGGCCGGAGTGGGGGAATTCATGCGGGAACGATACCCGAGCACCGCAGCGCCTGCCAGCGCGGGGTGGCCAAAGCCGCTGCGCGGATGGGCCAGCGGCCGGCAACGCTGTGTTCTGCAGCATCCTGGCGGCGCCGCGGTTGCAGTGCGCTGCTCAGCCGTGGCCGGCGGCCACCACGGCCAGGGTCAGGCGCGAAGTGCAGACCAGCCGGGCCTGCTCGTCTTCGATGCGGATATCCCAGATCTGCGTGCTGCGGCCCACATGCACCGCGCGCGCGGTGCCGGTGACCACGCCCTCGCGCTTGGCACGCACGTGGTTGGCATTGATCTCCAGCCCGACGCAGACCTGCTGGCTGTTGTCCACGCAGAGGTTGCCGGCACTGCTGCCCAGGGTCTCGGCCAGCACCACCGATGCGCCCCCGTGCAGGATGCCGTAAGGCTGGTGGGTGCGCGCATCCACCGGCATGGTCGCCTGCAGCCAGTCATCGCCTGCTGCGGTGAACACGATCCCCAAGCGGACGATCACCGTGTTGGCGCTGAGCGCGTTGAGGGCATCAAGGGCAATCGCCTGGCGGAATACGGAAGGCACGGCACGGCTCCAGTCAGAGGATCGGTACCAGGCCGGCGCCGAAGGCGGTCAGCATGCGCACCAGCAACAGTTTCGGGCCGACGTTGACTTCGGGGAAGTCCCCCACGGCGGTGTAACAGGCATGGAAATCGGGGTGTTGCCGCGGCAGCGGCTCGGGGCATGCCGGGCCGGGCTGGAACTCGTAGTCGGTCGCGTAGCGCCACGGCCAGAAGTCCAGGATCGGCAGCGCCTCGGACGCCTTGCCCATGCTGTAGTTCAGGCCGGACAGCACCAGCGGCTTGCTGCGCGGTGCTACCGTCCAGGAGTTCTGCGGGTGGATGTCGCGCAGGATGCTGTCGGCCAGGCGCTGGGCGAACGCCGGGTCGTCGATGATCACCGCGCCTTCGGTATTGTAGTTTTCACTGCGCGGGTCGAAGTTGTGCGTGCCGATCACCCCGATGCGCCGATCCACCACCAGCGACTTGGCATGCAGGCCCATGCGCGCGCCCTGGCGGGTGACCGGCAGTGGGCGGTTGACCGCCCTGCTGCCCAGGAACGATGGCCGGGTCTCGGTGCGCAGCAGGTCGCGTTCCACTTCGCTGCCGGCGGCGCGCCGCCGTTCGCGCGCATTCTGGTAGGCACTGCCGGTGCGCGGATTGGCCCGCTGCTCGACATCCGCCCGCGTTTCGCCTTGGCTGCGGCTGCTGCTACGGCTGCCGCTGCCGGCCGGCCGCGCATTGCTGCCCGCCGCGCTGCCACCCAGCAACCCGCCGCGACGCCCTTCCGGGTAATCGCCGGCGATCGGATCCGGCAGCAGGTTGCGGTAGTCCACCGGCGCATCCAGCGGGAACGGCTTGAACTCGAAGATGTTGAAGCCCAGCTCGCGCATGTTGCGCCGCTTGTACTTGTAGGACAGCGCGTAGACGATCGGGTTGTCGGTGGCCGCCAGGCTGTTGGTGGACACCAGCACGCGCGGCGGGTCGGCCTGCCTGCGCAGGTCGGCGAACAGCGTGCGCGCCGGCTTGGACAGCACCAGGTACGGGGTCTGCAGCAGCACTTCGGACTGCGCTTCTGCGATCAGCCGGTCCAGCTGCGGTTCGGTGACATGCTGCCCGTTGCGTGGCTGCTCGACGCTCTCGCGGCGATGCTTGCGCGGCAGGTCGGCCACGTAACGCACCGAGGCCACCGGCAGCGCGGTGTCGACGAAGCTGCGGGTAATCCAGGCATCGTCAATGGCTTCGGCCAGCACCCGTTCCACCCGTTCCGGCCGCCGGTACACGGCCGGTGGCAGCGTGGGTGGACCGCTGTCGAGCAGGATCCGGCCGACATCGTTCAGCCGTTCGGCCGGCACGCTGCGCGGCGCCTTCCAGAACGCCTCGAAGTTGGCCGCCATCACCCGCGCTTCGGGACCGGCCACCAGCACGTCGCGGTCGCGGAAGTTGTATTCCGAATCCCAGTCGTAGTAGTCGTCCTGGTAGTTGCGGCCGCCCACCACGCCGATCGCATCATCGACCACCAGCAGCTTGTTGTGCATGCGCTGGTTGAAGCGGCGGAAGCAGCACAGCACGCTGCCGGCGTAGTCGAAGTAGTTCAGCTGCGCCTTGCCGAAGGTCGGGTTGTACACGCGCAGCTCGAAATTCCGGTGCGCCGAAGACAACGCGCCGAGGATCTGCAGGTCCGAGATCGCCGACAGCTGGTCGATCAGCAGGCGCACCTTGACGCCACGCCGGCTGGCCGCCAGCAGTTCGTCGATCACCAGCCGGGCGCTGTCGTCCTTGTCGAAGATATAGGTCTGCAGGTCGATGCTGCGGGTGGCGCTGCGCAGCAGGTTCAGCCGTGCCACCAGCGCCTCTTCGCCTTCATCCAGGATGGTCGCGTAGTGGCGGGGCTGGTCGGCGGTCGATTCGGTGAAGGCCCGGCCGGCCAGCGCGCGCAGCGGTGAATCCTGCGCGCAGCGGTCGGCGCGGTCGCAGTCCACCACGGTGGAGCGGGCCTGCACGGCGATGCCCGCGGCACGCTCGCGTTCGGCGTTGGACAGCGACGCACAACCGCCAAGCAGCAGCAGGCTTGCCAGCATCAGCCAGCGGAACATTGGATTCACGGTTTCGGCGCCTCGCTCAGGCGCGCTCGCAATACGAAGGTCACTCGATCACTCAGGGCAAGCTGCCAGTTGTCCATGCCGTAGCGGCCCCGCAGGACGGTCCCACGGCTGACGACATCGCAATCATAGCCGGGTCTGGCGCATTCCGCCTTTTCCACCCGCAGCGTTTCCGGATGGCTGACTCCCCGCAGCATCAGGCGGCCTTCGATGTCTCCGCCCTGGTCCACCCGGGCGGGGTCGTAGGGCAAGGAGTCGAACTCCACGACCGGATGGCGGGCCGCATCGAAGAACTCTTCCCCGCGCATCCAGCCGGTATAGCGTGGCTTGCCGGGGATTTCCACCGAGCGGGTGTACATCTTCAGGTGGACCTGGTGGCGCCCATCGGACAGCACCTCGATGCGGCCTTCGAAATGCGGAAAGCTGCCTTCGATGCGCTGTCCCAGCCGGCTGCGTACTTCGAAACCCAGCCGCGAGCGCTGCGTATCCAGCACCAGCGGCGCGCGATGCACGACCTGCACCGCCGGCAACGCGGCAGGCGGCGCCAGCAGCGGCGCCAGCGCCGGCCGTGCTGCCAGCGTTCCCGGACCAATCGCCAATGCGAGCAGCAGCCCCCTCTGCCACGCGTTCATCGGATCACGGCCACCAGAATGCGTTGAGGCTGGCGACGCCGGGTTCGATCTTGGCTTCCTTGGGGAACTGCAGCACCGCGATACCGGCCGGTGGCATGCCGCGGTAGTCACTGGTCTCGCCCGTGTTCAACAGGGCGACCAGACGCTCTAGGCCGGGATTATGGCCGACGATCATCAGCCGTTCGACGTCGTTGCGGTCGTCGACCAGGCCGATCAGGGTGCCGGGCGTGGCGTCGTACACCTGGTCTTCCAGCTTGTGTTCGAAGAAGCCGGTGATGCCGACCACCGCCTCCAGGGTTTCGCGGGTACGCCGGGCCGGTGAACAGAGCACGCAATCAGGCTGCAGGTTGTTGTCCTTGAGCCACTTGCCGGCCGCTTCGGCTTCGGCAAGTCCAACCGCCGAAAGGGGCCGGTCGAGGTCGGCCTGGCCGGTGCCGGCCGGTTCGGCGTGGGCGTGGCGAAGCAGGATCAGTTCACGCATCGGAGTCTTCCATTGGATGAGGGGTACAAGCGGCTCATGCCTTGTCCAGCCATTTCAGCAGGGGTTCCCAGTCAGCCTGGTGTTCGCGGACCTG
The DNA here is from genome assembly GCF_039674585.1 of Stenotrophomonas lacuserhaii. Taxonomy (GTDB): domain Bacteria; phylum Pseudomonadota; class Gammaproteobacteria; order Xanthomonadales; family Xanthomonadaceae; genus Stenotrophomonas; species Stenotrophomonas pennii_A. The sequence goes on along the minus strand of NZ_JBDJNU010000004.1, from coordinate 153,107 downwards.
GGCGGAACGGTAGTCGAACAGGCTGCGTCCCAGCCCGGTCATCACCACGTAGCTCTGGCTGTCACGCAGCTGCGCCACCACCGGGTAAGGCCAGCCGGACAGCATCTGGATGGCCTGCTGCGAGGTCTGGGTCCAGGGTTTGGTGCGGTTGAGCACCAGCCCGACCGGCAGCCTGCGGTTGTGCACCCGGGCCACCTTGGACAGGCTGTTGAGGAAGCCGACGATGGCTTCGATGTCCAGCGCGGAGGGCAGCACCGGCACCACCACGGCATCGGCGGCGTCGAGGAAATGCAGGATATCGTCGGCCAACGCACCGGCCGGCGCATCGATGACCACCGTTTCGGTGCCATCGGGGAGCTTCTGCGCCCACTGCTTCTTCTTGTGCACGTCGATCGGCAGCACCGCGCTTTCCAGCTCGGAACGGCGCTGTGCCCAGCGGGTGCTGGAGCCCTGCGGGTCGGCGTCGGCAATCACCGTGCGCCGCCCCTGCAGTGCCGCATGCGCGGCCAGGTGGGTGGCAACGGTGGTCTTGCCCACCCCACCCTTGGAACCGGCCACCAGGATGGTCTTCATGCAGGCCTCGCTTCCGGGAGAACGTTGGCCGAGCGTACACCGGTGCAGGTGAGGGGGATAGTCGCGCGGCTGAACCACCGGAGCCTCGCCTTTGTTATCGTGGCGCCCCCGAAGGATCGAACCGGCATGAGCGAACTGCAGGACCTCAGCGCGCTGATACGCGCCAATACGCCCCTGATCGTGATCGAGACCCAGGACGAGGGCCGGATCATCGAACTGTTCCGGCAGACCCTGCTGCAGGTATGGCGGGCACTGCATCGCTGGTCGATCACCGAAGGCCTGCGCCGCATCGACCTGGAACGCGAGGACGATGCGGTCGGCCCACCCGATGCCAGCGCGGCGCTGCAGATGATCCAGCAGGCCGACCAGCGCGGCATCTACCTGTTGCTCGATTTCCACCCCTACCTGGGCTACGCCAGCCACCAGCGGGCGCTGCGCGATATCATCCAGCGCCGCCACAGCGAGCCGCACGTGCTGGTGCTGATCGGCGCGAAAGTCGCCCTGCCGCCCGAGCTGGAAGCACTGGCAACGCGATTCAACCCGCGCCTGCCCGACGCCAATGCGTTGCTGAAGATGCTGCGCGAGGAAGCGGCCGGTTACGCGCGCGAGCACGGCGGCCGCCGCGTCGAGGTGGACAGCGAGGCGGTGAAGAAGATCCTGCGCAACCTGCAGGGCCTGAGCCTGGTCGATGCGCGACGGATCGCCCGCCAGCTGATCTATGCCGACGGCGCGCTGGGCGACGATGACCTGCCGCAGCTGGCGCGGCTGAAGTTCGAGCTGCTCAACCGCAGCGGCCACCTGGTATACGAGTACGACACCGCGCGCTTTGCCGACGTGGCCGGTGCCAACCGTCTCAAGCGCTGGGTCAACCAGCGCCGGATCGTCTTCCTGGCCGGCGCGGCACCGGCCGGCCTGGATCCGCCGCGCGGCATGCTGCTGCTGGGCGTGCAGGGCTGCGGCAAATCGATGCTGGCCAAGGCGACCGCCGCCGGTTTCGGTGTCCCGTTGCTGCGCATGGACGTGGGCGCGCTGTACAACAAGTACCACGGCGAAACCGAGTCCAACCTGCGCCAGGCGCTGGCATCGGCCGAGCAGCTGGCGCCGTGCGTATTGTGGATCGACGAGATAGAAAAGGGCCTGGCGACCGGCGGCGAAGACGGCGGCGTATCACGCCGGGTGCTGGGCACGCTGCTGACCTGGATGGCCGAGCGCAAGGCAGCGGTCTTCATCGTGGCCACCGCCAACCAGGTGCACGAACTGCCCGCCGAACTGCTGCGCAAGGGCCGCTTCGACGAGATCTTCTTCGTCGACCTGCCCGGCCCGGACGTACGCGTGGAACTGCTGCGCCTGCACCTGGCACGTCGTCAGTTGAATGCCGATGATTTCGCGCTGCCGGCGTTGGCGGCCGCGGCGGATGGTTTTTCCGGCGCGGAAATCGAACAGGCCATCGTCGCCGGCCTGTACGCCGCGCATGCCGACCAGCGGGCGCTGGACACCGACGTGCTGATGGCGGAAATCCGCGGCAGCCGCCCGCTGTCGGTGCTGATGGCCGAACAGGTCCAGGCGCTGCGCGAGTGGGCCGCAGCGCGCACGGTCAATGCCGACGATTGAAGCCGGGGGCCGGGCTTGCCATCAGGCGGCCCGGCGCGGCATGCCCGCTCACGGCCACTTCGGTGGCTGCGCGGCCCAGGCCTGCTGTACCTGCGCCAGCGTGGCGCGCTCGCTGTCGCGCCAGGTCGGCAACAGGTTCGGGTAGTTCGTCGACGTGCTCCACTGGCCGGGTTCGGTGCGGACGGCGGCGGCATACCACTTGACCGCTTCCTCCTTCTGCCCGAGCTCCCACAGGGCCAGTGCGTAGGTCGGCGGGATCCACGATGGGTTGCCGCGCAATGCGCTGGCGGCGGCATGCCACTGCTCCAGCGCCGCCTCAGCCTGGCCCTGGCGGAACAGGTCCCAGCCATGGCTCCAGCGCACCATCCGGCCCGACGGCGAATTGGCCGCAGTGGCCTGCAGCGCTTCGGTGTAGAGCTGCTGGCCAAGTTCGGTGCGCCCCTGCGCGATGGCCACACCGGCCAGCTGCACGGTCGCCTCGAGCGACTTGCGCCCGCGTTCGCGCTGGCGCAGCAGCTGGCTGACCAGCTCATCGCCCTCGGCCTGGACCACCACCACCGGAACGGCAGCGGGATCAGGATCGAAATAGAACTCCTGCGGCGCAGGCAGGAGGGGGGCAGCCCATGCAGCGGCTGTCCCCGACACCAGCACCAGGCTGGCAAGGAACTGTCTAACAAGTGACATCGATTTTTCCCCAGGTTGAAACAACAACCTCCCACTTCCTGATCCTAACCGCAGTGCGGTACCAGAAGCGAGTACCGGCCGACGACGGGGCCACTGTTACAATCCGCGCCCTCCGGTCCTGCGCCAGCGCGGCCGGCGCCAGCCGATCCGAACCAGGCCAGCCATGACCAGTACCGCCCAGCTCACCTCTCCCGATTCCGCCGACCAGCTCGACCGCGACTACACGCTCGACCACAAGTACGCGCGCGAAACCGGGCGGATCTACCTGAGCGGCGTGCAGGCGCTGGTCCGGCTGCCGCTGATGCAGCGGCTGCGCGATGCCGCCGCCGGCATCGACAGTGCGGGCTTCATCAGCGGCTACCGTGGCAGCCCGCTGGGCGGCTTCGACCTGGAACTGTGGCGCGCGCGCCAACATCTGGAGGCGGCCAGGGTGAAGTTCACCCCCGGCCTGAACGAGGATCTCGGCGCGACCATGGTGTGGGGCACGCAGCAGACCAACCTGTTCCCGGGTGCCAAGATGCAGGGCGTGTTCGGCATGTGGTACGGCAAGGGGCCGGGCGTGGACCGCTGTGGCGACGTCTTCAAGCATGCGAACGCAGCCGGCACCTCGCGCCTGGGCGGCGTGCTGGCGCTGGCCGCCGATGACCATGCCTGCCGCAGTTCCACCCTGCCGCATGGAAGCGAGGACGAGTTCGTCAGCGCGATGATGCCGGTGCTGAACCCGGCCGGTGTGCAGGACATCCTGGACATGGGCGTGCTGGGGTGGGCGATGAGCCGCTACACCGGGCGCTGGATCGGCTTCAAGACCATCGCCGAGACGGTGGAATCGTCGGCATCGGTGGACGTGGACCCGCTGGCACGGCGCATCGTGCTGCCCGAAGACTTCGAGATGCCGGCCGGTGGCCTCAACATCCGCTGGCCGGACCCGCCGCTGGACCAGGAAATGCGCCTGCACCGCTATGCGGTCAAGGCCGCGCAGGCATTCGCGCGTGCCAACGGCATCGACCGCACCGTGCTGGATTCACCGCGCGCGCGGCTGGGCATCGTCACCACCGGCAAGAGCTACCTGGACGTGTTGCAGGCGCTGGAATACCTGGGCCTGGACGAGGCGGCCTGCGCCGATATCGGCATCCGCGTGTACAAGGTCGGCATGACCTGGCCGCTGGAACCGCAGGGCATCGCCCGCTTCGCGCAGGGGCTGGAAGACATCATCGTGGTGGAAGAGAAGCGTGCCTTCATCGAGCGCCAGATGAAGGAGCAGTTCTTCAACTGGCCGGCCAGCTGGGGCCCGCGGCCATCCATCGTCGGCAAGTACGACGAGGAAGGCGAGTGGATCCTGCCGTCCACCGGCGAGCTGACCCCGGCCACCATCGCCGGGGTGATCGGCCGGCGCATCCAGAAATTCTTCAACAACGAGTCCATCGAGCAGCGCCTGCAGTGGATGCAGGAAAAGGAAGCGGAGCTTGCGCTGCCGCGCGCAAACTTCCCGCGCGTGCCGCATTACTGCTCCGGCTGCCCGCACAACACCTCCACCACCGTGCCGGAAGGCTCGCGCGCGCTGGGCGGCATCGGTTGCCATTACATGGTGACCTGGATGGACCGCAGCACCGACACCTTCACCCACATGGGGGGCGAAGGGGTGACCTGGGCCGGCCAGGCCGCCTTCACCGACACCCCGCACGTGTTCCAGAACCTGGGCGATGGCACGTACTTCCACAGTGGCTCGCTGGCGATCCGCCAATCAGTCGCCGCCGGGGTCAACATCACCTACAAGATCCTCTACAACGACGCGGTGGCGATGACCGGCGGGCAGCCGGTGGACGGCCCGCTCAGCGTGCCGGACATCGCCCGGCAGATGCGCGCCGAAGGCATCCAGACCATCGTGGTGCTGTCGGACACCATCGACAAATGGACCCGGCAGCGCGACCAGTTCCCGGACGGCGTGGCCTTCCATGACCGCAGCGCGCTGGATGCGGTGCAGAAGCAGCTGCGCGAGGTGAAGGGCGTTTCGATCCTGGTCTACGAGCAGACCTGCGCGACCGAAAAGCGCCGCCGGCGCAAGCGCGGCAAGCTGGAAGACCCGGCCAAGCGGGTGGTGATCAACTCGCTGGTGTGCGAAGGCTGCGGCGACTGTGGCAAGAAGAGTTTCTGCGTATCGGTGCTGCCGAAGGAGACCGAGTTCGGGCGCAAGCGCGATATCGACCAGTCCAACTGCAACAAGGATTATTCCTGCACCACCGGCTTCTGCCCGAGCTTCGTCACCGTGCACGGCGGCAAGCCGCGCAAGGGCAGCAAGCGCGATGCGTCCCCCCTGCTGGACAACCTGCCGGCACCTCCGCTGCGGACCGCGCTGGAACAGCCCTGGAACATCCTGATCACCGGCGTCGGGGGTACCGGCGTGGTGACCATCGGCGCGCTGCTGGGCATGGCCGGGCACCTGGAGGGCAAGGGCTCTTCGGTGCTGGACCAGACCGGCCTGGCGCAGAAGGGCGGTGCGGTCACCACCCACATCCGCATTGCACGCACCCCGGCCGACATCCATGCCGTGCGCATCGCCGCCGGCGAAGCCGACCTGGTGCTGGGCTGCGACATGGTGGTGGTCAACGATTACTGGGCGCTGTCCAAAGTGCGCGCCGGTCGCACCCAGGTGGTGCTCAACACCTATGAAGCGATGCCGGGCAGCTTCACCACCCGGCCGGACATGCAGTTCCCCGCCGCCGACATCGTGGCCGGCATCCGCGTGGCGCTGGGCGGCGAATCGCCGCTGCTGCTGGACGCCACCCAGCTGGCCACCGCGCTGCTGGGCGATGCGATCGCCGCCAACCTGTTCATCCTGGGCTACGCGTGGCAGCAGGGCCTGGTGCCGCTGTCCTTCGATGCGCTGATGCGCGCCATTGAGCTCAACGGCGCGGCCGTGGCGATGAACCAGCAAGCCTTTGCCTGGGGCCGCCTGGCCGCGGTCGACCCGCACGCTGTGCAGCAGGCCGCAGGCCTGGTCCGCAACGGCCACACCTCGGCCGAAACCACGCCGGGTCCGTTGCACGCGTTGCCGCCGGGCGAATGGGAAAGCACCGAATGGGGCGCCACCACCGCACCGCGCAACAGCAGTGACGAACGCGAGCTGCGTGGCCTGCCCGGGCACGCCGGCGATGACGTGGCGTTCCTGCCGCTCGACGATGCCCGCTTGTCGCGTTCGCTGGACGAGATGATCACGCGCCGCGCCGCGTTCCTGGTCGCCTACCAGGACCAGGCCTATGCAGACCGCTACCGCAGCCTGGTCGATCGCGTGCGCAAAAGCGAACAGGACACGCTGGGCGGCTCCACCGCGCTGACCGAAACCGTGGCCCGCTACCTGTTCAAGCTGATGGCCTACAAGGACGAGTACGAAGTGGCGCGGCTGTATACCAGCGGCGATTTCCAGCGCCGCCTGCAGCAGCAGTTCGAAGGCGATTACCAGCTGCGCTTCCATCTGGCCCCGCCGCTGTTCGCGAAAAAGGATGCGCAGGGTCGCCTGATCAAGAAGGAATACGGCCCGTGGATGCTGAAGGCGTTCGGCGTGCTGGCCAAGCTGAAGTTCCTGCGCGGCGGCCGCCTGGACCCGTTCGGCCGCACCGCCGAGCGCGTCGGCGAACGCCGGTTGATCGCCGATTACGAGGCCACCGTGCAACTGCTGCTGGACGGCCTGGATGACCACCGGCTTGCGCTGGCGGTGGAGATCGCCAGCATTCCCGAGCACATCCGCGGCTACGGCCACGTCAAGGAAGCGCACCTGGAGAGGGCCAAGGCACGCGAGGCGACCTTGCTGGCACAGTGGAACAACCCGCGGGCGCTGCATATCGTTCAGGTGGCTTGAAGCAGACTTGGGGACACCTGCCTCAATGTGTACGATCAATTACATTCGTAGAAAGTGAACGAACAATCACTTTTACAAAATGTGAGCTTTCGCTTACCTTTGCGTCATGGCGATTGTCCGCACCCCTGATGATCTCGGGCACCTGATCCGGCAACGTCGCAAGGCGTTGTCATGGGATCAGGCGACGCTGGCTCATCGGGTGGGGGTCAGCAGGCGCTGGATCATCGAGATCGAAAAAGGCAAACCGGCCGCAGCACTCAATCTGGTGCTCAGGACACTCAACGTCCTTGGCCTGCAGCTCGATGCGGCATCGTCTGACGCGGAATCCGGATCCGTCCAGCGCTCGTCGGGTGCCGTCCTGCAGTTGCCGGACATCGATCAGATCATTTCCCGGCGCAGGGTCCAGCCTGCGGCGAGGGTAATGGGCACCACTGCTCGTGGATCAGGACCGGAACAAGGAACGACACGGGGTGCGAGCGTGCGTGCACCCTCTGCCACCTACCGTGTCGACGGCACCGATGCCCCCGCAGAGAGAAGCGTGACCGATCTGGTCAACGGATGGCTGGCGAAAACCACGCCGGCGAAGCCTTCGCCAAAGTAAGACACCGCGGAGAATAGCGTGGCACTGAATGTCCTTCTTTCCGGCGTCGTCGCCGGAACATTGAGTACCGATGCGCATGGGCATCCGACCTTCCAGTACGACAGGGGATGGCTCGATACTCCGGGGGCGTACCCGCTCTCCCTGAGTCTGCCGCTGCTCGGCACCCGATTCGCGCATGAAGATGTTTCTGCGTTCCTGTGGGGCCTGTTGCCTGACAACGAAGATCTGCTTCAACGCTGGGGATCCTACTTCCAGGTGTCGCCGAGAAATCCAGCCGCGCTTCTCGCCCATGTCGGGGAGGACTGTGCGGGAGCGGTACAGTTCGTACGCGACGATCGCCTGGTTGCCATCCAGAGTGGAACTGATGATGCGGTCGTCGACCTTTCCGATGCCGAACTCTCGGCGCGTCTGTCCGCCCTCAGGAAGACGCGCGGCGTCGGCATGATCTCAGACGAGGTAGGGCAGTTCAGCCTCGCTGGTGCCCAATCCAAGATCGCGCTGATGCAGCGCGCGGACGGTGGCTGGGCCATTCCCAGCGGTCGCGTGCCGACAACCCACATCCTCAAGCCGCCGAGTGGCGACTACGACGGCTTTGTGGAGAATGAGATCTTCTGCTTGCGCCTGGCCCGTCATTTCGGCCTCGCTGCCGCACATGTCGAGAAGGTCACGGCGGGCACCGAATCAGCCATCTCGGTGGAACGCTACGACCGCGTCCTTGGGCAGGACAGGTGGCTACGTGTCCATCAGGAAGATTTCTGCCAATCACTGGCGATCACCCCGCACCTGAAATACCAGAGCCATGGCGGGCCGGGGCCGGCCGAGATTGCAGGTGTATTGTGGAAGCACTCTTCGCAACCGCAGGCTGACGTTGATGCGCTGATGCGGGCGCTCGTCTTCAACTATCTCATCGGCGGCACGGACGCGCACGCCAAGAACTATTCCGTGCTGTTCGGCGCCGATGGCAACGTCCGGTTGGCGCCTCTCTACGATATCTCCAGCGCGCTCCCCTATCCCGGGCTCCAGCAACGAAAGATCAAGATGGCCATGAAGATCGGAAGCCATTACCGGTGGTGGGATATCCGCCTGCAGGATTGGCAAAGTACGGCGGTGTCGATGAATCTGGATCCTGCGGCAACGCTGCACATGCTCGCAACCATGGCCGCCAGGCTCCCCGGGGAAGCCCACGAGGTCAACCTGCAACTGAGAGCCGAGGGCCCGGGGCATGCTGTTGTGGATCGGCTTGTCCAGGAACTCCACCTCGCGAGCGCACGCCTGCTGGCGAAGTTCAAGGTCAGCCCCGACGCCTGATCACCCCATCCGCCATAGCAGCAACCGGTTGTTGGCCGGCATCGGCAGATCGGCCAGCGCGACGAACCCCTGTGCCACCGCCAGCGCCTGCACCGCCTCACCATCGCGGATGCCGCTGCGCGGATCACGCGCCTTCAGCCAGCCATCGAACTGGGCGTTGCTGTCACTGGTGAAGCGACCGCCGTGGTTGAAGGGGCCATACACCGCCAGCAGCGCGTCGCCTTCCAGCAGGGATGGCAGGCCGGCAAACAGCGCCTGTACGTGGTCCCACCCCATGATGTGAAGGGTATTGGCACTGAACGCCGCATCGAAGCGCGCGGTCCCGGCCGGCACGGCCAGCGGCGGCGCCGGCGGCAGCTCGGCCTGCAGGGCGAACGGTGGCTGCAGGTTGGCCAGCCCGGCATCGTCCCGCCACGCGCGGATCCCCGCCAGGTGGTCCGGGTGGTCGCTGGGCTGCCACTGCAGCCAGGGCCAGCGCTGGGCGAAGTACGCGGCATGCTGGCCGGTGCCACTGCCGATCTCCAGCACGCAGCGGCGATCGGCCATGAACGGGTCCAGCGCGGCGGCGATCGGATCGCGGTTGCGCTCGCAGGCAAGGGAATACGGCTTTTCGGTCATGGTTCGTGACGAAAGTGGCAGAACGCCATTGTGCCTGTGACACGACCATGACTGCAGTCACTTGTGCCATTGCATGGCGCTGGCGAAAGTCGGGTGTCAACTGAGTGCACGTGGGGTGGTGGCAGTGCGACGTCGTGATTTCCTGGCCTTCACCGGCGCAGGCCTGGCCGGCCTGATGCTGCCGCATGGGCGATTGATCGCCGCCGAGCAGCTGCTCGAACCCGGTGACCCGGCGCTCGGCAAGCGCTTGGCCGATGCCGCGCTGCAGGCCGCACGCGGCGCCGGTGCCAGCTACTGCGACGTGCGCATCGGCCGTTACTTGAGCCAAGGCATCATCACCCGCGAACTCAATGTGGAGAACGTCACCAACAGTGAATCGGCCGGCGTCGGCGTGCGGGTGATCGTCGACGGCGCCTGGGGTTTCGCCGCCACCCACCAGCGCACGCCGGAACAGGTCGTGCAGGCGGTGGCGCAGGCGCTGGCCATCGCCCGTGCCAACGCGAAGGTGCAGACCCGCCGCGTTCAGCTGGCCGCCACGCCCGGCGTGGGCGAAGTCAGCTGGCGCACGCCGCTGAAGAAGAACGCGATGGCGGTGCCGGTGCAGGACAAGGTCGGCCTGCTGCTGGACATCAACGCCGCCGCGCTCGGCGCCGGCGCGGACTACTTCAATTCCACCCTGTTCCTGGTCAACGAACAGAAGTACTTCGCTTCCAGCGATGGTTCCTGGATCGACCAGGACGTGCACCGCATCTGGCTGCCCTTCACTGCCACCGCGGTGGACAAGGCCAGCGGCCGGTTCCGCACCCGCAATGGCCTGTCCGCGCCGATGGGCATGGGCTACGAGTTCCTCGACGGTGACCGCAGCGGGCGCTTCGAACTGCCGGGTGGGGTGGTCGGCTACGGCCAGTCCTACGACCCACGCGAAGACGCGCTGGCCGCCGCGCGCCAGGCCCGTGAAAAGCTCACCGCGCCTTCGGTCAAGGCCGGCAAGTACGACGTGGTGCTGGACCCGTCGAACCTGTTCCTGACCATCCACGAGAATGTCGGCCACCCGCTGGAACTGGACCGCGTGCTGGGTTACGAGGCGAACTACGCCGGCACCAGCTTCGCCACGCTGGACAAGCGCGATGCCGGCTTCCGCTGGGGCAGCGACATCGTCAACTTCACCGCCGACAAGACCCAGCCGGGCAGCCTCGGCGCGGTCGGCTACGACGACGAAGGGGTCAAGACCCAGCGCTGGGACCTGGTCCGCGACGGCATCCTGGTCGACTACCAGGCCACCCGCGATGAAGCGCACATCCTCGGCCGCGACGCATCGCATGGCTGCAGCTACGCTGATTCCTGGTCCAGCGTGCAGTTCCAGCGCATGGCCAACGTCTCGCTGGCGCCGGGCAAGGCGCCGCTGAGCGTGGCGGAGATGGTCAAGGACGTGGAGAACGGCCTGTATTTCCACGGCCGCGGCTCGTATTCCATCGACCAGCAGCGCTACAACGCGCAGTTCGGCGCCCAGCTCTGCTACCAGATCAAGGACGGACGCATCACCGGCATGGTCGAGGACGCGGCCTACCAGATCCGCACGCCGGAGTTCTGGAATGCCTGTTCGGCGATCTGCGACGAGCGCGATTTCCGCCTCGGCGGCTCGTTCTTCGACGGCAAGGGCCAGCCCTCGCAGGTTTCCGCGGTATCCCACGGTTCGTCCACCACCCGTTTCAACGGCATCAACATCATCAACACCGCGCGCAGTCTGGGCGCATGAGTCCTGTCCAACATCCACACGTGGAGAGCAGCCTTGCAACGACGTGACTTCCTCGCCCTCACCGGGCTTACCGCGGGCGGGCTGCTGGTGCCCTCCTTCTTCGGCAAGGCCATCGCCGCCGAACAACTGCAGACCGTGCTCGACCCGGCCTTGAAGAAGCGCCTGGCCGATGTCGCCCTGCAGGCCGCGCGCAGTGCCGGCGCCACCTACTGCGACGTGCGCATCGGCCGCTACCTGCGGCAGTTCGTGATCACCCGCGAAGACAAAGTGCAGAACGTGGTCAACACCGAGTCCACCGGCGTGGGCATCCGCGTGCTGGTCAACGGGGCCTGGGGCTTTGCGGCCACCAACCAGCTGGCCAGTGCGGACATCGCCAAGGCGGCGCAGCAGGCGGCGGGCATCGCACGCGCCAACGCCGGCATCCAGACCGCGCCGGTGCAGCTGGCTGCCGCCCCCGGCGTGGGCGAGGTGAGCTGGCGCACGCCGGTACGCCGCAACTCCATGGAAGTGCCGATCAAGGACAAGGTCGACCTGCTGCTGGACGTCAATGCGGCGGCGATCAACGCCGGCGCCAGCTTCGTCAATTCGATGATGTTCCTGGTCAACGAACAGAAGTACTTCGCCTCCACCGATGGGTCCTACATCGACCAGGACGTGCACCGCATCTGGGTGCCGATGACGATCACCGCCATCGACAAGGAAAGCGGCAAGTTCCGTACCCGCGAAGGCCTGTCCGCGCCGATGGGCATGGGCTACGAATACCTGGACGGGTCGGCCGCCGGCAAGGTGGTCACCCCCAACGGCGTGGTCAACTACTCCACGTCCTACGACATGAAGGAAGACGCCATCGCCTCGGCCAAGCAGGCGCGCGAGAAGCTCAAGGCGCCCTCGGTGAAGCCCGGCAAGTACGACCTGGTGCTGGATCCTTCGCACACCTGGCTGACCATCCACGAGTCGGTCGGCCATCCGCTGGAACTGGATCGCGTGCTCGGCTACGAAGCCAACTACGCCGGCACCAGCTTCGCCACGCTGGACAAGCGCGAACAGCGCTTCCAGTACGGCAGCGAGCTGGTCAACATCTTCGCCGACAAGACCCAGGAAGGCAGCCTGGGTGCGGTGGCGTACGACGACGAAGGCGTGAAGTGCAAGCGCTGGGACCTGATCAGCGACGGCAAGCTGGTGGACTACCAGACCATCCGCGACCAGGCCCACATCCTCGGCAAGACCGAATCCGATGGCTGCTGCTACGCCGATTCGTGGTCCAGCGTGCAGTTCCAGCGCATGGCCAACGTGTCCATGGCGCCGGGCAAGCAGAAGCTCAGCGTGGATGAGCTGATCAAGGACGTGGAGAACGGCATCTACATCATCGGTGACGGCTCGTTCTCGATCGACCAGCAACGCTACAACGCGCAGTTCGGTGGCCAGCTGTTCTACGAGATCAAGAACGGCAAGATCACCGGCATGCTGGAGGACGTGGCCTACCAGATCCGCACGCCGGAGTTCTGGAATGCCTGCAGCGCCGTCGCCGACGAGCGCGACTACCGCCTGGGTGGCTCGTTCTTCGATGGCAAGGGCCAGCCGGGCCAGGTCTCGGCGGTCTCGCACGGTTCGTCCACCGCCCGTTTCAATGGCATCAACGTCATCAACACCGCACGCAGCCTCGGCTGACCGGTCTGGAGCCCGAAACCCATGAGCATCTTCACCGAACAGCAGGCCAAGGCCATCCTCGACAAGGTCATCGCCCTGTCCAAGGCCGACGAGTGCACCGCGACCCTGGCCGGGTCCATCAACGGTAACATCCGTTTCGCGCTGAACAACATCTCCACCAGTGGCATCGTCAGTGATGCCTCGCTGGCCGTGGAAGTGGCCTTCGGCAAGCGCGTCGGCACCGCTTCGATCAACGAGTTCGACGATGCCGCGCTGGAACGCGTGGTGCGCCGTGCCGAAGACCTGGCGCGGCTTGCGCCGGAGAACCCGGAGTTCATCCCGGCCATCGGCAAGCAGGCCTATCGCCCGACCCCGACCTTCAGCGAATCCACCGGCGCCATCGATCCGGCATTCCGCGCCAAGGTCGCCGCTGATTCGATCCTGCCGTGCCGCCAGGCCGGCGTGATCGCGGCCGGCTTCCTGGAAGACGGCCACGGCTTCGTCGCCACCGCCAACAGCAACGGCAACTTCGGCTACCAGCGCACCAGCAGCTTCGACTACACCTGCACGGTGCGCACCGAAGACGGCCGCGGTTCCGGCTGGGTCGGTCGCAACCTGAAGGATGCAGCGGACTTCAAGGCCGACCAGGACGTGCGCATCGCCATGCGCAAGGCCACCGAATCGGCCGAAGCCAAGGCGCTGGAGCCGGGCAAGTACACGGTCATCCTGGAACCGGCCGCCGCCGCCGGACTGATCAGCTTCATGATGCGCTTCTTCGACGCGCGCTCTGCCGATGAAGGCCGCAGCTTCCTGTCCAAGAAGGGCGGTGGCAACAAGCTGGGCGAGCAGGTGTACGACCCGCGGGTCAACCTGCACGCCGATCCGTGGCACCCCGAAGCCCCGGTGCTGCCGTGGGATGACAACGGCATGCCGCGCGACAAGGTCGCCATCATCGAGAACGGCAAGATCGCCAACCTCGACTACTCGCGTTTCTGGGCACAGAAGCAGGGCAAGACCGCCAACGCGCGGCCGGGCAACCTGCTGATGAGCGGCGGCGACAAGAGCACGGCCGACCTGGTGCGCGGGACCCAGAGGGGCATCCTGGTCACCCGCACCTGGTACATCCGCATGGTCGATCCGCAGACCGTGCTGCTGACCGGCCTGACCCGCGACGGCACGTTCTACATCGAGAACGGGCAGATCAAGCATCCGGTGAAGAATTTCCGCTTCAACGAATCGCCGGTGATCATGCTCAACAACATCGATGAACTGGGCAAGCCGGTGCGCGTGGCCGGGGATGAGTCCAGCTTCGTGATGATGATCCCGCCGATGCGCCTGCGCGATTTCACCTTCACTTCGTTGTCCGACGCGGTCTGATGCCGCACTGGATCGGTAGCGACGGCCGCTGGCCGTCTGCAGGGACGGCGTGAACCGCGCGCAGTTCCTGCGTGCGATGCTCGGTGGCGCCGCGTTGGCGGCGCTGCCGGGCGTCGCCCGTGCCCAGGCGGGGCGCTACGATTTCTGGTTCACCCGGCTGAAATACGATTCCGGCGACTGGGACGTGGATGCGCGGATGCCGTCCAACCTGATCACCTCGCTGATCGATTACACCAGCCTGCGCGTGGACCCGAAGGAACACGTGCTGGACCTGTCCGACCCACGCATGCTGCAGGCACCGTTCTGCTACCTCGCCGGCCACAAGCTGGTGGAGTTCAATGCCGCCGAGCGCGAGAACTTCGTACGCTACGTACGCAACGGGGGCTTCGTGTTCGTGGATGACTGCAACCACGACATCGACGGTCTGTTCGCCAAGTCCTTCGAAGCGCAGATGGCCAGGCTGTTTGGCGCTTCGGCGTTGAAGAAGCTGCCCAACAACCACGCGCTGTACCGCAGTTTCTTCAGCTTCCCGGAGGGCCCGCCGGCCACCGGTTTCGAGTTGAATGGCTGGGGCGACGACCTGGTGCACGACTACCTCAAGGGCATCGAAGTGGACGGTCGCCTCGGCGTGCTCTACAGCAACAAGGATTACGGTTGCGAGTGGGACTACGACTGGCGCAACAAACGTTTCCTGGCCGAAGACAACACCCGCTTCGGCGTCAACATCGTGATGTATGCGTTGAACAACTGAGCATGGCCGGGCGCTGCCCGGCGTATCCCCCCACCTGACAGGCTTGACCATGACCGCCCCTGACCTTGATTCCCTGCTGCCGCGCCTGCAACAGCTGCGCGATGCGCTCGCCCAGGCCGTGGTCGGCCAGCACGAGGTGGTGGAGCAGCTGCTGATCGGCCTGCTGGCCGGTGGCCACTGCCTGCTGGAAGGCGCGCCCGGGCTGGGCAAGACCCTGCTGGTACGTTCGCTGGGGCAAGCACTGGAGCTGCAGTTCCGCCGCGTGCAGTTCACCCCGGACCTGATGCCCAGCGACATCCTGGGCACCGAGCTGCTGGAAGAAGACCATGGCACCGGCCACCGCCATTTCCGCTTCCAGAAAGGCCCCATCTTCACCAACCTGCTGCTGGCCGACGAACTGAACCGGACGCCGCCGAAGACCCAGGCCGCGTTGCTGGAGGCCATGCAGGAGCGCACCGTCAGCTACGCCGGAACGACCTACACGCTGCCGCAGCCGTTCTTCGTGCTGGCCACCCAGAACCCGATCGAACAGGCCGGTACCTACCCGCTGCCGGAGGCCCAGCTGGATCGCTTCCTGCTGCATGTGCGGGTGGATTACCCCAGCGAACAGGAAGAACAGGACATCCTGCGCCAGACCACCGGCAGCAGCAGCGGCAGTGTGCCGAAGGTGATGGATGCCGAGGCGGTGATCGCGCTGCAGGACGCGGTGCGCCAAGTGCACGTCAGCGACGACGTGCTGGCCTGGATCACCCGGCTGGTCCGCGCCAGCCGCCCGGGCGCGGCAGCACCGGCGGCGGTGAACCAGTGGATCAAATGGGGTGCCGGGCCGCGTGCCGGCCAGTCGCTGGTGCTGGCTGCCAAGGCCCGTGCGCTGCTGCAGGGCCGCTTTGCCGCGACCCGCGATGACGTGCAGGCGCTGGCCGCGCCGGTGATGCGCCACCGCCTGCTGTTGTCCTTCGCCGCCGAGGCCGAAGGCAAGGGCGCCGACGATGTGGTCGCTGCGTTGTTGCAGGCCGTGCCGTTCCCCGGCTGACCGCGACGACGCACGCGTGGACCACAACGCCCCCATTGCCCTGCCCGCCGACGTCCGCGGCCGCCTGAAGGCGCTGCGCCTGCAGCCACGCCGTGCGCACGGTGCGCACGGCATCGGCCAGCACGCCAGCCGCAGCCGGGGGGCCGGGCTGGAATTCGCGCAGTACCGCGCCTACGAACCTGGCGACGAACTGCGCCAGGTGGACTGGAAACTCTACGCACGCTCGGACCGGTTTTTCGTCCGTGAATCCGAACGCGAGAGTCCGGTAACGGCCTGGATCCTGGTCGACACCAGTGCCTCCGCCAACCAGCGTGATCGCGTGCGGCCGGACTGGTCCCGACTGGACCACGCCTGTGCGGTGGCCGCCTGCCTGGTGGAACTGGCGTTGCAGCAGGGCGATCGGTTCGGGCTGCTGGCCATCGGCGGCAGCGGCGTGCAGCTGGTGCCAGCCGGGATCGGTCCGCGCCATCGCGATCGGGTGCACCTGCAGCTGCGCCAGCTCAACGCCACGGGCACGTGGCCGCCGGCCGACACGCTGCGCCCGGTGTGGGAGCGCGTGCATGCGGGCGACATGCTGGTCGCGCTTGGCGATGGCTTCGACGAGGCTGGCATCCAGCTGCTGGAACGCCTGGCCGCCGCGCGCCGGGATGTCTTCAACGTGCAGCTGCTGACCGCCGAAGAACGCGATTTTCCGTTTACCGAAGGCCACCGGTTCCGCGATCCGGAAACCGGCACCGAGCTGCTGGGGGATGGCCGCACGCTGCGCGCGGGCTACCTGGAACGGTTCGCGCAGGCCCGGCACGCGTTGCAGGCGCGCCTGCAGTCGGCCGGCATCGCCCACGCCACCGGCTGGCTCGACGAGCCGCTGGATGCGCCGCTGCAGCGCCTGTTCGGCACGCGGAGCGGCGCATGAGCCTGTCCTTGTTGTTCCCGCTGGGGCTGCTGGCGTTGGTTTCGCTGCTGGTTCCGTTGCTGATGCATCTCGCCCGGCGGCAGCACGAGGTGCCGCTGGACTTCGCCGCGTTGCGCTGGCTGCAGGCACGTGTCCGCCCGCGCAGCCGCGTGCGGATCGACGAATGGCTGCTGCTCGTGCTGCGCCTGTTGCTGCTGGCCGCGCTGGCGCTGCTGCTGGCGCAGCCGGTGCTGCAGGGCGGAACCGCCGATGTGCGGCCGGTAACCGTGGTGGCCCCGGGGCTGGACGGCGCCGCACTGCGCGGTGCGGACAACCAAGGGGACTGGCGCTGGCTGGCCCCCGGTTTCCCGCCGTTGCAGCAGTCCCCGGCAGCGTCGACGGCGGCCTTCGCCAGCCTGCTGCGCGAGCTCGACCAGACCCTGCCGGCCGGTACACCGCTGGTGGTCCATCTTCCCGATCCGCTGCCCGGGTTGGACGGCGAGCGCATCCGGCTGTCGCGCAGCGTGCAATGGCGACCGCAGCCACTGCCGTTGACCGCCGCAGGCACCGTGCCGGAAGCGCCGCGCCTGCATGCCGGCGGCAATGGAGATCCTGCTGCGCTGCGGGTGCTCGACGCGTTGCAACGCGCGTGGACCGGTTCGCCGCTGGCCGTTGCCACCGATGACGTGCCGGCCGACGGCCGGATCGGCGTCTGGCTGGCCGCCGCGCCATTGCCGCCGGCCTGGCAGGCGTGGGTCGCCGAAGGCGGCAGCGTGCTGCGCGTCGCCACGCCTCAGCCGGGTAGTGCCGACACCGGAACCGCGACGTCCCCATGGTTGCCGGTGCTGCGCGATGCGCAGGGTGCGCTGCTGCTGGAACAACGCCGCGTGGGCCGCGGGCGCCTGCTGCGCTTCCCGGCCGCACTCTCCACCGCGGCGTTCCCCGCCGTCGCGGAGGACGATTTCCCGCGGCACCTGCGCGATGTGCTGATGCCCCCTGCGGTCCCCGCCCTCGGCATGGCGGCGGACCAGGTGCCGCTGACCGGCGCGCCCGCACCGCTGCCACGACCGCGTGACCTTGCCCCGTGGATGCTGCTGGCGATCGTGCTGCTGTTCGCGCTGGAGCGTTGGCTGGCGACGTCGGCCCGGCGCAGGAGCACGCCATGAACACGGCCGTGAGCCGCGCCTGGCAGGCAGCACGGCGACGCCAGGCAGCGCGGGTGATGGCCATCGCGGTGCCGCTGGTGGTCGCGCTGGCCGCACTCGCATGGCGGCTTGCCACGTACGACGTGGCGAGCGGGGTGCTGGCGATCGGCCTGCTCGCTGCTGCCGCACTGGCGACCTGGCGCGCGCGTGCGCTGGATCGCCGCTGGCTGGTTCGCCAGCTGGACCAGCGGCCCACGGCGCGCGACAGTGCCGACCTGCTGTTCACCGACGCCGCAACGCTCAATCCATTGCAGCTGCGCCAGCGCGAACGCATCGATGCGGCCCTGCGCCAGGATCCACCGGAGCTGCGTGCACGTTGGCCGCGGCGCGCGCTGGCAGCGGTAGGGTGCGCCAGCGTGCTGGTGGTTGCCCTCGCCTTCGGCTGGCCCCGCGCCGGCATCGAGCCCGCTTCGCACGCGTCGCGGACAGCGGCAGGCGGCACCGCTGCGGCCGTGCCACCTGCGCTGCAGTCCGCGCGCCTGCGCATCAGTGCACCGTCCTATACCGGCCAGCCGGTACGTACGCAGGGTGAACTCGACGGCAAGGTGCAACAGGACAGCCAGCTGAAGTGGTCGCTGCGTTTTTCCGGCACGCCTGCACGTGCCGCGCTGCAGTTCCACGACGGCCAGCGCGTCGAACTGACGCAGCAGGACGGGCAGTGGAGCGGCAGCTGGAAGGCTGCACGGCCGGTCCTGTACCGCGTGGTGACCGAGCCTGCGCTGCGCGACACGCGCCTGTACCGCCTGGACGTGGTGCCCGACCAGCCGCCCAACGTACGGGTGGTCGAGCCGGCGGCCACGCTGGTGCTCGGCAGGCCCGGCCAGCGCCGCTGGCAGCTGCGCTTCGAAGCCCGCGATGATCACGGCGTGGCCGCCACGGCACAGCTGAAGGTGACCCTGGCCCAGGGCAGCGGCGAGAACATCAGCTTCCGCGAGCAGGTCATCACCCTCAATGGCAGCGGCCCGGCAATGCAGCGCCGCTTCGCCCACGCGCTGGACCTGGCCGCGTTGGGTGCCAGCGCCGGCAACGATGTGATCGCGCAGCTGCAGGTGCGCGACAACCACGCGCCCACGCCGCAGACCGCGCAGAGCAGCAGCCTGATCCTTCGCCTGCCCAGCGAAGCCGACGTGCAGGAAGCCGAACTGGAAGGCATGGTCAAGCGCACCCTGCCGGCGTATTTTCGCAGCCAGCGTCAGATCATCATCGATGCCGAAGCCCTGCTCGCCCAGCGCAGCAAGCTGTCGGTCGACGAGTTCACACGGCGCTCCGATGCGATCGGCGTGGACCAGCGCATCCTGCGCCTGCGTTACGGCCAGTTCCTCGGTGAAGAAAGCGAGGGCGCGCCCAAGCCACCGCCGACCAGCGACCTGCCGACCAGCGATGTCCCCAGCAGCGACGCCCCCGCTGCCGATGATGATCACGAACACGAGGGCCATGCCGCGGACCACGATGATGAGCATGGCCACGCTCACGCTGGCAGCGACGCGCCGCAGGTGTTCGGCAGCGCCACCGACGTGCTGTCCGAATACGGCCATACCCATGACCACGCCGAGGCCGCCACCCTGCTCGATCCACAGACGCGTGCCACGTTGAAGGCCGCGCTGGACCAGATGTGGTCTTCCGAAGGCGAGCTGCGCCAGGGCCGGCCGAAAGAGGCCTTGCCGCATGCCTACAAGGCCCTGGCCTTCATCAAGGAAGTGCAGCAGGCCGAGCGGATCTACCTGGCCCGGGTGGGTCCGGAGTTGCCTCCCATCGACGAAAGCCGGCGGCTGGGCGGCAAGCGCGAGGGCATCGACAGTCGACGCCTGCCGCTGGCGGCGCTGACGGCGCCGGACCAGGCCATCGTCGCGGTCTGGCAGCAGCTCGGCGGTGCGGGCCAGCCACCGGACCTGGAGGCGTTGAATGGCTGGCTGCGTGCCAATGAAGCCCGCCTCGCCGACCCGCTCAGCCTTGCCGCGTCGATTGAAGAACTACGCATGGCCCCGGACTGCATGCGCTGCCGCGACGCGCTGCGTGCGCAGTTGTGGCGCGCCCTGCTGCGGCCGGTTCCGGCACCGGCACGGCGCAGCACCCCCGACGCGATGGGGCAGCGTTACCGCGATGCACTGGGAGCCGGACCATGACGGACAGTCGCTGGATCAGCGCGGCGATCATCGCCATCGTGCTGCTGGCCACGCTGCGCGTGCTGCTGCAGCAACGGCGCGGCGCGCGCCTGCCGCCGCTGCGGCTGGTCGCGCTGCTGGCGCTGCAGGCGCTGGCGGGTGGGCTGCTGCTGCTGGCGCTGGTGCCGCCGCAGCACACCGCGCCCCGCCATGCGCTCACCGTGCTGACCGCCGGCGCAGCGCGGGCGCCTGCAGCAGCCGACGATGCATCGACGGTGCTTGCCCTGCCGGAGTCCAACGCGCGCGCCGGCATCGCGCGCGTGCCGGACCTGGCCACCGCCCTGCGCCAGCACCCGGGAACCGAACGGCTCACCCTGGTCGGTGACGGGTTGGCGGCGCGCGATCGTGATACAGCGTTACCCGCCGAGGTGCAGTTGAGGTTGTCGCCCGCACCGCGCGGCTGGATAGACCTGCAAGCGCCGGCCGTCACCGCCCCCGGGGCGGTCTTCGCCGTGCGCGCACGTGCCCAGGGCGTGCCCGACGGCCGTGTCGAGCTGCTCGATCCCGCAGGCCAGGTCGTCGCCCGCGCCGCGCTGGACGCGAAGGGAGATGCCCGCCTGGAAGGTGTTGCGCGGGTCGTCGGTCGCACCCTGTTCCAGCTGCGGCTGCTGGACGGCAGCGATCATCGGGTGGACAGCCTCCCAGTGCCGCTGCAGGTCGCGGCGCCTGCACCGGTGCGAATGCTGATGCTGGCCGGTGCGCCGGGCCCGGAAGCCAAATACCTGCGGCGCTGGGCCGCCGATGCCGGCGTCAAGCTGCAGTTCCAGGCCAGCGTGGGGGCCGGCGTGTCCCTCGGCGACGCACCGGTGGCCCTGACCCCGGCGCGGCTTGCGGAAACAGACGTGCTGCTGCTGGACGAACGCAGCCTCGCCGCACTGGGCGCCGCGCAGTGCAACGCGGTGCAGCAGGCCCTGCGCGATGGATTGGGCGTGTTGGTACGCAGCGCGGGTCCACTGCCGGACAACGCGCGCCGCACCCTGCGTGGTTGGGGACTGCCGGTCACCGGCAATGGCCAGGCCGCGGCGTTGGAACTGGCGGGCGAATCGCAGGCTGAACTGTTACCCGCGCGGCGCGGACCGCGGCCTCCGGCGGCGGAGGCAACGCAGTGGATGGCCGAGGCCGATGCGCGTTCCCACCTTGCCGAGCTGCCGGTGCTGGAGCAGCTGACCCTGCGAGTCGCTGGCGCCCAGCCGCTGCTGCAGGATGCGGACGGCGCGGCCATCGGCGGCTGGCGCGCGAGCGGTCGCGGACGGATCGGCCTGCTGCCGGTGACCGACAGTTACCGCGCGGTGCTGGCCGGGCGCGATGATCGCCATGCGGAGCTGTGGAGCAGTGTGATCGGCCTCATCGCGCGCCCGGTCGCGGCGGCGCCCGAAGTGCTGGTGCGGTCCGATACGCCCTGGGCTGGCGAACGCGTGGTGGTGTGCGGTGTCGCGGCCGGCGCGCAGGTACGTCGCAATGCCGAAGCCGCACTGGAAACGCTGATCGTCGACCCCGCCACCGGCGCGCAGCGCTGCGCGGCCTGGTGGCCACGCCAGGCCGGCTGGCATGAACTGGTGCAGGGCGGGATGCGGCACGCGGTGTATGTGTTCGACCCCGCCAACGCCCCCGCGCTGCATCGCCAGCAGCTGCGCGACAGCACGGCGCTGCGCGTCGCCGGCGGGCACGGACGGATGTCGGCGGCCACGCAGCAGGTGCCCGGCGCGCGCTGGCCATGGCTGCTCGCCTTCGTACTGGTCGCCGGCCTGCTGTGGTGGCTGGAGCGGCGCACCACCGCAACGGACCGGTAGCGCCGAGCGATGCTCGGCGAGCGCAGCGGAAAGGCAAAGGCGTGCCGACCAACGGTCGCCACCCACCAAGCGCAGAAGCTGACGGCCAGCTCGCAGTGAATGATTCACGTGTCTGGGCAAGCGCGTCTCAGGCATTGAGACGAAGCTGTGTTCCCATACCGTTCTTTGCGGCATGTTTTCCTGATGGCTTACGAACTCGCCAAGCGCACCGCCGATGCCGAACACCAGCTCGCCACCCGCGATGGCCTGCCGGCGCGTGATGGCGCCCTGCTCGGCGCCCGTCTGCAGCGCCGTTACCACGATCGCATCACCGGCAGCTTCGCGATCCCCGGCCGCGAAGGCAGTTACGCGCCGATCCCGGACAGCGTGCCGCCGGCACTTGCCGCCGCCCTGAAAGCGCGCGGCATCGACCAGCTCTACAGCCACCAGGCGCAGGCCTGGGACGCGGCGCAGCGCGGCGAACACGTGGCCATCGTCACGCCCACCGCCAGCGGCAAATCGCTGTGCTACACCCTGCCGGTGGTCAGCGCGGCCATGCAGCACAAGGCCAAGGCCCTGTACCTGTTCCCGACCAAAGCACTGGCCCAGGACCAGGTGGCCGAGCTGCTGGAGCTCAACCGCGCCGGCGACCTCGGGGTCAAGGCCTTCACCTTCGATGGCGATACCCCTGGCGATGCGCGGCAGGCGATCCGCCTGCATGGCGACATCGTGGTCTCCAACCCGGACATGCTGCACCAGGCCATCCTGCCGCACCACACCAAGTGGGCGCAGTTCTTCGAGAACCTGCGCTACGTGGTGATCGACGAAGTGCACACCTACCGCGGCGTTTTCGGCAGCCACGTCACCAATGTGCTGCGCCGGCTGAAGCGCATCTGCGCGTTCTACGGCGTGCAACCGCAGTTCATCCTGTGCTCGGCGACCATCGGCAATCCGCAGCAGCATGCGGAGGCCCTGATCGAAGCGCCGGTCACCGCGATCACCGAATCCGGCGCCCCCAGCGGGCCCAAGCAGGTGCTGCTGTGGAACCCGCCGGTGGTCAATCCGGACCTGGGCCTGCGCGCGTCGGCGCGTTCGCAGAGCAACCGCATCGCACGCATCGCGATCAAGTCCGGGCTGAAGACGCTGGTGTTCGCGCAGAGCCGCCTGATGGTGGAAGTGCTCACCAAGTACCTCAAGGATATCTTCGACCACGACCCGCGCAAGCCCGCCCGCATCCGTGCCTACCGCGGCGGCTACCTGCCGACCGAGCGCCGCGAGACCGAACGCGCGATGCGCGCCGGGCAGATCGACGGCATCGTCAGCACCTCCGCGCTGGAGCTGGGCGTGGACATCGGCAGCCTGGACGTGGTGATCCTCAACGGCTATCCCGGCAGCGTGGCCGCCACCTGGCAGCGCTTCGGCCGCGCCGGTCGCCGCCAGCAGCCCGCGCTGGGGGTCATGGTCGCCAGCTCGCAGCCGCTGGACCAGTACGTGGTGCGGCACCCGGATTTCTTCGGCGATGCCTCGCCGGAGCATGCGCGCATCGCCCCGGACCAGCCGCTGATCCTGTTCGACCACATCCGCTGCGCCGCCTTCGAACTGCCGTTCCTGGTCGGCGATGGCTTCGGCCCGATCGACCCGGAAGTGTTCCTGGAAGCATTGGCGGAAACCGAGGTGGTGCATCGCGAAGGCGAGCGCTGGGAGTGGATCGCCGACAGCTACCCGGCCAACGCGGTCAGCCTGCGTTCGGTGGCCGATGGCAACTTCGTGGTGGTCGACCGCAGCGGCGGCAAACAGCAGATCATCGCCGAAGTGGATTATTCCGCCGCCGCGCTGACCCTGTATGAAGGCGCCATCCACATGGTGCAGTCCACCCCTTACCAGGTGGAGACGCTGGATTGGGAAGGCCGCAAGGCCTACGTCACGCGCACCCACGTGGACTACTACACCGACAGCATCGACTTCACCAAGCTCAAGGTGCTGGACCGCTTCGACGGCAACGTCGCCGGGCGCGGCGATGCACACCATGGCGAGGTGCACGTGGTGCGCCGCGTGGCCGGCTACAAGAAGATCCGCTATTACACCCACGAAAACATCGGCTACGGCCCGGTCAACCTGCCCGACCAGGAACTGCACACCACGGCGGTGTGGTGGCAGCTGCCGCAGGCGCTGCTGCTGCGCGCGTTCGCCAGCAAACAGGACGCACTTGACGGTTTCCTGGGTGCGGCCTACGCCCTGCACATCGTCGCCACGGTGGCGGTGATGGCCGACGCGCGCGACCTGCAGAAGGCGGTCGGCAACGGCGACGGCGCGTGGTTCGCCATCGCCGACCAGAGCGGCCGTGGCCAGCTGCGCGGCGAAGAAGGCGATCCCGGCGCGGTGGAACTGCTGCAGCAGTTCGTACCCACCGTATACCTGTACGACAACTTCCCCGGTGGGGTCGGCCTGAGCGAGCCGTTGTGGCTGCGCCAGCAGGAACTGGTGCAGCGCGCGCGCGAACTGGTCCAGCGCTGCGACTGCAAGGCCGGCTGCCCGGCCTGCGTCGGCCCGGTGCTGGCCGCACAGGAAGCCGACGACACCACCCCGCGTGCGCTGGCCCTGCGCGTGCTCGACCTGTTCGATGCGCAGGCCTGCGAGCACGTAGCGGACGTGTCGGTGGTGAGCGCCGATCCGCTGGAGCTGTTGGCACCGTGAGCCTGAGCCTGGACAAGCTGCGGCTGCTGCGGCGGCAGGCCGGTGACGCCAAGGCGGTTGCCCCGCCAGCGCCCGCCGGACCGTTGCCGGACCCGGCGCCCGGGCTGCCCGCCGCTGCCAACGATGCGAAACAGCCCGACGCCACGCGGTCGGTGTTTGCCTGGGTGGAAAAGGAGATCCGCCACAAGCCCACCGGGGTGGCCGCAGCGCCACGCCAGGTGGCCGATGCCAGGGGACTGCGACGCCTGCTGGGCGTGCGCGAACGCGGTAGCGAGACCCCCCGGGCACCGCGGGCGCGCGCGCAGGACCGCAGCCTGCCCGGTACCGAGATCGCGCCGGGCCTGCACCTGATCGAATCGTTCCTGCCGGGGGATGTCCCGTCGGCACCGCTGTCGCTGGCCTTCGCCAAGCGCGAACAGCAGCACGTGGCGCCGCAGGACCTGCTGTTCTTCGATACCGAAACCACCGGCCTGGCCGGCGGCACCGGCACCCGCGCCTTCATGATCGGCGCGGCCGACTGGTACCAGGATCCGGCCCGGGGGCCGGGCCTGCGCATCCGCCAGCTGATGATCTCCACCATGGCCGCCGAGACCGCCATGCTGCGCACGTTCACCGGCTGGCTGGGATCGACCACGGTGTTTTCCAGCTACAACGGCCGCAGCTACGACGCGCCGCTGCTGAAGACCCGTTATCGGCTCGCACGGCAGGGCGATCCGATCAGCGCGCTGGACCACATCGACCTGCTGTACCCGACCCGTCGCCGCTATCGCGGTGTCTGGGAAAACTGCCGGCTGGCCACCATCGAACGGCAGCTGCTGAAGGTGGTACGCGAGGATGACCTGCCCGGTTCGGAAGCACCTTCTGCCTGGCTGCGCTACCTGCGCGGCGGCGATGCGGTGAACCTGCGGCGGGTGGTCGAACACAACCACCAGGACGTGGTGACGCTGGCACAGCTGTTCCTGGCCCTGGTGGAACAGCAGGCGCAGGCCGATGTGCCACCGCCGGTGAACTGCCTGCCGTTGCAGGCAGGGTGAGCGACCGTTTACCCCACGTTGACGGCACATGGCGCCTGATGACGGCTCATGCCATTTGTCCATCGACCCGGGAGGTCCACCATGCGTTCGAATCGTTGGTTGTTGCTCAGCTGTCTGCTGCCGTTGGCCGCCTGCAGCAGTACGCCGTCCAGTGCAGATACGGCGCCGACCAACCCGAAGCCGGAAGTGGCAGGCGTGGGCAGCCATTGCCATGCCGACACGCTGACCGCGCTGAGCGGCCAGATGGCCAGCCAGGAGGTCATCGACCGTGCGGTGCGCGATGCCGGGGCGCGCACGATCCGGGTGGTCAAGCCGGGCATGGCCGTCACCATGGATTACCGCGAAGACCGCGTTACCGTCCGCGTCGACGAGCAGAACAAGATCATTTCAGCCAGCTGCGGCTGACCTGATGCGAGGGAGCGGGTCACGGCCTGCTCCCTCGTTGATGCTCAGAGCCGCACCGCGCGCCCGTCCGCCAGCGCCTTGGCGATGACCTTTTCGGCCTCGCGCGACGCACGTGCCTGCACCTCCGCCTGAAGTCGGCCCAGTTCGGCCTGTTCTTCGCCGAGCGCCGCCTGCTGCCTGCCCAGTTCGCCCTGCCGGGTAGCCAGTCGGGCCAGTTCATCATGGGCACTGTCCTGGCTCGCACCGCGCGACGCACGCGCCGCCTGCGCGGCGGCATCGCGGTTGATATCCGATGATCCCCCCAGCGCACTGCGCGCGGTGTCCCGTGCGTGCTGCGCGACCGCGCGTGCCTGTTCACCGGTACGCCGGCCCAGCTCGCCCTGCTGGCGGCCCAGCGCACCCTGCTTCACCCCCAGGGCGGCCTGTTGCTGGCCCAGTCGTGCGGCGTCGGCATACGCGGCCTGCATCTGCTCCAGCAAGGCGGTGTCGCGCACCACGTAACGCTGGTCGCCCTGGCGGAACCAGAAGCCCGCTGCACCCGCACCCAGGTCACTTCGTGCCTGGGTCACGTCATCCAGCGCACCGTCGGCATAGCTCTCATTGCCGGTGACCAGCACGTGGGCACGCGCCGGCCGCTCACCCAGGTCCAGCCGCCCGTGGGTGACCAGCGTGGCGACGCGGTGGCCACCGTCGCGGGTGACGGTATGGGTGGTGGTGCTGGCGTGTCCGCTGCGTGCGCTCGCCGGTGCCGGCGGCGGCGCAGGCGGTGCGGGTGGTACAGGCGCAGCGGCAGCGGCAGGCGCCGGTGGTGCTTCCGGTGCGGCCAACGCAGGCGGCGCAGCCGGTACGGCGGGAGCTGCAGGCGGCGACGGTGGCGCGGGCGGTGGCGGCGCGGCCGCGACCAGCCGCATCGGCAGGACCGCCACGGCCAGCACGGCCACCGTCAGCAGCGCCGTCAACGCCTTCGGGCATGCCTGGTGCTGCTGCAGCGAAACCAGGCGGCGCTTGAGACTTTGGCGGCTGGGCGCGGCACTGGCGACCCCCAGGTGCGGACGCGGCATCACGCCCAGCTGCAACAGCAGGCGGCCGTAGTCCTGGCGACGCTCGCCACGACCATCCACCACCGCCGCATCCACCGCTTCTTCGCGGGACTGTGCGTATTCGCTGACCGCCAGCCGCAGCAGCGGATGGAAGAAGAACAGGTGCTGCGCAAGGGCCGGCAGCAGGCCCCACTGCAGGTCGTTGCGCTGCAGGTGCTGCAGTTCATGGGTCAATGCCAGGTCCAGCGCATCGCCCTGCAGTGCATGCCCACCCACCGGCAACAGCAGCACCGGCCGCAACGGCCCCACCACCTGCGGCGCATCGATGTCGGCACTCATCCACAGGCGCGGCGCACGACGCAGGCCATGCGCTTCTGCCGCCAGCTGCAGGGCGCGTACCAGCGCCTGGTCATCGCACGGGGTGGCATCGGCCAGCAGCGCGCGGGTCCGCCGCCATTCGCCATGGGTACGCCAGGCCATGGCCAGCACGCCAGCCAACCACAACGCGGCCAGCGCCAATGCCCACCACGGCGTGGTCGCCAGCGCGGACGAAGCGACGCCCTCATCGGCAGTCGCCAGCCCCTGTGCCGACAGCGCAGCGGCCTGCACGTACAGCGTTTCGCCGACGGCGGGCGTGACCGATCCGGTCGCCAGCGCCGGTGCCGGCAACACCGCCAACTGCAGCGGCTGCGCCCAGAACAGGCCCAGCACCGCCTGCAGCGATACCAGCCACCACATCCGGCAGCGCGCGGCGGCGCCCAGTGACGGCACGGCGCGGCAGACGCCCCACACCAGCGCGACCAGCAGCGCGGTCTGCAGGCTGGTCCAGGCCAGTCGTTCCAGCATCACGATCAGGTTCGCATCCATGGCTCAGCCCTCCTGCCGGCGTGACTGCAGCTGTTCGACCAGTGCTTCCAGCTCGGCCAGTTCGTCGTCGCTGACCGTATCGCGCTGCGACAGATAGGCCACGAACGGCGACACCGAGCCCTGCAGGGTGCGGTCGACGAACTGCGCGATGGCGCCCTGCACCACGCTGTCCTGCCCGGCCGTGGACTGGTAGCGGTAGATGCCGTCGGCCTGCGCGCGGCGCAGGTAGTTCTTGCCGCGCAGGCGTTCCATCATGGTCAGCACGGTGGACCGGGCCAGGCCGCGCGGCTCGCCGAATCCGACCGCCACTTCGCCCACGCTGGGCGTTCCTGCCTCATCGATGTACTGCAGCAGGGCCAGTTCCTGGTCCCCGATCGTCTTGCGGTGCATGGCACGGTTCCTTGGGTGACTACACGTGTCGCCACAATGCCCATGGCGACAGATGTAGTCAACCCCCCGAAGGTCATGTGCCGACGAACGGCAACAGGGCCCGTAGCTGCCACCCCCAGGTGTTGTTACTCAGCCGCGCGGGCCGCCCATCACCGGCAGGATCGCGCCACTGATGTAGCTGGAACAGCTGGGCGCGGCCAGGAACACGTAGGCAGGCGACAGTTCTTCCGGCTGCGCGGCGCGGCCCATGTCGCTGTCCTGGCCGAACTCGCCCACGTCCGGCGCGGCCTTGTCGGCCGGATTCAGCGGCGTCCACACCGGGCCCGGCGCCACGCAGTTGACCCGGATGCCACGTGGCAGCAGCTGGCTTGCCAGTGCCTTGGTGAAGGCATGGATGGCGCCCTTGGTGGCCGAGTAGTCAATCAGCGACTTGCTGCCGAACAGGCCGGTTTCCGAGCCCGAATTGACGATGCTGGCGCCCTCGCCGAGGTGCGGCAGCACGGCGCGGGCCATCTGGATATAACCGCCGATGTTGGTCTGCAGGGTCTCCTGCAGATGCGCATCATCGAGGTCTTCCAGGCGATGGCAGTGCAGCTGGAAGGCCGCGTTGTTGACCAGGATGTCGATGCCACCGAAGGCCTTGGCCACCTGCTTCACCGCGCGGTTGCAGAACTTCGGATCACGCACGTCCCCGGCGATCACGATGCAGCGTCCGCCTTCGCGCTCCACGTGCTGGCGGGTGACATCGGCATCTTCGTGTTCGTCCAGGTGCAGCACCGCCACATCCGCGCCTTCGCGCGCATACAGCACGGCGACCGCGCGGCCGATGCCGGAGTCGCCGCCGGTGACGATCGCACGCAGGCCCTTGAGCTTGCCACTGCCCACGTAGTCCGGCGCCAGGAAGCGGGGTGACAGGTCCAGTTCGTGTTCGTTGCCGGGCTTGGCGATGTTCTGCGCGGGCATCTTTTCCGGTTGCCTGCGGGTGCCGGCCTGGCTGGTTTTCTTCTTGCTGGCCTGCTTTCCGGCAGCGGTGTCCTTGGCCTTTTCTTCACTCTGGAGGCGGCGCTGGCGGCTCGCCGTTTTTTTCGCGGTTGCCATGAACTTTTTTCTCCTGCGGTTTCGGGTCAGGCACGGTCTGCCACACCGTCGACGCCGGCGTGGGTCGCGCAATGCGCACAGCAGTAAATGGATCCTCCGCCCTCCACCCCGTGCCCGATGATCGCGCACTCACAGTGGGCGCAACGCGGGGCAAACGCGTGGATCGCGCATTCAAACGAGTCGAATGTCCCGCTGCGTCCGCCCTGGGTCAGGGTGAAGCTCTTGTCGTAGTCGTTTCCGCAGACATCGCAGGTCGACATTGCCGATCTCCTGTTCTGGTGGAGGCCCCACTATCCCGCCCACGCCGGGCGCGAACAGTGAATGGAACGTGCCCGTGACGTGCACGCGTTCATCCCGGCACCACGCCGCAGGCGTCAGTCTGGGCGCCTCGAACCTGATTGGAGCTGCAACGATGATCCGTTATCTCAGCGTGGCCGCGATGGCCGTGTCCCTGGCCGCCTGCAGCAGCACGCCGGTGGCCCAGGTGCAGCCGATCGACGGCGTGATTTCCGGTCAGTGCCACCTGGACAAGGTGCAGGGCGCGGTCGGCCTGGCGGCCTCGGCGGCGACCGTGGAACGCGCCCGCGTGGACAGTGACAGCCTGAAGGTGCAGGTGCTGCGCGGCAGCCGCGAGCGCAGTGGCCCCACCGCCAGCGGCAGCGCCGATCCGGCCGCCGGCGCCGCGCACGAGGGCGGCGAACGGTTGACGATTGAAACCGGTCGCACCAACAACATCACCGCGATTTACTGCGGCTGACCTTGGCCGCCACCCGGCGCGCCCTGCGCAGGTAGCGCAGGGTCGCCTGTTCCCACTGGCGCGGCCCGCGCAGGCCGGCCAGTGCGACCAGCTCACCCCGCTCCCAGCCGTCGAACACGCTGGGATCGATGTAGGCCTTGCGGCACACCGCCGGCGTATTGCCGAGCAGGTCGGCCACCTTGCACACCACCTCGCGCTGCGCCGCCGCCAGTGCGGTCTTGCTGGCGGGCTCGGGCAGCTCGGTGGCGGCGAACGCCCGCAACGCTTCCACCGTGCCCCCCCAGGTGCGGAAGTCCTTGGCGGTGAACTCCTCGCCCATCACCTCGCGCAGGTAATCATTGACCTCACCGGAATCCACCGGCTGCAGCGTGCCATCGTCGTCGCGGTACTGGAACAGCGCCTGCCCGGGCAGCTGCTGGATGCTTCGCACCTGCCTGGCCAACTGTCGGTCGCCGATCTCCACTTCGTGGTGCTGGCCGGACTTGCCGCGGAAGCGCATCTGCACCCGGCCGCCCGCCACCAGCGCCAGGTGGCGGTTGCGCAGCGTGGTCAGGCCGAAGGATTTGTTTTCGCGCGCATAGGTCTCATTGCCCACCCGCACCAGCGTTTCGGCCAGAAGCGCGACCACGATCGCAAGGACCTTTTCACGCGGGAATCCCGCACGTTTCAGGTCGTTGCGCAGGTGCCGGCGCAGCTTCGGCAGGGCTTCGCCGAAGGCGATGATGCGGTCGAACTTGCCCTCCCCGCGCACCCGCGCCCAGTCGGGGTGGTAGCGGTACTGCTTGCGACCCCGTGCGTCGCGTCCGGTCGCCTGCAGGTGGCCGTTGGGCCAGGGGCAGATCCACACGTCGGTATAGGCCGGGGGCACCGCCAGCGACCGGATGCGCGCCAGCACCTCGGCGTCGCGCACGACGTGTCCGGCCGGGTCGCGGTAGCTGAATCCTTTTCCCGCCCGGCGCCGCTGGTAGCCCGGCTGGCTGTCATCGACATAACGCAGTCCGGCTGCGCGGGCGGCGGCTTTTTCAGGTGTTGCGGCGGGTGGGCTCATGCGTGCAGTGTGGCGGTCGCTCCGAGCACGCCGCGTCAATAACGCAACACAAACACGTGGGCGGCCAACAGCCGCTATGCTCACGCCTTTGTCACCTTGAACGTTCCTGGAGTCCGCATGCCGTTCCTGCAGTTGCCGCGCCTGGCGCGCCCCTTCCTGCTCCTGCTCCCCGCCACCCTGTTGCTGGCCGCCTGCTCGGCACCGCCGATGGACGAACAGGATGCGGTCACCGCGCAGGCCCAGCAGGCCGCTGAAAATGCCACCGCCCCCGCCGACGAAGCCGGCAAGGCGACCGAAGCCCCGCCGATCGGCAACTGCGATGCCACCCAGGTACAGAGCCTGGTCGGCCAGCCGTTCACCGATGCACTCGGCAGCCAGGCCCAGCAGGACGCCAGTGCAAAGTCGCTGCGCGTGCTGCGCCCCGGCGACATGACCACGATGGAGTTCGTGGGTGAGCGCCTGAATGTGGAAGTGGACGAGAAGGATGTGGTCAGCGGCCTTCGCTGCGGCTGATTTCCCCAGCGCTGGCAAGCACTTGCCAGCGGCTTGGTTGCGCGTGCAACCGTGTGTTGCGGCATTGCACCATCTATGGTCTAGTCGAAGCATCCGGTGGCATCCCGCGCGCTCCAGCTAGCGCGCCCTGTCTCCTGGAATGAGCGCGAAAGCGCTTGGCGAGCGCCAGGGGAGGCACGCCACCGCACGGGGCATCCGCCCCTGCCGGGGGAACGGTCACATCGACCCACGCCAGGACGCTGCTTCGCTGTCCCTGCCGTCCCGGCACGGCACCCTCATTCCGGTGGTCACGGCGCGTCCTGTGGGCAGGCGCAGGAGTCCCCGCTCACCTGACCAAGAGGCAAAGATGGCCCCCCGCAACCGCCAAGGGCTTTACGACCCACGACACGAGCGCGATGCCTGTGGTTTCGGCATGGTCGCCCAGCTGGATGACCAGCCGTCCCGGCTGCTCGTGGATACCGCCATCGCCGCGCTTTCGCGGATGACCCACCGCGGTGGCGTCGCCGCCGACGGCGTGACCGGCGATGGCTGCGGCCTGCTGCTGCGTCGTCCGCAGGTATTCCTGAAAGCCATTGCCGCCGAGGCGGGCATCAACGTCGGCGCGCATTTCGCTGCCGGCGTGGTGTTCCTGCCGCATGATGAAACCGCCGCCGCGCAGTGCCGCGCCGCGCTGGAAGCCGAGCTTTCCAACGCGGGTACGCAGCCGCGCGGCTGGCGCGTGGTGCCGACCGATCCCAGCGTCTGTGGCCAGCTGGCACGCGATACGCTGCCGCGCATCGAACAGGTCTTCGTCGATGCCGGCCAAGCGCAGGACAATGCCGCCTTCACCCTGGCGCTGTTCCTGGCCCGTCGCCGCAGCGAACAGTCGCTGCGCGACCACGCCGATTACTACGTCACCACGCTCAGCCCGAACGCGATCAGCTACAAGGGCATGGTGCTGCCGGACAAGCTGTCGCGCTTCTTCCTGGACCTGCAGCGCAGCGACCTGGCCTCCAGCGCGATCGTGTTCCACCAGCGTTTCTCCACCAACACGCTGCCGCGCTGGCCGCTGGCGCATCCGTTCCGCATGCTCGCCCACAACGGCGAGATCAACACCATCGAAGGCAACCGCCGCTGGGCGCAGGCGCGCAGCAAGGTGTGGAAGACCCCGCGCTTCGACATCGGCGAATTCGATCCGGTGATCTCCATGCACGGTTCGGACTCGCAGAGCCTGGACAACATGCTGGAACTGATGGTCAGCGCCGGCATGGAGCTGATCCAGGCCCTGCGCATCCTGGTGCCGCCGGCGACCCAGTCGCTGGAATTCAAGGACCCCGACCTCGCCGCCTTCTACGAATTCCACGGGCTCAACAGCGAGCCGTGGGACGGCCCGGCCGGCATCGTCGCCTGCGACGACCGCTACGCGGTGTGCACGCTGGACCGCAACGGCCTGCGCCCGGCGCGCTGGATGCTCACTTCCGACCGCCACTTCCTGGTCGCCTCCGAAGCCGGCGTGTGGGAAGTGCCGACCGAGCGCGTGGTGCGCAAGGGCAAGCTGGGGCCGGGCGAGATGATCGCCATCGACCTCAAGCGCGGCGACCTGCTCGATTCGGAGGCGGTGGACCGCATCAACCGCGGACGCGCGCCGTACAAGCAGTGGCTGCAGCAGGGCGTGACCTACCTGCAGACCGAACTGATCGATCCGTCGCTGGTGGAAGAACCGTTCGACGCCCGCACCCTGCGCAGTTACCACAAGCTGTACCAGCTCAGCACCGAGGAAGTGGAGCAGGTACTGCGCCCGCTGGCGGAAACCGAACAGGAAGCCACCGGTTCGATGGGCGATGACACGCCGATGGCGGTGCTGAGCCAGCGCAGCCGACCGTTGTACGACTACTTCCGCCAGGCGTTCGCGCAGGTCACCAACCCGCCGATCGATCCGCTGCGCGAAGACTGCGCGATGTCCCTGTCCACCCAGCTCGGCAAGGAGACCAACATCTTCCATGCCGGCGCGGAGACCGTTAACCACGTCATCCTCAACTCGCCGGTGCTGAGCCAGCGCAAGCTGCGCCAGCTGCTGAAGATGGAGCAGTACGCCGACGCCAACCGGCTGATCGACCTGTCCTACAGCGAAGAAGAAGGCCTGCGCGCAGGCATCGAGCGCATCTGCGCGGAGGCCGAACAGGCCGCGCGCGATGGCATCGTCATGCTGCTGCTGTCCGACCGCTACCCGGTGGCCGACCGGCCGATGGTGCATGCCCTGCTGGCCACCAGCGCGGTGCACCACCACCTGTGCAACACCGGGCTGCGCTGCGAGGTGAACCTCATCCTGGAAACCGGCACCGCGCGCGATCCACACCACATGGCCTGCCTGCTCGGCTTCGGTGCCACCGCGGTGTATCCGTACCTGGCCTACCAGACCCTGTTCGACCTCGGCCGCCGCGGCATCCTCAAGCTCAGCAAGGGCGGCGAGCAGTCGCAGATCGGCCGTCGTTACCGCAAGGGCGTGTACAAGGGGCTGTCCAAGATCATCTCCAAGATGGGCATCTGCACGGTGGCCAGCTACCGCGGCGCGCAGCTGTTCGAGATCGTCGGGCTGGAGCCGGACGTGGTCGACCTGTGCTTCCCGGAAACGCCCTCGCGCGTCGGCGGCGTCAGCTTCGCGCGGCTGGATGCCGAAGCCCGCGAACTGACCGTGCAGGCCTGGGACGACCAGGTGCAGCCGGACGTCGGCGGACTGCTGAAGTACGTGCACGGCGGCGAATACCACATGTACAACCCGGACGTGGTCATGACCCTGCAGCGCGCGTCGCGCTCGGGCGATCCGGCGCACTGGCAGGCGTACTGCGATGCCGTGCATGCACGTCCGCCGTCCGCGCTGCGCGACCTGCTGCAGCTGGTGCCCGCCGCCACGCCGACGCCACTGGACGAGGTGGCACCGGCCAGCGAGCTGTTCCCGCGCTTCGATACCGCGGCGATCAGCCTGGGCGCGTTGTCGCCGGAAGCGCATGAAGCGCTGGCCATCGCGATGAACCGCCTGGGTGGCCGCAGCAACTCCGGCGAAGGCGGCGAAGACCCCGCCCGCTATGGCACCGAGAAGCGTTCCAAGATCAAGCAGGTGGCGTCGGGTCGCTTCGGCGTGACCGCCGAATACCTGGTCAACGCCGAAGTGCTGCAGATCAA
This sequence comes from Stenotrophomonas lacuserhaii, assembly GCF_039674585.1. Lineage (GTDB taxonomy): Bacteria > Pseudomonadota > Gammaproteobacteria > Xanthomonadales > Xanthomonadaceae > Stenotrophomonas > Stenotrophomonas pennii_A. The sequence goes on along the minus strand of NZ_JBDJNU010000004.1, from coordinate 118,262 downwards.
GGTCGCCCAGGGCGCCAAGCCCGGCGAGGGCGGCCAGCTGCCCGGCCACAAGGTCAACGAACTGATCGCCCGGCTGCGGTATGCCAAGCCGGGCATCGGCCTGATCTCGCCGCCGCCGCACCACGACATCTACTCGATTGAAGACCTGGCCCAGCTGATCTACGACCTCAAGCAGGTCAACCCGACCGCGCTGGTGTCGGTAAAGCTGGTCAGCCATGCCGGCGTGGGCACGATCGCGGCCGGCGTGGTCAAGGCCGGCGCGGACCTGATCACCATCTCCGGCCACGACGGCGGCACCGGCGCCTCGCCGGTGAGTTCCATCCGCTACGCCGGCGTGCCGTGGGAACTGGGCGTGGCCGAGGCGCACCAGGCGCTGGTCGGCAACGATCTGCGCGCGCGCACCATCCTGCAGACCGATGGCGGCCTGAAGACCGGCCTGGACGTGGTCAAGGCGGCCATCCTCGGCGCGGACAGCTTCGGCTTCGGCACCGGTCCGATGATCGTGCTGGGCTGCAAGTACCTGCGCATCTGCCACCTCAACAACTGCGCCACCGGCGTGGCCACCCAGGACGAGCGCCTGCGCGAGAACTACTTCACCGGCCAGCCCGAACGCGTGGAGAACTTCTTCAGGCTGCTGGCCGAAGAAGTGCGCGGCTGGCTGTCCTACCTGGGCGTGCGTTCGCTGCAGGACATCGTCGGCCGCACCGAACTATTGCGGCAGATCGACACCGCGCCGCGCGAAGGCGTGCGCGTGGACCTGTCGCGGCTGCTTGCCGACGCCAGCTACGAAGGCAGCCACTGCGCTGCGCAGCGCCTGTACGAATCGCCGGACAGCCTGGCCACGCAGATGGACGGGCTGCTGGCCGATGCCATCGCGCACAAGCGCGGCGGCGACCACCGCTTCCTGATCCACAACACCGACCGCAGCATCGGCACCCGCCTGTCGGGCACCATCGCCCGCGCGCACGGCAACCAGGGCATGGCCGAATCACCGCTGGAGCTGCGCTTCCGCGGCACCGCCGGGCAGAGTTTCGGTGCCTTCAACGTCGGTGGCCTGCACCTGGAAGTGGAAGGCGAAGCCAACGATTACGTGGGCAAGGGCATGGCCGGCGGCCGGCTGGTGGTGCGTCCGCCACGCGGCGCACGCTTCGAAGCCCGCAGCACCGCGATCATCGGCAACACCTGCCTGTACGGTGCCACCGGTGGCGAGCTGTTCGCTGCCGGGCGGGCCGGCGAGCGCTTCGCGGTGCGCAACTCCGGCGCGCTGGCGGTGATCGAAGGCGCCGGTGACCACTGCTGCGAATACATGACCGACGGCGTGGTGCTGGTGCTGGGCAAGGTCGGCCTGAACTTCGGCGCCGGCTTCACCGGCGGGCTGGCCTACGTGCTGGACGTGGACCGTGATTTCGTCGACCGCTACAACCATGAGCTGATCGATATCCACCGCGTTTCCGCCGAAGGCTTCGAGAACTATCGCCAGCACCTGCATCGCCTGATCGGCCGCCACCGCGAGCTGACCGGCAGCATCTGGGCCCAGCAGATCATGGACGAGTTCCGCGATTACATCGGCAAATTCTGGCTGGTGAAGCCCAAGGCCGCCAGCATCGAATCGCTGACTGAAACCCTGCGCCGCGCCGCATGACCACGCCCTTTTCATCGGTAGTGCCGGCCACTGGCCGGCAGCACCACCAAGCCGAGAGGCAGAGCCCGCCATGAGTCGCAAGCACGCTTTCCAGTTCCTCGACCTGCCCCGGACGATGCCGCAGCGCATCCCGGTGGAACTCCGCACCTCCGGCGACTGGGGCGAGCTGTACGGCAAGTTCGGCAAGGAGGACGCGCAGTACCAGGCCGGCCGCTGCCTGGACTGCGGCAACCCGTACTGCAGCTGGAAGTGCCCGGTGCACAACGCCATCCCGCAGTGGCTGCAGCTGGTGCAGGAAAACCGCATCGAAGAAGCCGCCACGCTGTGCCACAGCACCAACCCGCTGCCGGAAGTGTGTGGCCGGGTGTGCCCGCAGGACCGCCTGTGCGAAGGCAGCTGCACGCTGGAGGAATTCGGCGCGGTGACCATCGGCGCGGTGGAGAAATACATCGTCGATACCGCGCTGGCACGCGGCTGGCGTCCGGACCTGAGCGCGGTGGAGCCCACCGGGCGCACGGTGGCGGTGGTGGGTGCGGGACCGGCCGGGCTGGCCTGCGCCGACCGCCTGGCGCGTGCCGGCATCACCGCGGTGGTCTATGACCGCTACGAACAGATCGGCGGGCTGCTGCAGTTCGGCATCCCCAGTTTCAAGCTGGACAAGGACGTGATCCGCAAGCGCCGCGAGGTGCTGGAAGGCATGGGCGTGCAGTTCCGGCTGGGCGTGGAGATCGGCCGCGATGTCAGCGTGGACGATCTTCTGCAGCGCCATGATGCGGTGTTCCTCGGCACCGGTGCCTACCGCTATACCGACGGCGGCCTGGATGGGCAGGACCTGAAGGGCGTGCTGCCCGCGTTGCCGTTCCTGGTGCAGAACGCCCGCATCGTCAGCGGCGACGATCCGCACGGCCGGCCGATCGCCGGCTGGGAGGACCAGATCAGCCTGCCCGACCTCACCGGCAAGCGCGTGGTGGTGCTGGGCGGCGGCGATACCGGCATGGACTGCGTACGCAGCGCCATCCGCCTGGGTGCTGCGCGCGTCACCTGCGCCTACCGCCGCGACGAGGCCAACATGCCCGGTTCCGCACGCGAGGTCGCCAATGCCCGCGAAGAAGGCGTGCGCTTCCTGTTCAACCGCCAGCCGCTGTCCATCGAAGCCGGAGCCGACGATGAGGCGATCGGCGTGACCGTGGTGGAAACCCGGCTGGCCGAGCCCGATGCCAACGGCCGCCGGGTGGCGGTGCCGATCGAGGGCAGCGAATCGCTGCTGGAAGCCGACGTGGTGATCATCGCCTTCGGCTTCTCGCCCAGTGCGCCGGAATGGCTGTCCGCGCACGGCGTGGAATCCACCGGCAACGGCCGCCTGCAGGTCGGCGGCAAGGACCGCCTGCCGTTCCAGACCGCACACCCGCGGCTGTTCGCCGGCGGCGATGCGGTACGCGGCGCGGACCTGGTGGTGACCGCGGTGGCCGAAGGACGCGATGCCGCCGCCAGCATCGTGCGCCTGCTGCTGGCATGACCCAGCGAACGCACCTGCGTCAGCCTTCCAGCTGGCGCAGGTGCGCGATGCAGCGCAGCAGCCGCTCGCGCAGCTGCTCACGCTGGGTGGCCGACGGCGGCAGCGGCGCATCGATCAGTTCGCGCAGGTGGGCGGACAGCGCGACCAGCCCCAGGCTGCCCACGCCGCCGGCCATGCGATGCAGCCGCTGCGAGGCGACGCTTGGGTCTGCACGCCGCCACGCGTCCTGGAGTACCGCCGCGTCTTCTTCCAGGCTGGTGCGCAGCGTACCCACCAGTTGGCGGGCGACGTCCTCGTTGCCGAACCGCGACACCAGCGACACCAGGGTCGGCGCATCGCGGCAATCCGGCGAAGGGCAGGATCCTGCAGCCGCGGCACCACTGGCGAGCAGCCCGGGGCCGACCTTGGCGATGGCGTCGTGCAGGGTGCGCCGACTGATCGGCTTGGCCAGCAGGTGGTCCAGGGCCATCCCCTGCATGCCGTCGATATCGGCCGTCATGCCGATGATGAACCCGGGCGCGCGGCCGCGTTCCTGTTCTTCGCGGCGGATCCGCTGCACCAGCTCCGCGCCGTTGAGCCCGGGCATCTGCTCGTCGGTGAACAGCAGTCGCGGCGGGTCGCGGCGCCACGAGGCCAGCGCCTGCAGGCCATCGCTGACCACCTCCACGTCCATGCCCATGCCACGCAACCACCACTGCATCAGCAGCTGCTGGGTCGGATGGTCTTCGGCGACCAGCACGCGGGGCGATGATCCGCTGCCCGGCGGGGCATCCTCCGCGCGCGCAGGCACGGCGCGGGTATCCGCCACGGCATCCGCTGCGTACGGCAGCGGTGCGTGCTGCAGTTCCAGTTCGATCTCCACCACCGTGCCCTGCCCCGGCACGCTGCGCAGGGTCAGGCTGCCGCCCATCGCGGTGACCAGCTGGCGGCAGATGCCCAGTCCCAGTCCGGAACCGCCGTGCTGGCGCGTCGTGGAGTGCTCGGCCTGGGCAAACGGCTCGAACACCGCCTGCTGCCGCTCCGGCGCGATGCCCACCCCGGTATCGGCCACGATCAGCCGCAGACGCTGCGAGTGACCGGTGTCTTCGACCTGCTGCAGGGACAGCGACACGCCGCCGTGGCGGGTGAACTTGATCGCGTTGCCGACCAGGTTGAACAGCACCTGCCGCAGCCGTGTTGCATCGGCCTGCAGCTGCGGGGCCACGCGTGCGCCCACGCGCTGGTGCAGGTACAGGCCTTTGGACTGTGCCACCGGCCTCAGCAGGGTCTCCACGCTGTGCACCAGCATCCGCAGGTCGACCGGCCCCGCCTGCAGGTCCATGCCATCGGCGTGCCCGGCGGACAGCGCGGCGACGTCGTCCAGGATCCGCGCCAGCATGGACGCGGCGTCTTCCAGAGTGCCCATCAGCGCCTGCTGGTGCCGATCCAACGATGCGCCGCGCAGCAGCGCCAGCCGCCCCAGCAGGGCCTGCATGGGCGCGCCGATCCCGGTGCCCAGGCGCGCGACCATCTGCTCCCGTTCGGCCGCATCCGCCGCCGCCCGGGCGTGCGCGCGGAGGATCGCCTGTGCACGGGTGTCGGCGTCGGAAACATCCATCCAGTAACCGGTCCAGCGCTGTTCCCTGGAGGCGTCCACGCTGGGCCATGCCTGCATGGCGATGTGCCGTGGGCCGCGGACGCCGTCGGCGCTGAAACGCACCGCCACCGGACAGATGCGACGCACCGCGCGCAGCAGCACCGACAGCACCCGTTTGTGGTCGCCGGCATGGATGGCGGCCAGGATGCGCGAAGGGTCGTCCTGCAGTTCACGCGGTGATGCGCTGAACAGCTGTGGGGTGTCCCCGGCCAGCAGTTCGATGTGGATGCGTCCATCGCGCGCGCGCCGCGCCTGGAACACGACCACCGGCAGGTTGCCGGACACTTCGTCGATCAACCGCTGCACCTCGCGCCGGCGGCGGACTTCGTCGCGCAGCCGCCAGTATCCGTGCGCCTGCACGAGGGCGATGCCGGCCAATGCCAGCAGCAGCCCGGCGACCACGAAAGGGCCCCGCATGGGCCCGGCCAGCGTGGGCGACCCCAGTGCCAGACAGGCGGTGACAACGCACGGCGCCACGAAGATGTCCTTTCCGCAATCCATCGGCCATCGACGCTAGCAGGCTCACCGTCTGGCACCATCAGGATTGCTGCATAAGCGACGACGCATGGCGTGATGCAGCGCATACACTTCGGCAGTGCCCCCCTGGAGAACTCCTGTATGCGACTTGGACTGGCTGCCAACCGGCTGCACCACCATGATGGCGAAGCCGCCCTGTTCCGCTTCCTGCGCGCCAGCGAGGCGGGCCTGCGGGACCTGCAGTGTTCACTGCATGCGGTCGGCCGCACGTTCGATGCCATCCAGCAGCATGGTCCGCTGCAGGGGGATCCGCTGGTCCGGCAGTATCCGTATGGCCGCGACGGCGGGTTGATGAAACTGGTGGCCGAGGTGGTCGGCATGGGGCCGGAGCGCAGCCTGGACGGCGCCATCTACCTGATCGATCCGGTTGATCCGTCATCGATTTTTCCGGAAGCCATCGCGCTCAAGCGCCAATGCGTGATCCATGCCAAGCCGTTCATTTCCACCGTGGCCAGTGCGCGCGACTGGGTGGAGGTGGAGCGCCTGCACGCCGGCTTTGCCGCCGACGCCGCGGCGGACGACCTGCACCGGTTTGAACGCCAGACGCTGGCGCTGATCGCGCACGATGCGATGAAGCCGGCGATGCTGGCATTCGCCGACGAGCACTTCGATGTGTTGTCGCGGTTTGCTTCACGGATCGGCACGGGTACCACCGGACAGCGGTTGAATGAGCTGGCCTGGAGCCGTGGCTGGCCGGCCGATACGCCGTGGGTGACGCGCTACCAGAGTGGGCCGATGGGCGGTGATGCGCAGATTGCCGACCAGGTGCTGGAGGGGCGCTGCCAGCGCGCGGTGTTTTTCGAAGATCCGCATGTGGCGCGGCAGCATGAGGCCGACATCCAGCTGCTGGAGCGCGCGGTGACCACGGTGACCGACCTGGCGGTGTGCATCACTTCGCCGCGGGTGGCGGCGCGGTGGGCTTCTGCGGCGGCGCTGCGTTTTTGAAGCGGGTTACGTGTGAGGCGCCTTGATCTACGTGTGAGGCGCCGGGTGGGCAGGCCAGGCAGGACACGCCGTGAATCCGTCCATGGAGGCTCGCTGTTCGCATCCATGCGAACAGACGGTCCTGCCTGGCCTGCCCACCCGGCGCCCTGACGGTTCACGAGTGCCCGGCGCATGGGGAATGGGGAATAGGTGACAAGCGGGGCACTGCTATATCCGGCGCAGCCGGCAACGGCACTCCTGCTATGCAGGAGCCCCCTTGTTGTTCAAGGGGGCGCGCCGAAGGCGGGGGGATAAGGTGGAATGCGTGGGCAACTGCTGTGGCCCGGCACAGCCGGGTTACAGCAGTTGCCTTAGCATTGCCTTCAATCTGCGGCCTTCTTGTTGGAAGTAGTCGCGTTGTTGGCGCCAGGCGGGGAAGCGTTGTTCGACTTCGTGCCAGAACGCGGGGGAGTGGTTGGCCTGCAGCAGGTGGCAGAGTTCGTGGACGAGCACGTACTCGAACGCTTCCGGCTTGCCGAGGACCAGTGCCAGGTCCAGTGCCATGCTGCCGTCGGGGGCCAGTGATCCCCATTGCGAGGACATCACCTTCAGCCGGATACGGGTCGGCGCGCGCGGCAGGCCGGGCAGGTAGCATGGCAGCCAGCGCCCTACGTCGGCGCGCGTCTGCGCTTCATAGAACTCGCGCAGCAGGCGTTTGAGCGTGGTCGGCGTGGCGCGCGCGGGCCAGTGCACGCAGGCGCCCTGTTCGTCCATTTCCAGCTTGGCGTAGCGCGCTTCCTGCCAGCGCAGCGGAATCAGTTCGCCGCGCAGTGGCAACAGTCCAGGTTCGCCCGGCACGAGCGGCGGCGGCATGCGGTCGGCGCGGTAGTGCTGCAGCTGCTCGGACAGCCAGCCACGATGCTGCTCAAGGAACCGCTCGCCGGTCTGCAGGCTGGCCCGCAGCGGCAGCGTCAGCCGCGCACCGCGTTCGTCCACGCTGAGCTTGATGCGACGCGCACGCGGGTCGCGCACGCGCAGCACATCAATCTCCGCATCGTCCAGCCGCAGCCGCACGGTATCGCGCTGCACGGTCGCACTGGGCGCAGGGGACAGCAGGCGGCGGAGCAGGCGACTCATGCCACCAGCATACGCCGCCACGGGCGGCGCGATGTCAGCAACGTCCGCCGTACCCTGTTCAGTCGGCCTTGCTCAGCTTGAAGGCCTCTTCCAGCAGCAGGAACAGGCGACGGATCTCGGCGCTCTGCAGCGCGAAGCGCGCATCCAGCTCGGCGCGACGTCCGTCGTCATCCGAATGCTCCAGCTGGTCCAGTGCGCCATCGAGGAACTTCAGCTTGCGCACGATCAGGTCATCGCCGATCACGAAGGACAGATTGTCCTCGAACACCAGCGCCAGCTTGGTGACCTGCTTGCCCGCGTCCAGGTGCTTGTCGATCTCGTCGCAGCGCAGTTCCTGGTGCTGGCACTTGACCACCGCGCCGCCCTCCACCGGGTCCTTCATCTCGCACTCTTCGCCCAGCGACAGGCCGGTCGGCAACGGCTCGCCGGCGATCCAGCCGGTCAGGATGGAGCGCGGCGCCACTTCGGCGTTCAGCGGCATCGCCGGGAAACTGCCGAGCAGGCCGCGGATGTCCGACATGAAGAATTCGGCGGTCTTGCGGCTGGAGCAGTCCACCGCGACGTAGCCGTGCTTGAGGTCGATGAAGGCATCGTTGCGCGAGTTCTTGACGAAGGCGCGCGGCAGCAGTTCGTGCAGCAGGTCGTCCTTCATGCGCTTGCGTTCGCGGCCGCCGGGACGCCGGCCTTCGTTGGACTCGATTTCCTCCAGCTTGCGCTCCAGCAGGTCGTTGACCACCGCGCCCGGCAGGATCTTGTCTTCACCGCCGACGGTCAGCCACAGATGCTCTTCGATGCGGTGCGAGAACTGTTCCTTCTCTTCGCGGCCGAACGGGGAAATGAAGCCACGCGAATTCATCTCAAGCGGGCCGACCGGCTTGAGCAGGGCATTCGGCAACTGGGTGTCCACGCTGGAGAAATCGGTGGCGGTCGGGAAACGGAAGAAAGTCAGGTTGCGAAAGAACATGGAATTCCGGATTCAGGAGTGAAGGGCGCCGTGGCCATCGTCGGCCAACGGCGTCTCAGGAGGTGCGTCGCGGTGGCGGCGCTCCAGGGAATGGAAATCAAACAGGTTCGGGTCCGCCAGCTGCGACGGCTCCACGCTCGCCAGTGCACGGGCGATCTGGTCGACGCGTCCCGGGTGGTCGGCGTCCCACTGCGCCAGCAGCTGGCCTATCTGGCGGCGCTGCAGGTTGGGTTGGCTGCCACACAGCGTGCACGGGATGATCGGGAAGCGGCGAGCCTGTGCGTACTGCGCGATGTCGCGCTCGCGCACGTAGGCCAGCGGCCGGATCACCACGTGCTGGCCATCGTCGCTGCGCAGCTTGGGCGGCATGCCGGACAGCTTGGCATGGTGGAACAGGTTCATCAGGAACGTCGCCGCCATGTCATCGCGGTGGTGCCCCAGCGCGATCCGGGTGAAGCCATGGCGGGTGGCATGCTGGTAGAGCGCGCCACGGCGCAGCCGGGAACACAGTGAACACTGCGTGCGCCCTTCGGGAATCACCCGGCTGACCACCGAATAGGTGTCCTGTTCGATGATCTGGTACGCCACCCCCAGCCGCTCCAGGTACGCCGGCAGCACATGCGCGGGAAACCCCGGCTGCTTCTGGTCCAGGTTCACCGCGACCAGCTCGAACGCAACCGGCGCCCTGCGCTGCAGCTGCAGCAGCATGTCCAGCAGCGTATAGCTGTCCTTGCCGCCGGACAGGCACACCATCACTTTGTCGCCCGCCCCGATCATGCCGTAATCGGCGATGGCCTGGCCGACCTGCCGACGCAGCGCGCGGCCCAGCACGTCCGCCTGCGCGCCGGCCTCGCGGGGCACGCGCGGCAACGGATCGGGCAGGGACAGGACGGCGGTCATCCGCCCATTCTACCGGCTGGCATGCGCGCTTCCGAGGCCTCGCGGACGGCGGTTCTCCCGGTGGTCACCCGCGCTGTGTATGCTCGACGGGTGGACACCTACACTCCCGCAGAAATCACCGAGCGCCTGCTCGCGCTGCGCGCCGACCACCGCGCGCTGGACGACCGCATCACGCGCATGGCGGCCAATGGCGAAGACGACCTGGAGTCCAAGCGGCTCAAGCGTCACCGGCTGCAGCTGAAAGACTGCATCACCCGGCTGGAAAGCCTGCAGATCCCCGACGAGCCGGCCTGAGCCCTCCTGGCGGGTGGCCGGCCTTGGCCCTTCCGGTGGGTGGCGACCGTTGCTCGCCACACCCTGCCTGATCAGTCCTGCGGCACGGCTTCTTCCGGGCGGGCCGCTTCCGGGCTCACCCGTTCGATGGTGTGGCGCAGCTCGCGGCCGAGGATGAACTTGGCATCCTTTGCCCAACCGTCCAGGCGCTCGTCGAACAACAGGCGGCTGTTTTCATCCGGCCAGACCAGGCGCAGTTCGCGCAGCTTCTGGATGAATCCACGGAACAGGGTCTTGTCGAAGAACTCCGGTGCCGCCGGCGCGTAGAGCAGGCTCAGGCGCTGTGCGGCCTGCTGGCACAGGCTTTCCAGCTCCGCCGCGCCCAGCGTGCCGGGGCCGTTCTTCACCAGCACCGAAATGGCGATGTAGTAACGCTCGAAGGCCTGCTGCAGGGAGTGGCCGATCGCGCGCAGTCGGAACACCTCGTCGGTCTGCCCGGTATTGCGCGACAACACCCCGCCTTCGTCTTCGCCGACCTGCTGCAGCAGGCCCTCGCGGATGAACAGGTCGATGGTCTGCTCGATCCGCTGGCCGAACTCGTCTTCGGTCCAGGGCAGGAACAGTTCGGCCTGCAGGAACGGATAGACCGTGCGTCCCAGCCGCACCAGGCCGGCGCGGCCCATGCGCCGGTTGTTCTGGAAGCAGCACGCAACCCACGACGAGGCCGTGAACAGGTGCAGCACGTTGTTGCGGAAGTAGCTGAGCAGCACGGCGGTGTCGCCGCTGACGCTCAGCACGTCGCCCAGCGGGTGTTTGACCCGGGTGAGCACGTTGATTTCTTCGGCGTGGGCGATGATCCGTTCCGGCGAATGCGGGGTGACCGTGACCCGGTCCGAGTACGGCATTTCCTCCAGCAGCGTCTTGCACAGCTGGATCTGCGCGATCAGGTCGGCCTCGCCCATGGCGTGCTTGGGCGTGGACAGCAGCGCCAGCGCCAGCAGGTTGATCGGGTTGACGTCGGCGGCGCCGTTGATGCGCACCTGGATGCGTTCGGCCAGGGTGTCGACGGTGTTCGACAGCCACGCCGGTTTTTCATCCTCGGCCACCGCACGACCGTCCCACTCAGGGGCCTTTTCGGCCAGCACGTCGTTGAGCGCGATCGGTTCGCCGAAGTTCACCACCACCTGGCCGAAGTTCTGCTTGAGCACCTTCGGGATGCCCCACAGCAGCGACCAGATCGATTCCTTTTCCTTCGGCCGGCCAGTCAGCTCATCAAGGTAGCTGCTGCCTTCCATCAGCTTTTCGTAGCCGATGTAGATCGGCTGGAACAGCACCGGTTTGCGCGGCTGGCGCAGGAACGCCTTGAGCGTCATCGAGATCATGCCACCCTTGGGCTGCAGCAGGCGCCCGGTGCGCGAGCGGCCGCCTTCGACGAAGTACTCGATGGAATAGCCGCCTGCGACCAGTTGGGCAACGTATTCGCTCAGTACCGCCGAATACAGCGCGTTGCCGCGGATCGAACGGCGGATGAAGAAAGCGCCGCCCTTGCGCAGCAGCGTACCGACCACCGGAAGGTTCAGGTTGATGCCGGCCACGATGTGCGGCGGCACGATGCCGCGGTCGTACAGCAGGTAGGACAGCAGCAGGTAGTCCATGTGGCTGCGGTGGCTGGGCACGTAGACCACTTCATGGCCCGGCGCGGCCGCCTTGAACTTTTCCAGGTGATGGACCAGCACGCCGGCATAGATGCGGTTCCACACGTGGCTGAGCATGAAGCTGGCAGAACGCACCGCCGGACTGGAGTAATCGGCCGCGATTTCCCAGGCATAGGCGTGCGCTTTCTTCCACGCGTCAGCCGGCTTGCTGTTGTCGCGCCGGGCCTGGGCGGCAATCGCTTCGCGCACCGGCTCGGCCTGCAGCACCTGGTCCACCAGCAGGCGGCGGGTGGACAGGTCAGGGCCGATCACCGATTCACGGATGCGCCGGAAATGCGTGCGCAGGACGCGCTGCAGCTTGCGCACCGTGCGTTCCGGATCCAGCCCTTCATCCACGGTGGCCCGCAGCGAGATCGGCGGGGCGAAGCGCACGATCGTGCTGCGACCATTCAACAGCACCGCCAGCAGGCGCCGGAAGCGCCCGACCAGTGCCCAGTTTTCAGAGAAAAGCACGGCGAACCAGCCACTCTGCTTGTCCGGCGCGCGGCCCACGAAGATCGACACCGGAACCAGGTGCACGTCCAGTTCGTCGCGTGCGCGATGTGCCTGCAGCACCTTGGCCAGCGAATCGGAGTGGGTCTTGGCACCACGCTGTTCGGGAATGATGGAATTGCTCGAACTGCGCCGTGACAGGGCCACGTAGGCGCGCTTGCGGCCGGTGGGATCACCCGGCAGCGGCACCAGCGGCGAGGGCAGTCCGGCCTGGCGACAGGCCTTGTCCAGGATCAGCGCATTGGACAGACCGTAGTCCTCCAGTACGTAGACCACCGGACGGCCGTCGTTGTACTGGCCCGGGTCTTCCGGCTCGATGTCCAGCGACAGCCAGGGCTCGAACAGGCGACCCAGCAGCCGTGCCCACCACGGACGCCGGCCCGCCGCAGCGCGCGCGGCAACATGCGCCGGCACCGGGCCGTCGATCGTCATCGGGGACACCTGCGCCGGATCGGCGGGGGCCTGCTCAGGTTGTTCGCCGGGGAACGGCAGCGGGTTCTGTTTCGACATCGGCGCCATTATGGCGTAGCCGCGGGCTTTTCATCGCCCCCGGTCTCAGCTGGAAGTGCGATGGCCGCGGCGGATTCAGCTTCCGCCGCCGCCTGCGCCCTGCGCGCGTTGCGCAGCAGCGCGTCGGTATCGGCCAGCGTGCGCGTGAGATACCAGTGCCCTTCGCGACGGGTCAACGGAATCTGCAGGCCGATCGTCTGCCCGGCAAGGGGATACTGCAGGCGGACCAGCGCGTTGTCGCCCTGCTGGGAAAGCACCTCGCCGACGATGCCACGCATCGACGCGTCCAGGTCGAGCCCATAGCTGGCCAGCACGGATTTCAACGTGGCGATGAACGGCCCCAGCCGTTCCAGGCTGCCCGCCATGCCCGCCTGCTGCAACTGCGCATCGGCGGTGATGCCGGTCGCGCTGGCGGCCCTGGTGAGCGCGGCGATGCTGGCCCGCGCCCGCGCCCGGTCGCTTATCGGCGCATCCGCCGCCCACGCCGACAGTGTCTGCACCACCTGCACGTAGTGCGCCTGCTGGCTGGCGGTGAAGCCGGTTTCATGGCGCAGGTACTGCACACCGAACAGGCCCATGGACTGCGCGGCCTGGCGGACGGCGGCGGTCTGCCCGGCCAGTTGGCGGTCGAAACTGCGCTGCAGGCGCTGGCTGCCGTCCTCGGCTGAAAGGGCCTGCAGCATCGGCAGCAGCTGGTCGTGCAGCGGCAGTTCGGTCAGCGGCCAGCGGCTGTGGCCCTGGCTCCACGCCTGGTCCAGCGCCGCGTACTGCGCCGGTGGCACCGACAACCGGGCATAGGCCACCAGGTCGTTGTCGGCCATCGCCCGCGCCATCGCCTGCACGGCGGCGACCGGCTCGGCAGGGGGCGCGGCGGCATCGACCGGGTCGCGCTGGCAGGCGGCCATCGCCAGCAGCAGCAAGGCCGCGCAAGCCCACCCACCCGCATGGCGCAGCGCGCGCCGTTTCGTCTTCGACATGATGGTTCGGACTCCCCAGACCGGCCTGCATCTTGACCGGTGTTGCCTGTCAGCAGCAAGACAGTGGCGACACGGCGTCGTGTGCAGGCCATTGAACCACAAAGGCTGGCGCTGGGCGGAGCAGCGGCGCGGGCTGACCGGCTGATGCACGTGTAGGTATTGCGCTGGATGCACCGGATGCGTGATCGACGCGGCAGATCCGTCGCCCGCCGAGGCGCCCACTACAGGCCCCGGCAACCTGCCGAACCCGAGGTGTCCCACCATGCGTTCCTTCGTTTCGCTTGTGATCGCCAGCGCCCTGTGCTGGCCTGCAGTGGCCGCTCCGGCCGCGGGTGACGCGCTGCCGCGGCCTTCCATCGTCGGTGGAACCGATGTCCCGGACGGCCGCTATCCCTTCATCGTCAGCCTGCAGAACGCCAGGGCGGGGTCGCTCCATTCCGGCCATTTCTGCGGTGGGTCGCTGATCTCGCCATCGTGGGTACTCACAGCCGCCCACTGCGTGGTGCGGCGTTCCCCAGGCAGCCTCGACGTCCACGCCGGCACAACCGATTTCGACAGGGCTGCCGGCAGTCGCCACGCGGTGGCCGCCATCCATGTCCATCCTGCCTACCCCAGCGGTAAAAGCGACGTGGCCCTGATCCGCCTGAAGACACCGGTGGCCGATGTACGGCCGGTCAGCCTACCGGGCCTGGAAGGGGCGGCGTTCGAACAGCCCGGCCAGCTGCTCACCGTTGCAGGCTGGGGCCGCCTGGCCAGCGGCGCGGGCTCTCCCTCGCGGATGCAGGAAGTGGACGTTCCTTTCATCCCCACCGCGGAATGCCAGCGGCTGTACCAGGGACGCCTGCCTGTCGATGCCGAGGTGGAGCTCTGTGCCAGCCGGTCGGGCAAGGATGCCTGCCAGGGTGATTCAGGCGGCCCCCTGTTCCTGGCCGGCGACCAGGGCAGCCGGGACCAGCTCGGTGTCGTCAGCTGGGGAATCGGCTGTGCGCAGGGTGACTCCCCGGGTGTCTATGCGCGCCTGGCCAGTGCCGGGATCGTGGACTTCATCCGCGCCACCTGGACCGGGGACTGAGCCGGCCCCGCGCTCCGCTCAACGCCGCAGCGCGGTCGCGATGTCCTGCTGGATGGCCCACGCCGCAGCCTGCGGATCGGCCGCCAGCCGGATCGGTCGGCCGACCACGATGGCATCGGCGCCGTCGGCGAAGGCCCGGGCCACTCCCACGGTGCGCTTCTGGTCATCACCGGCCGGACCGTCGGGGCGGATACCCGGGCAGACGATGGAGAAACCGGCGCCGGTTGCCGTACGGATCGGCGCCGCTTCCTGCCCGGACGCGATCACCCCATCGATGCCGGCCGCCTTCGCCGCCAGCGCGCGTTCCACGACCACGTCCACCGGTTCGCGGTCGATGCCCATCCCGGCCAGGTCTTCGCGCGCCATCGAGGTCAGCACGGTGACCGCCAGCAGGCGCATGTCGCCACCGGCCACGGCCGCACAGGCCTCCATCATCGCCGGGTGCCAGCCATGGATCGTGCAGTAGCTCACCGGCCATTGCGCCAGGCGCTTGATGACCGCCGCAGCGGTGGCCGGGATGTCGAAGAATTTCAGGTCGACGAACACCCGCTTGTCGCGGCGCGCCAGCTCCTCCAGCACCTGGAAGTACTCACCGGATGCCAGCAGCTCCATGCCGATCTTGTAGAAGCCGACGCTGTCGCCCAGGCGATCCACCCACGCCAGCGCCTGCGCGCGGTCGGGCACGTCCAGGGCGAAGATCAGGCGCTCGTCATCGCGCAGTGGCAGCGGTCCGCGGCTCATGGCGCATAGTCCAGCGCGGCACGCTTTGCGTCGTGGCGGGCCTGGCGCGGCTGGCTGAAATCATTGTTGAACTGCGCCGGCTCGAAGCCGCCGTAGGTCGGGTTCGGCAACATCCACCAGCGCTCGCCGAACCAGTCGTGGTACTGCTGCAGCAGGGCATCGCGCCCTTCGTTGGTGTTGGCGGTGACTTCGACGAAATCGCCGAGCTGGTCACCGAACTGCATCAGCACCCGGTACTGCTGCCCGGCCAGGCGGCGGCGGCAGTTCTTTTCACTGCCGGCCTGCTCACAGCCCTCCACCACGGTCCCCAGGCCAAGGAACACGCTGTCGTCGGCAACGGGCAGGCCTTCGGCACGCAGGTTGGCCAGGGTCGCTTCCTTCAGGTGCACGGCGCGGTTGGAGATGTACAGCAGGGTGACGCCTTTTTCATTGGCCGCCCTGGCGAAATCAACGACGCCGGGAATCGCCCTGGCCTTCTTCTCGGCCACCCACTGGTCCCAGGTCATCTCGTCGTATTCCTTGCCATCGCGCACCAGGCGCGCCTGGTAGGGCGAGTTGTCCAGCACGGTCTCATCCAGGTCCAGCACCACCGCCGGCTTCAGCCCCTTGGCATCGTTGCCGCGCTCTTCCGGCACCAGGGCATCCCAGTGGGACTCCTTCAGCGCCGCGTCCAGGCGATCAGCTGCGGCACGGTAGGTCTGCTCGGTAATCGCCTTGTATTCCTGGGCACGCTGCATCCACAGCACCGCGTTCAGGTTGTCGTTGGCACTGCTGTCCTTTGCCGGGGCCGCATCCGCCGGTGCGGCGGCAGGCGGGGCGTCGACGCGCTTGCAGGCGGACAGCCCGATCACCGCGATGGCGAGCAGGGACAGGGAAAGGGGGGCGGTACGACGACGCATTGGCTTCACCATGTTCAGATCCCCGCCATTTTAACGGCAAAGATGACAGGGGCAGCGGCTATGCTTGATGGCTGTTCCATCGACCCAGCGGAGCCCGCCATGACCGACACCCCCGACGCCCCTGCCCGCCCGCTGCTGGATGCCACCCAGGCACGCCTGCTGGGCTGCCTGGTGGAAAAAGAAGCCACCACGCCGGACACCTATCCGCTGACGGTCAATGCGGCACAATCGGCGGCCAACCAGAAGACCGCGCGCGATCCGTTGATGAACCTGGATGCCGGCAATGTCCAGCATGCGCTGCGGCAGCTGGAAAGCATGGGCCTGGCGCGCCAGCATTTTTCCTCGCGCGCGGACCGCTATGAACATCGCCTGCAGGCGGCGCTGGACCTGACCCGCCAGCAGACCGTGGTGCTGGCGCTGCTGCTGCTGCGGGGTCCGCAGACGTTGGCCGAGCTGATGACGCGCGCCGAGCGGTTGCACCGCTTCGGCAATGCCGACGAGGCACGCCACGCGATCGAACGCCTGCAGCAGCGCGAGCTGCTGGTGGTGCTGCCGCGCGCCAGTGGCCAGCGCGAGGACCGCTACATGCACCTGCTGTGCGGTGAAGTCGATGGCGCGGCGCTGGCGGCGGCTTTTGCTTCCTCGGGGGCGGCGTCGGCGGGTGCCGCCAGCCACGATCCGGCGCTGGCCGAGCGCGTGGCGCAGCTGGAAACCGCAGTCGCCGAGCTGCGCGCCGAGCTGGAAGCGCTGCGCGGTTGAGCCCGGGTTGCCGGCCAGCGGCGGCGGCCGGCCTTGGCGGTGGGCTGCCGTCAGCGGGCGACGTCGGCCGCGCCCGGCGTGGCGAACAGGGTCACCCATTCCTCGCTGCCGGGCAGCTGGATCGGGCCGCGCTGCTGCATCCCCAGCCGGCGCAGGATCGCGGCGGAGGCCAGGTTGTCCGGGCTGATGATGCCGTACAGGTCCTGCAGGCCCAGCGTGCCGCGCGCATGGGCGAACACCGCCTGCGCCGCCTCGCTGGCATACCCTTGACCGGCGTATTGCCCCAGAACCGCGTAGCCGACGTCCGGCCCCGGCAGGCCGTCGCGCCGCACCAGGCCCGCGTTGCCCAGCCAGGCCCCGTCGGAAAGGCGCTCGATCGCATACATGCCGAAGCCGTTCAGCGCGTAGCTGTGCAGCACGCGCAGTGCGATGTACTCGCGGGCCTGCGCTTCGCTGCGTACGTCGCGATCACCGATGAAGCGCAGGAAACCTGGATCGTTGAGCAGTGCCAGCATATGGCCGGCATCCCGCTCGGGCTCGATGGGCCGCAGGCGCAGCCGTTCGCTTTGGATCTGCACTGCCGTTTCCGTTGCCGTTGGGGTGGCCGATTGTGCGCACTGCGCGCTCAATCGAACAAGGCCTGGATCGCCGCCAGTCCGGCAGTGGCCCGTTCCTGCTTGCGCGCCGCATCGGCCACCGGATCGGCGCCGTCGCGCTGCAGTTCTTCGGCCGGCAGCTCGGCGAAGAAGCGGCTGGGCTTGAGCCGCACGTGCTCGCCGAACTTGCGCGTCAGCTTGCTGTGGCTCATCCACAGCTGGACCTTGGCCCGGGTGATGCCCACGTACAGCAGCCGCCGCTCTTCCTGCAGCGTGCCTTCGTCCAGGCTGACCTGGTGCGGCAGCACGCCGTCTTCGCAGCCGACGATGAAGACATAGGGGAACTCCAGGCCCTTGGAAGCATGCAGGGTCATCATGCGCACCTGGTTGCCGCCATCGTCCTTGTCGTTGCGCGACAACAGCGCCAGCTGGCCGGCCAGGTCGGCGGCGGTGGCACCGCGCGGGCCGCCTTCGAACCACTGCGCCAGCTCTTCGATGTTGCTGGCGCGGCGCTGGTAACTGGCTTCTTCCTTGGCCTGCTGGCGCAGTTCGCTGAGCAGCCCTGATTCCTTGGCCACCTTGCGGATCATGTCGCCGGAAGAGATCTCGCGGGTCTGTGCGCGCAGGTCACGCAGGATGTCGGTGAAGCGCGACAGGCTGTTGGCCGCACGCGGGGGGAGCTGCTGCAGCGCGCCCAGCGCCTCGGCCGCCTGCGCCATCGGCATGTTCTTTTCCGATGCCAGCTCCGCCAGCTTGGCCAACGTGCCTGCACCCACGTCGCGCTTGGGCGCCTGCACCGCGCGCATGAAGGCGGTGTCGTCGTCCGGATTCACCAGCAGGCGCAGCCAGGCCAGGGTGTCTTTGACTTCCTGGCGCTCCAGGAACACCGTGCCACCGGACAGGTGGTACGGCACGCGCGCCAGCTGCATCGCCTTTTCCAGCGGGCGTGACTGGAAGTTGCCGCGGAACAAGATGCAGAAATCACTCCACGGTACCTGCCGCGCCTGGGCGATGAAGGCGATCTCCGCCGCCACTTTTTCCGCCTCGTGCTCGCTGTTGCGGCACTCCCACACCCGGATGCGTTCGCCGTCGGCCTGGTCGCTCCACAGCTTCTTCAGGTGTTCGTGCGGATTGTTGGCGATCAACGCATTGGCCGCGCGCAGCACCCGGTTGGAACAGCGGTAGTTCTGTTCCAGCTTGATGATCTGCAGCGCGGGGTAATCGCGCGCCATCTGCTGCAGGTTTTCCGGATTGGCACCGCGCCAGGCGTAGATGGACTGGTCATCGTCACCCACGCAGGTGAAGTTGCCCTTGTCCCCGGCCAGCTGCTTGAGCAGGCGGTACTGGGCGTCGTTGGTGTCCTGGCACTCATCCACCAGCAGGTAGCCGATGCGTTCGCGCCAGGCGATGGCGATCTCCGGATTCTCCTCCAGCACCTGCACCGGCAGGCGGATCAGGTCGTCGAAGTCCACGGCATTGAAGGCCGTGAGCCGCAGCTGGTAGCGCTCGTAGACGCCGGCCGCTTCCTTCTCGCGGTTGCTGCGCGCCTCGCGCATCGCCTGCTCCGGTGACAGGCCGGCATTCTTGGCGCGCGAAATGAGGTTCTTCACGTCCTCGATGTCATCCGGCTTGGCGCCATGCATCAGGTCCTTGACCTGGGCGTTGCTGTCGTCGGCATCGAAGATCGAGAAGCCGCGCTTGAGGCCGACCGCCGCGTGTTCGATCTGCAGGAACTTCAAGCCCAGCGCATGGAAGGTGCAGATGGTGACGTCTTCGGCATCCTGATCGCGCAGGCGCCGGGCCACGCGCTCGCGCATTTCCTTGGCTGATTTGTTGGTGAAGGTGATCGCGGCGATGCGCCGGGCCGGATAGCGGCCGCAGCCGATCAGGTGGGCGATTTTCTCCACGATCACGCGCGTTTTGCCGCTGCCGGCACCCGCCAGCACCAGCAAGGGACCTTCGATGTGCAGCACTGCTGCGCTTTGGGGGGGATTGAGTCCGTGCATGTAGTGCCGATTGTAGCGGGGGCACCCTGACCTCCGGCAGGTTGCGCTGGCGCGGGCTGCTGCGATAGTGATCGCAGACCACGATTCACAGGAAGTGACCGATGAAACTGAATAGATTTACCGCGCTCGCCGTCCTTGCCGCCGCCGTGCTGTCACCGGCGCCTTACGCGCACGCGCAGCTGGCCGCCGAGGACGCCCCGCTGTCCATGCAGGAACACGCCGTGGTCAGTTCACCTGCGTACCTCAAGGCGCACCCGGACCTGCGTTTCCGGCAACTGGGGCTGGCCGCGGTCGAGCGCGACAAGCCCGAGGACGCCCGGCGCTACTTCCGCCTGGGCGCACAGCATGCCGACAAGCTGTCGCAGGCGCTGATGGCCGAGCTGCTGTGGAATGGGAAGGGTGGCCCGGTTGATCGCGCACTGGGCTACGCCTGGATGGACCTGGCGGCCGAACGCGGCACCGAATGGCTGGTGGTGCGTCGCGAACAGTACTGGGCCGCCCTGGACGAAGCCGAGCGCAAGCGCGCGGTCAGTGAAGGCCAGACGCTGTACGCCGAGTACGGCGACCCGGTGGCCAAGCCGCGTCAGGAACGCGAAATGCGCCGCAACATGGGCGAGATGACCGGCAGCCGCACCGGCGCGCTGGGATCGACGGTCATGCAGGTCCGCTTCAACGGCCAGATGGTGCGGGTGGTACCGGAGATCTATTACGCGCCGCGTCTGTGGCAGCCCGAAGCCTACTGGAAATGGCAGGGCCAGCAGCTGGCCGCTGGCAACACCAGCAGCGTCGGGGTGGGTGCCCTGCAGCCGGTGCGCGGCGACTGAGCAGGGCCACAGCCGCTAGAATCTGCCGATGGCCAAGCTCTATTTCTACTATTCGGCGATGAATGCCGGCAAGACCACCACCCTGCTGCAGAGCGCGCACAACTATCGCGAGCGCGGCATGCGGGTGGCGATCCTCACGCCACGGCTGGACAGCCGGGCCGGCAGTGGCGTGGTGGCCTCGCGCATCGGGTTGAAGGCCGATGGCATGGCCTTCGAGCGCGACAGCGACCTGCAGCACGTGGTCGAAGCGGATATCGCCGCGCATGGGCCGCTGGGCTGCGTGCTGGTGGACGAAGCGCAGTTCCTCAGCCGGGCACAGGTCTGGCAACTGAGCGAAGTGGTCGACCAGCTGCGCATCCCGGTGCTCTGCTATGGCCTGCGCACCGACTTCCGCGGCGAGCTGTTCGAAGGCAGCCAGTACCTGCTGGCCTGGGCCGACGAGATGCAGGAGATCAAGACCATCTGCCACAGCGGCAAGAAGGCGACCATGACCGTGCGCGTGGATGAGCACGGCCATGCCGTGCAGGACGGCCCGCAGGTCGAAATCGGCGGCAACGAACGCTATGTGTCGGTCAGCCGCGCCGAGTTCAAGAAAATCACCCGCGGCGAAGGCCGGATAGACCCGCTGCAGGCCGCCCTGCCGCTGTAAACGGGTAGCGCCGGGAGCGCCGAGCCATGCTCGGCGAGCGCGAAGCGCGGCGTGCCTCGGCGGTCAGGATGCCGGAAGGATTCCGCCGAGCATGGCTCGGCGCTACCGCTCCCGCGTTTACACGGCTCAGTACAGCGTGCGCTCGGGCGCCCCGGCCGGCGGCGGGCTGTACTGGTACAACCAGGTTTCGGTCAGCGTCTTGCCACCGCTGCGCAGGAACAGGCGGATGTCGATCTGCGCGGTGCTGTCATCGCCCGGCACCAGGTCGAACATGGCCCGGTAGCCGTTGATCTCACGCAACGGACGGGCCGAAACGATCTCCAGCTTGCCACGGCTGGCCTGCACCACGGCCTCCACCTCACCCTTGTCGATCAGGCTGGCCAGCTCGCCGCCGGCGAAGTCCACCGCGAAACGCCAAGAGAAATAGTTGCGCTTCTTGCCGATGATGCCGCCCAGGCCGGTGCGGGTGGCCACGGTGTGCGCCAGCGGCGAACGTGCCGGCGGCTCGGCGCCCCAGTACAGGCGATAGCCGACCAGCAGTTCCTGCCCGGCCTGCGGCTTGTCCTTCGGGTTCCAGAACGCGACGATGTTGTCGAAGGTCTCGTCCACGGTGGGAATCTCCACCAGCTGCACCGAGCCCTCGCCCCAGTCGCCCTTGGGTTCCACCCACAGGCACGGGCGCTTCTCGTAGAACACGCCGTCGTCCTGGTAATGGTCGAATTCGCGGTCGCGCTGCAGCAGGCCGAAGCCACGCGGATTGCGGTCGACGAACATGTTGAAGCGCAATTCGCGCGGGTTCACCAGCGGGCGCCAGATCCATTCTCCGCCACCGGTCCACATCGCCAGGCCGTCGGTATCGTGGATCTCCGGACGCCAGTCCCAGGCCATGCGGCGATCGTTCTCGCCGACCTGGAACATGCTGGTGCACGGGGCGATGCCGAGCCGCTCGATGGCTTTGCGCGGATACAGCGCGCTGTCGATGTCCATCAACAGCACATCGCCATTGGTGATGGCGAAGCGGTAGGCGCCAGCCACGCTGGGCGAGTCCAGCAACGCATAGACCACGATGGTGTCCGAGTCGTTGTCCGGGCGTTCGAGGTAGTAGGCGATGAAGTCGGGGAACTCTTCCGGGCCGCCGGTCCCGGTGTCGATCGCCAGGCCACGCGCCGACTGCCCATACTGGCCTTCCTTGCCGACCGCGCGGAAGTAGCTGGCACCGAGGAACGCAGCGAAATCGCGATCGGTATCCTTGCGCGTGTTGAGCCGGAAGCCGGCAAAACCGAGATCGGCCGGCAGCTGGCCGTCCTTGATCCCGCTCTTCCCATAATCGAAGGCGGCACCGTCGTAGGCCAGTTCCTGCGCCTTGCCGTCGACCACGTCGAACATCCGCACCGGCGAATGGAAGTACAGCCCCAGGTGGAAGAACTTGGCCTGGAACCGGCCCGGTTCATTACCCCACAGCGCATGGTCCTGGCGGTAGCGGATCGACTGGTATGCATCCCAGCTCAGCGCTTCCACCGGGCCTGGCAGGGTCCGTTTGTGGGTCTTGTAGGGCGCAGCGGCCAGCGCGCGCGCCTGGCCCTTCAGGCTGGCGAAATCGAACGGCACCGGCTGTCCCAGGCGGCGCAGGCCGACCTGTCGGCTTGCCGCGGCGCCCACGTTCAATGCAGGCAGGCCGAAGGCAGCCAAGGCCAGGGAAGCGTTGCGGATAAAATCGCGTCGTTGCATTCGAAGGCAGCCGGGGCATGGAGGGTCGGCCATTATTCCAACAGATTCGTTAATTGTTGGCAGTGGCCGGCGACATCTGTTCAGCTGGCTGCGGCAGGCGGGCCAGGCGCAGGTCCAGCTGGCGCACCGCCGAAGACGGAATGCCGCGCTGGGCGATCAACAACTGGCGTGCCTCGTGCCACGCAGCGGCGGCCCGCGCGGGGCTACCCGCCGCGCGCTCGGCCTCGCCCAGGTCGAGCAGGCCCTGCGGCAGCAGGGCCACATGGTCAGGCTGGCGCCAGATCCGTACCGCATTGCGGTAGTGGCCGAGCATGCCCTCGGCATCTCCATCGGCCCGGGCGACGTCGCCCAATGCCTGCTCGGCCAGGCCGACTTCACGGTGCTCCGGCCCGAGCGCGAAGGCCAGCTTGTCGCGTACTCCGGCGAGCACCGGCCCGGCCCAGGCCCGACGCCCCTGCTGCAGCGCAAGCAGTGCGCGGGCACGCTGCACCACCAGGGTTTCCGGATGGTCGGGGCCGAATGCCTGGACCGCCGACTGCCATGCCTGGTCCAGTGCGGCGGCGGCGTCCGTGGGCTGCCCGCTGCGCGCGAGCATCTGCCCCAGCTGGCGGCGCATCCCGATGGCTTCCGGGGTCCCCGGTGCCGCGCGCTGCAGCAGCGCCAGCGCCTGCTGGTAGCCCTCCCGTGCCCGCGCGTCCTGGCCGGCGTCGGCATCCAGCCCGGCCAGCCCCGCCAGCGCACCGGCGATGCCGCGCGGATTGCCCTCCCCGCGCTGGTACAGCGCCAGGGCGCGAATGAATGCAGCGCGCGCGGCACGGGCGTGGCCAAGCTGGGTCTGGCAGCGTCCCAGTTCGCTGGCATAGCCGGCCACGGCGGTCGGCAGCAGCGCCTGCTGCTGGTCAGCGACGGAGGACAGGGACTGCAGGTGGGCAACGCACTCGCGATCACGACCGAGCATGCGCAACGCGCGCGCGCGCTGGGTCACCGCTTCCAGCTGCAGCGCCCCGGGCACGTCCCGTTGTGCCTGCAGCAGCGTGCGCTGTTGATCCAGGATGCGCAGGGCCGTCTGGTAGTCGCCCAGCCCGATGTGCAGGCGTCCGATGACCCCTTCCATTTCGGCCAGCGCCAGCGGCTGCCCGGCCAGCTCTGCGTGCGCACGCTGTTGTCCGGTTTCCAGCAGCTGGCGCACGTCGAAATGTCCGTGGCGGACACTCGCCGCGCGATCGAACAGGCCGATGTTGAAGTCCTGCATGGCCTGCGCGCGTGCGGTCTCCTGGCGGGCCTGGCGCGCCTGCCAGACCGCCGTCGTGGAGGCCGTCAGCAGTACTGCCAGGGCAACGCTTGCGCCTGCCACGCCCCAGCCGTGGCGCCGCAGGTACTTCCTGAGCCGATAGCCGGCACCGGGCGGATGGGCGCGCAGCGGCCGCCCATCCAGGAAACGGCGCAGGTCTTCGGCCAGTGCATCGACCGACCCGTAGCGCTGCTGCGGTTCCTTGGCCATCGCCGTTTCCAGCAGCAGGTCGAGGTCACCGCGCACCTGCCGGGCCAGGCGGCGCGCGGCAGGCGGCACCGCGATGCCGGCTTCGCCCTGCAGCAGACGCCGCGATGCGGGAAGCGGCTGGACATCCAGCAGGCAGCGCTCCCAGTCACTGTCGGTGTGTCGGCGCAGTCGATAGGGCTTGTGGCCGGTGACTACTTCGTAGATCACCACGCCCAGCGAGTACACATCGGTGCGGGTGCTCAGCGGATCGCCCCTCACCTGCTCCGGCGCCGCGTAGTGCAGGGTGAACGCGCGCGGCTCGCCGGCCGCGGCCACCGCGGCGACGCCTTGCGGGTCCAGCAGCTGGGCAATGCCGAAATCCAGCAGCTTGACCCCGCCCTCGGCCACCAGGATGTTGGACGGCTTCAGGTCGCGGTGCACCACCAGGTTGGCATGCGCGTGGGCTACCACCGAACACACCTGCAGCATCAGCCGCAACCGCTCGTCCAGCGGCAGCATCCCGCGCTGGCAGTAGTCGGTTATCGGTTCGCCCTGCACGTAGTCCAGCACGAAATAGGGATGCCCCTGCGGGTCGATGCCCGCGTTGTGCAGCTGGGCAAGGTGAGGGTGCTGCAACCGGGCCAGGATCTGCCGCTCGCGCGCAAAGCGTGCATGCAGGCCGGGTTCGGCCAGACCGCTGCGCAGCAGCTTCAACGCCACCGTGCGCTCGTACATGCCGTCGCAGCGCTCGGCCAGCCAGACTTCCCCCATCCCGCCTTCGCCGAGCAGCCGCAGCAGGCGGTACGGACCGATGCGGGTACCTTCGCGTGATGACGCAGGGGCGGAAAACACCGGCTGGGCCATGAACTGCTCGCTGTCGCGCGCATGGGCCAGCATTTTCTCCAGCGCCGCGGCCAGCGCCGGGTCGCGTGCTGCCACCTGCCGCAGCCGCGCGACGCGGCCGTCTTCATCCAGTTCCAGCAACTGGTCCAGCCATGAGGACAGTTCACGCCAGCGCAGGGCATCCATGGCCGGTGCTCGCGCTCAGTCCCCGCTTACTTCGGTCAGCAGGAACAGGCGCGCCTTCTGCCAGTCGCGTCGGATGCTGCGCTCGGAACGCTGGCTGAGTTCGGCGATCTGCTGTTCGGTCAGGCCGGCGAAGTAGCGCAGTTCGACCACCCGTGCCAGGTGCGGATCCAGCGCCTGCAGGCGCTCCAGGGCCACGTCCAGCGCCAGCAGGTCCTCGTCCATGCGGATGCCGCTGCTGCTGTTTTCCGGAATGTCCACCCGCTTGAGGTCACCGCCGCGCTTGCGTGCCAGCCGGTTGCGCGCATAGTCCACCACCACGCTGCGCATCGCCGACGCCGCGTAGGCGAAGAAATGCGCACGGTCCTCGAAGCGCGCGCCCCCGCGGCTGCCGAGCAGTTTCAGGTACGACTCGTGCACCAGCGAGGTGGCATCCAGGGTACGGCCCTGCTGCCCAGCCAGCTGCCGCCGCGCCATCCCGTGCAGCTCCTGGTAGAGCACGGTGAGCACGCGGTCCAGCGCGGCGCGATCGCCGCCGCGCGCAGAGTCCAGCCACACGGTGATGTCGGATCCTTCGTCCATCGCAGCGCCTGCTCCCACGGGAGTCGTGGCGCGACTATAGTCCTGTCCGGCACGCTTGGCGAAAAAGCCCTCAGCGCTGGCAGGAACCGCACCAGACGCTGGCGCGCTGCCCGATGGTGGCGTGCTTCAAGGGCCGTCCGCAGGACCGGCAGGGCTGGCCATCGCGCCCGTAAACCCACAGCTCCTGTTCGAAGTAGCCGGGCGCCCCGTCGGGACTGATGAAGTCGCGCAGGGTGGTGCCACCGCGGGTGATCGCATGCTGCAGGATCTGCTTGACCGCCTCCGCCAACCGCACATAACGCTCGCGCGATACCTTGCCGGCCTCGCGCAGCGGGCTGATGCCGGCCCGGAACAGGCTTTCGGCCGCGTAGATGTTGCCCACCCCCACCACCACCGCCTGGTCCATCAGGAAGGTCTTGATCGGCGCCTTGCGGCCACGGCTGCGCTGGAACAGGTAGTCGCCATCGAAGGCATCGTCCAGTGGCTCCGGGCCCAGCCCCTGCAGCAGCGGATGGACCTGGCCCGGGGGCTGCCACAACAGGCTGCCGAAGCGGCGCGGGTCGTTGAAGCGCAGCAGGCGGCCGTTGTCCAGGCTGATGTCCACGTGGTCATGCGCGCGCAGCGGGGTGTCGCCTGGCAGCACGCGCAGGCTGCCGGACATCCCCAGGTGCAGCAGCGCACTACCGGCTTCGGTATCCAGCAGCAGGTATTTGGCACGCCGGCGCACCTCCACGATGCGCTGCCCCGGCAACAGGGCGGCCACTTCGTCGGGGATCGGCCAGCGCAGCTCCCTGCGGCGCAGGATCACCCCATGGATGGCACGTTCCAGCAGATGCGGCGCCAGTCCACGCCGGGTGGTTTCAACTTCGGGCAACTCAGGCATGCGCAGATTCTACGCCCGGCGGCTGTTGCTGACGGCGTCGGACGGAACCCGCCGACCTTGGGTCGGCGCTACCGCGTTTCGAAGGCCCCCGGCCCGCTCCCGTTGCAGCGCCATGCGCCAGACTCACCGCGGCGGCGCCGCCAGCTCGCGCGCATCCAGGAACCCATCCCGGTTCGCATCCTGCTTGTGGAACCGCTGCACCAGCGTCTGCCGCTGCTGCTCGCGGGTGATCGGACGCCCCTTGCCGCCCGGCAGCTCGCTGGCGTCCAGCACGCCATCACCATCGGCATCCATCTGCTCGAACGCGTACATCATCCACTGCACGTACTCGGCCTCGCTGACCCGGCCATCGCCATCGGCATCCATGCGCTGCAGGTACGTGCCGGTGTCGGCCACCTGCGCCTGCACGCCGCCCGCAGCGGGCAGCAGCAAGGCGATCAGCAGGGTGACCCCGGGTCCGCGCGGCAGGGTAAGGGTGACGTCGGTCATGGCGGCCTCCAGGCCGGGGTCCGGCGCGGGGTTGCCGCGGTGCAGACATGATGGCCCCTGGCTTGGCAAACTGCATCCCTGCGCCGCCACGGCCGCGCTCCTTCCAGCCGGGAACCTGCGTTGTCCAGCCTGAATCCAGCCGCCGTCGTACCGCCCGCAGCCGATGCCGGCCCCCTCCCGCCGCTGATTGAACTGGATCGCGCCAGCGTGATGCGCGGCCAGGTAAAGGTGCTGCATGGCCTCAGCTTGCGCATCGCGCAGGGCCAGCACACCGCGCTGCTCGGACCCAACGGCTGCGGCAAATCCACCTTCATCAAACTCATCACCCGCGAGCTGTATCCGCTGGCACATGCCGACGGCCACGTGCCGGTGAAGGTGCTGGGCCAGAACCGCTGGCAGGTCGACCGGCTGCGCTCGCAGCTGGGCATCGTCACCGGCGATCTCAGCAACAACCTTGCCGGCATGCCCGGGCTTACCGTGGAACAGGCGGTGTTGACCGGGTTCTTCGCCAGCTGCGTGCTGCCTGCGTTCCGCGAGATCAGCCAGGACATGCGCGAGCGCGCGCGCCACACCCTGGCGATGACCGGCGCGCTGGCGCTGCACGGGCGTCCCTATGCGGAGCTGTCGGCGGGGGAAACCCGCCGCGTGCTGATCGCCCGCGCGCTGGTCAACCGCCCGCACGCGCTGCTGCTGGACGAGCCGTCCACCGGCCTGGACCTGGTGGCCCGGCAGCAACTGATCGCCACCCTGCAGTCACTGGCGCGCCAGGGCATCACGCTGGTGCTGGTCACCCACCACGTGGAGGAAATCATTCCCGAGATCGAACGGGTGGTGCTGCTGCGCGATGGACGCGTGCTGGCTGACGGCACCCGTGCCGAACTGCTGTGCGATGCGCCCTTGTCGGCCGCGTTCGGGGGCCCGATCTCCGTGGTGGAGCAGGACGGACGGCTGACCGCGTACGCGGGATAGTGCCGCACGGCCGTCGCAACGGGCACCACGCGGGCGGGCCAGCTGCCCCGGCCCACCGCTCCCGGGTCAGAACCGCAGTGCGGCCGCGCGCGACTCGATCGGCGCCATCCGGCTCTGGTCCTGCAGTTGCAGGTCGCGCAGTTCATACGGCGGGCCAAATCCCGCCGGCAACGCGGCCTGGTCGAACGGCAGTACCAGCGTCCCCTGCCCGGGCCCGTCGAACCAGGCGGCGGCATGGGCCTGCGCCACCGGTTTCAACTGGCCATCGGCCGCGCTGGCGTACAGGGTGCCGCGCGCTTCGTAACGCCCGGCGGCCGCCACCTGCAGCGCCAGGCCGACCCGTCGGCTGGCGGAATCCGGCGTGGCGGTGCTGCTGAAACGCGCCGTCGGCAGCGCCACGGCGAAGGCGACCTTGCCATCGCGCAGCATGCCGTCGGCCTGTGCGAACACCTGCAGCTCCCACAGACCCTGCGTGTTGCCCACGTCGGCGGGGATGCGCACCTGCGCGCGCAGGCTGCCATCGCGGCCATGCAGCAGGCGCTGCGGCCAACTGCGGCCGTCGGGCGCCACCAGCAGCGCTGCACCGCCCAGATCGCGGCGGCGACGGCGCAGCTGCGCCGCACTGGCCCCGTCTTCCAACAGGCGTGCCTGCAGCTGCACGCTGCCGCCGGCCAGCACCTGGGCCTGGCTGGCCTGGACTTCCAGCCGCAGCGGGCTGTTCGGCTCCAGCACCTGCACCACGTAGCGGCCCCGTGCCTGGCGACTCTGCAGGCGGTAGACCCCGGCCATGCTGGTTGCGCCGGTGCGCAGCATGCGCGTGCCATCGCTTGCCGGCATGCCGGCATCCTGCAATGCACGTGCATCAATGCTGCGGGCCCCGCTGCTTCGCCCGGCCGGATCACGCAGCTGCAATGACCCCGCCGACAGCGCGCGGGCGCCCGGCGCCGGGCTGAGCTGGATCACCGCGTCCGGTGCGGTCAATGGCAACGCCAGGCCACGCTGCAGCTCGGCTGCATCGACCTGCTGCCAGTAGCTGCGGCTGATGGCCGCATGGGGCGCAGGCGCCTGCAGGGGCTGCGCCGGGTCCAGCGCCCAGGCGAAGGCCAGCGCTGCCCGCTCGCTTTCATCGTCGGCGGGCAACGGCGCGGCGACCAGGGTGGACGGTACCTGGTCGCCCGCCACGGCGGCGCGCAGTGGATGTGCGGCCCCTGCGGGCGCGGTGGACAGGATCGCCAGTATGCCAACGGCCAGGAGGGTGGAATGCATCGTCGTCATGAGGGGCTCCGTCACTGGCTCAGGTCATTGCGCAGGATCGTGTCCAGACCGAAGCACGCGCGGCGGCTCTGGTTGTGGCTGAGCGGCTCGGCGCCGTGGGTGCGCGCCGTGTCGGTGAACCACACGGTGCCGGCCGCCTCCTGGCTGCTGCAGTCGAGGAAACCGTCCGAACACGACGACAACCAGTTCCGGGTTAACTCCAGGCCGAGGTTGGCGGCATAACCACCGCAGTAACTGTCCGCGTCCGTAGGCGCCGAGTCGACATCGCTGCCGACCACCGCCGGTCACCCGGGCAGTGCCGGGCGACCGGCGGTGCCATACAGGTTCTGCGCGTTGTAGGTGGCCATGTGGCCGACCTGCTGCTGGCGCACCGCATCGTTCCTGAACCCCAGCAGCCAGCCCAGCGAGGTTTCGAAGGTGTTGCCGTTGATCACTGCGTCGGCCAACGGCGTGCCGGCCGAAGACGGTGCCAGCGCGGTGACCTTCTGCAGCGTCTGGATGATCTTCGGATAGCGGCGGTCGTAGGTCGGGTTGGACAGGATCCAGCGCATGAGGTTGCCGCCGTGGGAGTGGGTGATGACCACCAGCCGGGTGATGCCACGGCTGTCGATGAAGCCGGTCAGCTGGTCGGCGAGGCAGCCGGCGGCTTTCGGCTTCCACATGTAGCGGGTGAAATCGCAGTTGATGACCACATGGCTGCGCTTGTCCGGCAGCCCCTGGCGGACGCTGTCGATGATGCCCGGCTGCCAGTAGTCCCGGGTTGCATTGGTCTGCGCGCCGGTGCCATGCACGAAGGCTACGCCGAGGCGATCAGCCGCCTGCGCGGGCGGCAAGCCCACCAGCAGGGCCAGTACGGTGCTGGGTAATGCGATGCGGTGCATTGCGTGTCTCCCTGTCAGCGGCCCCCGGTCGTCGATGGGCTGATGCTCGGCGCGATCACGCGTGAAAATCCGTGCGCTGGCCCGGGACTCAAGGCATTTCCGATATTCGACAGGGGTGTTGTCCCATGCAGAGGGGCCGTGCCGGTTCTGGCCGTATGCGCGATGGGCGCTGCGCAGGGCAGGCGGGACTGCGATCATTGCCGGCGAGCCCCTGCCCCGAGCCTGCCCATGTCCGTGATCGCCCACCTTGGCTGCGCCCTGCCCGGCCTTGCCCTCGCCCTGTCCCTGGCGGGGTGCACGGCAACCGCGAGCAGGCCGACCGCCGTTGAAGCGACCATCACCACCAAGGCGGTCGGCTACCTGGACGCGGCATCGGTGCCGGCCAGCCTGGCGCTGGTGCCTGCACCGCCGGCGGCCGGCTCGGCCGGCTTGGCGCTGGACGAACAGGTCAGCCGCGAGGCACGGGCACTGCGCGGCACGCCGCGCTTCACCCAGGCCACGCACGATGCCGAACTGGGCTTCCCGGAAGGGGCCAACCAGTTCTCCTGCGCCATCGGCCTGGACGTGGACGCGCAACGCACGCCGGCGCTGTACCGCCTGCTGGAACGCAGCCGCATCGATGCCAGTGCCGCCACCCGCGCGGCCAAGAAACACCACCAGCGCCCGCGTCCGTTCATGGTCAACGGCGAACCCACCTGCACCCCGCAGGACGAAGCCGACCTGCGCGGCAACGGCTCCTATCCCTCCGGCCACAGCTCGATCGGCTGGGCGTGGGCGCTGCTGCTGTCGGAAATCGTGCCCGACCGCGCCGATGCCATCATCGCGCGCGGACGCAACTACGGTGAAAGCCGCCTGGTGTGCAACGTGCACTGGCAGAGCGACATCCTGGAAGGCCGTTTCATGGGCGCCGCTGCCGTGGCACGGTTGCAGGACAATCCGGCTTTCCAGCGCGACCTGCTCGCTGCGCGTAGGGAAATCGAAGCCGCGCGCAGGTCCGGGCAGCATTCCAGCCGCGACTGCGCGGCCGAGGAAGCGGTGCTGAAGGTGCGCCCGGCCAGCGCGCTTTGAAAGGTAAAACGGCGCGGAAGAATCCGCGCCGTGGATGACCATCAGCCGGGCGGCGACCGTGGGCCGCCACCCGGAAGGGCGGTCGGTCAGAACTTCGCGGTGAACTCCACGCCGAAGGTACGCGGCTCGTTGAGGAAGCCGGTCAGGTTGTTGAAGTCGATCGCACCGACCACCCGCACCTGGTCGGTCAGGTTGCGACCGAACACGGCCACGTCGTACTGGCCGTAATCCCAGTTGTAGCCCAGGCGCAGGCCGCCTTCCAGCGAGCTGCGGCTGCGGAACTCCTGCGATTCGTACAGGAAGAAATTGACTTCGCTCTTGTACGCCCAGTCGGTGTAGACGTAGAACTCGCTGGCATCGGTGACCGGGAAGCCGGCACGCAGGGTCAGGTTGTGGATCCACTTCGGCGCCTGCGGCAGCGAATTGCCGTTGACCAGCGCGTAGGTGCCACCGTTGATCACCGTGGTCGGATCGGTGATGGTGCAGCCACCGCCGCAGATCGCCACCGCCAGGCTGGGGTCCTTGATCTCGGTGTCGTTGTAGCTGCTGCCCAGGGTCAGCAGCACGTTGTCGGTCAGGTAGGATTCGAAGTCGAGTTCGAAGCCCTGGCCGATGGTCTTGTCGGCGTTGAGCAGGGTGGCGGTGTTGTTGGTGCCGCCCACGGCGATCAGCTGCTGCCCGTCCACGTCATAGCGGAACACGCTGAAGCCCAGGCGCGCACGGCGGTCGAACAGGTCGGCCTTGATGCCGGCCTCGTACGAAATGACCTTTTCCGAATCGGCCTGGGTGACCCCACCAAAGGCCAGCCGGCCCTGGATGGACGGTGCCCGGAAGCCCTTGGCCACGCGCGCGTAGGCGTTGACGTTGTCGGTCAGCGCGTAGACACCGCTCAGGTCCCAGCTGACGTCGTCGACATCGCTGTTGGCCACGTACGGACCGCTGACCGGGGTACCGCCGGCGACCGCCTGCAGCACGCTGGCGGTGAAGTCCTTCTTGTCCTGGGTGTAGCGCACGCCGGCACGCAGCTTGAAGCGCTCGGTGATGTCGAAGTCACCGGACGCGAACGCGGCCCATGCCTTGTTGCGCTGCTGCTGCACGGCATGGCCGCTCTGCGGATTGCCCGGGGTCAGCGAGTCGTAGTTGAAGCTGTCGATGGTGACGTCTTCATCGAAGTAGAACACGCCGGCCTGCCAGTCGAAGCGGCCCCATTCGTTGGATTCGACGCGGAATTCCTGCGTCCACTGGCGGTGGCTCGGCAGGCCATCGGCCGACTCGGACGGGAACGGAATGAAGCCCGGGCCGTAGTTGCCGGCGCCCAGGAACGCCGCGCCGTAGCCACCGTCGATGTCGCCGTGGTTGAGCGATTCGGCGGTTTCGTAGCCGGTGATCGAGTGCAGGGTGACCCGGCCAAGATCCCACTTCAGGCGCGCGCTGCCGCCCCAGGTTTCCAGGTCGGAGAAGTTCTGCCCGTCGGTGGACACTTCATCACGATCGAAGTTTTCCACCAGCTTGTTGCTGCCCGGCTGGATGATGTTGGCGCGGAACAGGCGCGCGGTGCCGTTGAGCTTGCGCTTGTGCAGGTTGAACAGGCCTTCGAAACCGTCGCCTTCGTACAGGAACTGCACGCGTGCGGCGCCTTCGTCATAGCCTTCGAATCCCTGCGCCGGTGCGTCGCTGCGGGTGTTGGTGACCCAGTCGTCGCGGCGCTGGTAAAGGGCCGATACGCGGGCCGACCAGCGGCTGGTCAGCGGGCCGCCGTAGGCGCCCTGCACGTTCCAGGTGTCATAGCTGCCGTAGGCGACCCTGACGTAACCGTCAGCGTCCTGCGACGGACGCGCCGAATCGAACTTGACCACGCCGGCCGGGGTGTTGCGGCCGAACAGCGTGCCCTGCGGCCCGCGCAGCACTTCCACGCCGGCCAGGTCGAACAGCGGGAAGCCCTTCAGCAGCGGGCTTTCCTGCACCACGTCGTCGTATACCAGCGACACCGGCTGGGACGCGTTGAGGTCGAAGTCGGTGTTGCCCAGGCCGCGGATGTAGAAGCGCGGGAAGGCACGGCCGTAGGATGATTCGATGTTCAGGCTGGGCACGCGGCCGGCCAGGAAGCGGATGTCGTCACCGGCCGAACCGAGGACATCGAGCTTCTCCCCCTGGATCGCGGTGATCGCCACCGGCACATCCTTGGCGTTCTCGACGCGGCGCTGGGCGGTCACGGTGAGCGCGTCGAGCGCGACCGGATCCTTGCTGGCCGGAGCTTGCTGGGCAACTGCGGACAGCGGCAGCAGGGCGGAGAGAGCGAGAACGAGCGGACGCACGACCGGTCGGCGGTCGTGGACGGAACGGTTCGGGGACATGGCGGTAGGCTGTGTTGGGAGGGGTGGTGGGACGGCGCTACCAGATAATTGTTGCAATACAACACGCTGGCCGCAAATGCCCCGCGTTCATGGCCGTCGCCGGGGCGCTGGCCGGCCCGCTAGACTCGTCGTTTCCGCACACCTTGGAATCGCAGCGATGAACCAGTGGTACTTCCATGTCCCCGGCCAGGCCGACCGCGTTGGCCCCTTCGATGAGCAGGCCGCACGCCGCTTCGCCCAGGCCAATCCGCGCGCGCTGGCCTGGTGCCAGGGCATGAGCGGCTGGATGGCCATCGGCGAAGTCCCGGAGCTGCGCAGCGAGGCCTCCGGGATGTCCAGCGCGCCGCCGCCGGTACCGGGCCACGGCGCGCGTGGCCAGCGCGCGGACGACATCGATTTCCGCATCGTCGGCCATGAAATGCAGTTCGTGGAGATCGAACTGGACCCGGGCGAGAGCGCGATCGCCGAAGCCGGCGCGCTGATGTTCAAGGATTCGGCGGTGCAGATGGATACCGTGTTCGGCGACGGCTCGCACAGCGGCCAGGGCGGCGGCTTCATGGACAAGCTGATGTCGGCCGGCAAGCGCGTGCTGACCGGCGAAAGCCTGTTCGCCACGCTGTACACGCACACCGGCCACGGCAAGGCCAAGGTCGCCTTTGCCGCGCCTTATCCCGGCACGGTGCTGCCGATGAAGCTGGACGAGCATGGCGGGCGGCTGATCTGCCAGAAGGACAGCTTCCTGGCCGGCGCGCGCGGGGTGCAGATCGGCGTGCAGTTCCAGCGCAAGATCATGACCGGCCTGTTCGGTGGCGAAGGCTTCATCATGCAGAAGCTGGAAGGCGACGGTTGGGTGTTCATCCATGCCGGCGGCTGCGTGGTCGAACGCGAGCTGGCGGCCGGTGAGCGGCTGGATGTGGATACCGGCTGCGTGGTGGCCTACCACGCCAGCGTGGACATGGACGTACGCCGGGTTGCGGGCATCAAGAGCATGGTGTTCGGTGGCGAAGGCGTGTTCCTGGCCACCCTGACCGGCCCCGGCAAGGTCTGGCTGCAGTCGCTGCCGTTCTCGCGCCTGGCCGGCCGGATGTGGATGGCCGCGCCGCAGGGCGGCGGCCAGAACCGCGGCGAAGGCTCGGTGCTGGGCGGCCTGGGCCGGATGCTGGACGGTGACAACCGCTTCTGAGGCGAGCGACGCCCGCCTCCGCCCCTCTGCCCGGGTGACGACCGTTGGTCGTCACGCTGTTGCTCTCTTGCCGCTGCGCTCGCCGAGCGTGGCTCGGCGCTACCGGGCACCTGCGACCCTCGGTAGTGACGGCCGCTGGCCGTCCTGCTGTGGCCCCTGCTCCGGTGGGTGACCACCGCTGGTCGTCACGCTGTTGCTCTCTTGCCGCTGCGCTCGCCGAGCGTGGCTCGGCGCTACCGGGCACCTGCGGTCGTCACCCACCACGATTGACGGCCAGCGGCCGTCACTACCGGCTATGCTGGCGCCCTTTCCTGCTGCGTCTCCTTGCCGATGAGCCTGTCCCGCACCCGTGTGATGCTGTCCGTTGCCCTGCTCGGCCTGCTGGCCGGTTGTGGTGGCGAGAATGCCCGCCCCACTCCGCCACCCGCGCCCACCGTGGTGCAGCCCGCCAAGCCGGTGAAGATCGGCATCGCGCTCGGCGGCGGCGCGGCCAAGGGCTTCGCGCATATCGGCGTGATCAAGATGCTGGAAGCCAACGGCTTTGAACCGGTGGTGGTGTCCGGCACCAGTGCCGGCAGCGTGGTCGGTGCGCTGTACGCCAGCGGCATGGATGCTTTCGAGATGCAGACCAAGGCGGTGGCACTGGACGAAGCCAGCATCCGTGACGTGCGCCTGTTCTCCGGTGGACTGGTGCAGGGCCAGAAGCTGCAGGACTACGTCAATCAACAGGTCGGCAACAAGCCGGGCGAGCGCCTGCGCAAGCCGTTCGCGGCGGTCGCCACCAACCTGGAAACCGGCGAGCGCGCGGTGTTCGTGCGCGGCAACGTCGGCCAGGCGGTGCGTGCGTCCAGCAGCATTCCGGGCGTGTTCGAACCGGTGAAGATCGGCCAGAACAATTATGTCGATGGCGGCGTGGTCAGCCCGGTGCCGGTGGACGCGGCGCGCCAGTTGGGTGCCGATTTCGTCATCGCCGTGGATATCTCCAGCAAGGCCAGCGGTCGTACGCCGACCGGCATGCTGGGCATCGTCAACCAGTCCATCGCGATCATGGGCCAGCGCCTGGGCGAACAGGAACTGGCGCGCGCGGACATCATCATCCGACCGCGCGTGCTGGATATCGGCGCGTCCGATTTCAGCCAGCGCGGCAAGGCCATCCTGGAAGGCGAGAAGGCGGCGATGGCCGCCATGCCGCAGATCCGCGCGAAGATCGAGCAGATCCAGCGCGCGCGGGCCGCCGCCCTGCTGCCGCCGCCGCCCAAGCCGAAGTGCGATGAGCCCTCGCGCGTTGGCCGGCTGATGGGCCGCAAGGCCGACTGCTGATCCTCGGCAGTGACGGCCGCTGGCCGTCCTGCTGGTGCGCTCTTGCCGCTGCGCTCGCCGAGCATGGCTCGGCGCTACCAGGCACCCGCGATCCTCGGTAGTGACGGCCGCTGGCCGTCCTGCTGTTGCGCTCTTGCCGCTGCGCTCGCCGAGCGTGGCTCGGCGCTACCGGGCACCCGCGACCCTCGGTAGTGACGGCCGCTGGCCGTCCGGCTGTTGCGCTCTTGCCGCTGCGCTCGCCGAGCGTGGCTCGGCGCTACCGCTTCAGCGTTTCACGTGGCCGGCGGCGCGGCGCTTTTCCATTCGCCGGGTTTCCAGGCTTTCCGCATGGCGCTGCGCGCTCAGCTGCAGCTGTTCCATCGCATCGCCCGGCAGCCACAGCTGCTGGCTGCCACGGGTCAGTGCCAGGTAGGCCGCGCGCACCGGGCTGTGCGCCTGGCGCGTCTCGTAGCCGGTGATGAAGCAGCACGCCGACATCGCCACCCGGTCGAACTGCAGGTTCTTGGCATGCTGGGCCAGGCACAGCGTGATGCCTGCGTCCTGCGCGGGCACCAGCGCCGCCAGCAGCTGCTCCAGCGCGGTTGAATCGAATCCACCGGAAAACAGCGCCGGGATGTCGTCCTGCCCGCGCTGCTCGCAGGCTTCCACGAAGGCCTCCCAGCGCCGGCTCGACTCGCCCCGGCCGACGCTTCGCCAGGCATCGATCGGCGCCTGCGCTTCTTTCTGCAGCAGGCGCAGCGAAGCCGGATGCACATGCACGCGCGCACCCTGCGCGAGCAGCTGGTGGGCTTCCTGCAGCAGCCGCCACAGGCTGCCGTACAGGCGTGCCCCGGACTGCGGCACCTGCGACCACGTGGCATAACGGCGCACACCGGTGGCGCGGTCGCTGGCGCCCATGAAGCGTTCGCTGGACGCACCGATGTCATCCAGCGCCAGTGACTGGTTGACCAAGCCATCCACCTGGCTGCCCTGGCGCACCGATTGGCTCATTTCCAGCACCTTGGAGCTCGACCAGCGCGATGCGCGCCCGACCAGCCGCTGGTGCGGATCGCCCAGGCTGACCACGCCGGGCGCATGCCGGGCCAGCACCTGCTTCCAGGCCGGAC
This sequence comes from Stenotrophomonas lacuserhaii, assembly GCF_039674585.1. GTDB lineage: Bacteria > Pseudomonadota > Gammaproteobacteria > Xanthomonadales > Xanthomonadaceae > Stenotrophomonas > Stenotrophomonas pennii_A. Next base: position 81,149 of record NZ_JBDJNU010000004.1, on the reverse strand, counting down.
TCAGTTCATGCGCCTCATCCACCAGCAGCATGCCCAGCCCGACCGGCGGCGCCACGCCCTGCAGCTCCAGCCATTTGCCGAGGTGGCCGGTATTGAGGCTGAGGCAACCGCCCTTCTGCACACCGGCATCGAACATGCAGCGCCAGACGTGCTCGGCAGCGGCCACATAGGGCGCCGCGTCGAGCATCGCCCATGGCAGCGAACGGTCGAAGTGCGCCGCCTGCAGCGTCGGCGATGCCGACGCGCACCACCGGTTGATACCCTCCAGGGCCGTCATCAGCACCTGCTCGGGTACGCGCTGGCCGATGCCCTGCAGGCCGATCCGGCGGGCGATCTCCCAGGCTGGGATCGTGCTCAGCCGGTAGGTCGGCACGAAGCCGTTGCCGCGGCCGCTGCGTGCGGCCTGCTGCACCATCAGGTTGGCCAGTTCGATCTGGGTCAGCAGGCGCGTCGCGGAATCGGCCGGCAGCCGCGGGCGGAAGGCTTCGACCTGGCCGCGCGAGGGCGCGATGTAGGTATAGCGGCCCGGCCGGGCGTCCATCAACGCCAGCACCAGATGGCTTTTCCCAGTACCGGCGTAGGCGTCCAGGTCGATCAGTTCATCCGGGTTGGCGGCGATGGCGCGCAGCACGCGCGCCTGTTCGCTGGTGAACAGCCCGTTGCGCTCGATGGCCCCGGTGGCACGCGGCGCCTCCTCGTCCGGATCGGATTCGGGATCGACTGCTTCGCCCTCGTCGTCGGGCGCGGCGGTGGCCGGGTAACGGATCGTGTGCTCGGCCAGGGTGACCTGGCAGGCGGCCTGAAAGTCCGCGCCGGGATAGGCGTCGGGCGAAGCGGCGACGAAGCGCTCCACGGCTTCGTCCGGTGCCAGCAGCACGCCGTGCATGGCCAGCTCGGCCAGCCACGCATCCAGCGCCGGCTGCCCTTCACCGCCCGTTCCGGACAGCTGGGCGGCGACCGCGCTGCCGTCGTCAGCGGCAAACAGCGCGCATGCATCGTGCAGCAGGCGCTCCAGCTGCGCCCTGGGATGGGCGTGCAGGCGGCACAACTGCGCGGCGAGCAGGCCGGCCTGTTCCAGCGGCGTCGCCGGCGGCGTGCCGCGGCCCAGATACTGCGCCAGGGTCCGTCGCCGCAGCGGCAGGAAATGGGTGGTGTCGGCGAAAGGCGAGGTGTCGTACATGGCGATGATCGAAAGAGGTGCTGCAGCCAACGCCCCTGTTCGACGCTACCGCTGGCGACGATGCTCGGCTACCGCATGGCTGCCGTCAAACCGGTTCACCCACCCAGCTGCGACAAGGGCAGCGCGCGGAAGGGTTTCACCGTGCGCAGCACGAAGCTGGAGTTGACGTCGGCCACGCCGGAGGCATTGAGCAGCTTGTCCAGCAGGAAGCGGGAGAAGTGCTCCAGGTCGCGCACGTAGATCTGCAGCAGGTAGTCCATGTCGCCGGTGAGCGCATGGCAGGCCACCACTTCGTCCCATTCCACCACGCTGTCCGCGAAACGTGCGATGGCGGCCTGGTCATGCTTTTCCAGCTGCACGCGCACGAAGGCCTGCAGCCCCAGGCCGATGTGCTTCGGCTCCAGCCGCGCCCCATAGCCGGCGATCACGCCCTCGCCTTCCAGCCGCTGCAGGCGGCGCAGGCAGGCCGAGGGAGACAGGTTGACCCGCGTCGCCAGTTCGGCGTTGGTGGCGCGGCCATCACGCTGGATCTCGGCCAGGAGGCGTAGATCCGTGCGGTCGAACTGGACTTCACCTGCCATTGCTGCCTCGCAACACGGGATGGACGCAACGATATTGCGTCAGGACGCGATCAACGCGCAACTTTGCAACCCTGTTGCGCGATCCCTGCCCTAGCATCGACAGACACCCGCAAGGAACCTTCCCATGGACCAGACCACTCCCCGCCGCGTCGAGCACCAGCAGACCGACAAGGGCTATGTGCCGGTCTATGCCACCGCCGTGGTGGAACAGCCGTGGGACAGCTACAGCGCCGACGACCACGCGACCTGGAGCACGCTGTTCAAGCGCCAGCGCGACCTGCTCAACGGTCGCGCCTGCCAGGAATTCCTGGATGCGCAGGACGCCATGGGCATGAGCGCGGACATGATCCCGCGCTTCGACCAGCTCAACGAGGCCCTCGCGGCGGCCACCGGCTGGACCCTGGTCGGCGTGGAAGGGCTGCTGCCGGAGCTGGATTTCTTCGATCATCTGGCCAACCGGCGTTTCCCGGTCACCTGGTGGATCCGGCGGCCCGACCAGATCGACTACATCGCCGAACCGGACATGTTCCATGACCTGTTCGGTCATGTGCCGCTGCTGATGAACCCGGTGTTCGCCGACTACATGGAAGCCTATGGGCGCGGCGGCGTGAAGGCCCATGCGTTGGGCCCGGATGCATTGCAGAACCTGACCCGGCTGTACTGGTACACGGTTGAGTTCGGCCTGATCAACACCGCCGACGGGCTGCGCATCTATGGCGCCGGCATCGTGTCGTCCAAGGGCGAGTCGCTGTACTCGCTGGAGTCGCCGTCACCGAACCGGATCGGCTTCGACCTGGGACGCATCATGCGCACGCGTTACCGCATCGATACGTTCCAGAAAACCTACTTCGTCATCGACAGTTTCGAGCAGTTGATGCAGGCCACCGCGCCGGACTTCACCCCGATCTACGCCAGCCTGGCGGACCGGCCGCAGCTGCCGGCTGGCGAGGTGCAGGCGGACGACCGCGTGTTCCAGCGCGGCACCGGCGCAGGCTGGGCAGACGGCGGCGACGTCTGAGGCGTGGCGTGCGTGGCTCGGTGGGTGGCGACTGTTGGTCGCCACAGCACCGCCGATATGCGCGATTTCTGAAAGCAACGCCCTGATGTCATCTATCTAATCGTCCGGCACTCATTTGCGTCGTTTATGGCGCTGTTTCCAGGGAGCCGGATGACAACGCTGAGAATCAGATTTCAATTCGAGCACGGATCGGCTGATGGCCATGTGCTGGATGCCTACGATGCCGCGCGGGCACTGACCGGCATCGCGCGCTCGCTGAACATCACGCTGCATGCGTTGCTCAACGACGAAGTAAGGACGCAGGGCGATACCGCCAGCGGGGTCGAGGTGTTTCTTGCGCCGCCCAGGCGTGGCAGCTTCGTGTACGAGCTGGTGATGAGCTTCAGTGAGCTGGTCGCCACCGGCGTCGCCTACGATTTCATCAAGTACGCCTTCAACGAGGCGATCGGCAACGACGCCGACGAAGCACACACTGCGGCGCTGCAGAAGCGCATCGAGCCGACCATGGGTGCGCTGCCTGCCGCACTGGAAACCGCCCTGCTGGAAGCGCATCGCCCGATCGCGCAGGCGCCGGAGATGACGCTGACGGTGATGCGTCCCCGCGGCCAGGTGCTGGCACGCTTTGACAACCAGACCATCCGCCAGCTGCAGCCCACCGTCGAGCACCTGGATGCGCCGGTGCTCGGGCACGTAACCCGCTACAACACCATCAGTGAGTGGGGCAAGCTTTACAGCCACGATGAGCGTCGCGTGGTGTCGTTCCAGATTGTCGACGAACTGGACATGGCGCAGCGCTCGCTGATCACCTGGTCGCTGCATCAGAACAACCTGGGCCAGGAAGGGGCAATCGCCCTGCATGCCCGCGCGTTGATGTCACCGGGCTCGCATCGCGTCAAGCGCTATCTGGTGACCCACGTCGCGCGGCCAGCCTGAAGCTCGAGCCTCCGCTGCGCCCGCCGACCATGGGTCGGCGCTACCGGTCATCGGTCGGTGGTGTCAGCGCGGGTAGGCCAGCAGCACCACCAGGTCTTCTTCGCCACGTTGCTGCAAGGCGTGGCGACTCCCGGTGCGGGTCAGCAGCGCATGTCCGGCGCGCACATCAAACTGCTTTCCATCCAGCACGTACGAGCCTTCGCCGCTGACGATGTAATAGATCTCGTCCTTGTGCTGCGGATGCAGGCCGATGCCGGCGCCTTTGTGCAGCACGCGCTTGCGCAGCACGAAGGGCAGCCCCTCGGCGTCGGCGAAGAACGGATACGCCGTGGTCGGGCCCGCACCGCCATGCGGACCGGCCTGCGGGCGCGCGAGGTCGTCCTCATGCACGACCTGCGACGGTCGCTGCGGGTCGCTGCCCTGCCCCGCGCCGCCGCTCACGTCACAGTCGATGTCACGCACCAGCGCAGGCTTCGCTGCCGGCTGCAGTTCCACCCAGTCACGCAGCACCAGGCATGCCACCGCGTTCGCACCTGCAGTGCTGAAATGGGTGCCATCGGCCTTCTGCTGTTCCGGCACGAACAGGAAATAAGGTTTGGCGCCCTGCTCGCCCAGCGCACGGATCCAGCGCGTGGAACGGTCGTTGAGGTCGATCAGCGCGATATCCTCGCGCGCGGCCAGCTGTTTCATCGCCAGGGTGTACACGCCATGCGTATCCAGCAGCGAACCGAAGTCATACAGCAGGCGTGCCACCGGCGTGATAAGTACCGGCGTGGCGCCCTTGTCGCGTGCCAGCTGCACGTAGCGCATCAGGAACGCGGCATAGTCGCCGGCCGGGTCGGTATAGCGCGAGGGGTCTTCGAACTTCGCATCGTTGTGGCCGAACTGGATCAGCAGCACATCGCCCTGGCGGAGATCGCCGGCGATGGCGTCCAGCCGTCCTTCGGCGATGAAACTGCGCGTGCTGCGGCCGCCCTTGGCATGGTTGCGCACCTCGATGCGCGCCGGATCCAGATAGCTCTGCAGCATCTGCCCCCAGCCCGCCTGCGGCGCCCGCTCCGGCCCATACTCGGCCGCGGTGGAATCGCCTGCAATGAACACCCGCTGCGGCGCAGCGTGTGCGGTGGCAGCGAACGACAGCAACAACAACAGCGTCAGGCGCAGCATCGGCAGGGCCTCTGGTAGCGCCGAGCCATGCTCGGCGGATTGCCGGAGTGACGACCAACGGTCGTCACCCACCGTTTTACCCGGTTACCGCGCCAGCCAGCCACCGTCGACCGGCAGTACCGCGCCGTTGACGTAGTCCGACGCCGACGAGGCCAGGAACACGGCAGCACCGGCCAGGTCTTCCGGGTTGCCCCAGCGTGCGGCGGGGATGCGTTCCAGGATCGACTTGTTGCGGTCTGCATCGGCACGCAGTGCCGCCGTGTTGTCGGTCGCCATGTAGCCCGGGGCGATCGCATTGACATTGATGCCCTTGCCGGCCCATTCGTTGGCCAGCAGGCGGGTGATGCCGGCGATGCCGCTCTTGCTGGCGGTATAGGACGGCACGCGCACGCCCCCCTGGAAGGACAGCATCGAGGCGATGTTGATGATCTTGCCGTGGCCCTGCGCGATGAAATGCCGACCGGCCGCCTGCGAGATGAAGAAGGCGGACTTGATGTTGACGTTCATCACGTCATCCCAGTCCTGCTCGGTGAAGTCGACCGCGTCGGCGCGACGGATCAGCCCGGCGTTGTTGACCAGGATGTCCAGCCCGCCCAGCCCTTCGATGGTTTCGCGCACCACGCGCTCGACCGGCTCGATGCTGATCAGGTTCGCTTCGATGGCCAGGCAGCGGCGGCCCAGCGCGGTGATCTTCGCCACGGTGTCGGTCGGCGGGGCGATGCCGGCCACGGCTACGTCGGCGCCCGCGGCAGCCAATGCCACGGCGATACCCTGCCCCAGGCCGGTGTTGCCACCGGTGACCAGCGCGACCTTGCCTTCCAGACTGAACGGATTAGCCATTGATGCATTCCTTGGTGGATACGTGCGCTGTGCGCACGATGGACGGACCGCCGCCGGCGCGGTTGCCGGCGGCGGAACTGAGGCTTACTTGAGCTGGCAGATGTCCAGCACGTGCATGTCGGTGTAATCCAGGTTCTCGCCACCCATCGCCCAGATGAAGGCGTAGTTGCTGGTGCCGGCGCCCATGTGGATCGACCACGGCGGCGACACCACCGCTTCGTTGTTCTGGATGACGATGTGGCGCTGCGCTTCCGGCTCGCCCATGAAGTGGTACACGCGATCGTTCTGGCCCAGGTCGAAGTAGAAATACACTTCGCTGCGGCGGTCGTGCAGGTGCGGCGGCATGGTGTTCCAGACGCTGCCCGGCTTCAGCACGGTCAGGCCCAGCAGCAGCTGCGAAGACTGGCAGGTGGCCGGCACGATGTACTGGTAGATGGTGCGCTCGTTGCTGGTTTCCAGCGCGCCACGGTCCAGTGCCACCGCGTCCTTGATCGACAGCGCCTTGGTCTCGAAGCGCGCATGCGCCGGGGTCGAGGCCAGGTAGAACTGCGCCGGGTTGGCGGCATCGTCCGAGGCGAACACCACGTCTTCGCTGCCCATGGCCACGTACAGACCGTCCTTCGGGCCCAGCTTGAAGGGGGTGCCATCAACGGTGATGGTGCCGCTGCCGCCGCCGACGTTGATCACGCCCAGCTCGCGACGCTCCAGAAACGCGTGGCCGGCGGCCGAAGCCGGTTCGGTCTGCTTGGGCAGCGAAACCGGGCCGTTGACCGGCGCCGCGCCACCGAGCACGAAGCGCTCGTAGTGGGTGTACTTCAGGGTCACCGCATCGGCGTTGAACAGCCCATCGAGCAGGTACAGGTCGCGCAGGTCGTCATTGCTGGCGCCCTTGATGGCATCGGGATGGGTGGCGTAATGGGTCTTGCAGTACATGGCTTCTCCAGAGCAGGGGACGGGCCGATGACTCGGCGCCGGCGCGGTGTGGCGGCCATTCTAACGGCCTTGGACACCGGTGTCATTTTGCACCGCACGATGGCCGGAGAAGCCCGGCAAGGCGTCACGACCAAGGTCGTGACCTACCGGATCAACCCCTCCGGGGTCAATCCTGCGGTGGCTGGCAGGAATCGCGCACGATCAGGTGCGGTCGCACGCTGGCGATCTGCATCGCCGGCTGGCCATCGGGCTGGATCAGCATCGCCGCGGCGGTGCGGCCGGTATCGCGCGTGTGCCGCCGCACCGACGTCAGCGACGGCCACAGGCGCGAGGCCAGCGGACTGTCGTCGTAGCCGATGATCGACAGTTCGCGCGGGATGTTGATACCGGCGCGCAGCGCGACCTTGTAGATGCCGGCGGCCATTTCATCGTTGCCGGTGAAGATGGCGGTCGGGCGCTTCTTGCCCAGCAGCAGCTTTTCCGCCGCCGCCACGCCGGATTCGAAGGTGTAGCCGGCTTCGACGATGCGGTCCTTGGGCAGCTCCATGCCGCGCTTGGCCAATGCTTCGATGAAGCCCGACGTGCGCTCGTGTGCTGAACGGTAGGCACTCGGGCCGGTCACCAGCGCGATGTCGCGGTGGCCGAGCGAGAGCAGGTAGTCGGCGGCCTCGGCGGCGCCATCGCGATCGTGGGTGACCACCATCTGCGAGGTTTCGTCCAGCGGCAGCGAGGCGATGCGGGTGAAGCGGCAGCCGATCTCTTCCAGGGCATCGGCCAGCGCCTGGTCTTCGGACGCGCGCGGCACCAGGATCACCCCGTGCAGCTTCTGCTGCTGCACGAAGCGGCACACACCCTCGATATAGCCGGGGCTGCGGCTGTCGCAGGGATGCACCACCAGTTCGAAACTCGAACCGCGCAGCGCATCCAGTGCGCCGTACTGCATGTCCACGATGTACTGCGCGGTCGGGTTGTCGTACACCATCCCGATCAGGAACGAGCGCCGGAAGGCCAGCCCGCGCGCCAGCGGGTCGGGCGTGTAACCGACCTCGCGCATCAGCGTTTCCACCTTCTCGCGCGTGTCCTTGCGCACCAGCGGGGAGTTGTTGATGATCCTTGAAACCGTTTTCTTCGACACCCCGGACAAGCGCGCGATGTCGTTGATCGTTGCCGCCTTGCCTTTCATCACTGCCGGCTTGGCGGCATCGTTGCTGTTGCGCACTGACATGTCTTCGACTCGAGGTGTCCGGGGATTCTAGCCGCGCGCTCAGTCGAGCGCGCGGTAGCGGAAGTTGCGGAAGGTGACCGCGCCGTCGCCGGCCGCGTACAGCGCCGGCTTCAGGGCCAGGAACTTGCCCGCCACATTGTGATGGTAACCGGACACTTCCATCTGAACCGGGTACTTCTCCCAGGTGCGGCCGTCGGTGCTGGAGTGGATGGTGACGATATGGCGGTTGTTGGTGACCCGCAGCCACAGCTTGCCGCCGGTGCTGCTGGGCGTCAGGCGGGTGGGGCGCTCTTCACCATAGCGGTGCATGATGAACTTCTCGCCGTTGCTGCCGACGCCCACGTACAGGCGGTCACTGTAGTACAGCAGGGCGCCGCCGACCGCGCCGGGGGCGACATCCATCTCGACCTCGAACTGGTACGCCTTGTCGCCGGCGATGGCGGTGAGCGGCGAGCTGTCGCGCGGCGTTTCACCCTTGCCCTGCAGCACCAGGCCGTTGCCGCTGAAGCCCAGCCGCTTGTATTCATCCTGTGCGGGATTGAAGAACGACCACTGCGGGCCGAGCTTGCTGCCGGTGAAGGGGTCCGACAGGGCCATGCCATGCTGTCCCACCGATTCGCCCGAGGGCTTGCGCAGCGGCTGGCCGAGGTCGCCGCCCTTGGCGACGTACCAGCCATCGGCGGTCCATTCGATCGGCTCCAGCAAGGCCTGCCGACCCAGCGTCCAGTACCCGTTTTCGTAGCCGTGGTAGATCATCCACCAGCGGTCGTCGGTGCCTTCCACCACCGTGGCATGTCCGCGCGACCACCACGGCTCGGCCGCCGACTGCGTGCGCATGATCGGATTGTTCGGGTCGTTCACCCACGGACCGTGGATGGAACGCGAACGGGCAACAATGACCATGTGCCCGGTCGGGGGACCGGCGGTACCGCCCACCGCGGTGGTCATGTAGTACCAGCCGTCGCGGAAGTTGATCTTCGGGCCTTCCTGCGCGTATGCCTCCACGTCCCAGCTTTCCGGGTACTTCCAGCCGTCGTAGACGTGCTTGGGGGTGCCGACCACGCTCAGGCCGTCGTCGGCCAGCTGCACGTAGTCACCGCCACTCAGGAACAGATAGCGCTTGCCGTCCTCGCCGACCGCGTGGCCCGGATCGATGTACTTCTCCAGGCCGATGTCGATCGGTTCGCTCCACGGCCCCTTGATGTCATCGGCCCACACCACGAAGTTGCTCCGCGTTTCACCGGTGCGCGCCGGGAAATAGATGTAGTAGCGACCTTCGTGCTTGATGATGTCCGGGGCCCAGATCGCACCGACATTCCGGGTGATCGCGTGGCCCAGCGGCTGCCAGTTGACCAGGTCGCCCGAATGCCACAACGGCAGGCCCGGATACGCGTCGAACGAGGACAGGGTCAGGTAGTAGTCATCGCCGTCCTTCAGTACCGACGGGTCCGGGCGGTCACCGGCGAACACCGGATTGAGGAACGTGCCATTGCCGAGGTCGGCCTGGCGCTGGTTCTCGATGCCGCGCTTCCAGTTCGTCGCGGCCACCGGTTCGGCAGCAGCCACGGCCGATGTGGCCAGCAGCAGGCCACCGGCCAGCAGGATCTTCAGGGTGTGCTTCAACTGCATCGTTTTCCCTCCCAGGAAACATGTGTAGGTGGCGACCCGCGGCCGCGGTGGGTGACGACCCGCGACTACGGTGGGTGACGACCGTTGGTCGTCACGCTTTCTTCGGTGGATGGCGACCATGGGCCGCCCCCCTCTCCCCACATCAGGCACGCAGCAGGTGCGGCAGCCACAGCGACAGGCCGGGGAAGAACGCCACGACCAGCAGCACGCCCAGCGCCACGAACCAGAACGGCCAGATGCTGCGCATGCTTTCGCCCACGCTGATCTTGCCGATGGCGGTGCCGATGAACAGCACCGATCCCACCGGCGGGGTCACCAGCCCGAGGCCGCCGGCCAGCACCAGCACCAGCCCGAAGTGGATCGGATCGATGCCGTAGGCCTTGGCCACCGGCAGGAAGATCGGCGTGCAGATCAGGATCATCGGCGCCAGGTCCATGAAGGTACCCAGCAGCAGCAGCATGATCACGATCATCAGCAGCACCATGAACTGGCTGTGCGCGAAGGACTGCAGGAAGTCCACCGCCGCGACCGGCACCTGCAGGAAGGCCAGCAGCCAGCCGAACACGGCGGCGGTGGCGATCACGAACAGGATCACCCCGGTGCTGCGCGCGGCATGGATGACCGTGCCGAAGAACTCGCGCCATGGCAGCTGGCGGTACAGCAGGGTGGTGACCAGCAGCGCATACACCACGGCGATGGCCGCACTTTCCACCGCGGTGAAGATACCCGCACGGATACCCACGAAGATCAGCGCCACCAGGCCCAGGCCGGGCAGGGCGGAGAAGATGCGCAGGGCCACCGCGCGCCAGCCCGGGAACACTTCCACGCCATAACCCCGGCGACGTGCCACCACGTAGCCGGTGACCATCAAGGACAGCGTCATCAGCAGCGCCGGCACGATGCCCGCCGCGAACAGGTCGGCGATCGACAACCCTCCGCCGGCAGCGGCCGAGAACAGGATCAGGTTGTGCGACGGCGGCACCAGCAGCGCCACCAGCGCAGCGGTGATGCTGACATTGACCGCGAAATCACGGTCATACCCGCGCTTGACCATCTGCGGGATCATCGTGCCGCCGACCGCCGACACATCGGCGATGGCCGAACCGGACACGCCGCCGAAGAACAGCGAGGACAGGATCGACACCTGGCCCAGGCCGCCGCGCATGCGCCCGACCAGCGAAGACGCCAGCGCGATCAGGCGTTCGGAGATGCCGCCGCGCATCATGATCTCACCGGCGAAGATGAACAGCGGGATCGCGATCAGCGACGCCGAGCCGGTACCCGCCGAGATCTGCTGCACCAGCACGATGCTGGGGATGTCCAGGTAGAGCAGGGTGGCCAGGGCGGCGGCCGCCAGCGCGTAGGCGACCGGCACGCCGATCACCAGCAGGCCGGCGAACACAAGGAAAAGCAGGGTAATGCCCATGTTCAACGATCTCCTTCAGCGTCTTCGTCGGCCACCACCGCGAGCGGGAAATGGACCCGCCAGGCACGGTTGAGCGCGAACAGCACCATCAGCGCACCGCCCACCGACAGCGGCAGGTAGTTGATGCTCTGCGGCAGGTTGGCACCGGCGGCCTTGATGTCCAGGCCGTCGCGCAGCAGCACCATCGCGAACACCGCCAGGTAGCCACCCAGCACGCCGATCACCAGCTGCACGAAGGTATCCACCGCACGGCGCAATCGCGGGCCCATGTAACCGGCCAGCAGGAAGAAGCCGAAGTGGCGGTTGGTGTAGACGCCGCAGGCCGCGCCCAGGCTCATCGCCGTGCTCAGCAGCAGCAGCGTCACCGGCTCGGTCCAGCTGGGCGAATCGTTGAGCACGTAGCGGGCGAATACCTGCCAACCCTGCACCACCACCAGCCCCAGCAGGGCGGCCACGGCGATGTAGATGGCGAAGTCGGCGATGCGGTCCAGCAGGCGCTGTCCTGCGCCGGGGGCGATCGGGGCGGTGCCCGTCGTCATGTCGGTCATGGCAGAGTTCCTCAGGCGAGATCGCGGATGCGGCTGACCATGGCGGCCAGCTCGGGCTGCTTCAGGTACGCCTGCAGCAGCGGCTCAGCGGCCTTGCGGAAGGCCGGCATGTCCACTTCGTTGGTCTTGATGCCGAAGTCGAGCACTGCCTTGCGCGCGGCATCTTCGGAAGCATCCCACTGTTCGCGCATGACCTTCACCGAGGCACGCGCGGTTTCCAGCAACAGCTGGCGATCGGCCGGCTGCAGCTGGTCGAAGCTGGCACGCGACATCAGCAGTACGTCCGGCGCATACGAATGATCGCTCTGCGACCAGTAGCGCGCAGCCTCGAAATGACGGCTGGAATGGAAGCTGCGCATGTTGTTTTCCGCGCCATCGATCATGTGCGTTTCCATCCCGGAGAACGTGTCGCCCAACGACATCGGGGTCGGGTTGGCACCGAACAGGCGCATCAGCTGGATGAAGATGTCCGACGATGCGACGCGCAGCTTCAGGCCGCGCAGGTCCTGCGGCGACACGATGGGATGCTTGGTGTTGTAGAAGCAGCGCGCACCGGAATCGTAGATCGCCAGGCCGACCAGGTCGCGGCTTTCGAAGCCGCGCAGCACCGCCTCGGCGACGCCGCTGTCCAGCGCGGCGCGCATGTGCGCGACCGAGTCGAACACGTATGGCAGGCACAGGGCCTGGGTCAGCGGAAAGGCGTTGTTGAGCGCGCCGGAGTACACCCGGGTGATGTCGATGGCGCCGAAGCGGGCCATGTCGATCGCTTCCGATTCGCGGCCCAGCTGCCCGGAGTGGTACTGGCGCAGGCGCAGGCGCCCACCGGTCTCGCGTTGCAGCGTATCGCCGATCCACTTGACCGCGGTCACCGTGGGATAGTCCGCCACATGCACATCGGTGGCGGTCAGCAGGTGGCCGCCAGCTGCGCTGTCGCCGGCCTTGCTGCAGCCGACCAGTGCCGGCGCGGCCAGCGCGCCGAGGCTGGTGGCGAGGAAATTTCTACGTGTGATCATCTGCGCCCTCCCGCGCGTGTTCACCGGGCCGCTGCGGTCATCCCGCAGCGACGGCCCGGCAGGCAATGTCTCCGAAACCGGCAAACCGCACCACTGCCGTCTGGCCTACGCGGATATCGTGGATACCGGTCGCATTGCCGGTGGCGATCAGCTCGCCGCGCTTGAGCGGACGGCCGCGTTTGGCCGAGCGGGACAGCGCGAAGGCGATCGCGGTGCGCAGGCCACCGGGCAGGCGGGTTGCACCGCCGGTGCCGACCACCTCGCCTTCGATCAGCGTTTCCGCGCGCAGTTCGCTGTCGTCGCGCCGGGTCCAGTCGGTGATCTCCGGTCCCAGCAGCAGGCCGTTGTTGTTGCCGAAGTCGGACACCACCACCAGCGGGCCCAGGATGTTGATCGTGGCCAGCGGGCTGCTGGCAACCTCCACGCCGATGTACAGGCGGGCCGGCAGCGCTTCAGCCTGCTCGGGCGTCCACTCCAGCTGGTCGGCCGGGGCATCTTCCAGCAGTTCGATCACATACTCGGCTTCGACCGCTGCGAAGCCGCCCTCGAAGACCGCGATGTCGAGCGGTGTTCCACCGGTAGCATCCTGCAGCCGATTATTGAAGATCGGGCCCAGCAGACGATCGTCTCCGGAGCTGTCGCGGCGTTCTTCGGCGATATAGCCGACTTTCCAACCGACCACCTCATGCTCCCACTGGCCGATTGCCAGGTCCTGCACGTGATAGGCGCTGACCAGGTCGGCGGGAATCTGGCCGGGGAAATCGGCCAGCGATGCGCCTGCACGGCGCGCGCCGGTGAAGGCGCTGGCGATGGCGATGGCAGGGTCGGCGGCGGCCGCCGGTGCGGTTGGCAGGTCCATGTTGCCGGGTTCGTTGCTCAAGGAGGTTCTCCCATTGGCGTTGTTGCGCTGCGCATCGACAGCGTTCGGATGACGTGTATATGGTAAACCGGTGTCATCTGGCAATGTGCAGTGCGTCAGAAGGCACGTGGGGAGTGGCCGACCGCCACCTGTCTTTTCGCCCGGAGCCTTGCGCCACATGAGATCGCCGCTTTTTCTGCTGTTCTGTTCACTGTCCATCGGCGCCGCGCCGGCGGTTGCCGCCGCTGCGCCGCAGCGCGCACCGCCGGCAGCCGTTGCGGGTGCCGAAGAAGCCGCCGGCGAGCGCATCGCGTTGTGGCCGGCGGGCCACGTTCCCGGCGAGTCCGGGCCGCCGCGCGCGCTGCACGTGGTGGAGCGCAGCGCCGATCCTCATCGGCCTGACCGCTATGTCGACCAGATCGATGCGCCCTGGTTGGTGGTGCACGCCCCGGCGCGGCCGAATGGCAAGGCGCTGCTGGTGATTCCCGGCGGCGGCTACCAGCGGGTGGTGATCGACAAGGAAGGCACCGAACTGGTCCCGCAGTGGGTCGGGCGCGCCGGCTATACCCTGTTCGTGCTGCGTTACCGGTTGCCCGGGACCGGGCGTGACCCGCAGGCGGCGCTCGCCGATGCGCAGCGCGCGATGCGCCAGGTGCGTGCCGGCGCAGCCGCACGTGGGCTGGACGCCGAAGACATCGCGGTGATGGGGTTTTCCGCCGGTGGGCATGTGGCCGCGCGCCTGGCGGTCGGCTTCGATAGCCCCGTGTATCCGCCGGCCGATGCGGCCGACCGGCTCAGCGCGCGGCCGTCCCGCGCGGTGCTGGTGTACCCGGTGATCGACATGGGGTCGCAGGCCCACGGTGGCTCGCGCCAGCGGCTGATAGGCGAACCGGCGGACGCAGACCTGGTCCGCTGGTACTCGATGCAGGAACAGGTCCGCGCGGACATGCCACCGACCCTGCTTCTGCACGCGGCGGATGACCGCGTCGTCAGCGTCGACAACAGCCTGCTGATGGCGCGTGCGCTGGCCGCGGCGGGCGTGGAACACGAACTCCACGTGTTCGCCCGCGGTGGCCACGGCTTCGGCATGCGCGCCGCCGCGGATTCGACCACGGCCCTGTGGCCGGAGATCGCGCAGCACTGGCTGCGCGCCCAGACCCAGACCCCGGAGGGTCATCCATGAACGACGATCACGCCGACCTGCAACGCCGCCGCGTCCTGCGCGACGGGGCACGCTGGGCCTTCGCTGCCGCCGCCACCTCCCTGCTGCCGACCGCACTGGCCCAGCCTGGCCTGCACGCCGACCAGCAGGTACTGGCGCGGGTGCGCGGGGGGCGCGTGCGCGGCCAGCGCGAACACGGCACCTGCGTGTTCCGCGGGCTTCGCTACGGCGCCGACACCGCCGCCTACCGCTTCCAGCCACCGCGCCGGGAAACACCGTGGCGCGGTATCGCCGATGCACTGGACTATGGGGCGGCCGCGCCGCAGGGCGGTGGCGAGGGACCGGGCAGCGAGGACTGCCTGTTCCTCAATGTCTGGACGCCGGCGCTTGGCGACGGCGGCAAGCGGCCGATCCTGTTCTACATCCATGGCGGCGGCTTCAACAACGGCTCCGGCAGTGACCCGCTGTACGACGGCGGCGCGCTGTGCCGGCGCGGCGACGTGGTGGTGGTGACGGTCAACCATCGCCTCAACCTGTTCGGCTACCTGTACCTGGGTGCACTCGGTGACCCGCGCATGGCCGCGTCGGGCAATGTCGGCCAGCTCGACCTGGTGCAGGCCCTGCAATGGGTGCGCGAGCATGCTGCCGTATTCGGTGGCGATGCGGGCAACATCACCGTGTTCGGCCAGTCCGGCGGCGGCGCGAAGATCGCCACGTTGATGGCCATGCCCGCTGCCAAGGGCCTGTTCCAGCGCGCGTGGACGATGAGCGGCCAGCAGGTCACCGCCGCCGGCCCGCGCGCCGCCGCGCAGCGTACCGCCATCGCCATGGACGCAGCCGGCGCGAAGGACGTCCAAGCGCTGCTGCGGCTGTCCCCGGCCGCGCTGCTGGCCGCCGGCAAGGCACGCGATCCGTCGCGGATCGAGACCAGCGGGCTGTATGTGGGGCCGGTGCTGGATGACGTGGTGCTACCGGTGCATCCGTTCTTCCCCGAAGCGCCGGCGCAGTCCGCGCACATCCCGATGGTGATCGGCAACACGCGCGATGAAACCCGTGCGTTCCTCGGCAACGATCCGGCCAACCACGAACTCACCTGGGACACCCTGCCGGCGAAGCTGGAACGCGAGCAGTACGTCGACCTGCGCCCGCAGCGGGTGATCGACGCGTACCGCCGGATGTATCCGGACTACACGCCGTCGCAGGTGTTCTTCGCCGCCACCACCGCCGGACGCTCCTGGCGCGGGGCGGTGGAAGAGCTGGAAGCACGCGCGCGCCAGCCCGCCGGTGCGGCGCCCACCTGGGCCTACCAGCTGGACTGGGGTTCGCCGGTGGACGGCGGCAGGCTCGGCGCCTTCCACACGCTGGATATCCCGCTGGTGTTCGACAACACCGCCCAAGTCGGGGCGCGCAGTGGCGATGGTCCAGAGGCACGCGCACTGGCGGCCACCATGAGCAGCGCACTGCTGCAGTTCGCCCGCCATGGCGACCCCAACCACGCCGGCCTGGCGCACTGGGAAGCGTACGGCCTGCCGCGCCGGCAGACGCTGCTGTTCGATGTGCGCAGCACGCTGGCTGACGACCCGCGTGGCGGTGAGCGTGAGCTGTATCGGCAGGCACCGTTCCTGCAGCGCGGTACGTTCTGAGTCCTGTCCAAAGGAGCTGTTGATGACCCGTATTCCCTCCAGGCATCCCGCCGGGCATGGCCCGGCGCTACCTGCCCCGATCATGCCGCGCTTGCTGCTGCTGCTCTCCTGCTGCATTGCGCTGCCGGCGTCGGCCGACGTGCCCGCCGACCGGCCGGCGCCAACGCCGATCCGCGCCAGCAAGGTCATCCTGGTCGGTGACTCCACCACGGCCGTGCAGGGCGGCTGGGGACCGCGCTTCTGTGCGGACCACCTGGTGTCCTTCGCGGCCTGCACGAATCTGGCGCGCGGCGGACGCAGCACCTACAACTACCGCGCCGAAGGCTCTTGGGCGCTGGTGGAAGCGGAGCTGCGCACCCCGGGCTATGCGACCACCTGGGTAGTGATCCAGTTCGGGCACAACGACCAGCCGGGCAAGCCCGGGCGTTCCACCGACCTGCAGCGTGACTTCCCCGACAACCTGCGTCGTTACGTTGCCGACGTCCGCGCGGGCGGCGCGGTGCCGGTGCTGGTCACGCCGTTGACCCGGCGCCAGTTCGCCGATGGCACGCTGATCGACGACCTCGGCCCCTGGGCAGAGGCCGTGCGCACGGTGGCAGCCGAACTGGACGTGCCGCTGGTCGACCTGCACGCCCGCAGCCGCCGGCTGGTGCAGGCGATGGGCCCGGTGCTGGCGATGCAGCTGGCCCAGGCGCCTGCGTCGCAGCAGCAGGTCGCCGCCGCACTGACCGGCACCACCGTCGATGCGGCCCCTTCCAGCGCGGCCGGCCGCGCGGCGCAGCACGCGCTGCTGGAACCGATGGGCCAGGCCAAGCGGGCCTTCGACTACACCCATCTGGGCGACAAGGGCGCGGATGTGTTCGCCACGATCATGGCCGAAGAGCTTGCGCGCGCCGTTCCCGCGATGCGCCCCTTGCTGCTGCCATGACGTATTCAGCTCATTGCCCCCGGGGTTGCCCACCGCTCTGCTGCACCGCATACGCACGGAAACAGGCACTCTCGTCTGCTGTTGACACCGTGCAGACGTTCCGCGGACGTCACTCGCCTAGACTGCAGGCATGGATCTGCACTTCACCCCACCGGCCTTCCGCGGGAAAGACCGACTGATCGCGGCGCTGGATGCGGCGGTCGGGCAGGGCGATGCCGGAGTGATCACCCGCGCGCTGCAGCACACGCTGCGGCAGGCGATCCATGATCCGGAGATCGAACTGCCTTCCTGCGTCCACCAGCCGCTGCAGGGCCGCTACGCACGTCGCGAGCTGCACCGCAGCACGACGCTGGGCTACAGCGTGATCGCGATGTGCTGGGGTCCGGGGCAGGGAACACCGCTGCATGACCACGATGCCATGTGGTGCGTGGAAGGGGTCTGGCGAGGCGACCTGCGGGTCACCCCGTATGCGCTGCTGGAACAGCGAGGCCCGCGCTGGCGCTTTGCCGCGCAGCCGGTGCTGTACGGTGAAACAGGCAGTGCCGGCAGCCTGATCCCTCCGCACGAATACCACACGCTGCGAAACGCCAGCAGCGAGGACATCGCGGTCTCGCTGCATGTCTACCAGGGACCGATGGAGCGCAGCACGGTGTTCGATCCGCTCGGCGATGGCTGGTACCAGCCGCGCGTGCAGGAACTGGACCGCGACGGCTGAGGTGCCCATCCGTTGATCGATTTCTGCAACCTCCCGCCGCGTTGCGGTCTGTAGGATTTTTTGCAGGCACACGAAGGGAGTGAGACCGATCATGGATATCGCGCATTGCACACTGGACGGGCACGATTACACCGCCGTCCGGTTCCAGCAGCTGCCGCCCGCCGACCTGGAAGCGAAACGACGCAACCTGATCTGCGTGACCTGCAGGCAGCAGGCGTTCTTCCGCAAGAAGGCCGCCAGTGGTCGCGCCGCCTGCTTCGGTGCGCGCCCCCACGGGAATGGCTGCGCCCTGGCCGCCGAAGACCACCTGCGCGCGGACGGTGGAATCGGTCCGGACGAAGCGATCACCCGCAACACCGACGTGCTGGTGGTGGATCTCAACTTCGGTGCCGTGCAAGGCGCGCCGCACCTGCAGGACGATGGCCAGGCGGATCCGGGCCGGCGCGGCGGCCGGCACCTGCACGCTGACGGCCAACGCACGGCCCGTACCCACCGCAGGTTGAGCACCTTGCTGAAACACCTGCGCAGCTCAGCGGCGTTCGGCGCCTCTGACCAGGCCATCGAGATCGGCGGGATCGACGGCCGCACCCTGCGCGATTTCTTCGTCGAATTCTCGGCCCTGCAGCCCCACCACTTCGATCGGCTGGCAGGCTGCTGGGGCCTGGTTACGGACGCGAAAGAACGCGACGGTACCGTCTGGCTGAACTCCGGCGGGCGCGGCGACATCAGCGTTGGGATCCCGGGCACGATCTGGACGGAGTTCAAGCGCCGTTTCCGCGTTGACGATCCGGAAGACCTCGCGGGGGCTTATATCCTCGCGGTCGGCACGCCGTCGCGCTCGCAGTACGGGAAGCAGTTCCTGATCGTCGACGATATCGAGTTCATCACCGCAAGCCTTGCCTGATCAGCGCAGGGATGACGGCCAGCGGCCGTCACTCCCCTCACGGCAGCACCACGCTGTTGTTGAGGCGGGTGACTTCTTCCCCACCATCGGCCAACCCCACGCGCACGCGCAGTCCGCTGCGCCCACCGGCCGGCAGCGGCAGGCTGACCGTGGTGGTCTTCGGCTGCAGGTCGAGCGGCGCCTGCATGGCCGGGATCTCGATCCGGGCGATCTCGCGGCCGCGCGCATCTTCCAGCACCGCCTCGCCCACGCCGGTGGCCACGTGGCCCAGGCTGTGCACGGTGACATGCACCTGGCGGCCATCCACCCGCACGTCGCCGCGGCCTACGCCCAGGTCGGCACGCTGCTCCACGGGGGTACCGGCGCGCACCCGTTCGAACTCGAACACTTCAGTGCGGCCCGGCTGGAACTGCAGCGCCGTGCTTGCACTGCTTTCAAGCACGAACGCGCGCTCGCGCGGCGTGCCATCGATGCGCCCGTCACCATCGGCGTCCACGCCACTGCGCAGCCGCCAGGTGCCGCTGGCCACGTTCCAGCCGGTCATGTCGGCATGGATCACCCGTTTGCCCAGGTTATGGCTGGTCACGGTGAAGCGCTCGCGCGACGGCGCATGCACCAGCAGTGCCACCTGTTCGGCCGCTTCATCGCGGTCGAAGCGCCAGCTCACCGTGTGCCCCGGCCAGCTCTGGTTGCGCTTCAGCGCGATGCCGCCCAATCGCGCGCGTTGCAGGAATTCGCTCGGCGCTTCCACCCGGTCCGACCACCAGTGGCCTTCGGTGTTCATGTACTCGCGTTGCGCCTTGGCCTGGATGCCATCGGCGTGCAGGGCCTCGATGTACGCGGTATCGCCGCTGGCCTGCCAGGCCATCAGGCTGGCGAAGCCGGTCTTGCCATCCTTCGCATCGGCGGTCAGTTTCGGGTACCAGTCCTGCTGGCGGCCCAGTACCTCGACGTAGTTTTCGCCCAGGTTGGACAGCGCGCCAGGACCACCGCGCTCCACCCGGTAGTCCAGCGCCTTCAGGTATTTGTCATCGCCGGTCCAGCGCCATGCGGCCCAGAAGGTGTGCATGATGTCGCCGCTGCCGGAGCCGTTGTTGAGCTCGCCACCGCGGGTTTCGCCGGTGGCCCAGTTGATCTCGTTCGGCAGAGCCCAGCGTCCCTTGTCATCGGTATAGGCGTGCGCCAGGTAGCCATCGGCCAGGCCGGTGACCAGCCGGCGGCTGTTCGGATCGGCATTGAACTGGCCGAGCAGGAACGCCGGGTGCAGCACCGGGAACGAATACGGCTTCTGCCACTGCCAGTTCGGTTCGCGGTAGACCTTGTTGCCACCGAACCAGTTGCTGGAGAACAGCAGGTGGCCCTGCGGGTTGGGCAGGATGATCTTTTCCTCGAACGCCTTGACCGTTTCCATCAGGCGCTCCACGGTCAGCGGATCGCCCCAGTTGAGGTACAACATGGCGCTGTTGGTGTTGATGCCTTCTTCGTAGGCATGCAGTTCATCGGTCTCGATCGTGCTCAGGCCGTTGCTGAACATGCCGTTGCGGTACACCGCGTCGGACAGCGCGGTCAGCGAGGCATTCAGGCGGTCCGGCTGCACGCCCATCAGGGCCAGCCCGGGCCACTGCTGGGTGAGGTCGGAATCATCGGAAATACCGCCGCCGAAATCGCCATAGGCGACCTGCCGGTGGTCGATCCACCAGTCGATGAAGCGGCGCACATGGGCAAGGTCCTGCACCTGGTTGAAGGCCCACGCCGGCACGCCCTTGGGCACGGCCGGCGCGGTGAACGGCGGTTTGCCCTGGCTGTTGTAGCTGATGTAATTCCAGTACAGGCGGCCCAGCTCATGGTCCGGATCCACCCGCAGCAGGTCGCTGAGGTCGGCGTACACGCGCGCATACAGGCGCTGGCGCTTGGACGTGGTGTGCTCTTCGACCAGGAAGCCCCAGTTGTCGCGTACCTGGTTGAAGCGGTCGGCAACGTGCTCGGCGATGGCCTCCTGGCGCGGCTTGAACACCATGCGGATTTCGGCGCCGTCGAGCGCGCCCGCATCGAAGCCCGGCGCGGCCGAGGCGATGCTCAGCCACAGGCTGTCGGCGGTGAGGATGCGGTCGCGCAGGTCCAGCCACAGCGTGCGCGGCTTGCCCGGCTGCACCGACACCGACACATCGATCATGTCGCGGGCCGGCCAGATCGGATCCTTGATGCGGATATTGAGCGGAATCAGCCCGTCGTGCGTGGCCGGCAGGTCCAGCGCGGGCAGGTCGATGGCCACCCCGTCCAGGCCGTCGTGCATGTTTTCCCAACTGTGCGCCCAGCTGCGGATCAGCGGCTGGTTGGCCGGTGCATCGCCCACGCCGGAAGGAACCAGCACGTGCACGATCGGTCGCGGTTGCGCGGGCAGGCTGTCGGTGCCGCGACGGCGCGAACCGGCGCCCTTGGGCAGGGCCATCACCGTGCTGCGTTCGGCCGCCGGGTAGCGCCCCTCGATGTAATGGCGAAGGCTGTCCAGGTTGGTGTAGTCCGGCAGCGCCTGACTGTCCACCCGGTAGGTCTGCTTGACGCTGCCTTCGGGCTCGGCGCCGGTGTCCACGTGGTACGCCCAGATCTCCTGGATCGGCGTTTCCTGTTCCACGTTGGAAAAGCGCAGCACGCCGCCCTGCTGCGCCGGAATGTCATCCACGCTGCGCACCACGCCGCGCGGGCGCTGCATCAGCACCGTGCTGGCATTGGCTGCATCACTGCCATGGGCGAGCGAACCGGACGCCGCGCCACGCACTTCGATGCGGTTGACCGTTTCCCCTGCCGGCAGGGTCAGGTCCAGGTGCTGGCCGCCCTCCACGTAGGTATTCCAGTCCGGCAGCTGGAAATAATCGTTGCGGCCGGGCAGGCGCGAGCGGTTGTAGACGCCCGGCCAGGTGGTCTCGGCGATGCCGTCGGTGGCCTTCCACATCCACTGCTTGAGGTCCTTGGTATCGGCGAACTCCACCTTGCGGATGCGCGTGCCCTCGGCGGCCAGTGCGGGCGGGGCCGCGCCTTCCCAGCCGAAACGATGCCGCCACGCGCGGTCATCGGCAGCGGCGGCAACCGCGCTGGCCGCTGTCTTGCCCTGTGCCAGCGCGGCCACGGCAGGACCGTCCAGCAGCTGGTCGTAGACGCGGATGTGCTGGAAATCACTGCCCCGCAGGAAGTTGTAACGGCTCTGCACCTGGTAGGGCGCCATCACCCGTCCGGCCAGCCCAAGCTGGTCCAGCGCGGCATCGTAATCGGCGGTGGCCTCGGCCCGCGCGACCTCCTTGCCGTCCACGAACAGACGCACGCCGTGGTCTTCGTCCCAGCCGAACGCCAAGTGCAGCCACTGCTCGGCACGCGGTGCCTGCGGCATCTTGAACGACACGCGGGTGCGCGCCAGGTTGGCGTCGGTGACGAACGCATCGAAGCCGTGCCCGTTCCAGTCGATGCGCAGCCACGCCATGTCCCAGCTGCTGTGGTCGGCATAGCCGACGCGGAAGATCACGAACGGCGCTTCGCCCACGGCGTAGCGCGGCCGCCAGTCGAAGGCCAGCGTGCCGCGCTGGGCCAGGATGTTGCCCGGTGCATCCCAGGACAGCACGCCGTCGTCCTGCCATTGGATCGCCTTGCCGCGTGCGCCGTCGTCGACCACCGCCACCTTGTCGCGGAAGTTCGGTATCGCTTCACCGTGCGCCACGTCCGCCTGCAGGCCGCGGTTGGCATCGACATGGAACAGCAGCGTTGGCGGGGCGGCGGCGAACACCGGCGCAGCGAACAGTGCAGTGGCCAGTGCCAGCAGGTGGCGACGGGGCAGGCGGGCGACGGCATCGGAGCGGTGTGGCATGGAACCTTCCTTTCAACAGCGGGCGACGACAGGGCGGTGCAGGGTCAGAACTTGTAGCGCAGGCCGACGTAGTACTGGCGGCCGGTCTGGGTGTAACGGTCGGGCAGGGACAGCGCGGAATCCACGTAGCGCTCGTCGGCGGTATCCAGCAGGTTGATCGCCTCGAAACTGACGGTCAGCTGCTTGTTGAGCTTCCAGGACATGTTGAAATCCACGTTCTCCACGCTGTACTTGCCGGTGACATCGGCGGTGGCAAGCAGGTTGCCATCCAGGTCCCAGACGTTTTCCTGCGCCAGGATCTGGTTGATGTACGCGTCGCGGTAGCTGGTGGAAACGCGGGCGCTGAAGCGGCCGTCGTCGTAGTACAGCGTTGCGTTGTACGAGTTCGGCGACAGGTTCAGCAGGTCGTTTTCGGTGTAGGTGGTGACGATGGTGTTGCCACTGCCGGAACTGAACAGGTACTGGATCTTCGAGTCCACGTGGGTGTAGTTGAGCTGGATGCCGAAGTTCTTCCAGAACCCGGGCAGGAAGCTGAAGGGCTGCTGGTAGGTCAGCTCGTAGCCCTTCAAAGGACCGCCGGGAGTATTGAAGTAGCTCTGCACGTTGAACAGCGTGCTGGGGCTGAAGCCGGCCGGCAGCAGGTCCAGCGAATAGCCCATGTCGCCCCAGGTGGTCAGCAGGCGGGTGCGCTGCACGTAGGTCTCGATGTCCTTGTAGAACACCGCCGCCGACAACAGCGCACCCTCCTTGAAGTACCACTCCGCGCTCAGGTCATAGTTGGTGGAGCGGAACGGATCCAGCTTCGGGTTGCCCAGGTTGATGGAGTAGTAACGGTCTTCATCCAGGAAAGCGGACGGTCCGCCGCTGACGCTCGGCGACAGGTTGGACAGGGTGGGGCGGGCCATGGTCTTGGCCGCGCCGAAGCGCAGCACCACGCTGTCGGTGACGTCCCAGGCGACGTTCAGCGAAGGCAGCCAATCGTCGTACTGGTGACCCACGCGGGTGCCCACCAGCAGCCGTTCACCGGCATCGGCGGTGGCGCTGGCCACGCCCAGGAACGGCCGGCAGGCGGCGGAGAGGTCGCCGGCGCTGGCGGCCTGGCAGGGCGCGTAGCCGTCGGCGGTGATCTGCGTCTGTACGTAGCGCAGGCCGATGTTGCCGCGGAACGGGCGGTCCCACAGCTCGGTGTTGAAGTCCAGCTGCAGGTAGCTGGCGTAGCTCTTTTCGTTGACGTCGAAGTTGTTGTTCGACGAACCGAAGTGGCCCACGCCGGCCAGCCGGTAGTCGCCGCCCAGGCTGCCGGTATCGCAGTTGCAGTAGATGTCCAGCAGTTCGGCGACGCGCTTGAAGTCGGGGATCAGCCAGCTCGACGGGGTGGCGGTGTCCAGGCCCTTGCCGAAGCCGTCCAGGGTACTGGCGAGGTCGCCGATGCCGGTGCCGCCGGGCAATGCCTGGGCCAGCCGCCCGTAGCTGATGTTGCGGTACTCCTGCGTGCTCATGTCGTAGTCCTTGTAGGCAAGGCCACCACGCAGGGTGAAGGTCGGCGAGATGTTGAACGTCAGGTCGACCTTGGCGGTGTCGAACTGGTTGTCGACATAGTTCGGGTTCAATCGCACTTCACTGATGTTGCTGCCGCGGGCGGTGCCGTTGGCGTTCACCGGTGCGGTGCCATAGCCCAGCCACTGCCAGGCGTTGGGGTCGTTCAAGGCGAACGGGAAGCGCATCGTCGGCAGGCTGGCGTTGCCGCGCGCATCGAACACGAAGCCGTCCAGGTTGCTGTTGTCGAAGCTGACCATCGAAAACACCGGGCGCTCGAAGCTGGACGCGGAATGGCCGACCAGCGCGTCCAGGCGCACCGCATCGTTGAACCGGTGTTCGAATTCCAGGCTGACCTGCTTGAACTCGGTGCTCTCTTCGATCGACGTGGATTCGGTACGGAAGTCGACGTTGTCGAACACGCCGTAGACCAGCCGGTTGCGGTCATCGACCTGCGCGTCGCGGACCACGATCTGGGTCTTGCCACCGTACTGTGCGGTGCGATGCAGGTTGGCGCCGAGCGAGTCCTCGCGCTGGTCCTTGTCCAGCTTCGAATACATCATGTCCAGGTTGAGCAGGCTGTCGTCGCTGAACTTGAACTGCAGCGCACCGGTCACGCCCAGCCGTTCGATGTCATGTTCGGTGCGGATGTAGCGCGGGTAGCGCGGGATCCATGCATTCGTCGCGGTTTCGTAGGCGGCGATGTTCTCCGGCGTGGCCGCCGGGCGGTCCAGCCCGGTGCCGCAGTGGGTGGCATCGATGCCGTAGCTGCCCCAGCCGTTGCTGCGTGCCTGGTTGGCCGCGCTGCCGACGCCGGCGGCGGTTTCATTGGCCAGCGGGTTGCGCGGCGTCTGCGGGTCGTAGCCGACCGGGCTGCAGAAGCCGTAGGTGCCGTTGTTGTTGGCCGTGGCCTGGTTTGAATTGCGGTGGTTGCCGTGCTCCCAGCGCACCGGGTTGTAGCCTTCTTCGAAGATCGTGCGGCGGCTGTAGGCCACCGACATCAGGGCACCGAAGCGGCCATCGGCCCAGGTGTTGCTGAGCAGCGCCGAGACGCGCGGATCCTTGCTGCGTGACAGTTCATTGAAGCCGTACTGGCCGTTGAGCGAGGCCTGGAAACCTTCGAAATCAAACGGGCGCGACGCGCGCAGGTCGACCGTGGCGCCGAGCGAGCCTTCGTCGGTCTGCGCCGACTGGGTCTTGCTGACCTTGACCCGGCTGAACAGTTCGGAGGCGAACGTATTGAAGTCGAAGCCGCGGCTGCGGTTGACCCCGGTGGTGCCGCTGCCGGCGGTGGACAGGGCTTCCAGCCCGTTGATGCGCACGCGGGTGAAGTCCGAGCCCAGGCCGCGCACCGATATCTGCTGGCCCTCGCCACCTTCGCGGTCGATGGAGACACCGGCGATGCGCTGCATCGACTCGGCCAGGTTGAGGTCGGGGAATTTGCCGATGTCTTCGGCGTAGATGGCATCGACCTGTTCGATGCTGTAGCGCTTCTCGTCCAGCGACTGCTGCAGGCTCTCGCGGTAGGTCGCCTTGACCTCCACCTTGTCCAGGTCGACTGCGGCAGGGCCGCTGGCGGCCGCTTCCGGCGTCTGCTGCGCGGTGGCGGTGCTGGCCAGTGCGAGGCCGATCGACAGCGCCAGCAGGCTGAGCGGCGCAGGGCCGGCACGGTGGCGTGGGTATGACAGATCCATGTTGTATGCCCCTCCCAGGGTGTCCTCGAAACGTGCGTGTTCACTGCAGGCGATGCACCGGCTTCCACCGGTCCACTGCCTCGGCGCAACGTCTTGCTGACACCGCAGGTCACCGGAACGTAGCAAAGCCGACCACGGCGCAGCATCTTGCGCCGCAGCAGGAGCGCCACGGTGGCGGGTACGTTGGGCGTTGCACCGGACGGCGGCGTGGCTGGCACGCCGCCGGGTGGGTCGTCAGAACTTGTAGCGGACGCCGAGCAGGACCTGGCGGCCGGTTTCGGTGTACATCAGCGGCAGCTGGCCGGTCAGCGGCGAACGCACCCACTCGTCGGACGCTTCGTTGGTCAGGTTGACGCCTTCCAGGGTCAGCTCCAGCTGGTCGCTCATCTTGTAGCGCAGCGACGCGTCGATCATCGTGGTGCCGGTCATGCCGTGCACGCCGTCCAGGTTGAAGCCGGTTTCCTGCCCCGGTGCCTGGGTCAGGTAGTCGTCGCGGTTGGTCGCCGAAACGCGGCCGGACCAGACTTCCCCTTCGTAGAACAGGGTGGCGTTCCACGAAGTGGGCGACAGGCCGGTCAGGTCGTTCTTCATCACCGGCAGGCCCTGGCCGTTGAGGTACTGGATCTTCGACTCCACCCAGGTGTAATTCAGCTGCACGCCCAGGTTGGACCACTTGCCCGGCAGGAAGGTGAACGGCTGGGTGTAGTTCGCTTCCACGCCGTGCAGTTCGCCACCGGGGGTGTTCAACGGAATGCTGAAGGTGAACTCGTCGTTGACCGTGGCGCCGGTACCATCCAGCAGGCTGGCCGGCAGGCCGCTGGTGGAGTACGGACGCACGTCACGGGTGGTCTGCACGAAGGACTCGATGTCCTTGTAGAACAGGCCCAGGCCGAGCATCGCGCCTTCGTTGAAGTACCACTCGAAGCCGAGGTCGACGTTGGTGGCGCGGATCGGATCCAGGTTCGGGTTGCCACCGGCCACCGTGCGTGCGCCGCCGGCCACCGCCACGGTCACGCCCGGGGTCAGGAAGCCCAGGCCCGGACGGGTCATCACCTTGGCCGCACCGAGGCGGATCAGGAAGTCCGGCGCCACTTCGGCAACCAGGTTGAACGAGGGCAGGGTGTCATCGTACTTGCGGTTGCTGGTGGTCAGCACCGGCACGCCGCCGATGGTGGCGTAGCCGGTGGATTCCTGCTTGGTCTCCACGTAGCGCACGCCGAAGTTGCCCGACAGCGGGATCGATCCGAGGTCGGTGGAGAACTCGCCCATCAGCCACACGCCGCGGTCCTTCTCTTCCACGCTGCGGCTGTTGTTCAGGCGCGGGGCGACGGCGAAGCTGCCGCTGTTGCTGTAGATGTCGAACAGGTCGGCGACCGCGTCCAGGTTCGGCACCACCCAGTTGCCCGGGCTGCCGCTGATGCCCTTCAGGCCTTCCTGCTGGGTGTATTGCGGCGGCACGATTAGCCCACTGCCCGGGAAGGTCGGCACGGCCAGTTCGCTGGCGCGGCGCAGTTCCACCGTTTCGAAGGTGTAGTCCTTGGCCAGTACGCCACCCTTCAGGCGGAAGCCGGGGCTGATGTTCCAGTTGAAGTCCAGCTGGGCGGTATCGAAATCATTGTCCACGGTCTGCGGGCGTAGGCGGATTTCAGCCAGCGTCCAGCCGTTGGGGTTGGTCGGATCGACGCCGTAGTTCAGGATCGGCTGGTTCTTGTTGCCGCGGTAGTCGTAGCTGTACCCATCGACATCGAACTTGTCCATGATGATGGTGGTCTGCACCGGGTTCTCATGCGACGAACGCGAGGTGCCCAGCTTGCCGCTGACCGAGAACGCATCGCTGAAGCGGTGGTCCAGGTTCAGGCTGACCTGCTTGAAATCAGTGCTCCACTCGTCGTGGCGGTTTTCACTGCGGATGTCGACATTGTCGAACACACCGTAGACCAGCGCGTTGTTGCGGATCTCGCCATCGCGCACGATGGTCTGCGGCTTGCCGGTGCCGGAGCGGCTGAAGGAAATCGCTTCGATATAGTGCTCGTCGCGGTCGGCGTCGATCTTCGAGTACAGCGCATCCAGCGATACTTCGGTGCGGTCGGTCGGCTTCCACTGCAGCGAGCCGGTGACGCCCAGGCGCTCCTGCTTGTGTTCCATCTGCACATAGCGCGGGAAGCGCGGGTGGAAGACATCGGCGCCACGGGCGGCGGCGAACGGCGAGCTGGCGGCGAAGCCCCCATTGCTCGGGCCGTTGGCCCAGCGGCCGGTGTTGGCGCCTTCTTCCAGCGCCTGGCGCTCGGAATAGGCCACCGACAGCAACGCACCGAAGGTGCCGTCGGCGAAGGTGTTGGAGATCAACGCCGCCATGCGCGGGTCGGCCTTCTGCGCCATGTCGTTGTAGCTGGCCTGGCCGCTGGCGGCGAAGGTGAAGCCGTCATAATCGAACGGACGCGCGGTGCGCAGGTCCACGGTGGCGCCGAGCGAGCCTTCTTCGACATCGGCCGAAGCGGTCTTGCGCACGATCAGCTGCGAGAACAGGTCCGAAGCGAACACGTTGAAGTCGAAGCCACGACCACGGTTGGTGCCGCCGCTCTGGTCGCCGGCACCGACGGTGGCCAGCGCTTCCATGCCGTTGATGCGCACGCGGGTGAAGTCCGGGCCCAGGCCGCGTACCGAGATGCTGCGGCCTTCGCCGCCGTCACGGGTGATCACCACGCCGGGGATGCGCTGCAGCGATTCGGCCAGGTTGAGGTCCGGGAACTTGCCGATGTCCTCGGCGACGATGGCATCGACCACGCCGGCCTCGCCACGCTTGATGTCCAGCGCCTTCTCCACGCTGGCGCGGTAACCGGTGACGGTTACAGTGTCCAGGTCGACGGCGGGATCCGAGCTGGCCTGCTGGGCGATGGCTGGGGCGGTGAGCGCCAGACCGATTGACAGGGCCAGCAGGGTAACCGGTGTCTTTTTGCGGTTGTTACGAGAAATCATGGCCTTTCCCTCTCCCAAAGGTCTGGTTCACAACGCGGTGTCAGCAAGATGACACCGCTGGTCAGGGCGGACGTTAACAGCACCTTCAGGATCGGGCATCTTGCACCGCAACAGAGTCGGCATGTCCCGCAGAGGCTTGCGGGACAATGGCTTCGTCAATGGATGCGGGTAGACGCAGCGGCCTTGGCGGCTAGAATGACACCGATAGTCAAGAACCACGCGGGGTGCGTGGTTCCCTCCGGCGGGCAGCAACGCGATGCTGCGGGTACGGGCAATGAGGACATCTGATGAGTCGAGTGGTCTGTTTCGGGGAACTGTTGTTGAGGATGGGCGCGCCGGGCAACGAGCTGCTGCTGCAGTCACCGCGCCTGGACGTACATGTAGGGGGCGCTGAAGCCAATGTCGGCGTGTCGCTGGCGCACTTCGGCCATGACGTGGCGATGGCCAGCACGGTGGCCGACAATCCGCTGGGCGCACATGCACTGGGCGAGCTGCGCCGGCACGGCGTGGATACCCGTGGGGTGCGCCTGCAGGCGGATGGCCGCATGGGCCTGTACTTCCTCACCACCGGTGCCGTGCAGCGCGCCAGCGAGGTGGTCTATGACCGTGCCGACTCCGCGTTCGCGCTGAGTACCGCCGCCGACTACGACTGGGCTGCGCTGCTGCAGGGCGCGGACTGGCTGCACTTGTCCGGGGTCAGCCCGGCACTCGGCGCCGACGTGGCCCAGGCCACCCTGGCGGCCGCACGCGCGGCACGTGCGCTGGGGGTCAAGGTGTCCTTCGATGGCAACTTCCGGCCCAAGCTGTGGCAGCGCTGGGGCGGCGATGCCAAGGCCATCCTGCGTGAGCTGTTCGCCCAGGCCGACATCGTGTTCGCCGATTACCGCGATATCGAAGTGGTGCTTGGCCAGCCGTTCGCACAGGACGACGTGGTCGCCCGCGTGGAAGCCGCCGCCGCCGCGGCCTTCGCCGCCTTCCCGCAGCTGCAGTGGATGGCCTGCACGCAGCGCCAGGCACTGAGCGTGGACCACCACGCGCTGGGCGCGCTGCTGATCGGCCGCGATGGCACGCGTGCGCAGGCACCGGTGCGCCAACTGCAGGGCATCATCGACCGGATCGGCGGGGGTGATGCGTTCGCTGCCGGCATCCTGCATGGCATCATGCGCGGCTTCGATGCCGATGCCACCGTGCGCTTCGGCTTGGCCGCCGGTGGCCTCAAGCATTCGATCCCCGGCGATTTCAACCCCGTCAGCGAAGCTGATGTACTGGCCCTGGTGGGCGAGGAGCGTTTTGATGTCAGGCGCTGATCCGCGCGTTCGCGCGGTACTGAAACTTGCACCGGTTATCCCGGTGTTCACCCCCGATGACGTGGACGATGCGGTGCAGGTCGCCCAGGCGTTGTTCCGCGGTGGCCTGCCGGTGGTGGAAGTCACCCTGCGCACGCCGCGCGCGATGGAAGCGATCAAGGCCATGGCCGAGGCCGTGCCGGATGCGGTGATCGGCGCCGGCACGGTGTTGACCGCCGCGCAGATGCAGGCGGTGAAGGAAGCCGGTGGCCGCTTCGCGGTGTCGCCGGGCGCGACCGATCGGCTGTACGCGGCCGCACGCGATACCGACCTGCCGTTCCTGCCGGGCGTGGCGACTTCGTCCGAGCTGATGCACGGACTGGAACAGGGACTGGATACGTTCAAGTTCTTCCCCGCCGTACTGGCGGGCGGTGCGCCGTTGCTGGCCGCCTGGGCCGGTCCGTTCGCCGATGTGCGCTTCTGCCCCACCGGCGGCATCAGCGTGCAGACCGCGCCGCAGTTCCTGCACCTGCCCAACGTGCTGTGCGTGGGCGGTTCGTGGTTGACCACGACCGCGCTGCTGCAGAGCCGCGACTGGGCGGCGATCGAAGCACTGGCACGCCAGGCATCGGTGCTGGCGAGCTGACCTGCGTCGGTAGCGCCGAGCCATGCTCGGCGAGCGCAGCGGGAACAGCGTGACGACCAACGGTCGTCACCCACCAGGGCAAGAGCATGACGGCCAGCGGCCGTCACTACCCTCCCGACCCGGTAGCGCCGAGCCATGCTCGGCGAGCGCAGCGGGAACAGCGTGACGACCAACGGTCGTCACCCACCAGGGCAAGAGCATGACGGTGTAGTGTCGAGCTTGCTCGACACCCACCAGGCGGCGAGCGCAGCGGCGGGGGAGCCGGCTCGACCCTACAATGGCCGCATGGCCATGTTCAAAACCTTCCTGTTTTCCCTGCTTGCGCTGGGGGGCGCGCTGCTTGCGCTGGTGCTGGTCACCACCGTGGCCAGCTGGCTGCCGCCGTTGATCGGTGTGCACCCCGGCGGCGCCGTGCAGCTGGGTTGGGACCTGGCGTTCACCGTGCTCGGCGGCATCGCCGCGGTGGCCTTCGCCAGCTACCACGCGCCGTGCTGGCCGCGCTCGCACGGCGTGGCCCTCTGGTCGCTGCTGGCGGTCGCTTCGTTGTGGGCAGCATGGGACATGGGCAACGAATTCCCGCGCTGGTTCGTGGTGCTGCTGGTCGTCTCGCTGCCGCTGCAGCTCGCCGCTGGCGTGTGGCTGGGCGCACGCCGTTTGCGCGCCGCAACAAAGGCTTAACAATTCCCCCCTAGTCTCTATGTCCGCCGGTTACCGGCACGGCCGCGCAGGGGCTTTGTGCGAACCATCGCATGGGCGCGCGGCACGAACTCACAGGGCAATGGGGACCATCCGATGCGCAATACCCTCCGGGAGACGCCGACGCGCGTCCCCCATGCGAAGCTTTTGTCCCGCGCCGTGCGCGCCGTGCTGGTCAGCGGCATCGCCAGCCTGCCATTGCAGGCGCTGGCAGATGAGGCAGCGCCCGTAGCAGGCGGTGCAGCCGCGATGCAGCAGCTGGACACGGTCGTGGTGACCGGCGGCTACGCGAAGAGCCTGGAGCGCGCGGTCGACCTCAAGCGCAGCAACATCGGCTTCTCCGATTCCATCGTCGCCACCGACGTGGCCGACTTCCCGGAACAGAACCTGGCCGAAGCGCTGCAGCGCATGCCCGGCGTGACCATTGAACGCAACAAGGGCCTGGGCAGCAAGGTCAGCGTGCGTGGCCTGCCGTCCGAGTTCACCCACGTCTCCATCAACAACCTCGCCACCGCCTCGGGCAGTGGCGGCCGCGATGTGCAGTTCGACATCTTCGCCTCGGACGTGGTGCAGACCGTGACCGTGCAGAAGTCGCCGACCGCGGCCGACGAGGAAGGCGGCATCGCCGGTTCGGTCTACATCGAAACCGCCAAGCCGTTCGACTATGCCGAGCCGAAATTCAGTGCCTCGGCCGAAGTGGCCAACAATTCGATCAACGGCAAGAACGATCCGAAGATCTCCTTCCTGGCCAGCGATACGTGGGGCGACTGGGGCGGCCTGGTGTCCTTCTCCAAGGCCAAGCGCACCAACCGCACCGACTCCAATTCCGGCATCAACTTCCGCCCGATGGGCCGCTTCCTGGAAGCGTCCGGCACCCGCGGTTCGCAGGCGGCCGCGGTGCTGGCGCGCGATGCCGGCATCGTCGTCGGCAACCGCATGGACAAGGACGAGACCAACCGGATCATCTTCCAGGACAAGGTCGGCGATCGCATCTACCTCAACGAGCAGGACCAATGGGGCGCGACCGCCTCGCTGCAGTTCAAGCCGAGCGATGCGTTCTCGCTGAGCTTCGATGCGATGTTCGGTGGCTACGACACCCACGAAGACGAATACGATGCGGCGGCCTATTCGGCGTCCAGCCGCA
Source organism: Stenotrophomonas lacuserhaii (assembly GCF_039674585.1). GTDB lineage: Bacteria > Pseudomonadota > Gammaproteobacteria > Xanthomonadales > Xanthomonadaceae > Stenotrophomonas > Stenotrophomonas pennii_A. The sequence goes on along the minus strand of NZ_JBDJNU010000004.1, from coordinate 48,614 downwards.
GCACCCTGGACACCATCCACGACTACGACGCCGACACGTTGTCGCGCTATGGCATGGTGGTACTGCGCGATGTGTCCTACACCGCCACCCAGCATGAAATCCTGAGCAAGGAACGCTTCGCCAACACCGACTACCGCCAGTTCAGCACCAAGCTGGACTGGACCGTGGGCGGCTGGGACATCGATGCGCTGGTCGGCTATTCCGGCGCACGCCGTGATTCGGACTACGCCAACCTCAAGCACGTCGCCTACGCGCCGTCGCGCACGCGCTGGACCGCCAACGGCGGCGAGACGCTGGCCAGTGCGGCATCCAATGGCTTCGACATGTACAACTCGCCCGGGAAGTACCTGTTCGAAGCCTATGAGACCGAAGTGGAGCACGTGAAGGACGACAAGTACGCCGCACAGCTGGACTTCCGCCGGTCGATGGAACTGGCGTTCTTCCCGGCGCTGACCAGCGTCAAGTTCGGTGCGCGTTACACCGACAAGTCCAAGGACCGCGAGTTCGGCAACACCAAGATCCAGGGCCCGACGGCCGGCAGCGCGGCATGGGTGAACACCCGCACGCTGGCTGACAGCAATCCCGGCTGGATCAGCGACATCGTGCCCGGTGGCGGCTACGAGCCGAGCAACCTGGACTGGCAGCAGGTGTCCAACAGCTACGCGCGCAACACCTTCCGGTATGCGGGATTCACCACCCCGCTGGACAACGGCCAGTTCTACCAGGTCGATGAAAAGACCCTGGCGCTGTATGCCATGACCGATTTCTACTTCGATATCGGCACGGTGCCGGTGTACGCCAACCTGGGCGTGCGTTCGATCGACACCAAGGTCGATTCGGCCGGCTTCCACCCGGTGCAGAACGCCGATGGCAGCAGCGGTTACACCCCCACGCCGATCTCCAGCAGCGGTGACTACAGCGACCTGCTGCCCAGCTTCAACATGACCGCCGAGATCGCCGATGGCCTGGTGCTGCGCGCGGCCGCGTCGGAAACGCTGATGCGTCCGTCGCTGACCGACATCGCCTACCGCCGCACCGTCAGCTGGTCCAGCTTCCGCTTCATGGACGGCAACCCGGCGCTGAAGCCGACCACCGCCAGGCAGTGGGAAATCGGCCTTGAAAAGTACCTGGAGAATGGCGGCCTGCTGTCCGCTTCCTACTTCTCCAAGAAGATCGACGGCGTGGTCCGCCAGGAACTGACCGGCATCGTGCCGAACGTGGAAAAGCTCAACGCCAACGGGTCGCTGGATGGCTACTACGACTTCGAGGTCTACCAGCCGGTCAACGCCGATGGCTCCTACAAGGTCACCGGTGTGGAACTGGTCGCGCAGCTGCCGCTGTCGATGCTGCACCCGGCGCTGGAAGGCTGGGGCATCAATGCCAACTACACCCAGCTGGACAACACGCTGACCGGCGCATCGGACCTGGATATCCCGACCCCGCCGGAAGGCCTGGCCGAGAAAGCGTACAACTTCACCCTGTACTACGAGAATGACCGCTTCGACGCGCGCGTGTCCTACAACTACAAGGACAAGTACGTGGAGTACATCCACCTCAACATGTACCCGGTGTACCGCGATGCCTACGGCCAGACCGACGCGTCGATCGGCTTCCGCCTGAACGACACCTGGAAGCTGAGCCTGGATGCGATCAACGTGTTCGACGAAGAGACCTCCGGCTACACGATCGATAAATCGTTCTCGACCCAGTACGAGTTCTCCGGCCGCCGCGTCAGCCTCGGCATCCGCGCCGATTTCTGATCGGCCATCGGTGGGTGACGACCGTTGGTCGTCACCGCCCCAGCGTCGGCAACACCTGCTCCAGCGTGGTGATCCCTTCCCAGGGATCACCCTTCAGGCGCTTGGCCCGCGCCAACGCCTTGTCCAGCGGAAACGCATCGGCCGCCGCGACGCGGCCGAGTTCTTCCCAGCGCAGCGGCACCGCCACGCCGGCGCTCTCGCGCGCCCGCAACGACCACGAACACACGCTGGTGGCCCCGCGTGCATTGCGCAGCCAGTCGATGAAGATCACCCCGTTGCGCTTGGCCTTGCTCATGCTGGCCACGTAGCGGTCCGGCGCGTGCTGTGCCAACGCCTGCGCGAAGGACTCGCAGAACGCCTTCGCCTGCTCCCAGTCGGCCTGCGGCTGCAACGGCACCACCACGTGCAGGCCCTTGCCACCGGACAACCGTACGAAGCTTTCCAGCCCGGTTTCCTGCAGGCGAGCGCGGATGTCCCGGGCCGCCGCCTTGATCTGCGTCCAGTTCACGCCGTCGCCGGGATCCAGGTCGAACACCAGCCGGTCCGGATGTTCGGGATCGGCCACCGTCGCCCCCCAGGGATGCAACTCCAGGGTGTTCATCTGCACCAGCTGCAGCAGCCCCTCCACATCGTCGATGTAGACGTAATCCTCGGTACCGCTTTTCTGTTCCAGCGGCACCGCACGCACCGCATCGCCCAGGCCCTGGCCGTGGTGTTTCTGGAAGAAGCACGCCTTGCCCACGCCCTGTGGACACCGCAGCAGCGACAGCGGCCGGCCGCTGATCTCCGGCAGTATCCACGGCGCCATCGCACGGTAGTAGTCGGCCACTTCGCCTTTGCGGATCTTCTGCTTCGGGTAGACCACGCGCTCGGGGTGGGTAATGTGCAGGGACGATTCCTTGCCTTTCACCGGCGCGGCGGCAGGCTGGGCGCGGTCGGGCTGCAGGTCGGGCGCGGTTTTGTCGGTGCGCAGGCGTTTGAAACTGGCCTGACGCAGCAATCCCTCCTTGCCCCAGCCACGGAAGGCCACCTCGGCCACCAGCGTGGGCTTCACCCAGTGCACGCTGGCGGCGCGGAACGGCACGTGTGCCGGCAGCTCGACCGCAGCGCTGGAGGTCGCCAGCTTGCCCAGCGAGGCGCTCAGCGCGCGCAGCTTCGCCTCATCGAAACCCGTACCGACACGGCCCACGTAACGCAGCCCGCCCTTGTCCGGCGTGGCCATCAGCAGCGAACCGAAGCCTTGCCGTGCGCCCTTGGGCGCGGTGTAGCCGACCACCAGGAATTCATCGGTCTGTTCGTGCTTGATCTTCACCCAGCTGCGCGCCCGGCCGTTCGTGTACGGCGCATCCACCTGCTTGCTGATGATGCCTTCGAAGCCGGCCTTGCCGCTGGCGGCGAACACCGCCGGGCCGTGGTCGAGTACATGGTCACTGTAGGCGAGCGTGCCCGGCACATCACCGATCAGCGCCTTCAGCAGTGTCTTGCGCTCCAGCAACGGCGCGCGGCTGATATCGACCCCGGCCACGCCGGGCAGATCGAACACGATGTAGCGCAAGGGCTGTTTCGCGGTGCCGTCGATCACCCGTTGCAGCGCGCTGAAGTCACTGCGCCCCTGGTCATCCAGCACCACCAGTTCGCCGTCCAGCCGCGCATCGTTGACCGGCAGCGCGGCGATCGCCTGGCTCACTTCCGGGAAATCATCGCTCCAGTCCAGGTTGTTGCGCGAACGCAGCGTCACCTTGCCGTCGTGCAGATCGGCCAGCAGGCGGTAGCCATCCCACTTGATCTCATGCAGCCAGCGTTCGCCGTCGGGAGCGTTCTGGCGATGATCGGTAAGCTGCGGCGCGTATTGGTGCGGATACGGGGTGTCGCGCGCGCCCTGCAGCGCCAGCGCGCGCTTGTGCCAGCGCGCGTCCGCCTTGCGTGCCCGCGGTGCCGCCGCAGGCGTGCTTCTCGACGCCGCGGCCTTGCGTTTCCGGGTGGCGGTGGTCGACGTCGCAGCCGGGGCCTCCAGCAGGTCGTCGGCCTCCGCATCGGTGGCATGGGCATCGTTGCGCTTGATCAGCAGCCACTGCACCTGGCGCCCTTTCAGGTTGGTGCGTACCAGCTTCCAGCCGCCGCGCAGGCGCTCGCCGTGCAGTTCGAAGTCGAGCTTGCCGGCGGCCAGCGCTTCCAGCGGATCACCGTCCATGGCCCAGTTGCCGTGGTCGTAGACGTCCACGTGCCCGGCACCGTAGTGGCCTTGCGGAATGTCGCCCTCGAACGCCGCGTAGGACAGCGGATGGTCTTCCACCTCCACCGCCAGCCGCTTCTCGCCGGCCCGCAGCGAGGGTCCCTTGGGAACCGCCCAGCTCTTCAGCACCTCGCCCATCTGCAGGCGGAAGTCATAATGCCGGCTGCTGGCATGGTGCAGTTGCACTACGAAGATCGGCCGATCCGCCGGGCTGCCCGGCCCGGCCTGCAGGTCATCCGGCTCCGGCGTGCTGCCCTTGGCCGCGCCGAGCCTGCGTTTGCGGCGGTACTGGTCCAGGGACATGGCTCAGCCCGCCTTGCGGCGTGGCGCGGCCTTCTTCGCGGCCTTGCCGGGCGCCTTGGCGGGCGCCTTCTTGGCTGCTGTCTTCCTGGCTGGTGCCTTGCTGGCCTTCCTGGTCGCGGCCTTCTTCACCGTCTTGCCGGCGGTCTTCTTGGCCGGGGTGCGCTTGTTGGCCTCCAGGCTCTTCTGCAGCAACGACATGAAGTCCACCACGTTGGTGCTGGCGTCCTCGCGCGGGGTCGGCTCGTCTTCCACCGTGGTGGTGCCACCATCCTGCTTGATGCGCTTGGTCAGCACATCCTGCAGCCGCGCACGGAACTCGTCGTGGTACTGGGTCGGGTCCCAGTCGCCGGCCATCGACTCGATCAGCTGTTCGGCCATCGCCGTTTCCTTGCTGCTGATGCGGTAATCGGACAGCTTGCCGTCGGGCAGCTTGAAGTCGGCCGGGTCCACCAGTTCCTGCGGATAACGCAGGATCATTAGCACCAGCGCGTCATCGTTGGGCATCACCGCGCACAGGTACTCGCGGGTGCGCACCACCACCTTGGCGATGCCGACCTTGCCGGTACTGCGCAGTGTCTCGCGGAGCAGCACGTAGCCTTTTTCGGCCTTCTTGCCCGGCACCAGCAGGTACGGTTTCTCGAAATAGCGCGGGTCGATCTGCGCGGCGTCGACGAAGCTTTCCACCTCGACGGTCTCATGGCTTTCCGGCGCGGCTGATTTGATGTCGCCCTCTTCCAGCACGACGTAGCTGCCCTTGTCGTATTCGAAGGCCTTGACGATATCCTTCCACGGCACTTCCTCGCCGGTATCGGCGTTGACCCGCTCGAACCGGATCGGTTTCTTGTCGCGCGAATCCAGCATGCGGAACTGCAGGTCGGTCCGGCGCTCGCCGGACATCAGCGAGACCGGCACGTTGAGCAGGCCGAAGGAAAGGGTACCGGTCCAGATCGGGCGGGCCATGGGACGCACCGTAGGGTCAAGGAGCATCCAGCTTCAGCGCGCGCGCGTGAAACGATCGTGTCCACCAGCTCAAGAAGGGGTCAGGGTGCGGACCCTGGCTCCTTTCACCGGTCACTGCAGCAGTGGGCGCACGGCCGGGGCAGGCATGTGGTCAAGCGCCAGCCAGGCATCTTCGACCACCTCGCGCGCCTTGGGCCAGCGCAACCGCGATTCGCCGCGCATGAGCTCCCACTGCGCGGCCAGTTCGCCCTCGGTGTCCTCGCCGCCGCCGCGCGGCCAGTTCGCCGCGTGGGTGGTCAGCGCGAAGGCGTACGCCGGGCACAGGTCACGCCAGCTGCGGTGGGCCTGTCGGCGCCGGTCGTCGTAATCGTTGAGCATGTACTGCAGGTAATCCTGCGCGACGGCCTGCGGATCTTCACGCTGCTGGCGGCGGGCGCGGCGCTGGGCAGGGCTGCCGGCCAGCGGGTCGCGCCGGGAATTGAAGACCGAGGGCGCGGGACGTTCCGGGCGGTTCATGGCGCGGCTCCAGCTTGCAGGGCGGGCGGCCAGATGTAACCACGGCGCCGTTATCCAGTCGTGATCGATGTGTTGATGACGCGGGATTCGCAGTGGCTTTACCTCTGAGGGGCTGTAGTAGGGGCCTCAACGAGGAGAGCCGCCATGAACAGAGACACCTCGCGCGACCCACTGCGCCAAGCCACTCCCCCCGTGCCCGGCGAACAGCGTGGCAAGCACGACAACATGAATGCCGAAGAGCGCGGTACCGGCGCGCCGTTCGTCGATGCGGACGACGCGGCCGCCACGGACGACGCGCACCTGCCGGTGCGGCATGTCAGCGACCAGGCTGCACAGGACCGCAAGGACTGCGGTGACCGCCATCGTGGTGGCCAGGAAAGCCCGCTCAAGCGTCGCGAACGCAAGCAGCACGCCAGTGACAACCAGGACGAGGCGCTGGAAGAGACGTTCCCGGCGAGTGATCCCACGTCACCGTTCGTGCCGGCGAAGGCGCCGGATTGAGGGGTGGGGAAGAGTCCAGGGAGTTGACGGCCAGCGGCCGTCACTACCGGTCCGGCAGTCAGCGCCAGGACCACTGCACGCCCAGGCTGCCGCGGCGGTCCGGGCCGGGTTCGTAGTAGCGGCCGTTGCCGTCGTTGACGATCACCGAGCCGATGTAACCCTGGTCCAGCAGGTTGTCCACACGGGCGAATACCCGCAGGTCGCCGCCGCGCAGGGTCCAGCGGCGGGCGGCTTCCACGTTCATCACCGCGTAGCCCGGGGCACGCTCGGTGGCCAGGTCATTGACCACCGTGTCGCTGCTGCCGGTGACTTCAGCCGCCCACAGCCAGTCACGCGGCTGCCATTCCAGCCGCGCGAAGGCCTGCTGGCGCGGCACGCCGGGTAACCGGCTGCCGGCGGCAACCGGCGTATCCGGCACCGCGCAGCCGCTGCCGGCGCAGGCCAGGTAGGCGCTGCGCACTTCGGCCTGCAGCCAGGTCCAGGCCACCTGCAGGTCCAAATCCTGCGCCAGCGGCTGGTGCCATGACAGCTCCGCGCCCTGGCGGCGGGTACGGCCGATGTTGCGGTAGGTACTGCGGCCGTTGGTGTTGCTGGCCACGGCCAGCTCGTCGTCGGTATCGGCGCGGAACAGGCTCACCTCCAGCCGGCGACCGTCCTGGGCCTGCCATTTGCTGCCGATTTCCACATTGCGGCTGCGCGCGGCGGACAGGCCCAGCGCCAGACCGGCCTGGCCATCGGCGCGATAGCCGAGTTCGTTGAAGGTGGGGGTTTCAAAGCCACGGCCGACTGCAGCGTGCAGGCGCCACTGCGGAGTCACTTCGAAGCTGACCCCGGCCACCGGCGTGGTCGCCTGGTAGCGCCTGCTGCCGCTGTCGTCCGGGTTGCGGCCGACGATGTAATGGTCCTGCGAACGGAAGCGCACGCTGCTGTGGCGCGCGCCGGCCAACACCGACCAGCGCGGGCTCCACTGCCACCAGGCCTGCACGAACTGGTCCACGTTGGACACCGTGTCGCGCTGGTCACGGCGCAGCCGGCCGCGGACGCCCAGTGCGTCGCCGACGAAGTTTTCATGGCCGGTGCGGTGCTGGCGCTGGCGGTCGGCGTTGACCCCGGCGGTGACATCCAGCGCGCGTCCGGCCAGCTGACCGTTCCAGCCCCAGCGCGCATCCAGACCGCCGAAATCGCCATCCAGTCCGATCACCCCACCGGCGTGCAGCGGATTGGCCTGCGGGCCCGGCGGAATGGCCAGGAACTGGGTCACCTCACGCTGGCCGGCATAGCCGGTCAGGCGGAAGCGGTGGGCGGCGCGCTGGCCGCTGTAGACCAGCCCGGCCTGCGACTGGCGCACCGATTTACGGGTGTTGTACTGGTGCGCCACTGCGGTCGCCTGGCGCGGGTCGGCAGCCACCTGGGCACGGGTCAGGCCGAGCGGATCCTGCGCGTTGGGCGCATCCAGGTAGTTCACCAGCAGTTCCAGCCGGTCCTCGCCCACGGCCGTACCCAGTCGCGCGTTCAGCGATTCACGGCGGGCCGCGCTGTGGTCGCGCCAGCCATCGGTACGGAAGTGGTTGGCGGCGACGTTGTAGTCCACCGGACCCTGCACGCCGCGCAGGTGGGCACCCACGCTGAGCGTGTTGTCGGCACCGGCATTCAACCTCAGCCGCCATGGATCGCCTTCGCGGCCCTGCGCGGTATGCACCTGCAGCACCCCACCGGAGGAATTGCCGTACAGCGCCGAAAACGGCCCGCGCAGCACCTCGATGCGCTCGGCACCGAGCAGGCTGGCGTGCGAAAGCTGGCCCTGGCCGTCGGGCATGGTCGCCGGTACCCCGTCCACCAGCACGCGCACGCCGCGCACGCCGAAGGTGGAACGCGCACCGAAGCCGCGGATCGACAACTGGGTGTCCTGCGCGAGGTTCTGGCGATCACGTGCCAGTACGCCCGGAATACCCCCCAGCGCCTCGGCCAGCTGGGCCTGCGGACCACTGCGGTCGTCATCGATCCACACCGTGTCCGAACTGGACGGCAGCGCGAACGGGTCGATGCCGGTCACCCGGGCGGCCTCGACTTCCACCGCAGGCAGGCTGCGCGTGGCCGGGGGCGACTGGGCGAAGGCGAGGCCGGGCAGCAGCAGGGCGCAGGCCAGGGACAGGCGGCGACGGGCCGGGGGCAGGTTCATCATTCAGGTTCAACAGCAAGCATGAACGCGCCATGGTACCGGCCACGGCGTGACGAGGAATGCCGCGCCATCGGCACGCTTTGTTACGATGGCGTGGTCCCCGCCCGGTGGGCGGCGGCGCTGCTGCGTGCTTTCTTCCTCCCCCTTACCGAATGAGTACCGCCGTGTCCTTCTTTGCAAACGTGGAACTGGTCCCCGGTGACCCGATCCTGGGCCTGACCGAGGCGTACAACGCCGACAGCCGTCCGACCAAGGTCAACCTGGGTGTGGGCATCTACTACGACGAAAGCGGCCGCATTCCGCTGCTTCGCGCCGTCAAGCAGATCGAGCAGCAGCTCGCCACCGAAGCCAAACCGCGCGGCTACCTGCCCATCGATGGACTGCCGGCCTATACCCAGGCCACCCGCGAACTGGTGTTCGGCAAGGAATCGCCGCTGCTGGCCGCTGGCCGCGTGTCGACCACGCAGACCGTGGGGGGCAGCGGTGCGCTGCGCGTCGGCGCCGAGCTGTTGAGGACGCTGCTGCCGCACGCCACCATCGCCATCAGCAACCCCAGCTGGGAAAACCACCGCGCCGTGTTCGGTGCGGCCGGCTTTGACGTGCTGGAGTACAGCTACTTCGACGCACAGACGCACGGCGTGGACTTCCCCGCGATGCTGGCCGACCTGCAGAAGCTGCAGCCGGGCACGGTGGTGCTGCTGCACGCCTGCTGCCACAACCCCACCGGTGCCGACCTGACCGTGGACCAGTGGAAGCAGGTGGCTGAAGTACTCAAGGAACAGCAGCTGTTCCCGTTCATCGACATGGCCTACCAGGGCTTCGACAAGGGTATCGAGCAGGATGGCGCCGCCGTGCGCATCATCGCCGAGGCCGGGATCGACAGCTTCGTGGTCGCCAATTCGTACTCCAAGTCGTTCTCGCTGTATGGCGAGCGCGTGGGCGCGCTGTCGATCGTCGCCCCCAACGCCACCGAAGCCAAGGCCGTGCAGTCGCAGATCAAGCGGATCATCCGCACGATCTACTCCAGCCCGTCCAACCACGGCGCCGCGCTGGTGGCCGGCGTGTTGAACAGCCCGGAGCTGCGTGCGCTGTGGGAAGCCGAACTGACCGAGATGCGCGAGCGCATCCACGCCCTGCGGCATGGGCTGGTGGACCGCCTGGCCGCCCTGGGCGCGCCGGAATTCGCCTTCATCAACGACCAGGCCGGCATGTTCTCCTACTCCGGCCTGAGCCGGGTGCAGGTGGAGAAGCTGCGCGATGAGTACGGCATCTACGCGGTCGGCACCGGCCGCATCTGCGTGGCGGCGCTGAGCCAGAACAACCTGGACTACGTCGCCCAGGCCGTAGCCAACGTCGCCAAGGCCTGACCCGACAAAAAGGGGACGGAGGGGATTAAGTCGTTATCGGCTCGCACTAGCTGATAACGACTTAATCCCCTCCGTCCCCTTTTTTGCATCCGGGCGGCGACAATAGACGCATCTTTCCGTCGCTCGAGCCCTGCCCATGTCCCGTACGTCGTTGACCCGGTATCTCATCCAGGAACAGCATGCCGGCCGCATCAATGCCGACCTGCGCCAGCTGATCGCCGTGGTCGGGCGTGCCTGCACCAACATCTCCATCGCGGTCAGCAAGGGCGCGCTCGGCGGCGTGCTCGGCGAAGCCGGCACCGGCAACGTGCAGGGCGAGGCGCAGAAGAAGCTGGATGTGATCAGCAACGAGATCCTGCTGGAAGCCAACGCCTGGGGCGGTCACCTGGCCGCCTGCGCGTCCGAGGAGATGGACCATTCGCAGCCGGTGCCGGACATCTATCCGCGCGGTGATTTCCTGTTGCTGTTCGATCCCCTCGATGGCAGCTCCAACATCGACGTGAACGTGTCCGTGGGCACCATTTTCTCCGTGCTGCGCTGCCCGAAGGACGTCGAATGCCCCAGTGACGAGAGCTTCCTGCAGCCGGGTACGGCGCAGATCGCCGCCGGTTACTGCATCTACGGGCCGAGCACGCAGATGGTGCTGACCGTCGGCCACGGCACCCATGCCTTCACCCTGGACCGCGAAACCGGCGAGTTCGTGCTCACCACCCAAGGCATGCAGATCCCGGCGGCCACCCAGGAGTTCGCCATCAACATGTCCAACCAGCGGCATTGGGAAGCCCCGATGCAGGCCTACGTGGCCGATCTGCTGGAAGGCAAGGAAGGCGCGCGCGGCAAGGATTTCAACATGCGCTGGATCGCCAGCATGGTGGCCGACGTGCATCGCATCCTGACCCGCGGTGGCATCTTCATCTACCCGTGGGACAAGAAGGATCCGTCCAAGGCCGGCAAGCTGCGCCTGATGTACGAAGCCAACCCGATGGGCCTGCTGGTGGAACAGGCCGGCGGCGCCGCCTCCACCGGGCGCGCGCGGATCCTGGACATCCAGCCGGACCAGCTGCACCAGCGCGTGCCGGTGTTCCTCGGCTCGCGCGATGAAGTGGCCGCCGCGGTGAAGTACCACCAGCAGCACGACGCCTCCGCGAACTGAGTAGCAGGCGAGCTTGCTCGCTTGGCCGTCGCACATGTCCGTGACGTGACAACCCCTGCGCCAGTGGGCACCATCAAGGGCCCGCTGGCGAAGGATCCAGGCATGCAGACGCAGGACCCTGTTGATTTCATTGAAGTGATCCACAACGCCGTGCCCGCCGATGTGTGCGCGGCTATCGCGGCGCGACTGCGCGCAAGTGACCGCCTGCAACCGGGTGCGGTAGGTAGTGGTGTATTCCCTGAACTCAAGCGCAGCAAGGATCTCCGCATCAGCGGGCTGGCCGACTGGGCGGATGTTGAAAGCGTCCTGCAGCAGGCCGTTTTCAACGGGCTTTTGACTTATCTACGCCGTTATCCACAGGCATTGATCGCCCCGCTGATGTTGCAGATCCAAGACAGCAACGGTCAGCCCAAGCGCCTCACGGCAGAAGATTTCCCCGACATGAGCCCGGCCGCGCTGTCGGATCTTGCGCGCACCTGCCTGCGGCCGGGCGCGATCAACCTGCAATGGTATGCAGCAGGCGAGGGCGGTTACCCCTACTGGCATTGCGAGCTGTATCCGAAGGACGAGAAGGCGGAAACCCTGCACCGCCACCTGCTGTGGACGCTGTACCTCAACGATGAATTCGAAGAGGGCGAGACCGAGTTTCATTTCCAGCAGCGCAAGGTCACCCCGCGCACCGGCAGCCTGCTGATCGCGCCGACCGCCTTCACCCATACCCATCGCGGCAATCGTCCGCAGGGCGGCGACAAGGTCATCGCCACCAGCTGGATCCTGTTCCAGTCCGCGCAGAAGCTTTACGGCGGCTAAGGTCCCCATTTCCCCGGGCGCTGAACGCACACGTGTCCACCTTTCCCTTGGCCGACATGTGCAGCGACGCCCGGGGAGATGAGGATGCTTGGCAGCGAGCGTCCTGCTCATGGGCCCGCCTTCCGTGGGGCGTTGCGTCCTCAATTCGATTGATGGAGTCGATATTGATTGGCGTTGCCTCTGCACGGCGCCTATCTTCCGGGACACGACGCGAACTGCCTTTCAGAAATCGCTCATCGCTGCTGCCAGGGGTCGGATGGGTGACGACCTGACTCGGTGGGTGACGACCGTTGGTCGTCACGCGCTTGCCGTTCCCTGACAGCCAGACCGCTGCGCTCGCCGAGCGTGGCTCGGCGCTACCCTCTTCGCCACCTGCATCGGTGGGTGTTGACCTGCCTCCGTGGGTGACGACCGTTGGTCGTCACGCGCTTGCCGCGCTGCAAGTCAGAGCACCGCATCCTGGGTGAGGCCGTGCGCGGTATCCACATCGTACTGCCGGTCCCGCTGCTGGTATTCCTCGATGATCGCCCGACCCAACCTGTCCACCTCCGTCGCCAGCGCCGCACAGCCCTTGTTCGACTTCACGCTGACGAACTGCCTGCGGAGTTCATCGGCAGCGGCTACGCCATACGCGAAGTGACCCTGCTCGTGCACGGTAAGCGCCGCCAGGAAGCGGTCCCATCGCTCCTGCAGTTCCGGATTCGCCCTGTCGCGGTCTTCCCAACGGGGCAGGGTGATCGTGCCCTTCAATTGAACAGACGGCGAAGTGAGCAAGCACCGGTTGCCCTGCGACTGCCATCGATACGTCCACGACACATTCCATTCGGCATGCCCCGGATAGCGCTTTCCCGTGGGATCGGCCGGCCCCAGCGAGCGCATCGCGTTGCCCAGCTCGCGGTCGGTGGTGCCATGAATGGCGTAGTGCACGAAGGTCGGCAGGTCATAGGCCGATGCGACGTTGGCGACCAGCAACAGCACGACAAGGGGCAGCAAGCGCATCCCTGCACTCCATGGAAGTAATCGCAAAGTGTAATCGCGGCGGATCCGCAAACGCGATCCGGGCTTCCGCGCGCTGCAGGTTCACTCAGCCGGCCGCATGCCTTCGACAGCGTCCACCCGCAGCGTCAATCCCAACGCGCGTAGCGCGCCCATCATCGTGCGCAGGGTCAACGTGCGTCGGCCGTACAACTGGCGACGCACCACCTCGACAGGCAGCCTGCATTCGCACGCGATGGCACGCAATCCTGCATCGCCAGCAACATAGGCGAGGGCCTCGCCAAAGATCGCCGCATCGCCTTCGCTTTCGGCAATGCACGCGTTCAAGTAATCAATCACCGCCTGCGGTGTGCTGGGCCGGTCGAAGTGACCTGCCGCTTCCATCTCCGCATAGGAAAGTGGCGCGCGACCGGCCTTCATCGGAACGGCCTGCTGATGAGGAACAAGGACACGTGCACGGCGTGCCGGGGCTGCATGGACATCGAAGGACCTCGCATGGCAAGGGCCACCTGCGCCGAAGCGCGAGGTGGCGGGCGATGCGGGTTGGCGTACCGGCAACTTAAGGCATGTAGCAAATCCGGCGGATCGGGATCCCCGCGCACCACCCGCCATATAACTGGCAACGCAGTGCATTCTCCGCCGTGCCCGTGGGCTACAACAGAGCTATTTGCCTTAAGTCATACGGGACGCCAATCCCGGCTGGCACGTTGGGCACCAGCCCGGTCATCGTGCACAGCGGTGTGCACCTGCGTCCATGAGAAAAACTGTGAAGTGCGGGCGCGCTATCTTGGACGCCCCCCCCTAGAACAACGACCCCTGCGGCGAATCCGCCTTCGGCGGTGCGGGCCGCTCGAACTTCGTGCAATCCAGCTTCGGCCAGTGGCTGTTCTGCGCATCGAATCCCAGTCGCCTGCGTGCCAGCTTGAAGCGGTTCGACAGCAGGTCCGCATACACGCCCTGGCCGCGCATGCGGGTGCCGAACTGGCTGTCGTAATCCTTGCCGCCGCGCAGCTGGTTGATGGTGCTCATCACGTGCGTGGCGCGGTCCGGGTAATGCGTCTCCAGCCAATCGCGGAACAGCGGCGCCACTTCCAGTGGCAGGCGCAGCAGCACATAGCCGGCACTCGATGCACCGGCATCGCGCGCGGCTTCCAGTACGGCTTCCAGTTCGGCATCGTTGATCCACGGAATCACCGGCGCCACCATCACCCCGACCGGAATGCCGGCGTCGTGCAGCCGGCGCATCGCACGCAGCCGTGCATGCGGTGCGGCCGCGCGCGGTTCGAGTTTCGAAGACAGATGCGGATCCAGCGAAGTCACCGAGAAATGCACGCTCACCAGGTTCTGTTCGGCCAAGGGCGCCAGCAGGTCGATATCGCGCTCGACCAGTGCGTTCTTGGTGATCAACGAGAACGGATGGCGGGTTTCCAGCATCACTTCGATCAGCTGTCGGGTCAGTTTGAACTTGCGTTCGATCGGCTGGTAGGAATCGGTGTTGATGCCCAGCGCGATCGGCTGTGGCACGTAGCTGGGTTTTGAAAGTTCCTTGCGCAGCAGCTGCGCTGCGTTGGTCTTGGCGAACAGCTTGGTCTCGAAATCCAGCCCGGGCGACAGATTCAGATAGGCATGCGAGGGCCGTGCGAAGCAGTACGAGCAGCCATGTTCGCAGCCGCGATAGGGGTTCACCGATTGGCTGAAGCCGACGTCCGGTGAGTTGTTGCGGCTGATGATGCTGCGGGCGGTTTCGGCGCGCACTTCGGTGCGCAGGCGCGGCGCCAGGAACTCTTCGCTTTCTTCGGCTTCCCAGCCATCGTCCACCGCTTCGCTGACCGTGCTTTCGAAGCGGCCGGCGATGTGGGTGGTGCTGCCGCGGCCTTTGATGGCGATGTGGGGGATGGAATCGGGGCGACCCATGGGATTCTTCTGAGGTGAGTGCGGTTAGTATTATTGCTAACCACAGGGTATGCAATGCGCTGGGATTCAGGTGGCTGTAGGCATGACGGGGGATGGGGGTTTGGCTTGCCCCCATGGTTATCCACAGGACTTCGGGTCATGCCGGGACAGGGCGCAGGACATTGCAAGCCACGATGTGCGCAGCGCAGGGTAGGGGATGGGTGTCTCAGGGGGTGCGACGGTGGGCCGGGTTAGGGCTGTGACGACCAACGGTCGTCACCCACCGGGGGGGCGATCGTCACCCACCGGGGGGGGCGGGTTGATGGCCAGCGGCCGTCACTACCGGGGGGTGGGCTCCACGGGGCGTGATGGTTTCCGCCGACCATGGGTCGGCGCTACCAAGGGGGTTACAGCTGGCTGAGGTAGCCGCGCACCGTGGCGTCCAGGCCGTCGTACAGGGCTTCGCTGATCAGGGCGTGGCCGATCGAGACTTCCAGCACGCCGGGTACGCCGGTCAGGAAGGCGCGCAGGTTGGCCTGCGACAGGTCATGGCCGGCGTTGACGCCCAGGCCCACTGCCTGTGCACGGCGCGCGGCGGTGGCGAACAGGTCCAGCATCGCGGTGGCATCGCCGGCGGCGTGCGCTTCGGCATACGGCCCGGTGTACAGCTCGATACGGTCGGCACCGACGTCGGCCGCGCGTTCCAGCAGCGGGTTTCCGGCATCCACGAACAGGCTGACCCGGCAGCCCACCGCCTTCAGCGTCGCTACCAGCGGGCGAAGGCGCTCGCTGTCGGCGGCGAAGTCGAAGCCATGGTCGGATGTCAGCTGGCCATCGCCATCGGGCACCAGCGTGGCCTGTGCAGGACGGGTGGCCTCGCACAGCGGCAGCAGCCCCGGGTAGCCTTCGCGCGGCGGGGCGAACGGGTTGCCTTCGATGTTGAACTCGACCCCGCGCGCGGTGGTCAGCGCGGACAGGGCATGCACGTCTTCGGCGGTGATATGACGGCGGTCCGGGCGCGGGTGCACGGTGATGCCGTGCGCACCGGCGTCCAGGCAGGCCTGCGCGGCACGCAGCACATCGGGGTCGTGGCCACCACGCGAGTTGCGCAGCACGGCGATCTTGTTGACGTTGACGCTGAGGCGGGTCATGACGGCAGGCGGGACGGTGACGGAAGCGCGCAGTGTAGCGCCGCTGTCACAACAGCGGCGAGGCCAGCCGTGCGAAGGCTTCAGGCAGGCGGTGCCGCCACAGGCCGCGGTTGCGTTCGTTGTGGACGCGGCTGGCGCTGTCGAACTCATGGTCCAGGATGCCGGCCAGCTCGGCCACGCGGTCCTTGTCCCGCAGCAGCATGGACAGTTCGAAGTTGAGCCGGAAACTGCGGTGGTCGAAGTTGGCGGTGCCCACGATGCACACGTCGTCGTCGGCGATGAAGGCCTTGGTGTGCAGCATGCGCGGGCCGTATTCGTAGATCTTCACCCCCGCCTGCAGCAGCTCGTCGAAATACGATCGCGCGGCCTGGGTGACGAACCACGAGTCACTCATCTTCGGCACCAGCAGGCGCACTTCCAGCCCGCCCAGCGCGGCCGATGTCAGCGCCATGCGTGCGGCTTCGCCGGGCACGAAGTAGGGCGTCACCAGCCACACGCGGTGCTTGGCTTCGTGGATCGCCGCCACGTGCAGGCGATGGATGGTTTCCCAACCGGAATCCGGGCCGGACACCAGCACCTGCGCGTTGATGCTGCCGTCGTCGCGGCTCGGGGTTTCACGTGGCCACAGCCGCGCCTGGTCGAACTGCTGGGCGTCTTGTCCGCTGGCATACAGCCAGTCTTCCATGAAGACCAGCTGCAGGCTGCGCACCACGTGCCCGCGCAACCGCATGTGCAGGTCGCGGTAGGCGTTCGGGTCGCGCTGTTCGTTCTCTTCGTCGGTGATGTTGATACCACCAGTGAAGGCCAGCAGGCCATCGATGACCACCAGCTTGCGGTGGGTGCGCAGGTTCAACCACGGGCGCTTGAACGGCTTGAGCAGCTGCCGCGGATGGAACCACACGGCCTCGCCACCGGCATCCAGCAGCGGCTTCAGGAACGCGGCGCGGATGTTGCCGGCGCCGACTGCATCCAGCAGCAGCCGGACCTGCACCCCGCGCTGTGCGGCAGCCACCAGTGCATCGCGCACGGCGGTGCCGGTGTGGTCCGGTTCGAAGATGTAGTACTCCAGGTTCACGTGGTCGCGTGCCTGGTTGATGCCCTCCAGCAGGGCGGCATAGGTCGCCGCGCCGTCCACCAGCCATTCAACTTCGGTGGCGCTGCTCGGCGCCAGGCCGGTGGTGGCCTGGCCGATGGCGGCCAGTTCGGTGCAGTCCGCATCGGGTGGGCAGACGCTGCTGTAATGCTCCATGCCGGAACGCGAACGGCCGCGGCGCAGGCGTTGCCGTTTTACTTTCTGCGGGCCCAGCAGGTAGTAAATGAAGAGGCCGATATACGGCAGCGCCGCCAGCGAAAGTATCCAGCTGAGCGTGGCCACCGGCTCGCGTTTCTGCAGCATGATCCAGCCGGTCAGGCCGATCAGGTACAGCACGTAGGCAATCGCCATCCCCTTGCCGAGGTGGGGAATGGCATCAAGCCCGTGTCGCAGGGCGTCGAAAAAGGCAATCATCGCCGGATGATACGCGAGCATGCGTGGGCCGATAGCGCGCATAAAAAAACGCCCCCGTTTCCGAGGGCGTTTTCCAGTCGCGTCATGAGTGCGGACTGCGTGTCGCGTTTACTGCTGTACGAAGCCGATCTTCTTCATCTGGGCGTTCTTCGAGGCGGCCAGGATCTTGGCCATCACGTCGTACTCCGAGTCCGGGCTCGCGTCGATCCGCAGTTCCGGCTGGTTCGTCGGGTCACGCTGGACCTCCTGTTCCATCCGCTGCTGCAGTTCGCCCACGGCGACCGGGCTGTTGTTCCAGAACACCTGGTTGCTCGCATCGACGCGCAACTCGACCGGCGGCGGCGGTTCAACCGTCACCGGGGGCGGGTTGAGCACGCGCTGCGGCAGATCCACGGCGATCGGGTAGGTCATGATCGGCGCGGTCACGATGAAGATGATCAGCAGGACCAGCATCACGTCCACGAGGGGCGTGACGTTGATATCCGCCATGGGGCCTTTGCCACCACCAGAACTGAATGCCATGGCTTACTGCCCCTTCTCTTTGGTCGCAACGAAGCCGACGTCCAGCATGCCCTGTTCCTGCGCGACCTTGGTCAGCTCGTTGATGACGCGCATCTTGGTCGTGCGGTCACCACGCAGGTTCAACGGCGGCTGCGGGGTCTGCTGGGCCGCGGTGGAAAGGCGGGACTCGAGCGTCCCACGGTCGATTTCCTCATCGTTCCAGAAAATCGAACCGTCTTCCTTCACTGCCAGCGTGATCGGACCCTTGCGATCATTGGCATCGTCCGGGTTCTGGATCAGGTTGGCTTCGGGCAGCTCGACCTTGACCTTGTGGGACATCAGAGGCGCCGTGATGATGAAGATGATCAGCAGCACCAGCATCACGTCCACGAGGGGCGTAACGTTGATGTCGGCCATGGGGCCGCCGCTGTTACCACTACTGAAAGCCATAACGGGCTCCGTCTAGATCGGTGTGAACTACCTTCGTGCCGGGTACAGCGCGTCCTTAGCGGACGCGCGAACCGGTAGCGAAGAAGTCGTGCAGGTCGTGCGCGAAGGTATCGAAACGGCTGATGGTCGCGCTGTTGATCTTGCTGAAGAAGTTGAAGGCGAACACGGCCGGGATAGCCACGAACAGGCCGATCGCGGTCATGATCAGCGCTTCACCCACCGGGCCGGCGACGGCATCGATGGAGGCCGAACCGGTTGCACCGATCTTGATCAGCGCGCCGTAGATGCCCCACACGGTACCCAGCAGACCGACGAACGGAGCGGTTGCACCGACGGTGGCCAGCAGGGTCATGCCCGACTGCAGCTTGTTGCTTTCGCGGGTCACGGCCTGACGCAGGGCGCGATCAACGAATTCCGAACGGCTCAGGGTCTCACCCAGGCCACCGGTTGCGCCGCCTTCGGCACGCTGGTGGTGGGCGGCAGCCTGTGCGGCGTCCAGGGCGATCTTCGAGAAGGGCTCCGAAGCCGGCTGTTCTTCCATCGCACGGATGGCGTCCTGCGCGTTCGGGGTATCCCAGAACAGGCTGGTGACCTTGTCGGCAGCGGCCTTCAGGCGGCTGGCGCGGAAGATGTTGATGACAGTCCAGTACCAGGACATGGCCGACATCACGATCAGGGTGATCAGCACCACCCAGGAGACTGCGAAGTCGCCCGGCTGGCTGGTCATTTCATGGATGAGGTGCTCGAAGCCCATCTGCGACAGGGCGTTGGAGTTGCCCCCGGCAGCAGCGGCGATGAAAATTTCCTGCAGCATGACGCTTACCTTTGTTGTGTGTGGTGTTGAAGGGTGTAGCTAATCATAAGAGCCATCAGCGGGGTGGCACGGCGGCCACCCGGTGCATCAGCTCAGCGCAAAATTGACCGGTACGCGTACGCGGCCCGCGGCTTTCTTGCCGCCCGACTCGGCTGCGTTGAAGCGCCACTTGCGTGCAGCTTCCATTGCAGCGCGATCCAGGTCGCGGTTACGGCTGGATTTCTCGACCGTGACATTGGTGACGTTGCCTTGGGCATCGACATCGATGATCAGGATCACTTCACCCTGGATACCTGCGCGGAATGCGGCCGGCGGGTAACGCGGGGGATTCATGTTCTTGGACGAGATATCGACGCTGGCCTCGATGGAGGTCGGCGGTGCCGGCGGCGCGGGCGGCGACGGCGGGGTGACGATATCGTTCGGGCGCGGTTCCGGCACGTCGACGATCGGCGCCTGCGGCGGCGGCGGAACCGGCGACGGCTTCGGCGGCGACAGGTTCTTCACCGGCGGCGGCGGCGTTTCATCCGGCGGCGGCGGCGGCGGCGGCGGAGGCGGCGGCGGCGGTGCATCGACGATGGTCACCATCACGTTGCGCTCCTTCTCTGCAGCGGCCTTGGGGGCGACGGCAGGAATGAGGAGCATCATGAAGGCAGCCAGATGCAGTGCGATAACAAACGCGATGCCGAAGATGCGGGGCCAGCTCAGGCCCTTCTCTTCAGTTTCTTCGTAGCGGTGAAAGACTAGTTGTTCCGTCATGCGCCAAGAGCTCGATTGTGGGGCCGGGATACCCGGGGGGCGGGATCCCTGATCAGCGGTGCATGACACCGCAGGAACCTCCAAGCTTATACCAATCCTGAGTGCCTGCGCACGCTTCGCGCAGGCATTCAGGCGTTATTCCTACTTACTTCAGGTTGATGATTTTGTCCGCATCCGCGGCGTTCTTCAGGCCACCCTTGGCCTTGGCCTGACGCGCTGCTTCCTTGGCCTGGGGAATCTTGCCCTCGCTGTGCAGGACACGTGCCAGATTCAGGTAGGTTTCGCCAGTGGGCGACAGCGGAGCGGCTTTCTGCCACGCCTCGATCGCCTTGTCCACCTGCTGCGGTTCTGAGTAGTAGTAGGACTGGGCCAGTGCCAGGTAAACCTGATGGTCCGGCTTCAGTATGCCCTTCTCGAGACCTTCGTTGATCACCGAGATTACTTCCTTTTCCTTGTTCTCGGTATTGGCGTAGATCGAATACAACTGCTTGTATTCGCGCTCTTCGGTCAACTGGCCCGAAGCACGCAGCTTGTCCATGACACCGGCGGCCTTGTCCATCTGGTCGGCCTGCATGTACATGTTCGCCAGGTTGAGCTGCGCCTTCTTGTCGTTCGGGTTCTTGGCGGCGACGGCCTCGGCGGCGGCCACGGCTTCACCGGTCTGGCCGGCTTCGGCGTAGGCGGCCATCAGCAGCTGGTTCCACTGGTCCTTCGGCTCCGGCGAGGCAGCGATGGCTTCCTTCAGCACCGGAATCGCTTCCTGGTAGCGCTCCAGCTGGTACAGCGCCTGGCCCTTGGAAACCAGTTCCTCGGGCTTCTTCGAACCGCTTTCAGCGAAATACTTGTCGATCAGGGTCAGGCCCTGGGCCTGCACGGCCTTGTCATCATCCTGCAGCTGCAGCTGGGCCAGCATCAGCATCGACTGGAAGTGGCCGTTGTTGTCCATCGCGTTGGCGTCCAGCACCTGCTGCAGGTAACGCTTGGCGCCGGCAACGTCGTCCTGCTGGTAGGCAGCCTGCGAAGCGAGCTGGGCGGCAAGCGCCTTGTCGTATTCGTTGGCGGCACTGTTGCCCAGGATCGCGGTCGCTTCGGTCACGGTCTCCGGGAACTTCTGCTCGTTGTAGCTGTCTACCAGCTTCTGCAGCTGCTTGCCCAGCTTCGCCGAGGACTTCATGCCCGGCTCTTGGCGGGTAGCGTTCGGGTACAGCACTTCGGCCGCAGCGGCCTTGCTGCTGCCACGACGCTCGCGCTGTTCCGAACGGTCGGCCGAACGTGCCTGCGCGGCAGCATCGGCGATCACGACACCGCTGACAGTGGTCGCAATCAGCATGGTCAGCAGGGCTTGCTTGGGGTTACGGAGCATATCTTTCACCTCGATCGGACCGCGTAGCGGCAGCAATGACGGACGTCAGAAAAATCTGAGCCGCCAAACGTATCAGAATTATGCGACCTGAGAAATCGTTTCCTGTGCTGCATCACAGCAAATTAACGGATATTCAGCTACAGCGTGGTTTGCGTCCCGCCGCCTGCGCTTGTTGGAACACGCCTTGCAGGCCGGGTGCATCGCGCTGCAGTTCGCGGATGCGGTTGGCCGGATCGGGATGGGTCGACAGCCACTGCGGGCTGCGGCCACCGCTGGCGGCCATCATGTTCTGCCACAGGTTCACCGCCTGCGCCGGGTCGAATCCGGCCTCGGCCATCAACTTCTGGCCAACCACGTCAGCTTCGCTTTCCTGGGTACGCGAGCCGGGCAGCAGGAACAGCGTCTGCGCGCCCATTCCGCCGAACTGGTTCACCGCGCTGGCTGCCGTTTCGCCGTAGGCCGCACCGGCCAGGGCGCCGACCACCGACAAGCCGGTCTGCGCTCCCATCTGCCGGGTAATGCGCTCTTCATGATGGCGTGCGATGACGTGGCCGATTTCATGGCCGATGACGGCCGCCAGCTGATCCTGGTTCTTGGCCACGGTGAAGATGCCGGAATTCACGCCGACCTTGCCGCCGGGCAGGGCGAACGCATTGGGTTCGTTGTCGGCAAACACCGCCGTTTCCCAGCGAACCCCCCGATACTGTGGCGGCAGCTGTGCAACCAGTGCATTGACCACGCATTGCACGTAGGCGATCTGCCTGGCGTCGGTGCTGATCTTTTCCTTCTGCTTGGTTTCAGCAAAGGCTTGCGCGCCCAACTGGTCCAGCTGTGCCTGGGAAACGCCGCCGACCACCTGGCGCCGCCCGGTGGGTGAGGTGGTCGTCGCACAGCCGCTCAGCAGCGCCGTGATCGTAAATGCCAGCAGCAGTCGTTTCATGGATCGGATCCCCGTGTTCATACACCGAGTGTCCACTTCGACAGCTTAATTTTTCGTCAATCCGCCCGCGGGAAACGCCGGCATCGCAGCAGGCGCGGTGCGATTACGTCGTGCCGAATGCCATAAGCATGGCCATTGCCACTGCGTTGTTAAGGGCGTGCGCACCTATCGGTGCCCATAACGTGCCGGTGCGTTGGTAAAGCCAGCAGAAGGCGGCGCCCATGCCGCCGTAGATCAACCACAGCTGCGCCGTTTCAGCGAGCCCATTCGCGGTGGTGCCAGGAATCTCATGGACCAGGGCAAACGCCAGGCTGCTCAGCACCACGCCAAGCCACGGCTTCCCGGCCTGCCATAGACGCCCGAACAACACGCGGCGGAACAGCAGTTCCTCGTAAGCCGGCGCCAGCACGACGGCAAACAGCGTCAGGAATACAGGGAACTGCGCTGCAGCGCTGCTCATCAATTCCAGGTTGGTCGGTACCGGTTCGATGCCCGCCCGCTTGGCCAGGAAGCCGATGCCGTTGCTGCCGATGATGACCAACGCCCCCACCCACAGGGTCCAGCCCCAGGTGGCCGGCCGGCCCAGTGCACGGTGCGATGTTTCACGTTCGGCGGGCGTGGCCCGGCGGCGCCAGAAATACAGGATCAGCGCTGCGCCACCGGTAGCGAAAAGCGCCATCAGGACCTGTGCCAGCGCGCCCGGTTGACCCAGCTGGTTACTGATGCCGTCCGGCGTGGGCGGGGCCGCGCCGCTGGCTGCCAGCTGGGCACCGACCATCATGCCCTGCACCGCGCCCCACAACAGTCCGGCAAGCAGGCTCAGACCGAACAGGATGAGCGCCGCCAGGCCGAGGTCGATCAGGAAACCGGCAACCGGTGAGCCACTACCGCGCGGGGGGGGCGGCGAGACGCCGGGAAGTGGCGGCGGTGGAACCTGGGTGCGTGTCGACATGCGCGTCCTGCAGCAGAAAAGGAACGCAGGCACCCGCGATCATGCGGGCGCCTGCAACCTTCGATTGTGTCAGATATCCAGGTTGGCGACTTTCAGCGCGTTGTCTTCGATGAAGTCACGGCGCGGTTCGACCACGTCCCCCATCAAGGTGCTGAAGATCTGGTCTGCGGCGACCGCATCTTCGATGCGCACCTGCAGCAGGCGACGGGTATCCGGGTTGACCGTGGTATCCCACAGCTGCTCGGGATTCATTTCGCCCAGGCCCTTGAATCGCTGGATCTGGCGTCCACGCTTGGCTTCGTCGAGCAACCACGCCTGCGCCTGGGCGAAGCTGGACACTTCGATCGACTTGGCGCCGCGACCGATCGTGGCACCGTCGCGGACCAGGCCATGCAGCAGGCTGGCGGCCTGGTAGAGCGCGCGCAGTTCACCGCCATCGAAGGCCGCGAGCGGCAGCACCTGGATGTGTTCTTCGCCCATGTGGCGACGGGTCACCAGCACGGCAGCCGGACGCTGGTCGTTGGGTTCCTGCAGTTCCAGCGTGAAGCGCGCCGAGCCCAGGCTGCCCTGGTTGAGCCGGGCGGCCAGGGCATCCAGGCCTTCGCCGGCCGGCGCGTTGCGCAGGTGCTCCAGGTCCATCGGAATGAAATCCACCAGCGATTCAAGCAGCTGCCGATCATAGCGGTGCGCGTTGCGCGAAATCGCCTCAAGCGCGCCGGCATAGCTGAGCAGCAGCTTTTCAAGCGCCACGCCTTCGATGCCGCGTTCGCCGGCCGCCGGCACCAGCACGGCGTTTTCCACCGCGCTGCTGGCCAGGTACGCGTCGAGCGCCGGATCGTCCTTCAGGTACAACTCGGTCTTGCCCTGCTTGATCTTGTACAGCGGCGGCAGGCCGATATACACATAGCCACGTTCGATCAGCTCAGGCATCTGACGGTAGAAGAACGTCAACAGCAGCGTACGGATGTGCGCACCATCGACGTCGGCGTCGGTCATGATGATGATCTTGTGGTAGCGCAGCTTGTCCGGGTTGTACTCGTCCCGCCCGATGCCGGTGCCCAGCGCGGTGATCAGCGTGCCGACCTGGTCGGAGGCCAGCATGCGGTCGAAGCGCGCGCGTTCCACGTTGAGGATCTTGCCGCGCAGCGGCAGCACGGCCTGGTTCTTGCGGTTGCGGCCCTGCTTGGCCGAGCCACCTGCCGAGTCACCCTCGACGATGAACAGTTCGGACAGTGCCGGATCCTTTTCCTGGCAGTCGGCGAGCTTTCCCGGCAGGCCGGCGATGTCCAGCGCACCCTTGCGGCGGGTAAGATCGCGCGCTTTGCGGGCCGCTTCGCGGGCACGCGCGG
The DNA here is from genome assembly GCF_039674585.1 of Stenotrophomonas lacuserhaii. Classification (GTDB taxonomy): domain Bacteria; phylum Pseudomonadota; class Gammaproteobacteria; order Xanthomonadales; family Xanthomonadaceae; genus Stenotrophomonas; species Stenotrophomonas pennii_A. The sequence goes on along the minus strand of NZ_JBDJNU010000004.1, from coordinate 24,160 downwards.
CATCGACGATCTTGCCTGCGATGGCCTTGGCTTCGTTCGGATTTTCCTGCAGGAAGGCTTCCAGGCGTTGGCCGAATGCGTTTTCCACCGCCGGACGGACGTCCGAGCTGACCAGCTTTTCCTTGGTCTGGCTGGAGAAGCTGGGATCAGGCACCTTGACCGACAACACGGCGATCATGCCTTCGCGCATGTCATCGCCGGTCAGGTTGATCTTGGCCTGCTTGGCGATCCCATTCTGTTCGATGTAGTTGTTCAGCACGCGCGTCAGCGCGCCGCGGAAACCGGCCAGGTGGGTGCCGCCATCCTTCTGCGGAATGTTGTTGGTGAAGCAGTACATCGTTTCCTGGTAGGAATCGGTCCACTGCAATGCCACTTCCACGGTGATGCCACTGTGCTCGCCCACGACCGAGATCACATTCGGATGGAGCGGAGTCTTCAGCTGGGCAAGATGCTCCACGAAGCTGCGGATGCCGCCTTCGTAATGGAAATCGTCACGACGGCCTTCTCCGCGCTGGTCGATCAGAACGATCTTGACGCCCGAATTGAGGAACGAAAGCTCGCGGAGGCGACGGGCGAGGATGTCGTAGTGGAACTCGACGTTGTCGTGGAATGCCTTGGTCGACGGCCAGAAGCGCAGGGTGGTACCGCGCTTGGTGCTGGCTTCGACCTGCTGCAGCGGCATCACCGCAGCGCCGTCTGCGTATTCCTGGTGGTAATGGAAACCGCCCTGGTAGATGTCCAGGGTCAGCTTCTGCGAAAGCGCGTTGACCACGCTGACACCCACGCCGTGCAGGCCGCCGGAAACCTTGTAGCTGTTGTCGTCGAACTTGCCGCCGGCATGCAGGACCGTCATCACGACCTCGGCAGCCGAGACCTCGCGATCCAGCTTCCTGCTCATCTGCTCATGCTTGCCGGTCGGAATGCCGCGTCCGTTGTCCGAGACACCTACTGAACCATCTGCATGGATCGTCACCGAGACGTGGTCGGCGTGGCCCGCGAGCGCCTCATCGATCGAGTTGTCGACGACTTCGAACACCATGTGGTGCAGGCCGGTGCCGTCGTGGACGTCGCCGATGTACATGCCGGGGCGCTTGCGGACGGCCTCCAGGCCTTCCAGCGCCGTGATGCTGTTGGCGTCGTAGGTGCCAGTGTTTGCAGGGGTGTTCTGTTCGTCAGTCATTGCGCTCGCCGTAGGCTCCGCAGGTCGGGCGCCAACCACTGGCGCGCCGAGAAAGAGGGGGTGGTGCAACCTGAATTATACCAGCCGGGCAGGTCTACCCCGACGGACCACTATGGCACACCGTTCACGTGTCCATGTTCCACGTGGAACCGCGCGATGTCGGTGCGGTCGAGCAGCGGTGGCGGGGTCTCCGTGGCGGTAATGAAAATCTGTGCGGGGCCGACCAGCAGACGGTCCAGCACCCGCCCTTGGTGGTGGCGATCCAGTTCGGATCCCAGATCATCAAGCGCTATCACGGGCCAATGCCCGCGCTCCACCGCATAGTCTTCGGCCTGCGCCAACAGGCAGGTGAGGGCGGTCAGCTTTGCCTGTCCGCGGGACAGCGCATCACGGCCTGGAATGCTGCCAAAACCAACACTCCAGTCGGCACGGTGTGGCCCTACGGAGGTGTACCCGGCCTGGCGATCGCGTTCACGAGCCAGCAACAGGGCATCGGCGAGCGAAACCTCCTGCCGCCGCCAGCCGGGGCTGAGCGTCATCGACTGCATGTCCAGCTGGGGCGCAATATTTGCCGCCAGTTCCACGGCCCGGGCCTGCAGCCGTTCCAGGTAGTGCAGACGCCGGCTGGTCAACGGTTCACCGGCGTCGGACAGCTCGTGGTCCCAGGTGTCCAGCATCCGCGGCGAGCCACCTTGCTTGAGCAGGGCATTGCGCTGCTTCAGGGCACGCGAATAGCGTCGCCACAGGGAAAGGAAGTCAGGTTCCACGTGGAACAAGCCCCAATCCAGGAATCGGCGACGGGGTTCGCCGCCGCCGCTGACCAAGGCGTGGCTGCCCGGCTCAAAGGTCACCACCGCCAAGGCCGCGCACAGATTCCCCAGCTGCGCGACGTCTTCACCGTCCAGACGGCCTTTCCAGTCCTGCCCGGAATGACGAAGACCCGCGCGGCGGCGGATTTCGCTGCCCTCCGCATTCGATTCGTCCCATTCCACGAAGATTTCCAGCGATTCCTGTCCCTGGCGGATCAAACCGTCGCGAACCCGCCCGCGGAAGCTGCGCCCATAGGCCATCAGGTGCAGTGCTTCCAGGACGCTGGTCTTTCCCGCGCCATTGTCGCCGGTCAGCAGGTTGATGCCGGGCTGCGGCAACAGTTCTGCCGCGTCGAACCGACGGATCTGGTGGAGGGAAAGACGGCGGATCTGCATGGAGGGGCTGAGCGGCACCGAGGGTGCGGGGAGTTGAGCGATCTACCAGCTTACTGCATCGGTCAAGTGCTCCACCGGGTGCGGGAGTGCGGTCAGGGCGCGCCCTGTGGTGGCCGAAATCCGTTGCGTTCTGCGGGTCCAAGGCCACGGCGCGCACCAGATTTCAAGAAATCCAGGCACGTCCCTGGAGACGGTTCCACGTGGGGGGAGTGAAATCGTTGAATTCTGCTGGGCCCCAGCCCGCGGGCAGTCTCAGATTTCAAAGGATTCACGGCATCCGCGAAACGGGGCTGGGAAACCTCTGGATGACTTATACACAACCACTGGGCAATCTGTGGATAAAAAAGGCACTTGAACACGGCCTGGATTCTATCCACAGGTATTCCCCCAGCCCGCCCCCCGATTCGAGGGGGGGTTTCGAGGTCAACATTTCCTTTTAAATCAGTTAGATAGGCAACTTATACATGAAATCTGGCCCTACCATCACCACCATGCTTTAGATTTATACCCAGATTCAAAAGCTTGGCAGCCCCTCCGAACAGGCCCGGGTGGGGTGTGGATAGCCGCCTACAGAGCAGCGCGAAGCAATCCGCAGCAACACGGCAGATTCACCGAAAGTCCCAGATATATCGCCAGCGGCTGGTCGGGCCTCAGTGCCAGCTGCGTACAGCCAGACGGCAGCTAGTGCACGGCTGATTCGCAGCGCAACGACGATGCTCCACGTGGAACAAAAAAAAACGCCCGAACCAGTCGGGCGTTTCCTGTTCCACGTGGAACCGAGCGTCAGAGACGCAGCGGCATCACCACGTGGCGCGACTTCTCGCTGCTGGCTTCACGCACCAGCGCCGAGGAGTTCGAATCGCGCAGCTGCACGATGACGTACTCATCGCGCAGTGCCGAAAGGGCATCCAGAACGTAATTCACGTTGAAGCCAATCGCGAGATCGCTGACGGTGGTTTCCGCTTCAATCTCTTCCTGGGCTTCTTCCTGCTCCGGGTTGTGCGCGCTGATCTTCAGATTGCCCGGCGAGACTTCCACGCGGATGCCGCGGTACTTCTCGTTGGACAGAATCGCGGCACGCTGCAGCGAGGCACGCAGCGCTTCACGATCCACCTTGACCTCACGGTCGGCACCGATCGGAATCACGGCCTCATAGTCCGGGAAACGACCATCGATCAGCTTCGAGGTGAAGGTCACATCGTCGCGTTTGACGCGCACGTGGCTGCGGCCGACTTCCAGCTCGATCTCGCGATCACCGCTTTCCAGCAGGCGCTGCAGTTCGGTCACGCCCTTGCGCGGCACGATGATCTGGCGCTTGGAACCACTGGGCTTGGCGAGATCGGTTTCGCACAGCGCCAGGCGGTGCCCATCAGTGGCAACGGTGCGCAGCGTGTCGCCGCGAAGGTCGAACAGCAGGCCGTTGAGGTAGTAGCGCACGTCCTGCTGGGCCATCGCGAACGCGGTGCGTTCGATCAGTTCCTTCAGGGTGGCTTCGCCGATCGCAACGCGCTCGGTGGCTTCCACTTCGTCCACCGATGGGAAGTCGTTGGCGGGCAGGGTTGCCAAGGTGAAACGGCTGCGCCCGGCCTGCACGGTGATCTTGTCACCGGTCTGCGAGACGGTGATCCGGCTGCCATCGGGCAGGGCGCGGATGATCTCGAAGAGCTTGCGGGCGGGAATGGTGGTTTCGCCGTTCTCGGCGTCTTCAACTGCGATCCGCGACACCATTTCCACTTCCAGGTCGGTACCGGTCAGCGAAAGCTGCCCGTCCTGCACCTGTACGAGGAAGTTGGCCAGAACCGGCAAGGTCTGGCGGCGTTCGACCACATTGACGACTTGCGCCAACGGCTTGAGAAAGGCTTCGCGCTGCAGTGTGAAACGCATGTGGTTCCGTGCCCCTATGCTTTAAAAAATATGGAATAAATCAAAAGCTTGGTGGTGATGGTAGAGCCAGAATTCAGGGAAAACACACTCAAGTATTTGAATCCAAAGGGTTTTAATGCCTCGAAACCCTATGGAATACCGCCCTTCAGACAGGGGGGAAAGCTGTGGATGGAATTTCCTGGATCAGGAACGCCTTTTTTATCCACAACATGCCCCGTGCTTGCCCCCGGATTCTGCACCGTTTTGTGCGATGACGCCTCAACGGCGTACGTGCATCATTCGCTCAGCTTGCGAATGAGCTTGTCCCAGTCTTCCCGCAGCTTGCCGTCGGTTTCCATCAACGTCCGGATCTGGCGGCAGCCGTGCAGCACCGTGGTGTGGTCCCGCCCTGCGAAGGCGTCGCCGATCTCGGGCAGGCTGTGCTCGGTCAGTTCCTTGGTCAGGGCCATCGCGACCTGGCGCGGACGCGCCAGCGACCGGGTCCGACGCTTGGACAGCAGATCCTTGATCTGCAGGCCGTAGTAGTCGGCAACGGTTTTCTGGATGTTGGGAATGCTGATGGCCTGCTGCTGGGCCCGAAGCAGATCGCGCAGGGTTTCCTGGGCGAACTCCGTGGTGATCGCACGGCCAGTGAAATTGGCCCGCGCGGTCAGGGTATTCAGCGCGCCCTCGAGGTCGCGCACGTTGGAGCGCATCTTCTTGGCAATCAGGAACGCCACATCGTCGGGGATCTCAGCGCCACGCTCGCGTGCCTTGGCCAGCACGATGGCGGCGCGGGTTTCGAAGTCCGGTGGTTCGATGGCCACCGACAGGCCCCAGGCAAGACGCGACTTCAGGCGCGCTTCCAGGCCTTCGACTTCGCGCGGATACCGGTCGCAGGTCAGGATGATCTGCTGCTTGCCGTCGAACAGGGCGTTGAAGGTGTGGAAGAACTCTTCCTGGGTGCGGTCCTTGCCGGCGAAGAACTGGATGTCATCGATCAGCAGCGCGTCCACCTGCTGGAACTGGCGCTTGAACTGATCCATGGTCTTTTCCTGCAGGGCCCGGATCATCGCGCTGAAGAACTGCTCCGAACGCAGGTAGAGCACCTTGGCGTGCGGGTTGGCTTCGCGCATCGCGTTGCCGGCCGCGAACATCAGATGGGTCTTGCCCAGGCCGGTGCCGCCGTACAGCAGCAGCGGATTGTGCGCGCGGTCACCCGGACGCTGCGCGGCCTGGAACGCCGCCGCCAGGCCCAGCTGGTTGCTGCGGCCTTCGACGAAGTTGGCGAAGGTGTAGTGCGAATCCATGTTGCCGGCGAACGGCACCACCGGCGCACTCGCCGCCGGCGGCAGCGCTGGCGAGGCACCACCGCTGAACAGCCCCGGATTCGACGCGATCTGCGTCTCCATGGGGCGCGGACGCGAGCCGATTTCAAGAAAAACGTCGCCAAAACCAGCGAAGTGGGTCAGCAGTTCGCGGATCCTCGGCAGGTACAGCGAGCGCACCTGGTCGACGATGAAGGCATTGGGGGCGAAGAGGATCAAGGCGTCAGCGCGCAGATCAGCCTGCAGCGGCTTCAGCCAGGTGTGAACGTCTTCAGGCGGGAACTCCGCTTCAAGGCGTTCCAGACAACGGGACCAGGCATCCATCGGCAATAATCATCTTGGGCCGGTGGTCAGGCGCTTGAAAGCACCGTCCCGACAGGCCGGAAAGGGGGAAAAGGATGACTCAGACTACCATCGCCGGGCGGCCTCTGGAATGCTTGTCCCGCAGTTATTCACAAAATCATCCACAGCTATTGCACAGCCCCATGAAATCGCGTAGTCACAAGGACTTGACGCGAGGGGGTATGTACCTCTAGAATTTCCGGTTCTTTCCGTCCATTTCATACGAGAGGCCCAACATGGCCACCAAGCGCACTTTCCAGCCCAGCAACCTCAAGCGTAAGCGCGACCACGGTTTCCGTGCCCGTATGAAGACCGCTGACGGCCGCAAGATCCTGTCGCGTCGCCGCGCCAAGGGCCGCAAAGTCCTGAGCGCCTGATTGCCATGCCGCTGTCCGCGGCAGACGCAATCCTTCCGATAGTGAGTACTGCTGACCCGCGCAAGCGATTCCCTCGCTCTGCGCGGGTTCGCACGCGTGCCGAATATTCTACGGTCTTCAACGGCGCCCGCCGGGTGTCCGAACCGCTGATGACCCTTCACTGGCTGCCAGGAGACCGGCCGGCCAGGATGGGTCTGGCCGTTTCACGCAAGGTGGATCCGCACGCCGTAGGGCGTAACCGGATCAAGCGCGTCCTGCGCGACGCCTTGCGACATTGCCGCGCTGACCTGCTGCCGGGCGACATTGTCGTCGTGGCACGTAGTGCTGCGCGTGCCGCCAGCAACGATGAGATCCGCCAGGCCTTCCTGCGCCTGTTGCGACGCCTTGGTGCATTGCCCGCCCCGGTCGTGGACGGCACAATGCCGCCTTCCGACGGCGTCGCATCGCCTTCTTCGAACGAGCCGGCACCACGCCCCGGCACCGCAGAGCCTGTCCGCTGATGAACCAGACCCGTATTTTCCTTATCTTTGCCTGGCTGATGGTGGCCGTGCTGTTGTGGATGGAGTGGGGCCGCGAAAAGGCCGCACCGCCGGTCACGCAGACCACGACCGCCGTGGCCGCTGCCACCCAGGCCGTCCCCGGCGCCACGCCCGGCGGCGTGCCCGGTGCACAGGTGCCCGGCGCCACGGCGGCGGCGACGACCGCCCAGGCGACCGCTACCCCCGCCGCCCAGCGCGTGACCGTCACCACCGACGTGCTGCGCCTGGTGCTCGATGGCGGCCGTGTGCTGGACGCCGAGCTGCTGCAGTTCCCGCAGACCAAGGCCGACAACAGCCCGCCGGTGCGCCTGCTGACCGAAGACCCCGCGCATCCGTACAGCGCGATCAGCGGCTGGGCCAGCGAAGACAAGAGCGTGCCGGTCCCGGGCGCCGATGGCTTCACGCTGGTCGGTGACCAGCGCGAGTTCGTGCTGGCCGACGGCCAGAAGGAACTGCAGATCCCGTTCGTCTGGAATGGCCCGAACGGCGTGGTGATCGACCGCACCCTGACCCTGTCGCGCAACGAGTACGCGATCAAGGTCAAGGACGTGGTCCGCAACCAGGGCACGGCGCCGTGGAACGGCTTCGTCTACCGCACGCTGGACCGCAGCCCGACCATCCTGTCGCGCAGCATGACCAACCCGGATTCCTTCAGCTTCAACGGCGCAACCTGGTTCAGCACCGAAGGCGGCTACGAGCGTCGTGCCTTCGCTGATTACATGGACGACGGTGCGCTGAACAAGAACATCACCGGTGGCTGGCTGGCGATGCTGCAGCACCACTTCTTCACCGCGTGGATCCCGCAGTCCGACCAGGTCGCGCACTACGTGCTGTCGCAGAACAACGGCCGCGACCAGATCGAAGCGCGTGGCCCGGCCTTCAACGTCGCGCCCGGCCAGCAGGTCAGCAGCGAAGCCCGCCTGTGGGTGGGTCCGAAGCTGGTCAACCTGATCGCCAAGGAAGACGTGAAGGGCCTGGATCGTGTGGTCGACTACAGCCGCTTCTCGCTGATGGCGGTGATCGGCCAGGGTCTGTTCTGGGTGTTGAACCAGGTGCACAAGCTGGTCAACAACTGGGGTTGGGCGATTGTCGGCCTGGTGGTGCTGCTGAAGATGGTGCTGTATCCGCTGTCGGCGGTGCAGTACAAGAGTGGTGCGAAGATGCGTCGCTTCCAGCCGCGCATCGCGCAGCTGAAGGAACGCTACGGCGATGACCGCCAGAAGTTCCAGACCGCGATGATGGAGCTGTACAAGAAGGAAAAGATCAATCCGATGGGCGGCTGCCTGCCGATCCTCATCCAGATGCCGATCTTCTTCGCCCTGTACTGGGTGCTGGTGGAGTCGGTCGAACTGCGCCAGGCGCCGTGGCTGGGCTGGATCCAGGACCTGACCGCGCGCGATCCGTACTTCATCCTGCCGGTGATCAACGTGGCGGTGATGTGGGCCACGCAGAAGCTGACCCCGGCACCGGGCATGGACCCGATGCAGCAGAAGATGATGCAGATGATGCCGATCGTGTTCGGCGTCATGATGGCCTTCATGCCGTCCGGCCTGGTCCTGTACTGGGTGGTCAACGGCGGCCTGGGCCTGCTGCAGCAGTGGTGGATGACCAAGCGCCACGGCGGCGATCCGGTCCCGGCCATCGCCACCAAGAAGTAAGCCGCACAGGAACCCGCCGCAAGGCGGGTTTCCTGCTTCTGGCCGACGGCAGACCAACCCCGCACAATGACCGCCATGGATACCACCGCTACCGACACCATTGTTGCCATCGCCACGGCCGCCGGCGCAGGCGGGGTGGGCATGCTGCGCCTTTCCGGACCGCGTGCGGCGACCATCGCCCACCTGCTCGGGGCACCCGTGCTGCGTCCGCGTCATGCGCATTACGCGCGCCTGCGCGATGCCGACAACGAGGTGATCGACGACGGCATCGTGCTGTGGTTCCCGGCACCGAACAGTTTCACCGGCGAAGAAGTGGTGGAACTGCAGGGCCACGGCAGCCCGGTCGTGCTGCAGCAGCTGGTGGCACGCTGCATCGCGCTGGGTGCGCGCCAGGCGCGGCCGGGTGAGTTCAGCGAACGGGCTTTCCTCAATGGAAAGCTGGATCTGGCCCAGGCCGAGGCAATCGCCGACCTGATCGCGGCCGGCGACCATCGCGCTGCGCGTGCCGCACGCCGCTCGCTGGACGGGCTGTTCTCGCGCCGCGTCGACGAGGTGGCCGAACAACTGGTCAGGTTGCGCATCCACGTCGAGGCCGCCATCGATTTCGCCGATGAACCGCTGGATACACTGGGCGGTGAGCAGATGCGGCGTGGCCTGCTGCAGGCACGTGAAACCCTGGCGCTGCTGCGCCGCGATGCCGAACGCGGCCGCCGCCTGCGCGATGGCCTGCATGCGGTACTGATCGGCCCGCCGAATGCCGGCAAGAGTTCGCTGCTCAACGCGCTGGCCGGCAGCGAGCGGGCGATCGTCACCGACATCGCCGGCACCACCCGCGACACCCTGCGGGAGACCATCCGGCTGGACGGCCTGGAGCTGACCCTGGTGGATACCGCTGGCCTGCGCGATGGCGGTGATGCGATTGAACGCGAAGGCATGCGTCGTGCGCGGGTGGAAATAGAGCGCACGGATCTTGCGCTGATCGTGCTGGATGCGCGCGATCCCGCCGCCGGTGAAGCGGCGATCGGCGCATCGGTGCTGGACGTGCCGCACAAGGTCTACATCCACAACAAATCCGACCTGCTGCCGAGCGGCACGGGGCAGGGCAGCGATGACCCGGACCGGGTGTTCGTGTCCGCCGCGACCGGTGCCGGCCTGGACGACCTGCATGCGCGCCTGCGTTCGATCGCCAGCGCCGGTGCCGGCGAACAGGTGGACGGCGAGTTCTCCGCGCGCACCCGCCATGTCGACGCCATCGAGCGCGCGCAGGAACACGCACTGCAGGCCGATGGCGAGCTGGCACACGAGCACCTGGAACTGGCCGCCGAAGAACTGCGGCTGGCGCACGAGGCGCTGGGCGAGATCACCGGCGCGATGAGCGCCGATGACCTGCTGGGCCGGATCTTCTCCAGCTTCTGCATAGGGAAGTAGGGCGGGAGCCGGCTGGTGGAGCCGACTTCAGTTGGCTGCCCTGTTCAATCGCCGCTCACTCGGCGTTCCGGGCATTTGTGCAACAAGCGCTTGCACAAATGCCCGCGCACCGCCTACAGACCCGCTACCTCCCCCTGTCATATTGCAGACGCATACTCGCCGCATTCGTCATCCACCAAGGGGATAGTCCGTGAAGTCGTGGGGTTGTGCAGTGCTGTTGTCGCTGGCCGTGGCACCATCGTTGGCCATGAGCGCCGAATCTTCATCAGCTGCACCGGGCAAGGCCTCGGTCTATGCCCACCGCGGGGCCAGTGCGCTGCTGCCCGAACACACTCTGGCGGCCTATGCACAGGCCATCACCGATGGCGCCGATTACATCGAGCCGGACCTGGTGATGACCAAGGACGGGCAGCTGGTGGCCCGCCACGAGAACGAGATCGGCGGGACCACCGACGTCGCTTCCCGCGAGGAGTTCGCCGATCGCCGCACCACCAGGACCATCGACGGCGAACAGGTCGAGGGCTGGTTCACCGAAGACTTCACCCTGGCCGAACTGAAGACGCTCTACGCACGCGAGCGCCTGCCACAGCAGCGCAGCACCGCCTTCGACGGGCAGTTCCGCATTGCCAGCTTCGATGAAATCCTGGCCTTCCTGGTGCAGCAGGCCGGCCGTGCCAACCGGGGCATCGGGCTGGTACCGGAGATCAAGCACCCCAGCTACTTCCAGTCCATCGGCCTGCCGATGGAAGACAAAGTGCTGGCCGCGCTGCAGGCCAACCCGTATACCAAGGTGGGTCCGGTGACGCTGCAGTCCTTCGAGACCGCCAACCTGCGTTACCTGCGCGGCAAGCTCGGCCGCGGCAGCAACATCCGCCTGCTGCAGCTGACCTGGAAGGGCGACGCCAGGCCGGCCGACGTGGCCAAGGCGGGCGGTGCGCTGACCTATGCACGGATGCTGACACCTGACGGGCTGGCGGACATTGCGACCTATGCTGACGGCATCGGGCCGGAGCTGCGTTCGATCATTCCGCTGGACGCCAAGGGCGCCCTGGGCCAGCCGACCACGCTGGTACGCGATGCGCATGCGGCGGGCTTGATGGTGGTTCCCTACACCTTCCGCCCGGAGAATCTTTTCATCGCCGCCAACCTGCGCAGCGGTGACGCCAACGCACGCAACCCCGATGGCTCCATCGCGGAAATGCGGGCTTACCTCGCCACCGGCATCGATGCGTTCTTCACCGATGATCCGGCGCTGGGTCGCAAGGCGGTCGACGGCCGCTGAGCGGCTATTTGCCGGCAGACAGGCTGGAGCCGCGGCCGCGGCGCAACGGACAGCGGCGAGGATCGCCGCAGCGGCAGCAGCGGCGGCCCACGGGATCGCGCAATGCGATGTAGAAGAGCAGCAGGCCCACTACCAGCAGCAGACCGGCGATCACCAGATACAGCACCATGTCGTCGATCGATGCGCCAGGGGGTGGGAAGGCTCCCATGCGGTGTTTCCTCGCAGCTGGTCACGTGCATCCGATGCGCGTGGCGGACGGTGCGGGTTGGCGCGCGGGCGTTTCGGGGAATCCGCGACAGGATGCCAATCCCGGCTGGACCTGAGGATTCCAGCCGGTACATGGTGGGCAAACCGGTCGAGCCGCGTCTATGACGGAAATTTGAAAGCGGGAGAGCATGACGACCAACGGTCGTCACCTATCGGAGCAGGCGCCACAGCAGGACGGCCAGCGGCCGTCACTAGCGAGGGGCGCAGGTGCCGGTAGCGCCGAGCCACGCTCGGCGAGCGCAGCGGCAAGAGAGCAACAGCGTGACGACCAACGGTCGTCACCCACCAAGGCAACCCACGGTCGTCACCCACCAGAAGCAGCCCACGGTCGTCACCCACCAGAAGCAGCCAACGGTCGTCACCCGGCAGAAGCAGCCGGCAGGCGATCAGCGCGGTGCGTCATCCTGGCCTGGGCGTCGGAACGGCAGCACCACGTAGTCGTGGCCTTCGCGTGGCTGCCACAGCACCGGCACCTGGCGCGGCGAGGGCGGCTCCAGCTCGTCGTCGGGCAGCGCTTCGATGGCATCTTCTTCGTCTTCCCAGCTGTAGCGTGGGCGGGCCGCCATCGGGTCGCTGTTGCGGAACAGCAGCGCGGCGATGATGCCGGCGAACGCGCCGCCCATGTGCGACTGCCAGGACACGCCCGGGGTATGCGGCAGCACGGTCATCAACATGCCGCCGTAGAACAGCATGCCGATCAGCCCGGTGGCGATGGCGGCGCGGTCGCGGCGCAGCAGGCCCAGGCTGGCCAGCAGGAACATCAGGCCGTGGGTGACGCCACTGGCGCCGAGGTGTCGGCTGCCCGGGTCGCCCAGCAGCCAGGCGCCGATGCCGGAGCCGATCCACAGCAGCGGCAGCGCGCGCAGGGTCGCTTTCGGATAGACGCTGCCGGCAAGGGTGCCGAGGATCAGCAGGGCCACGCTGTTGGCGGCGATGTGTTCCACCGATCCATGCAGCAACGGTGCACCGAGCAGCCCGAGCAGCCCGGCCAGCTCCAACGGCGCCACCGCCCACGGCCGCCAGTCGAAGTAGTCCTGCAGCGCGAACACGGCCACCAGCAGCACCACGGCACCAAGGCTCAGGTTGAAGGCGCGCAGGATGCGCAGGCGATCGGTAGGTGGGGCCGGGTCGGCGCCGGCGGGCACGGGTGCGTTGGCGTTCATATCCAAGCAATGGCGGTGGCGGGGGCGAAACCAACCCCGGCGGGGTGGGAAAGTAAAACGGGCCGGCGGGACAATCCCGTCGGCCCGTTGCTGCGGCGCGCGCTGCCGGCCCCGCAGGACCGGTAACGCGATCGATCAGGCCTTGTCGTGCTTCGGCGGGATCTTCAGGCTCAGCACCACGGTGATGGCGATGATCAGCGCGACCACGCCCAGCGAGATCGGGGTCGGGATCTTGAACAGGTCGATGATCATCATCTTGATGCCGATGAAGCCCAGCACCAGTGCCAGACCGTACGGCAGCAGGTGGAAGCGATCGGCCATGCCGGCCAGCAGGAAGAACATCGCGCGCAGGCCCAGCACCGCGAACACGTTCGAGGTCAGCACGATGAACGGGTCGGTGGTGATGGCGAAGATGGCCGGAATGCTGTCCACCGCGAAGATCACGTCGGTCACCGCGATCAGGATCAGCACGGCGAACAGCGGGGTGTACCAGCGCTTGCCATCGCGCATGACGCTCATCGCATTACCGGCGTAGTCCGGCAGCAGGCGCAGGTGCTTGCGCATCCAGCGCAGGGCCGGGTTGGTCTCCAGGTCCGGCTCCTGACCGGCCGAGAACCACATCTTCCAGCCGGTGAACAGCAGGAAGGCACCAAACACGTAGAGCAGCCAATGGAACTTGGTGATCAGCACACTGCCGGCGAAGATCATGATCGTACGCAGCACGATCGCGCCCAGGATGCCGATGATCAGCACCTTCTGCCGCTGTTCCTCGGGCACTGCGAAGTAGCCCATGATCATCAGGAAGACGAAGATGTTGTCGACGGCCAGCGCTTTTTCGACCAGATAGCCGGTCAGGAACTCCAGGCCGACCTTGTTGGCCACCACCTGTCCGGCGGTCTCGTTCAGGTAGTACCAGAGGCCACCATTGAAGGCCAGGGCGAGCAGCACCCAGCCGATCGACCACCACAGGGCCTCCTTGAAGGTGACCTTGTGCGGGCCGCCGTGGCGCATCAACACCAGGTCGACCAGCAGCGCGATGATCACCACCGCGCCGAAGCCGAGCCATAACCACAAATTACCGATCGTCTGCATGGGTTGTCCGTTGGGAAAAAGAAAAAAGCCTCAAGCCGGACGGCGAGGATCTGCAACGGAGGATCGGGAGGGGGATCCAGGGACAGAGCTTCGCCGGTACGGCGAAGGTCTCGCTCGCAGCCCCGATGTGGTGGGACTGCCGCTGCACCGGAGCCTGCGGGCTCGAATTGACGGCGACAACGTTGGGAGCTACTCCCCTTCTGGCGCCGATTCTGCGGGCATCCCGGCGCCGCGTCAATCACCGGGTAGTGAGGGCCGCTGGCCGTCGATCGCGCGAATCGCGGGGACGGTCAGCGGCCTTGCCCACCCCAGCGATTACAATAGGCCGATGAATACCTCTGCCCCCTCAGTCCGTCTCAAGAATGCCTGGCGTTCCAGCCACCCGTGGATCTTCCAGAAACTGGTCGAAAAACCGGCCGTCCGGCCCAAGCCCGGCACCATCGTCGACGTCTTCGGCGTGGAAGGGGACTTCATCGGGCGGGGCTTCTACAACGGGCATTCGCGCATCGCCGTGCGCATCCTGGAAACCGACGAGCGCGTGCCGGTCGACGCCGGCTGGTTCTCGCGCAAGATCGCCCAGGCGGTGGAACTGCGCCGTGACGTGTTGAAGCTGGATGCGGTCAGCGATGCGTGGCGCGTGGTGCACAGCGAAGGCGACGGCCTGTCCGGGCTGGTGGTGGACCGCTATGGCGACCTGGTGGTGGTGGAGTTCTTCGCCGCCGGCATGTTCCGCCACCGCGAATGGATCTACGAGGCGCTGAGCGAACAGTTCCCGGGCTGCCGCTTCCACAGCTTCGCCGACGAACACGTGCAGAAGCAGGAAAGCTTCGATTTCCATGGCAACACCACCACCGATGCCTCGGTGATCACCGAGTACGGCGTCAAGTTCCGCGCCGACCCGGCCGGCGCGCACAAGACCGGCTTCTTCGCCGACCAGCGCGACAACCGCGAGTGGCTGAGCCAGCAGGTCGAAGGCAAGACCGTGCTCGACCTGTGCTGCAACACCGGCGGTTTCGCGGTGTACGCCGCCGCACGCGGTGCCAGTGAAGTGGTGGGCATCGACATCGACGAGGACGTGATCCAGATCGCCAAGGGCAACGCCAAGCTCAACAACGTGCGGCCGAAGTTCGTGCAGTCCGACATCTTCCCGTGGCTGCGCGATGCGGCCAACCGCGGCGAGCAGTACGACGTGGTGATCCTGGACCCGGCGAAGATGACCCGTGACCGCGACCAGGTCATCAGCGCGCTGAAGAAGTACCTGGATATGAACAAGCTGGCGCTCGGCGTGGTCAAGCCGGGTGGCCTGTTCGCCACGTTCTCGTGCACCGGCCTGGTGGCCGAAGACCAGTTCCTGGACATGCTGCGACGTGCGGCGTTCTATTCCGGCCGCACCATCCAGATCCTCAAGGTGTCCGGCGCCGGTCCCGACCACCCGTTCATGGCCCACGTGCAGGAATCGCGCTACCTCAAGGCTGTGTTCTGCCGCGTGCTGTAACCGCGTACGGACCCAACCCGGTGGGTGACGACCAACCCCTGTGGGTGACGACCAACCCCGGTGGGTGACGACCAACCCCGGTGGGTGACGACCGTTGGTCGTCACATGGACCCGCCAAGGCGCGCAGGCTATCGTCAGGTCTCCCCGTTCCCGGTGAGACCTGCATGATCCTGCGTCGCCTGCCGCTGCTGCTCGCCCTGGCGCTCAGCACGCCGTTGTCCGCCCATGCCATCGATTTCAGCGCCGCCGAACTGCAGCGCGCCAAGGCCCTGCAGCAGCGCCTGCTGACCCTGGACAGCCATCTGGATACGCCGGCCAACTTCGCCCGCGATGGCTTCGACATCGACAACCGCCATGACCACAACGCGCTGTCCCAGGTGGATTACCCGCGCATGGTGGAAGGGGCGCTGGACGGCGGCTTCTGGGCGATCTACACCGGCCAGGGCGACCGCAGTGCCGCCGCCCAGTTGCGCGATCGCGATGCCGGCCTGCAGCGGCTGCTCGACATCCGCACCATGCTGGCCGCCCACGGCGACCGCTTCGCGCTGGCGCTGACCCCGGCCGATGCGCTGCGGATCAAGGCCGACGGCAAGCGCGTGGTGTTCATCAGCATGGAAAACGCCAGTCCGTTGGTGGCCGATCCCAGCCTGTTGCGCTTCTACCACCAGGCCGGGCTGCGCATGCTGAGCACCGTGCACTTCGCCAACAACGAGTTCGCCGATTCGGCTACCAACCCGAAAGGGCCGGAATGGAACGGGCTGAGCCCGGCCGGCCGCGCGCTGGTCGAAGAGGCGGTGAAACGGGGCATCGTCATCGACCAGTCGCATGCCTCCGATGCGGTATTCGACCAGCTCATCGCGATGATGCCGGTACCGTTCGTGCTGTCGCACAGCTCGGCCAGGGCGATCCACGACCACCCGCGAAATCTGGACGATGCGCGCCTGCGCCAGCTGGCCAAGGCCGGCGGGGTGATCCAGGTGAACGCCTACGGCGGCTACCTGGTGGATCCCGGCAAAAGCCCCGAGCGCAAGGACGCCGAAGACGCGCTGAGCAAGCGGCTGGGTGGCTGGGAAGGCATGAGCATCGCGCAGGGCGAGGAACTGCAGCGCGGGGAAGAGGCGCTGGACCGGCAGTACCCGGTGCGCCACGCCAGCCTGGATGACTTCTTCGCGCACATGGGCCACATCCTCGACGTGGTGGGCCCCGAACACGTTGGCATCGGCCTGGACTGGGATGGCGGCGGCGGGCTGACCGACCTGCGCGATGTCAGCCAGCTGCCGAAGATCACCGCCTGGCTGCTGCGCCGCGGTTACGACGAAAAGCAGATCGCCGGCATCTGGGGCGGCAACCTGCTGCGGGTGATGCAGCAGGCGCAGGACCACGCCCGCCCCTGACCACGCGGTAGTGACGGCCGCTGGCCGTCACACCGATTGACGGCCAGCGGCCGTCACTGCCTAGCGGCCCAGCACCGCGTTGCGGCGGCTGTACAGGAAGTACACCGCCAGCCCGATCACGTTCCAGATCAGGAAATACAGCTGGGTGCTGTGCGGCAGGCTGAAGAACAGGTACACACAGCCCAGCGCGGCCGCCGGACCGACGATCCAGGCCAGCGGCGTGCGGAAGGTACGTGCGCGGTCCGGTTCACGGCGGCGCATCACCACCAGGCACACGCCCACTGCGGTGAAGGCGGCCAGCGTGCCGGCGTTGGCCAGTGCGGCGATTTCATCCAGCCGCGCCACGCCGGCCAGTGCCGATACCAGCAGGGCACTGAACAAGGTGGTCGCCACCGGCGTGCCGGTGCGCTTGCTGACATTGGACAGGCGGCGCGGCAGCATGCCGTCGCGGCCCATGACGAAGAACACCCGGCTCTGGCCGAACATGAAAGCCAACAGCACGGTGGGCAAGGCCACGATGGCCACGATGCCGATGATCAGCGCGGCAGTCGGGTGGCCCAGCTGGCGCATGATCAGTGCCAGCGGCTCGGCACTGCTGCCGAACACCGCATAGCTCATCGCACCGACGGCGGCCAGCGCGACCAGCATGTAGATGATGGTGCAGCCGACCATCGAACCGATGATGCCGATCGACAGATCGCGGCCCGGATTCCTGGTTTCTTCGGCGGCGGTGGCGATCGCATCGAAGCCGTAGAAGGCGAAGAAGATGATCGCCGCCGCCGCCATCACGCCGCGCTCCAGCCCATCCGGGCCCAGCGATTTGGCGAAGCCATATGGCATGAACGGCTGCAGGTTGGCGCTGTCGAAGGCGGGCAGCGCCACCGCCACGAACACGCCCAGCGCGATGATCTTCAACACCACCAGCACCGCGTTGAGCGTGGCGCTTTCCTTGGTGCCCAGCATCAGGCCACCCGCCACCAGCCAGGTGATCAGCACGGCCGGCAGGTTGAACAGGCCGCCTTCCACGTGCGGACCCGCCGACAGCGCCAGCGGCAGGCGGATGTCGATGCCCATCTGGTTGTTCACCCATTCCAGGAAGCCGACGAAGTAGCCGGACCAGCCGACCGCCACGGTACTCACCACCAGCGAGTACTCCAGGATCAGGCTCCAGCCGACCACCCACGCGAAAATTTCGCCGAGCGCGGTGTAACTGTAGGTATAGGCACTGCCCGAGGCCGGCATCATCGTTGCCAGCTCGGCATAGGACAGCGCGGCGCAGGCGCAGACCGCACCGGCGATGGCGAAGGAGATCAACACCGCCGGGCCGGCCAGGTTGGCGCCCACACCGATCAGCGTGTAGATGCCGGTGCCGACGATGGCGCCGATGCCCAGCGCGATCAGGTGCGGCCAACTCAGTGTGCGGACCAGCTGCCTTCCGGCTTCATGGACGGTGACGGTATCCAGGGATTTGCGCCGGAGCAAAGACATTCGGGCCTCGTGGTGACTGGGAACGACAAGTGCCCGAGTGTGACCGAATGCGGCGCAGCATTACTACTGACGGACGCTCATTGACAAACCGCTTGGCGCTGCACCCGGCAACCGCTGCCGGAATCGGCACAACGCCTCAGCCATTCAGCCCGAGCCGGATGCCGAAGCCCAGCAGGAACACCCCGGCCACGCGTCGCAGCACATCACTGATGCGCGGATGCTGGATCAACCGACGACGGGCCAGGTTGCCGGCGCCGATCAGCAGCGAGCAGTACGCCACGCTGACCACGAAGATGATGCCGGCAAGCGCGGCGAACGTGGCCACGCCCTGGTGCTGGCGCGGGTCGATGAACAGCGGCAGGAACGCCATGTAGAACAGGATGGCCTTCGGGTTGAGCAGGCTGACCAGGATCGCCTGGCGGAAATAGTGGCCCGGTGCCAGCCGCACGCTGCCCGGCAGGTCGCTGCCGTCGGCTTTCGGCGTGCGCAGCAGGCTGATGCCCACCCACACCAGGTAGGCCGCGCCCAGGTACTGCACGGCATGGAACACGGTCGGGTTGGCTTTCAGCAGCGCGGCCACGCCGGCCAGCGCCAGCCACATCAGGATCTGGTCGCCCACCAGCAGGCCGGCCAACGCCGTGTAGCCGCCCCGCACGCCACCGCGGCCGGTGGCGGTGAGCAGGGTGAAGGTGCCTGGACCCGGCAGGGCCAGGAACACCAGCACGGCGACCAGGAAGGTCCACAGGTCCTGGATGCCCATCCACGGCATGGCGGCTCACTCGTTCAACGCAGGGGCCTTCATTGTAGTGACGGCCAGCGACCGTCACTACCGAGGCAACCGGTCCGGTAGCGCCGAGCCGTGCCCGGCGAGCGCAGCGGCGCAGCGGTGACGACCAACGGTCGTCACCCACCAAGGCAGAGCGCGGACGGCCAGCGGCCGTCACTACCGGGCGGTGGGCAACCCGTGCAGCAACGGCGTCAGCCGCTCACCCAGAAACCCATGCAACTGCCGCACCGCCGGCGAAAACTGTTTGCGGTGCGGGCAGACCAGATTCAACGGCAGGCTCTCGCCCTGGCCGTCCAGCAGCACCTGCAGGCGTCCTGCACGCACGTCATCGCCGACATCCAGCCACGATTTGTAGGCGATGCCTTCCCCGGCCACCGCCCAACGCCGCACCACGTCGGCGTCGTCGCACAGCAGCGCGCCACGCACCGCGACCACGCTGCGTCGGCCATCCTGTTCGAAACTCCAGCGGTCATGGGTGCGGCCGCCGAGCTGGTACAGCAGGCAGGCATGGTCCTTCAGCGCCTCCAGGCTGTCCGGTGCCGGGTGCGCCTGCAGGTAGGCCGGAGACGCCACCAGCACGCGGCGGTTGCCCGCCAGCAGCGGCAGGGCGACATAGCTGGCGTTGTCGAAGCGGCCGAGCCGGAAGGCGATATCGACCGGATCGCGGAACACGTCGGCCACCTGGTCGGACAGCTGCAGGTGCAGCTGCAGCCGCGGATGCGCACGCCGGAACGCGGTCAGCCAGGGCAGCAGCACGTTGCGGCCCAGGTCCGATGGCGCCGCCACCTGCAGGGTGCCGGCCAGTTCGGCGGCTTCACCCTGTACCCGCGCCTGGCCCTCGCGCAGCGCTGCCAGGCCTTCCTGCGCATAAGGCAGGTACTGCGCGCCCTCGGCCGTCAGGCGCAGGCTGCGGGTGGTGCGCACGAACAGCCGCAGGTCGAGCTCGCGCTCCAGCCGCGCGATCGCTGCGGCCACCTGACCGGGCAGCAGATCGACCTCGCGCGCTGCACGGCTGAAACTGCCCAGCGCCGCGGTGCGCACGAACAGCTGCAGGTCGTCGAACCGGACCATTTTCACCACAACAGAGAAAGTGATGCCTGATTCTGCGCCTTTCCAGCGTCACCTGCAGCGTCCATCCTGAGCGCCTCCCCCCGCTGCGGAGTTACCCGATGCGCGCTGTTGCCTATACCCACGCCGGCCTGTCGCCGGACGACGCCAAATCGCTGGTCGACATCAATCTGGACCTCCCCACCCCCGGCCCGCGCGACCTGCGCGTGGCGGTCAAGGCCGTGGCGGTGAACCCGGTCGACGCCAAGGTGCGCCGCAACGCCGCCACCGAAACCCCGCGCGTGCTCGGCTTCGACGCCGTGGGCGTGGTCGATGCGGTCGGTAGTGACGTCACCCTGTTCCAGCCCGGTGACGAGGTCTACTACGCCGGCGCCATCGATCGTGCCGGCAGCAATGCCGAATACCAACTGGTGGACGAGCGCATCGTCGGCCGCAAGCCGTCCAGCCTGGACGATGCCAGCGCCGCGGCGCTGCCGCTGACCGCGATCACTGCTTGGGAACTGCTGTTCGACCGTCTGCGCATCGCCGAGGGCACCGGCGAAGGCCAGACCCTGCTGGTAATCGGCGCGGCCGGCGGCGTCGGCTCGATCCTGGTGCAGCTGGCACGCCAGCTGACCAGGCTGACCGTGGTCGGCACCGCCTCGCGCCCGGAAACCCAGGACTGGGTGTACGCGCTGGGCGCGCACCATGTCATCGACCACAGCCAGCCGCTGTCCGAAGGCCTGGCGCGGCTTGGCATCCCACACGCCGAACACGTGGCCAGCCTGACCCACACCGACCAGCACTACGCACAGATCATCGAAGTGCTGGCACCGCAGGGCCAGCTCGGCCTGATCGACGACCCCGGCCAGCTGGACGTGATGGCGCTGAAGCGCAAATGCGCCTCGCTGCACTGGGAGTTCATGTTCGCCCGGCCGCTGCACCAGACCGCCGACATGCAGCAGCAGCACGCCCTGCTCAACCGCGTCGCCGGCCTGATCGACGCCGGCGTGCTGCGCACCACGCTGGGCGAAAACCTGGGCCGCATCAACGCCGCCAACCTGCGCCGCGCGCACGCACTGATCGAAAGCCAGAAAGCCAAGGGCAAGATCGTACTGGAAGGCTGGTAAGCCCCGCGCCCAATCCTTTTTCAACGCGGCTGGCACCGCGCGAAAAACTGTCAGCGGGTGGGGCGGGGAGGTTATGCGGGGCCTTGAGCGGCAGGAGCCGCGAAGAGCTACATGGACGTACTTGCGCGTGCCCCGCATAACCTCCCCGCCCCACCCGACACCAGGCCCCTGCGCGAAGCCTGACAGCCGCGAGGAGGTTCCACCCGTTCGACCACCCCCGGCGCAGCGGATGAGACGGCGGCCGCCTAAACTAGCGGCATGGAAACCCAGACGCTTGCTCTACTGGCCGTGCTGTTGCTGGCCGTCATCCTTGTCCTGCTGGTGGTGGTGCTGCGCCGTTCCGGCGGCGGCACCGACCCCCACGAGCTGGACGCCCTGCGCCAGGCGCTTGCCGACGAACGCGACCGCAGCCTGGCCGCGCAGGTCGACGCCGGCCAGCTGCGTGGCCGCCTGCAGTCGCTGCAGGACGACATCGAAGGCGAACGCCGACGTGGACTGGAAGCGCAGCAGGCACTCAGCGCGGCACAGGGGCGCATCGAACGCGACGCCGCACTGGCCAGCGAGCGTGACACCCGCCTGGTCGAACGCGGCAACGCCCTGCAGCAGCTGCAGGCACAGCTGGCTGAAACGCAGCAGCAGCTGCAGGCCCAGCGCGAAAGCTACCAGCAGCTGCATGGCGAGCACACCCGCCTGCAGGCCAACCTGCAGCACTCCCAGCAGGCCAGCGACGAACTGCGCGCCTACCTGGACAGCGCCAAGGAGAAGCTGAGCGGCGCCTTCGCCGAACTGGCCGGCAAGGTCTTCGAAGAGCGCGGCCAGCAGTTCGAGAAGAACGTACGCCATGCCACCGGGCAGTCGCGGCAGGACATCGAGAACCTGCTGAAACCGTTCACCGAACGCCTGCAGGAATTCCGCGGCCGGGTCGACGTGTTGTACGCCGAAGAAGCCCGCGAACGCGCCAGCCTGCTCGGCGCGGTGGGCGAACTGAAGACGCTCAACCAGGACATGGCCTCGCAGGCCGCGGCCCTCACCAACGCCTTGAAGGGCAATGCGAAGGTGCGCGGCGACTGGGGCGAGCTGATGCTGGAAACCGTGCTGCGCGGCTCCGGGCTGGAAGAAGGCGTGCACTACAAGCGCCAGCAGCACGTGGTGGATGACGAAGGCGAACGCCTGCGCCCGGACGTGGTGGTGAACTTCCCGGACCAGCGCAGCATCGTGGTCGACAGCAAGGTCAACCTGGTGGCGTGGCAGGAAGCCATGAACGCGGTGACCCCCGAAGCCAGCGGCGAAGCGCTGCTGCGGCATGCCACCGCGCTGCGCGCGCATGTGCGCGACCTCGGCGTACGCAACTATCCCAAGGCGATGGGCGAAGAACAGACGCTGGACGTGACCATCGCCTTCGTGCCGATCGAAGGGGCCTTGTCGGCGGCGTTGTCGGCCGATCCTTCGCTGCAGACCTATGCCTTCGACAACAAGGTGGTGTTCGCTTCGCCCAATACGCTGATGGCGCTGCTGCGCGTGGCCGAACGGCTGTGGACGCGCGACAAGGTGCAGAAGCAGGCGCTGCAGATCAGCGACGCCGGGGGGCTGGTGCTGGACGCGCTGATGGCATTCCTGAGCGATTTCAACAACGTCGGCAAGAAGCTCGAAGACGCCACTGCCGCCTTCTCCAATGCCCGCAACCGCCTGCAGGATTCACGCCATTCGGCGATCAGCCGTGCGCGACGATTGGCCGAGTTGGGCAGCAAGGCCAAGAAGGCACTGCCGCCTGAACTGCAGCCCGACACCGTGCAGCAACTGGTGGCGCCTGACGGGGAGTAGACACATCGCTTCGGTATCCTCGGCATCTCATTCGCACCTGATGGATACCGCCGATGCGCCTTTCCCTGCTGGCCAGCCTGCTGCTGGTGACCTCCCTCGCCGGTTGTGCTTTCGGTGGCAGCCGTCCGGATGCCGCCGCGACGGCCGCCGACACGGTGCCGGCGGTGGCCGCGCTGGACGCCGCCGCGTGCACCGCGCAGGGCGGCGAGCTGCGTCCATTGGGACGCCTGCAGCGCGTGCAGTGCGTGGTGCCGTATGCCGATGCCGGCAAGACCTGCAACGCCAAGGCCGACTGCAGCGGCCAGTGCCTGGCCATCGGTGAAGTGGTTGCCGGCTCGCCGGCCTCCGGTGTCTGCCAGCGCGATGCCAGCGAAAACTTCGGCTGCCGCCAGCGCATCGATGGCGGCGTTGCCCAGGGCACGATCTGCGTGGATTGAGCGCGCGCTGCCGCGCGTCCCCTGCGTGATGCATTACCTTCCCATCTCGTAACCAGGAGTCCGCCGTGACCCAGTCGATCCAGGATGTTCCCGTCACCACCATCGAAGGCCAGCCGGCCTCGCTGGCTGATTACCGCGGCAAGGTGCTGCTGGTGGTCAACGTTGCCTCCAAGTGCGGCCTGACCCCGCAGTACGAAGGCCTGCAGAAGCTGTACGCGGAAAAGCAGGCGCAGGGCCTTGAGGTCCTCGGTTTCCCGGCCAACAACTTCCTCGGCCAGGAGCCGGGCAGCGAAGCGGACATCCAGCAGTTCTGCCAGCTGACCTATGACGTCAGCTTCCCGATGTTCGCCAAGATCAGCGTGGCCGGCGATGACGTGCATCCGCTGTACCAGCAGCTGATCGCCGCCCAACCGCAGGCGATCGGCGAAGGTCCGATGCGCGAACGCCTGGCGGCCAAGGATCTGGCCCGGCCGGCACCGGGCATCCTGTGGAATTTCGAGAAGTTCCTGATCGGCCGCGACGGCCAGGTCATCGCCCGTTTCGCCCCGGATGTAACCGCGGACGACGCCCGCGTGCGCGAAGCCGTGGACGCCGCACTGGCGGCCTGAGTCCGCGAACGGCGCAGCCGCTCGTGGTGGGGCGCGAACTGCGCGGTTTGTTGGGCTGGGCCCGGGCGGGAGGAGTTGGTGGGGGACGGCAAGAGCCGCTCCTGCGGGCCTCGTGTCGCGCCATCCATGGCGCTCCACGCCCCCACCAACCCCTCCCACCCGGCCCTGACCGTCCGCGCGCGCGTCCCGCCACGTAGAAGAGAGAAAAAAGAAGGGGTCAGAGTCCTTT